>NZ_GL882530.1:20424-111342 GCF_000195595.1 Actinomyces sp. oral taxon 170 str. F0386
TTCGGCCCCGGGCGCCTGTGCCCGGGGCCGAAGCCGTGCGATCTCGGAAGTGGTTGGTAGGTGGACGGATGATGGTGATTGATGGAGCTGCGCGAATCAGGCGACGTCGGCGCGGACGATCTTCAGCTCCGGCTCCTCCTGGGCCGGTTCAGCCGGGCTGATCTGGCAGCCGTCGGGCCCGTTGGGCAGGAACTTGATGCGTTCGTAGGCCCCCGGGCCGGGGCCGACGACAGCCCGCAGGAAGCCCTCGTGCATGGTGCACACCAGGTCGCGCGGCCGGTGGTTGCGCGTGACCAGCGGGCAGGAGCGCAGGACGACGGTATCGCCGGAGACCTCCGGGGCGAAGCCCATGACCGCGAGGTAGGGGATGAGGGCAGTGACCCGGTCCACCTCCTCGCCGTCGACCACGGGCTCGGCGACGGTGCCGGGGGTCAGCTCGGCCCAGCGGCGACCGATCTCCAGGGCGGTGGCCCGGGCGTCCTCGCCCTCGCCCAGGGTGTCGGCGATCGCGTCGAGCAGCAGCAGGTAGGCGTCGACCATCTGCTGGGGGTCGGGTGCCGTCGAGGCGTAGCGCAGGGCCGGGCGGCCCCGCTTGCCCGTCGGCTTGGTGGACACCGTGACGAACCCGGCGTCAACCAGGGCGTCGAGGTGCTCACGGACGGTGTTGTGGTGCAGGTTGAGTGCGCTGGCGACCTGAACGGCCGTCATCGCGTCGTTTGAAGCCTCCACGACCTCCAGGACGCGCCGGCGCGCCGCTGAGAGGTTGGCGCGCGCGGACAAGTCGCCCAGGGCGGGACGTGGGAGTGAAGGGGTCGGACGATTGTGCATGTCATGAGACTAACGCGCTTTCGCTTGTGGGAACCGTCAAAATCGGCTTGTAGTTGAATCCTGCAACGGCTCTGTGATGTGAGTTTTAGCACAGGATGTCCAATAATGGGGGCGTCGAGGCGTGAAAAAACTCAGTGCTGGCGCCGTTTTGCCGGGGCTTGGCCCAATAGCCGGGTAGGCGGCCCTCAGAGTTTAAGGATCGCGCTGTCGACGAAACCGTGACGCTCGTCGAAGGACCCCGCCTGCGGCCAGGAGCGCTCAGGGCCTGGTGGGGTCCTCGGCCTCCAGCGAGGGCGCCAGCAACCGGCGGAAGGACTCCACCCGTGCGCGCCGCCCGTTGGGTGCAGCCGGATCATTCACCCACTCATCCAGGGCGCAGTCGACGACGCCGTCCTCGTGGGTGCACCCGCGCGGGCAGTCCTCGGCCACGGCTGCCAGGTCCGGGAAGCCGCGCAGGACGTCGGCGCTGCCCACGTGGGAGACCCCGAAGGAGCGCACGCCTGGAGTATCGATGACCCAGCCACCGCCGGGCAGGGCAAGGGCCTGGAGACTGGTGGAGGTGTGGCGGCCGCGACCGGTGACCTCGTTGACGTGACCGGTGGCGCGGTCCGCGCCGGGAACGATCGCGTTGATGAGCGTGGACTTGCCGACCCCAGAGTGGCCCACGAGGACCGAGACGGTACCGGTCAGCGCCTTCCGGACCGCCTCGATGCCGTCGTCGGCCTGCTCCGGTGCCCCTGCGGTCTCGGTGGGGCCGGCCTCGTCGTCCGAGGCGCCCGGGTGCAGGCGCGTGGCCAGGCAGCGTACGCCCAGGGGGCTGTAAAGGCCCGTCAGCGGGGCGGCGTCGGCCAGGTCGGTCTTGGTGAGCACGATGAGCGGCTCCATGCCAGCGTCATAGGCGGCCACGAGGTAACGGTCGATCATCCGCGGACGCGGCTCGGGATCGGCCACGGCGGTGACGATGACGAGCTGGCGGGCGTTGGCGACGATCGCCCGCTCGGTGCCGGCGGCGTCGCCGTCCTCGGCGCTGCGGCGCAGCAGGGTGGTGCGCTCCTCGATACGCACCATGCGGGCCAGGGTCCCGGAGCGCCCGCTGGTGTCCCCGACGACGGCGACCCGGTCGCCGACGACGACCTTGCCCCGGCCGAGCTCTCGGGCCTTCATGGCGGTGATGTCGCCGCTGGAGCTCTCGGTGAGGCCGGGGTCGTCGAGGCGGATGCGGTAGTGGCCGCGGTCGATGCGGGTGACCATGCCCAGGACCGCGTCGGCGTGGCTGGGGCGCTGCTTGGTGCGGGGGCGCGAGCCCCGGCCGGGGCGGACCCTCACGCGCGGGTCGTCGGTGCCGGTGTCGCGGCGGGCCATCAGGCGCGATCTCCCGGGACGCCCGGTTCAGGCTCCGGCTTGGCGCTATGAGTTCCGGCCGCGGTGGCGAGCATGGCGGCCCACAGGCCCGCGAAGCCGGGCAGCGTCTTGGAGGTGCACTCGACGTCGTCCAGGCTCACCCCGTCCACGCCCAGGCCGATGATGGCGGCGAAGGTGGCCATCCGGTGGTCGGCGTAGGAGTGCAGGGCGGCGCCGTGCAGCGGGGCGGGGCGGATAAGGAGGCCGTCAGCGGTCTCCTCGGCGTCCCCGCCCAGAAGACGGATCTCGGTGGCCAGGGCGGCCAGGCGGTCGGTCTCGTGCCCGCGCAGGTGCGCGATGCCGGTGAGGGTGCTGGCGTGGCCCTGCGCCCCGGCGAGGGTCGCCAGGGCCGCCACCGTGGGGACGAGCTCGCCGACGTCGGACAGGTCCGCCTCGATCCCGCTGAGCCGTCCGGTGCCGCGAGCGGTGAGCGCGCCGTCGGAGAGCGTCACCTCGCCGCTCAGGCGGGGCAGGAGCTCGCGCCAGGAGTCACCGGCCTGAGTCGTGACCGCCGGCCAGTGGGGGACGCTCACCCGGCCGCCGGCCACGAGGGCGGCCGCCAGGAAGGGGCCGGCGTTGGACAGGTCCGGCTCGATCGCCACCTGCCCGCCGCGGGGGCGGCCGGGGTGGACCCGCCAGGTGCGCTCGCCGTCGCCGCCCCCGGGGGCGGGCTCGTCGACGGCGATGCCCCGCTCGCGCAGCGTCGCCACCGTCATGGCCACATGCGTCAGCGAGGGCACCGGCCCGGTGGGGGTGAGCTCCAGGCCACCGGGCAGGAGGGCGCCCAGGAGCAGGAGGGCGGAGACGAACTGGGAGGAGGCCGAACCGTCGACCGCCACGCGGGCGTTCCGGGCTTTCAGGAGCGCACCGCCGCCGGGGCCGATGCGCACAGGCAGGAAGCCGGGCTCACCGAGGTGGGCCACCTCCGCGCCCAGGGCGGCCAGCGCGTCGAGCAGCGGCGCCATGGGGCGGCGCCGGGCGGCCTCGTCCCCGTCGAAGACGACCGGGGCATCGGCCAGGGCGGCCAGTGCGGGCACGAAGCGCATGACGGTCCCGGCCAGGCCGACGTCGATACGCCCGACGCCGTCGGGACCTGCCTGCACGCGCAGCGGCAGGGGAGCCGGCGTGACACGCAGCCGTGTACCGGAGTCGTTGAGGTCCTCGAAACGGGTGCCGAGCGCGCTCAGGGCGGCGAGCATGAGCTCGGTGTCGCGCGAGCGCAGGAGCCCGGTGAGCGTGGTCGGCGTGTCAGCGACGGCGGCCAGCAGCAGGGCCCGGGCACTGAGCGACTTCGACCCCGGCAGCTCCACGACCGCCTCCAGTGCCCCCGCCGCCACCGGCGCCCGCCACGGCTCGGCCGAGTCAGCTGAGCTGGCCAAGCCGGCAGTGCCGGGGCTGTCGGTCATGCCAGGGCCTCGATGACCGCGTTGAGGGTTGTCGAGGGGCGCATGACGGCGTCGGTCAGGGCCTCATCGGGGCGGTAGTAGCCGCCGATGTCCGCCGGGGAGCCCTGGACGGCCAGCAGCTCGGCCTGGATCGTGTCGTTGAAGGCCTCGAGCTGCTGGGCGATCGAGGTGAAGACGGCGGCGAGCTCCGGACTGGTCTGCTGGGCCGCCAGCTCACGGGCCCAGTACAGAGCCAGCCAGGCGTGCGAGCCGCGGTTGTCGATCTGCCCCAGGCGGCGCGCCGGCGAGCGGTTCTCCTCCAGCAGCCGGGCCGTGGCGGCCTCCAAGGCGTCTGCCAGGACCTCGGCGCGCTCGTTGCCACTGACCTGGGCCACGTGGTGGAAGGCCTCGGCCAGGGCCAGGAACTCGCCCAGGGAGTCCCAGCGCAGGTAGTCCTCCTCGAGCAGCTGGCGCACGTGCTTGGGGGCCGAGCCCCCGGCCCCGGTCTCATACAGGCCGCCGCCGTTCATCAGCGGCACCACCGAGAGCATCTTGGCGCTCGTGCCCAGCTCGAGGATGGGGAAGAGATCCGTGTTGTAGTCGCGCAGCACGTTGCCGGTCACCGAGATCGTGTCCTCACCGCGGCGGGCGCGCTCCAGGGACAGGCGTGTGGCCGCCACCGGGTCCAGGACGCGGATGTCCAGGCCCTCGGTGTCCTCCTCATCCAGGCAACGGCGCACCAGGTCGATGAGGACGGCGTCGTGGCCGCGCTCGGGGTCCAGCCAGAACACGGCCGGGGCACCGGTGGCCCGGGCCCGGGTGACCGCCAGGTGCACCCAGTCGCGGATGGGGGCGTCCTGAGTGGTGCAGGCCCGCCAGATGTCGCCGGTGGCCACCTCGTGGGACAACAGCACCGCGCCCGGCTCGGCGCCCGCTCCCTCGACCACGACGACCTCCATGGTGCCGTCGGCCGGGATGAGGAAGGTCTTGTCGTGGCTGCCGTACTCCTCGGCCTTGCGGGCCATGAGACCCACGTTGGGAACCGAGCCCATGGTGGCCGGGTCCAGGGCCCCGTGGGTGCGGCAGTCCTCGATGACGGCCTGGTAGACCCCGGCGTAGGAGGAGTCCGGGATGACGGCGAGCGTGTCCGCGGTCTGGCCGTCCGGCCCCCACAGGTGGCCGCCGGCCCGGATCATGGCGGGCATGGAGGCGTCGATGATGACATCGCTGGGCACGTGCAGGTTCGTGATCCCGCGGTCGGAGTCCACCATGGACAGGCGCGGCCCGGCGGCGAGCTCGGCCTCGATGGCGGCGCGGATCTCCTCGCCCTGGGGCAGCGACCCCAGGCCCGCCAGGACCGATGCCAGGCCGTCCTCGGCGCGCAGGCCGGCCTCGGCCAGCACCTGCCCGTAGGTGGAGAAGACGCCCGGCAGGGCGGCGCGCACCGCGTGGCCGAAGATGAGCGGGTCGGAGACCTTCATCATCGTGGCCTTGAGATGCACCGACAGCAGCAGGTCCTCATCCTTGGCGGCGGCCACCTGCCGGGTGAGGAACTCATCCAGGGCGACGGCGCTCATGAATGTGGCGTCCACGACCTCCCCGGCGCTCACCGGCAGCGACTCCCGCAGGATGACGGGTGCTCCGCCGTCGGCCGGGCGCAGCCAGATCTGCAGGGTGCCGGCCTCGGGGACGACGACGCTGCGCTCGTTGTGCCGGAAGTCGCCGGCCCTCATCGTGGCCACGCGCGTGCACGACTCGGACGACCAGGTCCCCATCGAGTGCGGGTGGGAGCGGGCGTAGGCCTTGACAGCCGCCGGGGCGCGCCGGTCCGAGTTGCCCTCGCGCAGGACGGGGTTGACGGCGCTGCCCTTGACGGCGTCGTAGGCGGTGCGCGCCTCCTGCTCTGCGGGCGTGCTGGGGGAGTCGGGGTAGTCGGGGACCTCGTAACCCAGGGCCTGCAGCTCGGCGATGGCGGCCTTGAGCTGGGGCAGGGAGGCCGAGATGTTGGGCAGCTTGATGATGGTGGCCGCAGGGGACTGGGTGAGCTCGCCCAGGCGGGCCAGGTCGTCGTCGGCCAGGGAGAAGGCCGCCAGGATGCGGCCCGCCAGCGAGATGTCCGCGGTTCCCACGCTCACGCCCGCCCGCTGGGCGAAGCCCCGCACGATCGGTAGGAAGGAGTGGGTCGCCAGCATCGGCGCCTCGTCGGTCCAGGTATAGATGACGTCGGGCTCAGTACTCTGGGCGGACTGTTCTGACTGGGCCGGCTGGGCGGACTGGACGGTCATGAGTGCTCCCTGCGTGTCGATGACGTGTCTGCGCGTGGTGAGGTGGGCTGAAGTGGACGAGATGAGGCTAGCCGTCACCTATGACGCCCAGGTGACGGCGATGACGGAGCCGGGGTGAGAACCGGCTGACCCCGGAAGAAGCGGATCAGGCGGTCACGTAGCGCTGGCGCACGGCCTCCTGAGCGGCCTGGATCGCCTCGCGCTGCTGGCGCGAGTTGCGCACCTGCCAGGCCAAGGACGGTCTGCCCTGACGGTCGACGGCGGCCAGGGCGAGCCCGGCGCCGACGGCGGCCCCCCGAAGCAGACCGGAGAGGGCCTCCTTGCGGGCTTTGGCTCCCCTGACCGCCCAGACGGGGTTGTTGACAACCGTGAGCGGGATGTTGAGGGCCGCCAGGATGGTGGCGTTCGTGCGGGGCGCCCGGCCGGCGGCCAGCCCCAGCCCGGCCACGAGGCTCACGGCGCCCGAGGCGCGGGTGAGCATCCGGGCGTCGGAGGTCAGCACCGGCGGCAGGCCGGCGCGCTCGAGCGTGGGGGCGACCTTCTCGAACTTCTCCACGTGGCGCGACGGGCGCACGAGGGCGTCGAGCCCATCGACGATGAAGGGCGCAGCGAGCATCGGGCGGGCGAAGGAGCGCAGAATGTTCATGCCCCCATCCTGACCTACACGGGCGGCTCGGGCCAGCGACGTCGCCGCTCGAGCGTGGTGCGCGCCTCGCTGAGTGCGGACGGGGAATGAATCCGGGGCGCCGTCCTGTTGGTCAGAGCATGAGCACTCAGCAGCCGACTGTGCCGCCGTCGAGCAGGACCGCCCGCCGGCGAGGCGCACTGCCGAGCGGGCCGAGGGGCGGTCAGAGCCGCCGCACCGACCGGCCCGGCAGACACATGGGACACAGCGGCCCGGGATCGGCCCGCCCCGTGGACCCTCCGGAGCGGCGACCCGCCACGGTGACCAGCCCGCTCGGCGTTGATGACACCTGGGTGTCCGGGCTCGGGCTAGGCTCGTGGGCGATGACGGACATCGACGACCACACAGACGAGATCACCCTGGATGAGGTGATTGATCCGGATGACGGCGCAGACGGCTTCGACCGTGCCCCCGCCGACGAGGACGAGGCCGCCCGGGCCGCCCGTTTCGAGGCCGAGGCGCTGCCCTACCTGGACCAGCTCTACGGTGCCGCCCTGCGCATGACCCGCAACCGGGCCGACGCCGAGGACCTCGTTCAGGACGCCTACGCCAAGGCCTTCGGCTCCTTCCACCAGTACCGGCCCGGCACCAACCTCAAGGCCTGGCTCTACCGGATCCTGACCAACACCTTCATCAACTCCTATCGCAAGAAGCAGCGCGAGCCCCTCCAGTCCGACGCGGACGCCGTCGAGGACTGGCAGTTGCACCGGGCCGCCTCCCACGACCCCGTGGGGCTGCCCAGCGCCGAGAACCTCGCCCTGGACGCCCTGCCGGACTCCGACATCAAGGAGGCCCTGGGTCAGCTCACCGAGGACCGGCGCCTGGCCGTCTACCTGGCCGACGTCGAGGGCTTCTCCTACAAGGAGATCGCCGAGATCATGGACACGCCGATCGGCACCGTCATGTCCCGGTTGCACCGGGGGCGCCGCCAGCTGCGCGAGCTGCTGGCCGACTACGCTCGCGAGTACGGATACGGGGAGGAGGAGAAATGAGAGACCGCATGGAACCGCAGGTGAACACGGACAAGAGCACCGAGTCCGCCAAGGCCCCCAAGACGGCAGTCGGCTCCCAGGACTGCTCCTGCGCCGAGGCCCGCGCCCACCTGGAGGCCTTCCTCGACCGGGAGTGCACCGCCGATCTCACCGAGCGCCTGGCCCAGCACGTGGCCACCTGCCTGCATTGCTCGCGCATCGCCGACGCCGAGACCCACCTGCGTGAGATCCTGCGCTCGCGGTGTGCCGAGCAGGCTCCTCCCGAGCTGCGCGCCCGGGTCCTGGGGCGCCTGTCGACCCTGCGCGCCACCGCGGTGAGTGTGACGTCGACGTCGACGACGACCCGGACTCAGGCCTCGGCTTCCGGGCGGGTCGTGCGCATCGTGGAGTCCCGGGTCGAGTCCTCGCGAACCATTCGCATGGAGGGCGACTGAGGCCTTCCGGTCGCTCGGTCCGTCAGGTTCGTTGCCGGCGCCGTGTTGGCTGCGGTGACATGTGGTCGCCTTCACCGGCCAGTTGGCGCCGCGAGACTGGCCGGGTCGAGTCGCCATATGCGACAATCATCGGCGTTCCGTGCCCCCTCGTGGGGCGAGTCCAGACACGAGGAGGCAGTGATGAGCAAGCGCGGTCGTAAGCGTCGTGCACGCGCCAAGTCTAGCGCCAACCACGGCAAGCGTCCCAACGCCTGAGCCGGGTAACGTGCGGAGCGCAGCACCCTGAGACGCAACAGACGTCGGCCGGTCACCATCACGGTGACCGGCCGACGTCGTTCATGAGCTGCCCCGGAACCGCCGCGTAAAAGCCTTGGTCGGGTGCTGACTCGAGTCGCCTCCTGGGTCCTACGGCCTTGACGGTGATGAGACGCTGAGGTGTGAGCCGTAGAATACCAGGGCGGTTCGTGGTGAGGAGGCACCGATCGGCTCCTTCCACGTCCCATGGCGCGTCCTGCGGCGCGGCCTTGCCGGTCTCCTCCTCAACGACGGTGGTGTGACATGACCCTGAGGAACCTGACAGCAAAAGACCAGTGGACACTTTCCGACAACTCGCTTCTGCGGCGCATCCTCGTGTGCTTTCTGGGGGAGGTGATCACGGCGGTCGGGATCGCGATCTGCCTGGAGGGCAAGAGCGGCGTCGACCCGTTCACCGCCTTCCTGCAGGGCATCTCCCACGTCTCAGGGATCTCCTTCTCGGCGATCGTCCCGATCGTCAACATCATCATGCTGATCCTTGTCCTCCCCTTCGACCGGTCGATCTTCGGGTTGGGGACGGTCGTCAATTTCACGATCGTGGGCGTCCTCGTGGACTACTTCCGTCCGATTCACCGCAGCTTCTTCCACGTCGAGTACTCCGTGGGCAGCATGCTCCTCCACCTGGCGATCGGGCTGCCGCTGTTCTGCCTGGGAGTCTCCATGTACATCACCTGCGATCTGGGCCAGTGCCCCTATGACGGGATCGCGCCCTCGCTCAGGCGCCACTTCCCGCGCTGCAGCTACCGCGCCTACCGCGTGGTTCAGGACATCATCACGATCTTGCTGGCCCTCATTCTCATCAGGTTCGACCTCTCACTGGGCATCATCGCCCTGGGCACGATCATCATGGGCTTCTTCATCGGCCCCATCGTCGGCTTCTTCAACAAACGCGTCTCCAACCGCCTGGTGGGGATCCGCGGCGACATCTTCGCCGCATCCGAGCCGTCCGCCGAGGGCTCTCCATCGCCGGCCTGACCGGCGGGCATCGATGCCTTCAGGACTCGGGGCGCTCGACGCCGAGCCACTCGTACCAGCCGCGGTGCAGCACCAGCCAGGCCAGCAGGCCGTAGCCGGCCTGGCCCGGGTGCGTGCCGCCGGCGGCGGCGACGTCGGCCGTCCACTGCTCGTGGTTGCGCAGCGGCTCGAAGGCGTCCACGTAGGGCACGTTGCGGCGCAGGCACACCTCCTCGGCGGCCTGGGAGAGCTGGGCGGTGGCGTCGGGGTCGGCCTCGGGCAGGGGAGGCGGCCCGACGACGAAGCACTCGCGGTGGTCGGAGGCGGCCGTATCGAGGATGTTGGCCAGGGCCAGGCGGGAGCGGGCGTAGGAGATGCCGGCAAGCACGTCGGCCACGCCCAGCCCCACCACGAGCCGGTTGATACCGGTGTGCGTGGAGCGCCGGGCCACCTCAGGCCCCCAGCGGTCGGACATCTGCGCGGTCGTCTCACCGGGGACCGCCAGCGAGGTCCACAGGATCTCGGCGTCCCGGGGCGTGCGGGCCATGACTCGGCCCGTCCAGCCCAGAGCACGTCCGTCGCCATGACCGGCCACCAGCTCGTCGCCGATGAAGCTCAGCCTCGTCTCACGCATGGCAGCGCCTCCTCATGCCTCATGATCCCTCATGCTGTCTTGACATTATCGTGACCTTGCGCTGCGGCGCGGGAGGCTGGCGGCATTTCGGCGGGGTTGGCCGGAGACGAACCGGTGATGACCAGCCTGTTCTCAGTCTCGGGTGAAGGCCTGACCGATGATCTCCTCCTGCTGGGCGCGGTGGACACCGGCGGTCCCCACGGCCGGCGCTGCGGCCTCGGGCCGGGAGACCAGCGTGGGCAGGACACCGCCGGTCAGGTCCGCGGGCAGGTGGAGCGCCAGGTAGGGCCACATGCCCTGGTTGGCCGGCTCGTCCTGCACCCACACGAGCTCGGCGCCGCTGAAGGGCGCCAGCGCCTCGGCGATGGCCTCGGTCTCAAGCGGGTAGAGCTGCTCGAGACGGACGATGGCGGTGCTCGTGTCCCCGGTCTTGGAACGGTGAGCCAGTAGGTCGTAGTAGATGCGCCCCGAGCACAGCAGCACCCGATCCACTCCCTGCTCCTGCGCTGCGGCCAGGACGGCGTCGTCGATCTCCCCGATGACCGGTTGGAAGGTGCCGGAGGTGAAGTCCTCCACCGGCGAGCAGGCGGCCTTCAGACGCAGCAGTTGCTTGGGGGTGAAGACGATGAGCGGGCGGCGCGGGCGGCGGTAGGTGTGCTCGCGCAGCAGGTGGAAGTAGCTGGCGGGCGTGGAGGGCTGGGCCACCACCATGTTGTCCTGGGCGCACATCTGCAGGTAGCGCTCGATGCGCCCCGAGGAGTGGTCCGGTCCCTGCCCCTCCTGGCCGTGGGGGAGCAGCATGACCAGGCCGGAGCGCTGCCCCCACTTCTGAGCGGCGGAGGTGACGTACTCGTCGATGACGGACTGGGCGCCGTTGGCGAAGTCGCCGAACTGGGCCTCCCACATCGTCAGTCCCTCGGGCCGCTCCACCGAGTATCCGTACTCGAAGGCCAGAGCGGCGTACTCGCTGAGCAGCGAGTCGTAGATCTCCAGAGGAGCCTGGTCCGGGGTGAGGAAGCTCAACGGCGTCCACTCCTGACCGGAGGCGTGGTCGTGCAGGACCGCGTGACGCTGGGCGAAGGTGGCACGGCGGGCGTCCTCGCCGGCGATGCGGATCGGCACGCCCTCCATGAGCAGGCTCCCCAGGGCGATGAGCTCGCCCAGGCCCCAGTCGATACCGCCCTCGCGGGTGGCCTCACGTCGTTTGGCGAGCATGGTCTGGAGCTTGGGGTGGACGGTGAAGGAGCCCGGCCAGGCGACCTGGGCGTCCCCGATGCGCTCGACGACGTCGCGTGGCACGGCCGAGGTCCAGCCGAGCATCATGCCGCTGCCCGCCTGCTGAGAGTGGGGGATCTCCAGAGAGGACAGGGGTACGCCCACCTTCGTGGGGTCGGACAGGTCCTGGGCGGAGGCGTCGGTTCCCGAGGCATCGGTGTCGCCGGAGCCCCTGGAGTTCTCCTCGCTCCCGGTGATCTGGACATGTGCCTCGGTGAAGACTCGCTCCAGCTCGCCCTGATAGCTCTCGGCGATCTCGTGGGCCTCCGCAGGGGTGATGTCGCCGCGCCCCACGAGGGCGGCGGTGTAGACCCCGCGGGTGGAGTCCAAGGAGTCGATGAGCCGGTACATGAGCGGCTGGGTCATCGAGGGGTCGTCGCCCTCGTTGTGCCCGCGGCGCCGGTAGCAGATGAGGTCGATGATGACGTCCTTGTGGAAGGTGCGCCGGTACTCGTAGGCGTGGCGGGCGGTGCGGGCGACCGTCTCGGGATCGTCGGCGTTGACGTGGAAGATCGGCACCTGCAGGCCCTTGGCCAGGTCGGTGGCGTAGATGGTGGAGCGGGCCGAGGCCGATCCGGTGGTGAAGCCGATCTGGTTGTTGACGATGACATGAACGGTGCCGCCGGTGCGGTAGGCGGGCAGCTGACTCATGTTGAGGGTCTCGTAGACCACGCCCTGGCCGGCGAAGGCGGCGTCGCCGTGGACGAGGACCGGCATGACCGTGTAGCCCTTCTCGCCCAGGCCGATGCGGTCCTGCTTGGCGCGCACGATCCCCTCGACGACGCCGTCGACCGTCTCCAGGTGGGAGGGGTTGGCCGCCAGGGAGACGCGCGTGGTCACGCCGTCGGTCCCGGAGAAGACACCCTCGGTGCCCAGATGGTACTTGACGTCCCCGGTGCTGGCGCCCTCGATGACGCCATTGCCCTCGAACTCGTCGAAGACCTGGGCGTAGGACTTGCCGGCGATGTTGGTGAGCACGTTGAGGCGGCCGCGGTGGGCCATGCCGATGACGACCTCATCGAGGCCGTCGTGGGCGGCGGCGTCGAGCAGACGGTCCAGGGCCACGATGAGGGACTCCCCGCCCTCGAGGCTGAAGCGCTTCTGACCCACGTACTTGGTCTGCAGGAAGGTCTCGAAGGCCTCGGCCTGCTCCAGCTTGGTGAGGATCCGACGGCGCTCCTCGTCGGCGATGTCCTCCCAGTCTCGCTCGAGGCGCTCCTGCCACCAGGTGCGCTGGGCCGGGTCCTGGATGTGCATGTACTCCACGCCCACGGTGCGGCAGTAGGCGTCGCGCAGCATCTTGAGGATCTCGCGCAGGGTGGCCCGGTCTCGCCCGCCCAGGCCCCGGGTGGGGAAGGAACGGTCCAGGTCCCACAGGCTCAGCCCGTAGGAGGTGATGTCCAGGTCCGGGTGGCGGCGCAGGCGGTAGGTGAGCGGGTCGTTGTCGGCGGCCAGGTGCCCGCGCTGACGGTAGGCATGGATGAGCTCGGCCACGCGCGCCGGCTTGCCGGTCTCGAGCTCGGGGTCGTAGGTGGTGTCGCGCACCCACTCGACCGGCTCGAGGGGGATGCGCAGGGACTCGAAGGCCCGGCTCCAGAAACCGTCCAGCCCCAGGAGCTTGCGCTCCACCAGGCGCAGGAACTCCCCCGAGGCTGCGCCCTGGATGACACGGTGGTCGTAGGTGGAGGTCAGGGTGACGACCTTGCCGATGCCCTGGCGGGCCAGGGTGTCGGGGCTGGCGCCGGCGAAGGCCGCCGGGTAGTCCATGCTTCCGACCCCCACGATGAGCCCCTGGCCGGGCATGAGGCGCGGCACCGAGTGCAGGGTCCCGATCATGCCGGGGTTGGTCAGGGTCACGGTGGTGCCGCGGAAGTCGTCGAGGTCCAGCCTGTTGTCGCGGGCCTTGGCCACGAGGCCCTCATAGGCCTCCACGAACCGGGACAGGTCCATAAGATCGGCCTGCTTGATGGAGGGCACCAGCAGACGGCGCTGCCCATCGGAGGCGGGCACGTCGATGGCCAGGCCGAAGGCCACGTGGGCGGGCTCGCGCAGGACCGGCTTGCCGGCCTCGTCGACCCCGTAGGAGACGTTCATCGAGGGCATCTCGGAGAGGGACTCGACCACCGCCCAGCCGATGAGGTGGGTGAAGGAGACCTTGCCGCCGCGGGTGCGGGCCAGGTGGCTGTTGATGACGGCGCGGTTCTCGATGAGGACCTTGGCGGGGATGGCCCGGGCGGAGGTGGCCGTGGGCATGGACAGGGAGTCGTCCATGTTCTTGGCGGTACGGGCGGCCGCGCCCTTGAGGCGGACGGAGCCGTCCTCGCAGCCGTCGCCCTCCAGGTCGTGGGCGGGGTGGGCGGCCAGGCGCTGGGCGTAGGGGGAGGTCGGGGGAGCGGTGTCCGACGGCGGGGCCGGGGGAAGATCGGAGCGGGTGACGTCCTGGATCGCGGAGGAACGGCGCTGGAGGACGGCGGCTTGTGGCGTGATGGTCGCCCGGCGCGGCCCTCCAGGGGCCGACGACGCAGAACCGTTGGCGAAGCCGTTCGAGGGGTTGGAGCTCGGCTTCCGCAAGCCGGCACTCGGGTCGGTCTCGAAGAGCTCTCGCCACTGGGGGCTCACGGAGGAGGGATCCGCCAACCAGGCGGCCCGCATCTCCTCCACCATCCACTCGTTGGCACCGAAGCCTGGGCTGGTCTGGTCCTGCGTAGGCACGTCGGGTCTCCTCGGTGAATTCGTCAGTCTGCCGTCCCGGCGCTGGGAACCTCGGCGGGACCCGGGGAGGAACGGCGGTGTCCGTAGGACATCCTAGGAGGTGAAAGGCGTCTCAGGCGAGCAAATGCGGGACCAAGGACACAGGCGTGTCCCGGCTGTGACGCCGCTCGTGGCCCGGCCCCGTGACCGGCCCGGAGGAGCCCGGCGGTGGTACCGTTCGGTCACTATGCGATCGGCTTTCCGCCGGGCCCGCAGGCGCCGCACCCGCACGCACCGCGCCTCCTCGCCCGCCTCTGACCAACCCCACCCCGACTCGTCCGCCTCCGGCGCCCACGTCGAGCCCCACACGGGGGAGGGGCCCGCATGACCGACTGGCTCATGATCGTCGTCGGCGTGGTCCTCACCGCGGGCACCGCCCTGTTCGTGGCCGGCGAGTTCTCCCTGGTGGCCCTCGACCCCTCCACCGTCGAGACCCGCGCCGCCGCCGGGGACAAGCGCGCCACCGCCGTCCAGCGGGCCCTGGGGCGCCTGTCCACCCTCCTGTCCGGAGCCCAGGTCGGCATCACCCTGACCACGGTGCTCCTGGGCTACACGATGCAGGCCGCCCTGGCCAACCTCCTCACCGACCTCATGAGCCACTGGCTGGCTGCCTCGGTGGCCACAGGCGCCTCGGTCGTCATCGCGCTCATCGTCGTCAACGCCTTCTCCATGGTCATGGGCGAGCTCATCCCCAAGAACGCCACTCTGGCCGACCCCATGCGCGCCGCCGGCCTCGTGGCCCCCTTCCTCATGGGCTTCACCACCCTGCTCAAGCCCCTCATCCTTGTGCTCAACAACGCGGCCAACGCCGTCCTGCACGCCATGGGCATCGAGCCGGCCGAGGAGCTCAGCGGCACCCGCAGTGCCGGCGAGCTGGCCTCCCTCGTGCGCCACAGCGCCGAGGAGGGCACCCTCGACGCCTCCACCGCCACCCTGCTCACTCGCTCCATCGGCCTGGGGGCGCTCACCGCCGTCGATGTCATGACCGACCGTGGCCGCCTCCACACCCTCGAGGCCGACGACTCCGCCGAGGACGTCGTGCACCTGGCCCGTGCCACCGGCCACTCCCGCTTCCCCGTCATCGGCCGCGACGTCGACGACGTCATGGGCATCGTCCACCTGCGCCGCGCCATCGGCGTCCCCTACGAGCGGCGCGCCGACGTGCCGGTGGCCTCCACCTCCCTCATGACACCCGCGCCCCGCGTCCCCGAGACCATGCCGCTGGCCGACCTGCTCGTCGAGCTGCGCGCCCAGGGGTCCCAGATGGCGATCGTCGTCGACGAGTACGGCGGCACCGCCGGCGTCGTCACCCTCGAGGACGCCGTCGAGGAGGTCGTCGGGGACGTCGCCGACGAGCACGACCGCCGCCGTGCCGGCGCCCACCTCGACCCCTCGGGGCACTGGGTCGTCCCGGGGTGGATGCGCCCCGACGAGCTCGCCACCCGCGCCGCCATTCAGGTGCCCGACGACGGCCCCTACGAGACCCTCGGCGGCCTGGTCATGACCGAGCTCGGCCGCATCCCCGTCGTCGGCGACGTCGTCGAGCTGACTCATGCGTCCCTGACCGTCGACGCCATGGACGGGCGCCGCGTCACCCGCCTCCACGTGCGCCCCAAGGACCCCGATGCCGCGCCCGGAGGCCGGGGGCCTGAGGGGGAGCGACGATGAGCACGCCCCTGGCCCTTGTGGTCACCGTCATCCTCCTGGCCGGCAACGCCTTCTTCGTCGGCGCGGAGTTCGCCGTCACCTCCTCGCGCCGCAGCCAGCTCGAGCCGCTGGCCGAGGCCGGCGACACCCGCGCCGCCACCGCCCTGTGGGCCCTCCAGAACGTCTCGCGCATGCTGGCCACTGCCCAGCTCGGCGTCACGCTGTGCTCCACCGGCCTTGGCGTCGTCGCTGAGCCGGCCATCGCCCGCGCTCTCGCTCCCCTGCTCGCCGCCGTCGGCGTCGGCCACGCCGGCTCCCACGCGGTCGCCGTCCTCATCGCCCTGGTCATCGTCGTGGGACTGCACGTCGTCGCCGGGGAGATGGTGCCCAAGAACATCTCCATCTCCTCCCCCGAGAAGGCCGTGCGTTGGCTCGCCCCGCCCCTGGTGTGGTGCTCGCGCGTCTTCAGCCCCGTGGTCAACGGGCTCAACGGCTTCGCCAACGGGGTCCTGAGGGTCCTGGGCATCGAGGCCAAGGAGGAGATCGCCGCCGCCTTCAACGCCGAGGAGGTCGCCTCCATCGTCGAGCGCTCCACCGCCGAGGGCGTTCTGGAGGACTCCACCGGCCTGCTCAGCGGAGCCCTGGAGTTCTCCGAGGAGACCGCCGGCAGCGTCATGGTGCCCCTGAGCGAGCTCGTCACCCTGCCTCAGAGCTGCACCCCGGAGGACGTGGAGCGGGCCGTGGCCTCCACTGGCTTCTCCCGCTTCCCGCTCCTGGCCGATCAGGTCGCTGCGGATGAATCGGCGGCTGACGCAGCCACGGATGGGGGAGAGGGGCCCGTCATCACCGGCTACCTGCACCTCAAGGACGTCCTTTACGCCGACGGCACCGACCGCACCGAGCCGGTCCCCGCCTGGCGGGCCCGCGCACTCGTCCCCGTCGGCTACGACGACGAGGTCGAGGAGGCTCTGGCTGCCATGCAGCGCTCGGGGGCCCACCTCGGACACGTGCGCAATGCGCAGGGGCGATTCGTCGGGGTCCTCTTCCTGGAGGATATCCTCGAAGAGCTTGTCGGTGAGGTGAATGACGCCATGCAGCGCGAGGAGCACCAGCGCCGTGATTAAATCGTGACCTCACGGCGGTGGCCGGTGGATACCCACAACTCGGGCCGCGTCGGACGACGATCGTCGACTGCAGTCCACGCAGTGGTGATCTGGTGCCGATTCGTTCGTATGACACGTGTTTCTGTTTCAGGATCGGGGCCATAGGTGGAACTTTGCGACATGTCTGAGAAGTGCAGGTCACACAAAGGTGTGCTGGTTCTCCTGGCAAGACCTACATGAGACCGCTACTGTTTTAACCGAGCACAACACGAGACTGTCGCCCCGGCAGCCAGCATGTCGCCACCACCGGATCGCCGGTAGCGACGACTTCCCCATGACAACAGCCACCTGGAGGCTTCCCGCGTGACCCCGCAGCCCATGAGTCGACGCCAGCGTCGCGAGGCGGAACGTGCTGCCGAAGTCGCTCGCCAGCTCGCCGAGGCGGAGGCCGGAACCGTCCCGCCGTCACCGCCGACGACGCATACCACCCACGCCGCCCCCACTCACCGTTCGCGTCGTGACCTCCGCGCTCACCGATCCCAGCCCGGTGCTGTCCCCAGCACCGTCACCGCCCCGAGTCCCTCTGCCCTCCCCGACGTTCCGGTCGCCCCGCAGAAGCAGAACCACCCGCAAAGAC
This sequence comes from Actinomyces sp. oral taxon 170 str. F0386, assembly GCF_000195595.1. GTDB lineage: Bacteria > Actinomycetota > Actinomycetes > Actinomycetales > Actinomycetaceae > Actinomyces. The sequence continues at coordinate 37,751 of NZ_GL882530.1, forward strand.
CCGCGGCCCCAGCAACCCCTCCGGCCACGGCGTCGGCCACGCGATCAGGGGCGCACGCAGCCGCAGGGTCGGTGCATCCGGCTCCCACTGAGCAGACAGGGCAGAGCGGCCAGCCGCAGATCGCCCCGATGAGCCGGATGGCCCGCCGGCGTCAGAGCGCCGTCGAGCAGCCCGCCCAGCCCGCGGAACCGCGCCCTCATGCGCCCGTGGTGACTGAGCCCGCCACTCCCTCCGCACCCGCTGCGTTCCCCGAGATGGAGGGCGCGGTAGGCACATCGCAGCCCTCCCCGGCCACGCCCACCGTCTCCTCCGCCTCCCCGCAGGCACCAGGGGAGGCTCGCCCCACCCGGCGCTCCCGCAAGGACCTGCGCACCGCACAAGCCTCCGAGGACACTCAGCGGACGCGAGAGAACCCGGCTATCGCGAGTGCACCTCAGGGTCACTCACAGCCGCAGGTTCATCGGCAGGTCCCTCAGTCCGAGGCCCGGCCGGAGAACCGGCGCAGCCGCCACCGCTCCCACGCCGCTGAGCAGCCCAGTGTCTCGCAGACGCCGGCGGCGCCCTCAGCGCTGTCGCCTCTGGTCGCCGCCTCCCTGGCCGAGTCCACCTCCAGCCTTGAGTCGCCGGCCGGACGGGCCGCCGGCAACAAGCCCTGGTGGGCCGCCGGTGACACGGCCCCGACCTCGTCCCGCCCAGCACCTTTCGGCAGTCACGCCGCCGAGGCCAAGTCGGCGTCCGCCCCGGCCTCCCAGTCCGCCTCGCGGTCAGAGGGCCGCCGCAGAAGGCGCACCTCCGCGGCAACGCCGGCCAGCGCCTCGGTCAAGCCCGTCGTCGCCTCCACCACGCACCACACCACCTCCTTCAGCGTTCCTGACACGTCGGCGGACGTCGTCCCCACCCCGATGCCGCACCCCGTGCCCGAGGTGAGTGTCGAGGCCGCCCCCGCGACGGCGTCGGCTCCCGAGGCCCCCCATGAGATCCGTTTCTCACGTCGGATCACGGACTTCCGCGGCGCCGAGACCGTTGAGGTCCCCGAGGTCCGCAAGCTCATGGCCGCCCGCAAGGCCGGGGTGCCGCTTGCTGATGAGACGGCCATCCGTGCTGCCAAGGCCGCCCAGAAGACTCGGTCCGCGAGGACGTCTGCCGACTCTGCGGCGGCAGCCTCGTCGGATGAGGCGATCCCGTCGGCACCTTCGGCGCCGTCGACCCGCGTCTCCGCCGCCTCCAAGCCGGACACCCACCGCGACTCCTCGACCGGTCCCGCCTCCGCACGTCCCGCACGGCGTCGCACCGGGTCCGGAATCCTGGGACGCACCGCCGTGCTGTCGGCCCTGGCCGTGGCCACGGTGCTCGCCCCGTTGTCCAGCCATCTCGACAACACCCCACTGGCCTCCGCCGCGATGAAGATGCACACCGGTGGTGCCGCTGCGCAGAGCCCGGCCGCCTCGGGGACGAGACCCTCGTCGGTGGCCAGCGCAGTGCTCGGCAGTGATGACCTGGATGAGGACTCCAATACCCAGCTGTCCAACGTCCCCGACGCCGCGACCCGGGCCAGGATCCGCGAGGCCTACCAGAACGCGGCCAAGACCTGCTCCTCGGCCACCGGCGCCTCTGGCGACACGAGCGCCTTCAGCTCCAAGCCACAGCTGTTCTACCCGATGCTCCCGGACACCTACACGATCTCCTCGGAGTACGGCTACCGCACCCACCCCACCCTCGGCATCCAGAAGCTTCACGCCGGCCAGGACATGGCCGCGCCCGTGGGAACACCCATCTACGCCGCCGCCGCCGGAACCGTCACCACCGCCGGCATGGTGGACGGCACCGGAACCGTCACCATCAAGCACGAGATCGACGGTCAGGTCTGGTACACCAGCTACCTTCACATGTATGAGGACGGCATCTACGTCAAGGCCGGTGACACCGTCACGGCCGGCCAGATGATCGCCGGCGTGGGCAACACCGGACGGTCCTCCGGTGCGCACCTGCACTTCGAGGTTCGCACCAAGGACGACTCCGCCGACGAGTCCACCGTGGAGCCGTGGGGCTGGCTCAAGGAGCACGGCGCCGTCGAGCTCACCACCAACTGCAGCTGAGGGAGACCCACTGTGCCGCCTGCCGCGTCACGAACACGACGTCCTGCCGTCATCGCCCACCGTGGTGGCGGGCACGAGGTGCCCGAGAACACCTGGAGCGCCGTTGAGCACGTGGCCGCGCTCGGTCTGGAGTGGATGGAGACCGACCTGCGGCTGACCGCCGACGGCATCGTGGTCCTCAGCCACGATGAGGACCTGCGCCGCACCGCGAACGACCCTCGCACCGTGAGGGAGGTCATGTGGGCCGAGCTGGCTGACCTCGACTCCGGTGACGGGCGCGGCTTCGTCCGACTCGACGACGCCCTGAACGCCCACCCGACGATGAGGTTCAACATCGATCTCAAGGACTCGGGCGTCGTCCAGGCCGCCCTGCAGACGGTGCGCGACGCCGATGCCCTCGACCGGGTCCGTTTCGCGTCCTTCTCCGCCCGTCGGTTGGCCGTCCTGCGCCGCCAGGAGCCCAGGGCCACAACCTCCCTGGGAGTCGGTGACGTCCTCGGACTCATGCTGCGCAGTGAGGCGGCGGTCCCGCTGCCGCAGACCCGCTGGGGGTGGACGCGCGGGAGGGTGGACGCCGTCCAGGTCCCCGAGAGCTATCTCGGTGTCCCGGTGGTCACCCGGCGCTTCGTCGCCTCCGCGCACACCGCCGATCTGGAGGTTCACGTCTGGACGGTGGATGATCCCGAGCGGATGTGCCAGCTGGCCGAGCTCAACGTCGACGCCATCATGACCGACGTCCCCACCCTCGCCCTCCAGACCCTCAGATGAAGAGCGCCTCAGGAACCCGGATCTGGGGAACTGTCTTGGAAGCCGTCCTGCTCCGGGGTCTGCCAGGAGACCTGTACCGCAGTGTGCACGAGCAAGCCCCCGCCGCGGGTGGCGACGGGGACCCTGGGGTGGTGCCCCGGACAGGATTCGAACCTGCGACTTCCTGCTCCGGAGGCAGACGCTCTATCCACTGAGCTACCGGGGCCCGAGGCGTGACTGTACCAGCGTCCCGGCCCCGGAGCGAAACCGGCGAGAGACTGCGACATGTCCCACGATGCCCCGAGGCCTCCGGCCTCCCTCGCGATCCGGTTTGGCCGATGACGGTACGCTGACGCACGTGACTCCAGAAGAGCTTGCCGCAGCCATCCGCACCGTCCTGGAGGAGGCCTCTGCCGAGGGCTCCCTCGCCCTGCCCGCCGCAGAGATCCCCGACCCCCGCGTCGAGCGCCCTCGCAACCGTGACCACGGTGACTGGTCCACCAACGTCGCCATGCAGCTGGCCAAGAAGGCGGGTACACGGCCTCGCGATCTCGCTGAGCTCCTCGTCCCCCGGCTCGAGGCCCTCGACGGCGTCGCCTCCGTGGAGGTGGCCGGCCCCGGCTTCCTCAACATCCGCCTGGACGCCGCCAGTGCCGGCGAGCTCGCCCGCTCCATCGTCGAGGCCGGCGAGGCCTACGGGCGCAACGACTCCCTGAGCGGCCAGCACATCAACCTCGAGTACGTCTCCGCCAATCCCACTGGTCCGGTACACCTGGGCGGTGCCCGCTGGGCCGCCGTCGGAGACTCCTTGGCCCGGATCCTGTCCGCCTGCGGCGCCAGAGTCACCCGCGAGTACTACTTCAATGACCACGGTACCCAGATCGACCGCTTCGCCAGCTCCCTGCTCGCCTCCGCCCGTGGCCAGGAGATCCCCGAGGACGGTTACGGCGGGGCCTACATCGGCGAGATCGCCCAGCAGGTGACCGCCGACGAGCTCGCCGCCGGCCGCCCTGACCCGGCCACCCTGCCCGACGCCGAGGCCGCCGAGGTCTTCCGCGCCCGCGGCGTCGACCTCATGTTCGCCGCCGTCAAGGCCGAGCTGCACGCCTTCCGCTCCGACTTCGACGTCTTCTTCCACGAGGACTCCCTGCACACCTCCGGCGCCGTCGAGCGGGCCATCGCCCGTCTGCGCGAGCGCGGCGTCATCGAGGAGCGCGACGGCGCCACCTGGCTGCGCACCACCGACTTCGGTGACGACAAGGACCGGGTCCTTATCAAGTCCGACGGCAACGCCGCCTACTTCGCAGCCGACCTCGCCTACTACCTGGACAAGCGCGAGCGCGGCACCGACTGCGCTCTCTACCTGTTCGGGGCCGACCACCACGGCTACATCGGCCGGATGATGGCCATGTGCGCGGCTTTCGGGGACACCCCCGGCACCAACATGCAGATCCTCATCGGTCAGCTCGTCAACCTCGTGCGCAACGGCGTCCCAGTGCGCATGTCCAAGCGTGCCGGCACGGTCGTCACCCTGGAGGACCTGGTCGACGCCGTCGGTGTGGACGCCGCCCGCTACGCCTTGGCCCGCTCCTCCATGGACTCCATGATCGACATCGACCTGGACCTGTTGGCCTCCTCCACCTCCGACAACCCCGTCTACTACGTCCAGTACGCCCACGCCCGTACCCGCAATGTGGCCCGCAATGCCGCAGAGCACGGCGTGAGCCGCGACCCGAAAGTGGCTCCCTTCGAGCCCGCAGCCTTGGACGACCCGGCCGACACCGCCCTTCTGGGGGTCCTGGCCCAGTTCCCCGCCACCGTGGCCCAGGCCGCCTCCCTGCGCGAGCAGCACCGCGTGGCCCGCTACCTCGAGCAGCTGGCCGCCGCCTACCACACCTGGTACGGTGCCACCCGCGTCACTCCCCGCGGGGACGACGCCGTCAGCTCCGGCCACGTGGCCCGCCTGTGGCTCAACGATGCCGTGGGGCAGGTCCTCGCCAACGGGCTCGGTCTGCTGGGCGTCACCGCCCCCGAGAGGATGTGAGAGCATGACGAACCAGATTCCTTCCGGTGAGCCGCCCCTGGGAGTGCTGGCCTGCCCCGAGCCTGAGGACCGTCCAGACCTGTGGCCCACAACGGCGCGGCGCACGCCCGACGGCGAGCTCGCCCTGGGCGGGCTGACCGTCTCCGAGATCCTCGCCGACGCCCCCAGCCCCGTCTTTGTCCTGGACGAGGCCGACCTGCGGGGGCGTGCCGCCTCCTGGAGCGCCGCTATGGCCGAGGAGTTCTGGTCCGGCTACGGACTGCGCGGCGGCGAGGCCTTCTACGCCGGAAAGGCGTTTCTGACCACGCAGGTCGCACGCATCGTCCTCCAGGAGGGTATGGGCATCGACACCGCCTCCCGCGTGGAGCTGGCCGTGGGACTGACCGGCTTGGAGAAGGTTGACGGCCCCGAGGCCACCACCCACGCCCGCCGCCTGGGTCTGCACGGCAATGGCAAGACCCCGGCAGAGGTGACCACCGCCGTGCGCCACCGGGTGGGCCATCTGGTCATCGACTCCCCGGAGGAGGTCGACCACGCCGTCGCCGCGGTGCACGAGCTCAGGCGCAGTGGCGACTTCGGAGCTGACGAACGCGCCCGCGTCATGGTGCGCCTGACCACCGGTATCCACGCCGGCGGGCACGAGTACATCTCCACCGCGCACGAGGACCAGAAGTTCGGCCTGTCGGTGTCCACCGGTGCGGCTCGCCGAACCATCGACGCCATCGTGGCGGCGGACGAGCTCGAGCTCGCCGGCCTGCACTCCCACATCGGCTCCCAGATCCTGGACATGGCCGGCTTCCGGGAGGCCGTCGGGGTGGTGCTCGGTCTGCGCCACGAGATCGCCGTCGACACCGGTCACCTGTGCCCGGAGGTCGACCTGGGTGGCGGCTACGGCATCGCCTATACCGGGGCCGACCCCGTGGCGCCCTCACCTGCGCAGGTAGCCCGCACCCTGGCCGAGGCCGTGCGCGAGACCTGTGAGCGCCTCGGCGATGAGGTCCCCACCGTCTCCATCGAGCCCGGTCGCGCGGTCGCCGGCCCGACGACGGTCACTCTCTACACCGTCACCGGACTCAAGCGCGTCGAGCTGGGGGAGGGGGCCTCACGTCTCTACGTGAGCATCGACGGCGGCATGAGTGACAACATCCGCCCCGCCCTCTACGAGGCCGCTTACACCGCCCTGGTCGCCAACCGTCGCCCCGACCCGTCCGCGGGCCTGACCCGCGCGCGCGTCGTCGGCAAGCACTGCGAGTCCGGCGACGTCGTCGTACGTGACGTGGACCTGCCCGCGGACCTGGCCGTCGGCGACGTGCTGGCCGTGCCCGCCACAGGTGCCTACGGGCGCTCCATGGCCTCCAGCTACAACCTCTTCACCCGCCCCGGCGTGCGCTGGGTCCGGGAGGGCGAGTCGGGCTGGATCCTGCGCCCGGAGACCATCGAGGACCTCCTACGCCTCGAGGACTGAGTCCTCCGACGAATTGACAGGAGCGCTGTCGAGGCAGGAACGATTCCTGCCTCGACAGCGCTCCTGTATGTTGTCTAGAAATTAAATGAATTTTTCCTGAAAGTCGATGTGTCCTCAAAGAAGCCTGAGTGGATTGTGTCGCAACAGAGATCAAGTCCGATTGTCTTGAAGGACCGACACAACGGAAGCACGGTTCGCCTGATAGGAGAGGCACAGTGTCGACATAGTTCATCTCTTCGTTCTTGTGGGACGTCTACAATTTCAAACTGCTCGCGGTCGCATGAAACATAGATCACAATCGTGTTGAGGTTGTGAACTCGTGCGTCATTTGTGTGTTCACTACTCCCAAACAGTCGGTTTGTGACACAGTGGTCGTGGTCATCACGGGGCAGCCTTCCCGTCTCCTGAACGGTTGGTGGGAATGTCCGGTGATGCTTCACAAGGCAGACCCTTGCCATCTATGCCAGGAATCCGGAGAACCCATGAACACATTGTCCACGGGCGCCGCCTCTCGGCCGGCCCTCTCACGAGGGGCGGTGAGGGGACACGTCGCCATCCTTGCGCTCTTCCTTGTCGCAATCATGTCTCAGCTCTCGCCTCAGACGAGTGCCGACGAGAACAAGAGCGTCAACGTTTCCAACCTGTCTCTGACACGAGTGGACGGCAACAACATTGAGCAGGACGGAAAGCTCAGCTACTACGACCTCGCTCGCCTGAGCTTCGACTGGAGCGGCGTCGACGCCAACCTCAAGTCGGGCGACTCTTTCACGATCGGTCTGGGTGAGTACTTCACCAACCTGCAGAACAGCGCGACCCACCCGATGACCGTCGAGTACGGCGGCAAGGACGTCGAGGTCGGCAGCTGCACCCTCACCGTCAAGGACGTCACCTGCACCTTCAACTCCAAGGTCGACGAGCTCAAGGCCGCAGGCTTCCACAACTTCAAGGGCACCGGCTCCGCTCTGGTCGCGGTCGACAAGACCACCGACGCTCAGGCCGTCGACCTCACCGCCAACGGAGTGACCACCTCTGTCACCCTGCCCGGTGGCGGCGGTATCGGTGGCCCCCAGGAGAGCAACTGGGAGCTGACCAAGTGGGCCTCCAGCTTCTACAACAACTACAAGGAGCTGACCTGGGGCGTGAACTTCGGGACCAACCAGACCACTGGTGACAAGCTCGGCAAGACCTTCGACGGCTCCCGGCAGACCATCGTCTTCACCGACACTCTCGGTGGAGGCATGAGCTTCAACCAGACCGACGCCACCCGTACGGTCCTCAACCTCCGCCCCGCGGACGGCAAGTCCATCCCGGTGACAAATGCCGCCGGCCAGGACTCCACCACCCAGCACGGTGACTTCGACGTCAAGACCAGCTACTCCCAGGACGGCCGCACGGCCACCTACGAGGTGACCGGCCCGTTCCAGAACGGCACCAACTTCACCCTGGAGTACCCGGTCTCCTTCGTGGACGCCAACGGCAACGCCGTCGCCGCCACCCAGGGCGCCGCCTACGAGAACACCGTCAACCTCCAGGGCACGGACCTGACCAGCACTCAGCACCAGTCCTACGTCCAGTACTTCGACATCTCGGTCCAGATGGAGCCCGGTTTCGGTACCTTCGACGTGACCAAGGTCGTCCAGGGTGGCGCCGCTGCTCAGGCCGCCGGCTCCTCCTTCGTCGTCGACGTCGCCTACGAGCTGCCGGCCGCTGCCAGCTCCTACCCGGACTGGAAGGCTCCCGAGGGACAGAAGGCCACCGGTGAGAGCCGCACCGGTACCTCCTCCGTCACGGTCAAGCCGGGTGAGCCGGTTGCCTTCGGCGGCACTTTCCCCGTGGGCACCAAGATCACGCTGAGCGAGGACACCTCCAAGGCCCAGCCCGCCGCCTCCGGCTACAGCTGGGGTGAGCCGGCCTTCACCGTGGATGGTCAGAACACCAACACCTTCACCATCCGCGACCAGCAGGTCGTCAGGGTCTCGCTGACCAACACGACCACCACCTCGGCTCCGCCGACCACCTACCAGCTGCCGCCCACGGCCTCCAACCCGCCCGGGTACCCGCCGGCCACCACTGCGCCTCCGACGACCACGCAGCAGCTGCCGCCGAGCGAGTCGAACCCGCCGGCCACCGTGGCTCCGCCGAGCACCCCGGGCGCTCCACAGACGACCCCGGCAGGCCCGGTTCCGCCCACCTCAACCCCGAAGACGCCGACCGGTGGTACCCCGCCGTTGGCGCACACCGGTGCCAACACCGTTGCGCTCCTGCTGCTCGCTGGTGCCGGTGTGGGTGGTGGAGCCCTGCTGATGGCTCGCCGCCGCAAGGCCTCCTGAATGCGGGTCACCGCTTCTCAAGGCTGACCGCTTCATCGCGAGAGCCCAGTGGCCCCGCCCCGGTTCGTTCCGGGGCGGGGCTACTGGCGTGCCGCCCTCATCCTTCCTCGGGTGCTGGAACGGTACGGAAGCATGAGGGCGGCTCAGACCGGAGGAGGAGCCGGCCTCGCTGCCAATCGTTCTCACGACGGTCTCGGCTGTCTGAAGTCTTTTCTAGCCTGGAGGTATGAGCGCAGCACCATCCTCCTCACCGTCCTCATTGACCTCCTTCGTCTCCTCCCTGGAGCAGCCACCCCCGGCCTGGGGGTACTCCGACGGCGCAGTGGCGCCGATGTCCATGGGGTTGGGGCGGGTGCTCGGCCGCCTGCTCAAACAGATCATCTGGCGCCGTTGAGGGCCTGATCCGCCTGTGCTGCCTCGTCGGTGAGATGCCTGGAGCGGCCACACCGGAACCTCGCGGGCAGTGGGACGTGAGGGCTCACTGCGTGTCTGCAGTCGGACCCGCGAGCGCTCCGAGGCCGATGCCCCTTATGCTGGCCCGCAGCGGTGGCCGGGACGGTCGGACAACCGGTCGGATGTCTCCGCCTCCCCGGGCCCCGCATCACGCAGTCGGAGTGCCTGCACACGGCACGCAACACAGCAAGGTGGTCATCTCGTGGCTCAGGACTCTTCCCCCGCCCAGCGCACCCTCACCGTCGGCGTCCTCGGCGCCGGGACCGTGGGCAGCCAGGTGATTCGTCTGCTGATCGAGCAGGCCGATGACTTCGCCGCCCGATCCGGTGCGCGCCTTGAGATCACGGGCGTCGCCGTGCGCGACGTCAACGCGCCGCGCGATGTTTCCGTCCCCCAAGATCTCCTCACTGATGATGTCACCGCAGTCGCTACCGGGAACGACCTGGTCATTGAGCTCATCGGCGGCATCGAGCCGGCACGGACCCTCATTCTGGCGGCCTTCAAGGCCGGGGCCAGCGTCATCACCGGCAACAAGGCCCTCATCGCCGCTCATGGCCCCGAGCTCTACGCGGCTGCTGCCGCGGCCGGCACCGACTTCTACTACGAGGCCGCTGTCGCCGGTGCCATCCCGGTCGTCTACGCGCTGCGCGAGTCGATGGCTGGCGACCGCGTCACCAGCGTGCTCGGCATCGTCAACGGCACCACCAACTACATCCTCGACGAGATGAGCACCAAGGGCCTGTCCTTCGAGACCGCCCTGGCCACCGCCCAGGAGCTCGGCTACGCCGAGGCCGACCCCACCGCGGACGTCGACGGTCTGGACGCCGCCGCCAAGGCCGCCATCATCGCCTCCCTCGCCTTCCACACCCGCGTGGGCCTCGACGACGTCTCCGTCGAGGGCATCCGTGCGATCACTGCCGACGACATCCGCGAGGCCCACGCCTCGGGCTGCGAGCTCAAGCTGCTCGCCATCGCCCAGCGCCGCGAGGACGAGCACGCCCACGGCGTCTCCGTGCGGGTCCACCCCGCCCTCGTACCCAGCGACCACCCGCTGGCCAGCGTCCACGGCGCCTACAACGCCGTCCTCGTCGAGGCCGAAAGCGCTGGGCGCCTCATGTTCTACGGGCAGGGCGCCGGCGGGGCCCCGACCGCCTCCGCGGTCCTGTCCGACGTCGTCGCCGCCGCCGCGCACCGGGTCCACGGAGGTCAGGCACCCCGCGAGTCCTCCTACGCCCACCTGCCGGTCCTCGGCCCGGAGTCGGCCGTCACCCGCTACCAGATCCAGTTGCGCTCCGACGACTCCGTCGGCTCCCTGGCCGCTATGGCCTCCGTCTTCGCCGAGAACGGGGTCTCCATCAACTCGGTGCGCCAGAGCGCCTACGTCACCGCCGACGGCAGCGAGGACCAGGCCGTCGTCACCTTCGTGACCCACCCGGCGCCCGTCTCCCACCTCGACGCCGCCGTCGAGGGGCTGCGAGCCTCAGAGCGGGTCGCCGAGGTCGTCTCCATCCAACGCGTCGAGGGCGAGTGACATGCGCATCGTCTACGAGCGCGCCGCCGTCCGCGTCCCCGCCACGACGGCGAACATGGGGCCGGGCTTCGACTCCTTCGGAATGGCCTTCCGCTACTACGACGAGGTCTCGGTGCGCCCCATCACCGGCATCACCCGAGTCATCGTCGAGGGTGTCGGTGCTGAGACAGTCCCAGCCGACGACGACAACCTCGTCGTACAGGCCCTGCGGGCCGGCCTGGACGCCGTCGGCGCCCCGCAGGCCGGTTTCGAGATGCGTTGTGTCAACCGGATCCCCCATGGCGGGGGCATGGGATCGTCCGCCAGTGCCGCCGTGGCAGGGCTCATGCTGGCGCGCGGCCTCATCTCCGAGCCGGAGGCCCTCAGCGATGACCGGATCTTCTCCCTGGCCACCGAGTTCGAGGGTCACCCCGACAATGTCGCCCCCGCCGTCTTCGGAGGGGCGACCGTCGCCTGGGTCGAGCGCGGGGGGCATCCGCGCATGGCGCCCATGCCCGTGGACGCCTCGCTCGGGGTGAGCCTGCTCATCCCTCCATCGACCACGCGCCTGTCCACCAAGGAGGCCCGTCAGGTCCTCCCCGTCTCCGTGCCGCGCGAGGACGCCCTGTTCAACACCTCCCGGGCGGCCGTGCTCATGCTGGCCCTCGCCGGACGTCCCGACCTGCTCATGGCCGGCACCGAGGACCGGCTCCACCAGGAGTACCGGCGCGGGGTCCTTCCCGCTTCCATGGCGGTCATGGACTCCCTGCGAGAGCAGGGATACCCGGCGGTCATCTCCGGAGCGGGGCCCACGGTGCTGGTCCTGTCCACCCTGGCCGAGCAGATCCGCTTCACCCTGGAGAACCATGGCTGGAGCGTGCTCAGTCCAGGCATCGACACCCGTGGCGCGGTTCTGACCTCCTGAGTCTGTCCTTCGTATGGGGACAGAGGCGGCGACGAGGTGGACTAACGGTGAGACTGCGCGCGTTGCTCCGTTATGCACTGCGTCAAGTGGCTGCTATGCTGACGCCGTCGGCCGCGAGGATCGCACCACGCCGCTGACCGCACCAGCTCCGGACCTGAGGCTCAGGCCTCAGCAGGAACCGGCAGTGCATGACCCTCCCCGTGAATGATTCCGGGGGAGTCTCCCCAGTTGAACGTCTCCTCCCGCGGAGCGTCATCACACCGTTAGGACACTCGTGACCGAGACCTCCAGCGCCCAGCCCTCGCTTTCCACCATGCGTCTGGCCGAGCTTCAGTCGCTTGCCGGCTCCATGGGCCTCAAGGGCATTTCCCGTATGCGAAAGAGCGAGCTCGTCGCCGCCATCCGTCAGGCGCGTGGCTCCTCAGCCTCCACTCCCGACTCTCCGAGCGCGTCGGACGGCGCAGCCGATGCAGGCAAGACCGACGCCACCGACTCCTCTTCTTCCTCCCGTACGTCCTCGGAGCCCACGGAGACGAGTGCTCCGGCGCGCTCGCGTCGTCGTCGGGTCACCGCGGCCTCCGGTGCTCCCGAGGAGCGCCAGTCCTCACCGGTTCTCGACCTCGGTATCGACCTTCCCGACCGGTCCGGCGGCGACACCGCCGGCGAGGAGCGGCCCGCTCGCGGCCGACGGCGCGAGCGCAGCGATCGCTCTGAATCCGCCGAGGCCGGCGACGGTGACTCCTACGGCCGCTCCGAGCGCGGTGAGCGCTCCTCGCGCGACCAGGCTCGCCGTGGCCGCAGGCGCGCTCAGGCCTCCGCCGGGGCCCCCGAGAACCAGGAGCGTTCCTCGCGCGAGTCCCGCACCGACTCGCCCGAGGACCATGCCGACGCCAAGGCCGCCCTCATGCGCGACCTGGCCGACGCCACCGGCACCTCCGTCGTCGAGTCCCAGGAACGCCCCCGCCGTGGACGCGACGGCAATGACGAGTCCGACGGCTACGACGACGAGCGCGGGGGGCGCCGTCGTCGGGGTCGCAAGCGCGGACGCGACCGCTTCGACCGAGACGACCGCGACTCCGGCCGCGAGGGCAGAGACACCCGCGACGGCAGTGGCGGACGCGGTGGCCGCAACCAGTCGCGTGAGGACGAGGTCCTCCTGCCGGTGGCCGGCATCCTGGATGTCACCGACAACCAGCACGCCTACCTGCGCACCTCCGGCTACCTGCCCGGCCCCAAGGATGTTTACGTCTCCAACCAGCTCATCAAGGACAACGGGCTGCGTGCCGGCGACGCCGTGACCGGCTGGGTCCGTGAGGGCGCGGAGTCTTCCACGTCCCATCAGGGCGGACGCAACAACCGCCGACAGAATCGCGCCGGCCGGGTCAAGTACAACCCCATGGTCAACGTCGAGACCGTCAACGGCATGGACGCCGAGCGTTCCAAGCGCCGGCCCGAGTTCGCCAAGCTCACCCCCCTCTACCCCCAGGAGCAGCTGCGGCTGGAGACCACGCCCAAGGCCGTCACCCCGCGGATCATCGACCTGGTCTCGCCCATCGGCAAGGGACAGCGAGGGCTCATCGTCTCCCCGCCCAAGGCGGGCAAGACGATCATCCTGCAGCAGATCGCCAACGCCATCAGCGTCAACAACCCCGAGGCCCACCTCATGGTCGTGCTCGTCGACGAGCGCCCCGAGGAGGTCACCGACATGCAACGCACCGTGAAGGGAGAGGTCATCGCCTCCACCTTCGACCGGCCCGCCTCCGACCACACGATCGTGGCCGAGCTGGCCATCGAGCGCGCCAAGCGCCTCGTGGAGCTGGGACAGGACGTCGTCGTGCTGCTGGACTCCATCACCCGTCTCGGGCGCGCCTACAACCTGGCCGCCCCGGCCAGCGGCCGGATCCTCTCCGGCGGTGTGGACGCCTCCGCCCTCTACCCGCCCAAGCGCTTCTTCGGCGCCGCCCGCAACGTGGAGAACGGCGGGAGCCTGACCATCCTGGCCACTGCCCTGGTGGAGACCGGATCCAAGATGGACGAGGTCATCTTCGAGGAGTTCAAGGGCACCGGGAACATGGAGCTGCGCCTGTCGCGCCAGCTCGCTGACAAGCGCATCTTCCCGGCCGTGGACGTGGCCGCCTCCGGCACCCGCCGCGAGGAGCTGCTCATCGACCCCGCCCAGCTCAAGATCATGTGGCGTCTGCGTCGGCTCTTCGCGGGGCTCGAGCAGCAGCAGGCCCTCGAGCTGGTGCTGTCCAAGCTCAAGGACACCCAGTCCAACGCAGAGTTCCTCATGGTCCTGTCCAAGACCACCCCGGCCGGCACCTCTCTGGCCGACGGCGAGGACGAGTGACGCCTCCGGGATCGGCCCAGGGCCGTCGGGCCCCGGCCGGAGACAAGCAGGTGCCCGTTATCACGCGGTAAAACCGTTGCATGGGCCCTCGGCCGGTGGCATAGTCTGCTGCTGGCCTCCGGCTCACCCGCGCTCCCGCGTGGGACCCGGGACCCTCTGACGCTTAAGGAGAAACCTATGAAGCAGGGCATCCACCCCGACTACGTGGCCACCACGGTCACGTGCACCTGTGGCAACACCTTCGAGACCCGTTCCACCGTCACCTCCGGTGAGATCCGCGTGGACGTGTGCTCGGCCTGCCACCCCTTCTACACCGGCAAGCAGAAGATCCTCGACACTGGTGGCCGCGTTGCCCGCTTCGAGGCCCGGTACGGCAAGCGCAGCAAGTAGCCGCGTCTCACGACGCCGGCGGCCGGCTCCCAGAGCCGCCGTCGGCGTCGTTTGCATATCGCACGAGTGTCGCAGCCGCCCGTCAGCACGACTCCTAGCCCGTGAAGGAACCCGCGTCCATGAGTGAGGACTTCTCCGCCGCCGAGCCGCTCCTGGCCGAGTACGCGGACATCGAGGCCGAGATGGCCGGGCCCGCGGCCGCCGATCCCGGCGCTATGCGTCGGCTGGGGCGCCGCTACGCCGAGCTGGGCAGGGTCGTGGCCGCCTACCGGGCCTGGCAGTCGGCCAGTACCGACCTCGCCGACGCCCGCGAACTGGCCGCGGAGGACGAGGACTTCGCCGCCGAGGTGCCGACCCTTGAGGCCGCCGAGGCCGCCGCCGGCGAGCACCTGCGCGAGGTGCTCGTGCCCCGCGACCCCGACGACGCCCGCGACGTCATCATCGAGGTCAAGGCCGGCGAGGGGGGAGAGGAGTCGGCGCTGTTCGCCTCCGACCTTGCCCGCATGTACTCCCGCTACGCCGAGCGCCAGGGGTGGGCCGTCGAGGTTCTCGATGCCACCGACTCCGACCTGGGCGGCTACAAGGACGTGCGCCTGGCCATCAAGACCCGCGGGCCCGTGGAGCCTCAGAACGGGGTGTGGGCGCACCTGAAGTACGAGGGCGGCGTCCACCGAGTCCAGCGCGTCCCGGTCACCGAGTCCCAAGGGCGCATCCACACCTCCGCCGCCGGCGTCCTGGTCATGCCGGAGGCCGACGACCCGGGCGAGCTCCAGATCGACGCCGCCGATCTGCGCATCGACGTCTTCCGTTCCTCAGGGCCGGGTGGCCAGAGCGTCAACACCACTGACTCTGCCGTGCGCATCACCCATCTGCCCACGGGGATCGTCGTGTCCATGCAGAATGAGAAGTCCCAGCTGCAGAACAAGGAGGCGGCCATGCGGGTCCTGCGGGCCCGGCTCCTGGCCGAGCGTGCGGCGGCGGTGGCCGCTGAGGCCGCACAGGCCCGTCGTAGTCAGGTGCGCACTGTGGACCGCTCCGAGCGGATCCGCACCTACAATTTCCCTGAGAACCGGATCGCCGACCACCGTACCGGCTTCAAGGCCTACAACCTCGATGCCGTGCTTGACGGTGACCTCGGCCCGGTGATCGCCTCGGCCATCGCCATGGACGAGGCCGAACGGTTATCCCAGGTGGGTGAGGGCAGTGGTTCCTGAGTTGTGCGGCGGCGCGCCGGCGGGCGCGGTGGACCGCTACGGGCTGCGGGCGCTGGTGCGCCAGGCGGCCGGGCGGCTGGCGGCGGCCGGAGTGACCAGTCCCCAGGTCGATGCCCGGATCCTGGCTGAGCATCTTCTGGGCCGGGCCCTGCTGCTGGCCGACGGCGCCGACGGGGACTTCCCGGCCGCCTATGATGCGCTGGTGCTGCGCCGCGAGTGCCGCGAGCCCCTCCAGCACATCATCGGACGCATGTGGTTGCGGGGCGCCGAGCTCATCAGCCGCCCCGGCGTGTTCATCGTGCGCCCGGAGACCGAGGTGGTGGCCGGAGCCGCCATCGAGGCCGCCCGCGAGGTGATGGCCGGCGGCGGGGGAGTGGTCCTCACCGCCGACCTGTGCACCGGCTCGGGCGCGATCGCCGCCTGCGTCGCCAAGGAGGTGCCCGGCGCCCGAGTGGTCGCCGTCGAGATCAGCGAGACCGCCGCGGCCCTGGCCCGCGAGAACTGCGAACGGCTGGTCCCCGGACGCGTCGAGGTGATCCACGCCGACGCCACAGACCCACTGGTCCTCCACGACCTCAACGGTCAGGTCGACGTCGTCGTCTCCAACCCTCCCTACGTGCCGGCAGGCGCCGTGGAGGACACCGAGACGGCCCAGCACGAGCCCACCGTGGCCCTCTACGGCGGGGGACCTGACGGGCTGGACATCCCGGTCGACGTCCTTGTGCGCTCGGTGGCGCTGCTGCGCACCGGCGGGGTGCTCGTCATGGAGCACGACCACGAGCAGGGGGCGCTGCTGCGTGCGGCTGCGCTCGGGGCCGGGTTCAAGCAGGCCGAGACCGGCCAGGACCTCACCGGCCGCGACCGTTACCTGCGCGCGGTGCGGTAAACCCCGCCGTCGGGGCCGGCAGTGTTGAGAGTCCCAGTGGATCTGAAGGCCGGCCCGGGCCCGACCGCGGCGGGTACTTGTTTCGGCAGCGTGATGCTCTCTCGCACTCGGTGAGCTGAGGTGTCACAGATTGAGCGGATACGGACTTGGCTGAGCCCCGTCGGGCCGTGGCCGTTCTGTTCAAGACACAGCGACGCCGACGGCATACGGTGTGGCTATGGCACTACGACTCGGATTCATCGGCATCGTGACTCGCGATATGTCCGCCTCGCTCGCCTTCTACCGTCTGCTTGGAGCGCCTGTTCCTGAAAGGAGCGACGAGCCGCACGTCGATACCAGGCTCGAAGACGGCACCGTTCTGGCGTGGGACACCATCGACCTCATTCGCCGTCTTGATCCCGGTTATGAGTCGCCCTCGGGAGGTCATCGCATCGCCCTGGCCTTTGACCAGGGGACGGTGAACGCCGTGGACGCCACCTACGCCAAGCTCACCGGAGCAGGATACGAAGGTCGCACCGAGCCGTGGGATGCCCCCTGGGGGCAGCGCTACGCCACGGTGCTCGACCCCGATGGCAATAGCGTCGACCTCTTCGCGGCCTTGGAGAACTGAGCCGGTGTCACCCCGACCGTGCGCGCGAACTCACGGGTCAGATGCGACTGATCCGCATAACCCGAAGTCGCTGAGACATCGGCCGGCGAAAGTCCCCGCTGGAGAAGCGAGCGTGCTCGGAATACTTGCTCAATGCGTGCCAGAGGAGTACACCTCTCTATCGTGGAGCCGAGAGCGATGCGAGTCCAGAGACCTGTCGAGGATGGACCGTCAGAGTGGATTTGGCGCTGTACGTATATGCGCCTGGGGGAATGTATGAACGAGGTCAGGAGTCGCGGCCGCTGGTGGACGATAGCTGTTCTGCCGACTCATGGATCACCTCGGTGGCGTCCTCCAGGAACTCAATGAGCTGATCGACCTGGTTGTCCGGCCAGTGCTCGACCAGAGCGGTCAGCTTCCGGTTGGCGGGCAGGAACATCTTGGCAAGACGATCAGCACTTGTGGCGTGGATGGTGAAGGATCGCAGGTCCGTCTCGCTGGGGCGACGCTCAACCCAACCATCGCGGACGAGTCGCCGTAGCACGCTGGCCATTGTTGTGGTCCCCATCCGGGTGCGGCGGGCCAGAGTGGTAGGGGTCTGCGGACCGTCGCGGTGCAGGACGTCGAGCACAGCCAGATCGCTGTCGTTGAGTCCTGTTCGCGCCGCTACAGCACGGTTGCTGGCGGCGAGCTCGCTGTTCATGGCACGCAGCGCCCGGATGAGACGCTGATCGTGAATCCCTCTGCTCAAGCGATCCTCCTGATCGGGGTGAACATGGATGAGTGTCAGGATAGGTCGACGACGAGCTTGCCGCGGACATGCCCCGTCGCCAGCTCGGTATAGGCGGCGCGAACCTGCTCCAGCGTGAAAGAGTAAGTGTGAGCGACCTCGACCTTGATGGCGTCGTCCGCCACCAGCTGTGCCACCTCCTCGAGGTCACCGCGTCCACTACTGTGTCGTGAGCCGGTGAACCGCGCGCCCCTGAGGATCGCTGCGGGTGAGGGAACCAGAGTGCCGATGGAACGGCCCGTTAGCCCGAGATCACGGCCAAGTTGTACGTAGCCGCTGCCATAGCAGTCAAGGAGCTTGGTGACGGGCGACGGAGCCGCATCGCGAACCCGGCTTGTCAGGTTCCCGCCGTAAGTGACTGGAATGGCTCCCAAGGAGCGGAGATATTCGGCATTTCGGGCGCCGGCGATTCCGATCACGGTGGCTCCTCGGCTCAAGGCGAGTTGAGCGGCAACCGAACCCACGCCGCCTGCAGCGGCACTGATGACAATCACATCGTCGTCGTGCAGGTTCAGTTGCCTGAACGCGCCGCACGCGGTCTGCGAGGCAACACCCAGGCAGGCCGCCTGCGTGAAGGGCAGCGGAGCCGGCTTCTTGACGACGTCGTCGGCGGGTGCCACCAGCTCGGTGGTGAGTGCTCCGCGGGTGTCGGCCTGGCCGGGTGCGCTCCGCAAGGTACCCAGTACGGCGTCGCCCACGGCGAGGTCCGTGACGCTGGCGCCGACTGCGTCGATGACGCCTGCGAAGTCTCGGGCCACGCTCCTGGGGAAGTGGGCGGATGAGCCTTCCAGCCAGCGTCGAGGATGAATGAGGCGCTGAACCCGCTCAACCGGTCGCAAGTTACCCTCGAAGGTCTTGAAGTCGAGAGGGTTGAGCCCGACGGCGCGCACCGCGATGCGTACCGTTCCATTGCCGGGTGTCTGCGCCGGACGCTCGACCTCCTCCAGGACCTCTGGTCCGCCGAATCTCCGGTACTCGATCGCTCGACTCATGGAAACCTCCTCGGGCTCGCTCGACAGCGAGATGCTGCAACCGCCGTCAACTGCTGCGTGAAACATATAGTACGAAATTCGTACTATATTGGGCAAGGGCTGCTTTTGGGTAGGTTCTGATGAGGCCTTCGGAGGAGAGAGGTTCTCAGTCGCGCAGTCGCGGCTTTGCTGTTGATGCCTGGAGGCGTGATGCGACTGCTCCGGGTGCTCGCTATCTGACGGCGTCCTCGACGCTAACTATGTGGCGCAGGCTGACGAGTGCGAGTGCGTCGAGGTCGACGTTGCCCGCTCGGGGGCAGGTGCGACTGGGAGTCGGTTGCTGCTTAAGGCGAGGGCTCCTCTCCGGCGGTTTGTCGGTAGCGGCGTGACGCCTCGGTGACCCGGCTGATCAGCGTTGCCAGGGTCTTCAGGTCCCTCTCTCCGATCTCCTGGCCGACGGCATCGGCCCAGGCGTGCTGCTCCGCGGTGAGCGCCGCGATCGCGCGCCGTCCCCTGTCGGTCAGGACGAGCAGGTTCTGACCGCGCCGCCCGGGATTGGGCTCCCAGCGCGCCCATCCCTGGATGACGACATCATTGGCCACCCGTTGCACGCTCTGCCGCGCCAGTCCGACCCGACGCGCGATCTCGGCAACCGGCAGCGATTCCTCCAGGACGGCGCCCAGCACCTGCCACCGGGCCGGGGTCAGCTCATGCGGGGCCGTGAACACCGCAGCCGCCTCCAGGAGCTCCCCGTTGAGGGCGAAGACGGGAAGGACCAAGGCGGTGAGGGCGTCCCCCTCAGGCGTTCTGCCAGGCAACGGTCGCCTCCATCAGGGCCATGTAGTCCTTCTCCTTGCCGTTGAGGAAGACCTGTTCCCAGGAGTCGACCATCGCATCGGGCACAAGGTTGGTGATCCGCATGACCTCCGCAGTGAAGGGGATCGCGTGGATGCTCGAGGCTGTTGTGACGCCCCGGTCGGTGACCAACGGGGCCTCCACGTAGTGCGCACCGCCTCGGTATCCACTGGCCTCAAGGTACGAGGCGGCATTCGAGGTGTGACGGCGCTCGTCCAGGAAGCCGGCGCGGGCAAGCAGGAGCGTGGCACCGCAGATCGCCGCCACCGGAATCTCCTTGTCCACGAGATGGCCGACCGCCTTGATGAGCCGCTCGTGCCCGGCCGCGTAGTGATTCCCTCCCGGAATGACCAGGGCCGCGAGTGAGCCGTCGGCGGCCACCGCATCCAGGGCGCCGAGGTCGACCTCCGGAGCAAGAGGGAGATTCCCCAGTGTGTGCACCGGCTCCAGTCCATCACCCACGAGCAGCAGTCGGAAGCGTCCGGGCTTGAGTCCTTCTGCATCGGCGATCTGAGTGGTGAGGTAGGCATACTCCCAATCCGCCATGGTCTCGGTCGTGTACAGGGCGATCGTGCGCATCTCGGCTCCTCTCCGGGTGATCTGCAACCTATTGACAGCACACTGTCAATGTCGACGGTGTGCTGTCAATGTTGAGGTGGGGTAAGAAAGGCGGAACGTGTCGGCGCCCTGGCCTAGGCTTGGCCTCACGATGAACGCGATGAACTCCCTCTTCGGTGCCCTGCCCATGCCCGGCTCCAGCGGTGCGGCCACGCCGCCGCCCGAGGCCGCGCTGCCCGCCCTCATTCCCGCCGGTGGCTCCTTCGACGACGACTCCTGGGCCGACGTCGAGGCGCCCGAGGAGGACTGGGGCCCCGAGGACGCCCCGCCCCCCGAGGACGAGGCCGCCGCGGCCCCCACCTGGGAGGAGCGTCAGGACGAGGTCTCCGCCCTGGTCGCCCGGGCCCAAGCCAATGCCGCCGCGGCCCGGGCCCGAGCCGACGGCGCCGCGCCGTCGGGCCACGTCTCCGGCCCGGCCTGGGGCGTCACAGTCTCAGACCCGGCCGAGCTGCTCTCCGGCCTCAACCCCGCCCAGGAGGCCGCCGTCACCCACGTCGGCGCGCCGCTGCTCATCATCGCCGGTGCGGGTTCGGGCAAGACCCGGGTCCTCACCCACCGCATCGCCCACCTCATCGCCACCGGCCGCGCCCGCCCCGGCGAGATCCTGGCCATCACCTTCACCAACAAGGCCGCCGCCGAGATGCGCGAACGCGTCACCGCCCTGGTGGGCCCCGCCGGCGAGCGCATGTGGGTCTCCACCTTCCACTCCGCCTGCGTGCGCATCCTGCGCCGCGAGCACGAGGCCGCCGGCCTGCGCTCCACCTTCTCCATCTACGACGCCGCCGACTCCACCCGCCTCATCACCCTCATCGTGCGCGAGCTGGGCATCGACCCCAAGCGCTTCACCCCCAAGACCTTCGCCAACCGCATTTCCGACCTCAAGAACGAGCTCATCACCCCGGCCCAGTTCGCCGAGCGCGCCGTCACCTCCAACCCCCTCGAGCGCCACCTCGCCGAGGTCTACCGCGCCTACGCCGAGCGCCTGAGCGCCGCCAACGCCCTGGACTTCGACGACATCATCATGCGCACCGTCACCCTGCTCCAGACCCGCCCGGCCGTGGCCGAGATGTACCGGCGCCGCTTCCGCCACATCCTGGTCGACGAGTACCAGGACACCAACCACGCCCAATACGTTCTCGTGCGCGAGCTCGTCGGCGGCCCCGGCACCTCCGGGGCGGGCTCGGCCCTGCCCCCGGGCGAGCTCACCGTCGTCGGCGACTCCGACCAGTCCATCTACGCCTTCCGCGGCGCCACCATCCGCAACATCGAGGAGTTCGAGGAGGACTACCCGGCGGCGCGCACCATCCTGCTGGAGCAGAACTACCGCTCCACCCAGAACATCCTCTCGGCCGCCAACGCCGTCATCTCCCGCAACAGCGGCCGACGCGAGAAGAACCTGTGGACCGCCGCCGGCGACGGCGCCCCCATCACCGGCTACGTCGCCGACTCCGAGCACGACGAGGCCCGCTGGATCAGCCAGGAGATCGACCGCCTGTCCGATGAGCACGGCGTGCACCCCCGCGACATCGCCGTCTTCTACCGCACCAATGCTCAGTCCCGGGCCCTCGAAGAGGCCTTCATGCGCGCCGGCCAGCCCTATAAGGTCATCGGCGGCACACGCTTCTACGACCGCCGCGAGATCAAGGACGCCATCGCCTACCTGCGCGCCGTCGACAATCCCGACGACGACGTCAACCTGCGCCGCATCCTCAACGTCCCCAAGCGCGGCCTGGGTGACAAGGCCGAGGGCGCTCTGGCCGAGCACGCCGCCCGCTACTCCGTCTCCTTCGGGCAGGCCGTCGCCGACGCCGCCGGAGCACCCCGCGAGGCGCAGGCCGACGAGACGGGTGTGGCCGGCGAACCCGACGGGCTGGCCCCGTCCGTCACCGAGGCCGGCGAGCCGCCCGAGGTCGAGGGCCTGACCACCCGGGCACGCAACCAGGTGCGCGGCTTCCACGAGCTGCTCACCACCCTGCGCCACATGGTCACTGCCGGCGACGGCGTCGCCGACATCCTCGACTCCGCCCTGGACGCCTCGGGTTACCTCGCCGAGCTGCGCGCCAGCGACGACCCCCAGGACGCCACCCGCGTGGAGAACCTCGCCGAGCTCCACTCCGTGGCCAGCGACTTCCAGGCCGCCAACCCCGACGGAACCCTGGCCGACTTCCTCGAACGCGTCTCGCTCGTGGCCGACTCCGACCAGCTCCCGCCCAGCGCCGACCTCGAGGACGAGGACGCCCGGCGGGCCGAGGAGCAGGGCCAGATCACCCTCATGACCGTCCACACCGCCAAGGGGCTGGAGTTCCCGATCGTCTTCGTCACCGGCATGGAGGACGGCACCTTTCCCCACACCCGCTCCCTGGCCGAGGAGACCGAGCTCGCCGAGGAGCGGCGCCTGGCCTACGTGGCCCTCACCCGAGCCCGCGAGCGCCTCTACCTCACCCGCGCCGCCGTGCGCTCGGCCTGGGGCGCCGCCAACGCCATGCCCGCCTCCCGCTTCCTCGACGACGTGCCCGCAGAGACCATCGACTGGAAGCGCCTGGCCTCCTCCATGGAGGCGCTGCGCGGCGGCGGCACCGGTTGGGGGAGCAGCTGGGGCGAGGGCGGATTCGGCTCGGGCGGGCGGCGCTCGGGCGGCTCCCGGCAGGACTCCTACTCCGACGACGATGACTTCGCCCCACCTGTGGGGGGAGGCGCCAAGCGCTCGGGCAAGCTGGGGCGCGTGGAGACCGCCCAGGACCGGGCCGCCAAACGCGCCTCCGCCCGCCTCGAGGCCCGCGGCAAGCAGGGCACCGCCTCACCGACCGGGGAGGCCGCGGTCTCGGAGGACCTGCCCGCGGCCGTGGCCGGGCTTCGGATCAGTGACCAGGTGCGCCACGACTCCTACGGGGTGGGCACCGTCGTCGGCCTGGAGGGCAAGGGACGGTCCCTGACCGCCCGCGTCGAGTTCGTCATCGACGGCGCCCCCGCCACCAAGCGCCTCATCCTGCGCTACGCCCCCGTGGCCAAGATCTGACGGTCCAGGCTCTCGCAGCAGCAGGTACTCTTCCTCGCGGCGCATGAGGCGTGACGCGCGTCGGGAAGGAAACGCTGGTTTATGAGCACTTCCATGAATTCTCCCGCCCCGGTGTCAGAGCCCCATTCCGGCAGTTTCCTGGACCGGCTCATTCCGGTCAGTCCCCGGTGGCGTATCCCTCCGCGAAAGGCGGATCGCTCTGGACGGCTTCAGCTCGTGATCGGCCTTGCGCTCTTTCTTGGTTCTCTGGCGATCCCCGCGCTTCTGCTATGGATCGCTGGTTTTGCGCCGTTTAATGCAGGTGGTGACCTTGTGTCCCTCAGTTCGTGCGCCACCATGATCATGGATGTTGTGGACGCTGTCGTCTCCGTAGTTGGGTACTGGCTGCTGGTGCACTTCGTCGGTGGGAGACCCGTCATTGAACTCGGCGGGCGCGGGGCAGCGCTGCGCGAGTTCTCGGTCGGCCTCGCTATCGGAGCGCTGCTCATGTCCGCCGTCATTGCGATTCTGGCCCTGATCGGCTTCTACCATGTGGTGGACGTCGGCTGGAGCATGGGAGTCGTCACCGATCTGGGAGCCGGAGTTTCTGTCGGAGTCGCCGAGGAGATCTTCTTCCGGGGTATCCTGCTGCGACTCCGACTCATCGAGGGCAGGTTGGGGACGTGGTGGGCGCTGGCCATCACCTCGACCCTCTTCGGTGCCGCGCACTTGGGCAACTCTCACGCCACAGTCTTCGGCGCAGTGGCGATCGCGTTGGAGGCGGGCATCCTGCTGGGTGCGTGCTACCTGCTCACCCGGCGCCTGTGGATGGCGATCGGGGTGCACATCGCCTGGAACTTCGTTCAGGGCGGCATCTTCGGCATCGGAGCGGGGCGTGGACTCATCAAGGCCCGTCTCACTGGTCCCGACCTGCTCACCGGTGGTGCCATGGGGATCGAGGGGTCCGTTGTCGCGGTCGTGTTGTGTGCGGCGTCCGGACTGGCCGTGCTGGTCGCGGTCCGCCGGCGCGGACTCATCGTCCCGCCCTGCTGGCGCCGCCCGGTTCAGGCCGCACTGGACAGCACGCAGCCGGCCTAGGGTCTGTTGTGAAAATAGGATGGAGCACCTTGTGTTCGTACCTTAGGGCGCGCGTTCGTACCCTTTACCCTTCGAACGCGAGGCATAAGGTACGACCGCGACGTCGAGCACCACGGACGGTGACGGCTCGAGCGGGCCGCGACCGGATCAGCTGCGAGCAGGCACCAGGCGCACGGCCCGCCGCTCGGCCCGGAAGTCGTTGACCGGGGCGTCGGAGGCGTAGCCCAGGGCGAAGCCGGTGATGAGACGGTAGTCGGCCGGCGCCTCGAACTCGGCGTCGAAGGGGCGGCGCCAGGTGGCCAGGACTCCCAGGGGGCAGGAGTCGACACCGTGGGCCTTGGCCGACAGGAACAGGGTCTGGAGCATGATTCCGGCGTCGAGCGCGGCGAAGGGCATGAGGCCCTTGTGGACCAGGACGAAACCGATGACCGGTGCGCCGAAGGCCTCGCAGTTGCGGCGGACGGCCGCGTCGCGGGCCTTGCGGTCGTCTCTCGCGATGCCCATGTGCGCGTACAGCTGACTGCCGACGGCCTGGGAGTGGGGCAGCAGGTCCGCTGGGTGGGGCGCCCAGGTCCGGTAGTCGCCGTCGGGTGCCTTACCGCTCAGGGCCAGGCGGACCATGGCGCCGCGCTTCTTGTGCTGGACCGGGAGGGTCACGTCGAACTCGGCGATGTAGGCGGCGCGCAGTCGGTCTGCCCGCTCCCCGGTGGCCAGCGCCAGCATGAAGGGCCGAGTGTTCGACCAGCTCGGGGCCTGACGGGTATCCTCCAGGATCTCCTCGACGATCTCAGTCGCTACGGGATCCGGTCGGAAGTCCCGCACGGAGTACCGGGCGGCGGCCAGCTCGGAGAAGGCATCGGGATTCATGGTGGCGGCTCCCTGAAAAGGTGACGGTACTGGTGCTCGGGGCCGTTTGCGGCGCAGCCTCAGTCTTGGGTGTGACGCGGCGTCGTACGCAAGCGTTACGACTGATGTCGGGGCCCGAAGGTGGAGTCGTTCAGCTGGCGCAGGACCCGGGCCGGGTTACCCACCGCGAGGCTGCCGGCGGGAACGTCCTTGGTGACCACCGAGCCCGCGCCGATGACGCAGTTGTCCCCGATGGTCACGCCGGGGCAGACGATGACCCCGCCGCCCAGCCACACGTTGTCGCCGATCGTGATGGGGTCGGCCGCCTCCAGGGAGCAGGCGCGCGGCGTCGGCTCCAGGGGGTGGACCGAGGTGAGCAGCTGGACGTTGGGGCCGATCTGGCAGTGGGCACCGATACGGATCTCCACGACGTCGAGCGCCACGAGCCCGTAGTTGGCGAAGGTCCCCTCGCCCACGGTGATGTTGTCCCCGTAGTCCACGCGCACCGGCGGCAGGAGACGCACCTTGTCACCCAGGCCCGGGATCGCCGAGCGCAGCAGGTCCCAGCAGTCCTCCTCACCCTCGGCGAAGGCCCGCTCGAAGCGGTAGAGCATTTTGCGGGCGTGCGCTGCGATCCTGGCGCTGTCCGGGTCGTCGGAGACGTACCAGTCGCCGGCGAGCATGCGCTCGCGGTTGGTGCGATTGTCACCGACGAAGTAGGGCTCGGCCTCGGGGAAACGGGGGGAGGGATTCTCGCTCATGACCGACAGCCTAGCCGCGGCCTGTGGCGCCGCCGGTCAGTGTGAGCTCATCCGCCAGAGTCGGTCCTTGCTCCGCTCAGGAGTGGGGGAGCACCTCGGCTACGGCGGCCCGCAGCGTCTCAGGCAGACCGAGGGATTCCAGCTCACCCAGGAGAGCAGTTCCGGGCAGCCCCCGCTGCAACGCGCCCCAGGCCAGGTCCTTGGCCAGGTACTCCACGCGCGCAGCATCCAGGATCTCGTGAACCTCCCTGCGCCAGTCGGCCGGTGACTGCGTCGCGCCGCGCAGCACCAGCTGGACGCCGTCGACCAGATCCTGGCGGCTCAACTCACCTAGGCGCACCAGTGTTCCGGCCCCCAAGGTGAAGCCGTCGCCGTCGACCTCCTCAACAATGAGTCGGCGTGCCTGATCGCCCACCCCCAGCCAGGCGCCCGTGGCTCGGCCGGCCAGAAGCCGTACCGTCACCATCCGTGAGTCCGGGACGACGTCGGCGGCTCCCTCCAGACGGATACGCAGCACAGCGTCCCCGCCGTCCTCGTTCTCGGTATCCGGCCAGGTCAGTGCCATGTGGGTGCGGGCGACCCGGTTCGGTCCGGGCTGGGCCGAGCCGTCGTCCTCCTCCAGGGTGAAGCTTCCCGAGCCTCCGGGCACGACGACGATCTCCAGCTCGCGCGGATTGTCCCCGGCCGCCTCCGCAAGGCTCCCGGCCAGCGGGATGACCGAGCCGGCCCGGGCCAGGACACCGATGCGGTCCAGCGGGCGCGACAGGCTCAGCATGCGCCCGTGCCCGCCGGTGATGGCGTCATAACGGCGCCCCGTGGGCAGGTCGTACCAGATGCCGTCGGGCAGCCAGGTCAGCTCCCGTCCCAGGCCGGTGGCCTCGTCCAGGGGGGAGGTGAAGGGCACCACCAGCAGGTCCCCGAAGCAGAAGCTGCCCCGGTGCTCGTAGGCGGCCATCTCCCACGGGTGGTCGTGATAGATCGGGCGCACCGGTCCCACGCCCTCGCTCACCGATCGGCGTGCCCACGTGTACAGGTAGGGCACGAGCCGGTGGCGCAGCCGCAGGTGCGCCTCCATCGTGGCGCGTGCATCACGCGAGTAGCGCCATGGCTCCTTGGAGGTGAAGCCCGAGTTCGACGAGTGCAGGCGGTTGATGGGGGAGAAGCAGCCCAGCTGGAACCATCGCGCCGCCATTGCGTCATCGCTGTGACCCAGCATGTGCCCGCCGATGTCGTTGGACCACCAGAAGTAGCCGATATTGGCGGCCGTGGCCGTGAACCGCGGCTGGAAGCGCAGGGAGTCCCAGCTGATGATCGTGTCGCCGGAGAAGCCCACCGGGGTGCGGTGGCTCGAGGCATCGGCGAAGCGGGAGAAGGTCACCGGCCGACGCCGCTCCACACCGCCCGCCTCCGTCGGGCGCTCGCGGCCCGAGTCGAGGTAGTGGACGTGGTTGAGCATCCACAACGGATCCAGGTCGGGAACCGTCGTGGAGCCGCCCTGCTGCCAGTCCAGCCACCAGAAGTCGACGCCCTGGCCCTCCAGCCGGTGGTGGAGGCGCGAGAGGTAGGAGCCCATGAAGTCCCGGTCGGCGACGTTGAAGGGCACGTCCTCCCCACTGTCGGCGTCCAGGCCCAGGTCGGCGCAGACCTCCTTGTAGGCCTCCTCGTGGCGCCGCACCCCCTGGGCGGGGTGGACGTTGAGCGTGGTGAGCATGCCCCGCTCGTGCAGGTCCGCCAAGAAGGCGGCGGGGTCCGGGAAGAGCTCCCGGTTCCAGGTGTAGCCGGTCCAGCCCGTGCCGATCGCCGGGTCGATGTCGGTGAGGTGCCAGTCCATGTCGATGACGGCCACGGAGAAGGGCAGTTCCTCGGCGACGAAGCGGTCCATGAGCGCCAGGTACTCCCGACCGCTGTAGGGGTAGTAGCGGCTCCACCAGTTGCCCAGCAGCGCGCGCGGGATGAGGGGGCTCGGGCCGGTGAGGCGGAAGAAGTCTCGCAACGCCTCCCGGTAGTCCTGGCCGTATCCGAAGACGTAGAGGTCCTGTGCTCCGTCGCTCGGACGGTTGCCGGGTTCACGGCGCCGGACCCACTCGTCCTCGGTGAGCAGTAGTGAGGCTGAGTCGTCCAGGGCTGTGATGCCGCTCAGGCTCAGCAGTCCCGGGCTGAGGGTGACGGCGCCGTCGGCCTCATCAAGAGTGCGGGTAGTGCCGCCCAGGTTCGTCGGGAAGGTCTCGTCGGGGTCCCAGACGTCGCCGTGGTGCCAGGTGCCGCCGTGGGCGTGGAGCGCCGTCGAGCGCAGCCTGACGCTGAGCCCGGACGGGGAGAAGCCCAGCGAGGGGACATGGATCAGGTGCAGGTGTTCGGTGATGATCTCCAGGCGGTCCTCGCCCCGCACCACCCGGAACGATGGCGGCTCTCCGAGGTCGCGACTCACGACCAGCTGGGTGGCGGCGTCGGTGAACACGCCCGTGGGGGAGAGCTCCATGCGGATGAGTCGGGAGGTGAGCACTGTGAACCGGTAGTGGGACCCGACCGGCGACGACCCGACGACGATCGCCTCCGGGCGAGCAGTGGCCGGACGTGGCGTGTCGGGAGCATCGGAGAGAGGAGAAACCAACGGTTAGCCTTTCGCAACAGGGTCATCACAGTGGCTATGACAGGGGTGGGGGGAGGCGGCGCCCGGGCCCAGGAGCGGGATCATCATAAACGGCCATGGTTCGCTGTGCGTTCTGACACAATCAGTGCTGGCAGGGTCGCTGCGTCGACTCCGACGGCGCAGCCGGGACAGACCCGGCGAGTCCCTGTCCGTAAGTCCGTCTCCATTCGCGATCGTCCCCTGTTCCCCTCTTCAAGCCGGTTGGAAGGAACCCACTGTGACCTGCCCCGCACCCCTGGTTGTCTCTCCCCACCACGTCGACGACGAACCGGAATGGTGGCGCCGCGCCGTCGTCTACCAGGTCTACCCCCGTTCGTTCCAGGACTCCGACGGAGACGGGACCGGTGACATCCCTGGCCTGACCAGTCGCCTGGACCACCTCGACGAGTTGGGCGTCGACGTCGTGTGGCTCAGCCCCGTCTACCGCTCCCCGCAGGACGACAACGGCTACGACATCTCCGACTACCAGGACATCGACCCCCTCTTCGGCACCCTGGACGACCTCGATGCCCTCATTGATGGGCTCCACGCCCGAGGCATGCGCCTGGTCATGGACCTCGTCGCCAACCACACCAGCGACGAGCACCCCTGGTTCACCGCCAGCCGCTCCTCGACGCAGGACCCCAAGCGCGACTGGTACATATGGCGTCCCGCACGGCAGGTCGATGGGCTGGCCCCCGGGCAGCCGGGCACCGAGCCCACCAACTGGGGCTCGGCCTTCTCCGGGTCGGCCTGGGCCTGGGACGAGGGCACCCAGGAGTTCTACCTGCACCTCTTCTCACCCAAGCAGCCCGACCTCAACTGGGAGAACCCCGAGGTGCGCCGCGCCGTCCACGAGATGATGACCTGGTGGCTGGACCGCGGTGTTGACGGCTTCCGTATGGATGTCATCAACTTCATCTCCAAGACCTACCCGCTCACCGACGCGCCCCAGGGCGAGGACGATCTCTACGGCAACTCCTTCGCCGCGGTGGCCAATGGGCCGCGCATCCACGAGTTCCTCCACGAGATGAACCAGCAGGTCCTCGCACCCCGGCCCGGGCACGTCATCACCGTCGGAGAGATGCCCGGGGCCACGCGCAGCGAGGCCGCCCTCTACACCGACCCCGCCCGAGGCGAGCTCGACATGGTCTTCCAGTTCGAGCACGTCAGCCTCACCGACGGGCCCGGAGGCAAGTTCGACCCGCAGCCCCTCGACCTCCTCACCCTCAAGAAGAACCTCGCCGACTGGCAGGCGGCCCTCGCCCCCGTCACGGACTCCTCCGGCGTCGTCACGGTGGAAAAGGGTTGGAACTCCGCCTACTGGGACAACCACGACCAGCCCCGCGCCGTCTCCCGCTTCGGCGACGACGACCCGGCCTGGCGCGTCCGCTCGGCCAAGACCCTCGCCACGATCCTCCACAGCCACCGCGGCACCCCCTACGTCTATCAGGGTGAGGAGCTCGGCATGGCCAATACGGTCTTCCGCTCCATCGAGGACTACCGTGACCTGGAGTCCGTCAACCACTTCCACGAGCGCGTGCGCGCCGGCGACGACCCGGCCGCCGTCCTGACCCGTCTGGCCCCCATCTCCCGGGACAACGCCCGCACCCCCGTTCACTGGGACGGTAGCGAGAAGGCCGGGTTCACCACCGGCGAGCCCTGGATCGCCCTGGCCCCCGACCACGGCACCGTCCACGCCGCAGCCCAGGCGGGAGTGCCCGGCAGCGTCTTCGAGCACTACCGCTCCCTCATCACGCTGCGGCACGACGACGACGCCCTCGCCCTGGGCACCTTCCGGCTGCTGGCGGCCGACCACCCCACCGCCTGGGTCATCCTGCGCCAGTGGTTGTCCCCGGAGCCGGATGAGACGGGCGAGAACCGCGTCGAGCAGCTTCTGCTCATCGCCCAGTGCACCCGCGAGGACCTGCCCCTGACCGGTGAGGGCGGCCTGCTGGCCGCGCTCGCGGTCGAGGGGCTGCAGGCGGGGCAGTGGGCCGAGGCCGAGCAGGTTCTGCGCGCCGGCGACCCGGATGTCCAACCCGGCTCCGGGCACACGGGTGTGCCAGAGGTCATGGCCGGCTGGGACTCGGTGCTGCTGCGCCGTCGGGCCTGAGGAACCGAAGAACACCGGGACCGCTCTTGACGGAATTGCGGAATAGCCCGGGCCGGCTGACTGTTGGTCTCACCGGGCAAACCCGTGAACACCGAAAATAGGAGAGCACTATGGAGTTCAGCCAGGTCGTCGCCAATCGTCACTCGGTGAGAGACTTCACCGACCAGCCCGTCTCCCGGGAGGACCTGGTCGATATCGTCCGCACCGCCCAGAAGGCGCCGTCGTGGGTGAACTCCCAGCCCTGGCGGGTCTACGCCGCCACCGGCCGGACGCTGGAGGAGATCAAGAAGCGCCACGCCGCAGACGTCGCCGCTGGCAGGAAGGGAGGCTCCGACCTTCCGGTGAAGCCTCGTGCCGAGTGGTCTCCGACCACCCAGGAGAACATGGCCGCGCTCGGCGAGCAGATCGGTGCCCGGCTGGGTGAGGGCGTCCAGGAGTTCCAGGCATCGCAGGGACGGTTGTTCAATGCTCAGGCGGTCTTGTACGTGACGATCCCGGTCGAGTCCACTCCGTGGTCCTTCCATGACCTCGGGGCCTTCTCCGCCATGCTCGTCCTGGCGGCTGCCGACAAGGGCCTTGGCGCCATCAACGCCTACGCCCTGGTCATGTACCCGGACGAGGTGCGCGAGGCCATGGGGATCGGAGCCGATGAGACCGTGGCAGTCGGGATCGCGCTGGGCCACCCCGCGGACTCGGAGCTGGCGGCCTTCGCCCCCGACCGCGTCGACGTCGACGAGATCCTCACGATCAAGGACTGAGCGCAGAAGGTTGCTTCCGCCGTCGGCCCAGGAGATGGATGAGGCCGGCGGCGACGGCTGCGCCGGTGAGCAGGATCGCCGCGTTGAGCCACGAGATCTCGAAGTCGGGCAGGTTCTCGCTCTGAAGCTGGCCGATGAACAGGCCCAGCGCGTTTCCGCTGACGTGCAGGCCCAGCGCGAAGAACACCGACCGCAGCCGCACCACCGACCAGCCGGCGAGCAGCCCGAAGAGCACCTTGTGGAGGATCTGCCATGCGTAGCCCTTGAGGCTGGTGTCGGAAGTCAGCCAGGTCGGAAGATGGAGAGCGGTGAAGGAGGCCGTCGTCACAAGTACGGCAGCCGTCGCTCCGAGGCGCTCCCGCACCGGTGCGAACAGGGTGCGTCTGAGCGTGATCTCCTCAGGGATCGCGTTGTAGGCGATGCCGACCGAGACGGCGAAGACCAGTGCGTGAAGCACCGTGGATGCAGTGATATCCGGCTTCCACAGGGGGCCGGTGCCTGTTGGCCCCATCCAGGCGTGCAGCCCGCCGAAAGTGATCCCGGCTAGGGCCCCGGTCGTGAAGAGCAGCGTCCTGCTGTGGATGCCGCCACCGGCCAGCAGGTCACGCCAGCCGCGGTGGGCCAGCCCGAACCAGAGAACGAGCCCGCCGAGGTGAAGGAGGGCGAGCATGATGATCCACGGCCCTCGGACGAGCGCCAGGGCGGTTCCCAGTGCCGGGGCGCCGACCAGCAGGGCGACGGCCGTAAGGGTGACCCCTTCGGAGACAGCAGGCTGACCGGTCTCGAAGGCGTAGGCGTCGGCCGTGGTGGGGCGTAACGTGTGGCGGGGCGGGGCGACGCCCCTGTGACGATCCATAGTGATTCCGATGACGTGGCTGCTGGCTACGATCCGCGAGGAGTATACGGTCGATCGGAAGAATTAATGACCCTGACACGTGGCAGGAGGCATCGGCTATCGCTTCCGTGAGTGCTGTAGCCGGTCGATGAGGGTTCGTTGCCAGGCGGGGGAGACCAGCAGCATGACCACCAGGACGACGGCGATCAGAGACGTCAGCGTCCAGGCTCCGGCTCGGGCCAGCTCCCAGGTGAAGACGATCCCGAAGACGGGGGCCTTCTGGGTGGTGGCGAGCACCGCGCCCGCGCCCGCCAGTGCCAGGACCGGCACGCTCGCCTCCACCCCGCAGGCGTGGAGCGCGACTGCCAGGGCTGCCCCCGCGCTCGAACCAGCCGCCAGGGAGGGGGCCAGGCGTCCGCCGGTGGCTCCGGCCCCGAGCGTCAGACCGGTGAGGACCGGCTTGAGGACGACGACACCCAGCAGCATGAGTACGGCAGCACCCGGAGTGCCGAGCGAGGCGTCCGAGGCGGCCGGATCCGTGGTGGTGCCCAGCGCCACTTCCATTGCGTCGCGTCCGTTGCCGACGATAGCCGGGACCCACAGGCTCACCAGCCCGGTGATCAGCCCCGCCGCCCCGATCGCCGCCGGCAGCCACCGTACGGTGCGCACTCGGCCTGCCAGCATCCACGACCACAGTCGCCGGGCGCCCACCCCCAGCGCAGCGGCGACGGGCACCAACAGGACCAGCCCGAGGACGGTCCCCGACGACGGCCCCTGGGGGGCGACCTCGAAGGCGGGTCGTCCGTGGGAGTGCAGCCAGGAGACGAGTGCGGCGAGGACGCACACCGGGACCGCCACGACGGCTCCGCGTCGCCGCATCCCGGTGACCATGACGAGCTCGACGGCGTAGGCCGCTCCGCCCAGCGGCGCGTTGTACATGGCGGCCAGGCCCGCCCCGGCGGCCGAGGCGATGAGGATCGCGCCCTCGGTCCGGCCGATTCCCAACCACATGGTGAGCTTGGCCGCCACGGCACCGGCGGCCAGACGCGGGGCGCCCTCGCGGCCCACCGAGTTGCCCGAGCCGACGGTGAGGACCTGGTTGACGGCGTCGACGAACGGACGTGCCAGTCCCATCCGGGTGGCGGCCCTGCCGGAGTGGTCCGCCACGGCGGCCTCCACGCCGGTGATCCCGCCGGTCGTGCGCAGCCACCACCACACGCCACCGGCGGCGACGCCTCCCATGGCCGGGGCGAGCACGCGCCGCCAGGGCGGGGCAGTGGCCAGACGCTCCAGGAGCCCGTCGTGGGCGACGCCGTAGAACAGCGACTCGAAGATCTCCAGGAGCAGTGCCATCGCTATCCCGATGAGACCCGCGGCCACTCCCGCCAGGACAGCGGCCACCAGGAACCGGGGTCGGGTCAGCGCGCGCACGCCAGGCACGATACCCGGCCCCGGGGCTCCTGGGCCGGGCGGGTCAGCTGGCGGCGTCGTCGACCGCCTCGCCGAAGTCGGGGACGTCCTCGAGCTTCAGGGTTCCGCTGTTCTGGCTGACTAGTCCGACGGCGGGGCGTAGGCCCAGCCACCACTGGTGACGTGGGCGGCGGTGCTCGCGGTCGAGCTCGTCGTTCATGCGGTCCAGCGGATGGAGGGAGACCTTGCCCTCCACCAGGCCCACGTAGGAGGCCGTCGGCTCACCGCGCTTGAAGGCACCGGCCAGCAGATCCAGGGAGTAGGCGACGAGCTTGGTCGCCATGATCCGGTCGAAGGCCGTGGGGCTGCCGCCCTGCTGCTGGTGGCCCAGGATCGCCTCGCGCACGTCGTAGAGGTCCTTGCCCTCCTCGGCGAAGATGTGGGCCAGGACATCAGTGGTGTAGTTGACGCTGGCCCGCTCGTTGCGGATGACCAGGTAGAGGCTGCGGCCCGAGCGGAAGGACTCCACCATCCGCTCGGAGTCGACGGCCAGACCCTTGAGGGTGATGCCCTCCTCGTTGAGGTAGACCTTCTCCGCGCCGGTGGCCAGACCGGACATCAGGGACAGGTAGCCGCACTTGCGGCCCATGACCTCGGCGACGAAGCAGCGGTGGGAGGCCGCCGCGGAGAGCTTGATGGAGTCCAGCGCCGCCACCGCGTTGTTGAGGGCCGTGTCGGTGCCGATGCTCAGTTCCGAGCCGGGCAGGTTGTTGTCGATGGAGGCCGGCACGCACACGATCGGGATCTGGAAGGCTGGGTAGCGGTCCCGCTCGGTGACCAGGCGATAGGCACTCAGGTAGGCGTTGTAGCCGCCGATGACCAGCAGGGCGTCGATCTCATGGAGCTCGATGGCCCGCCCCAGGGCGTAGAGCTGCTCGATGGTGGGCACCTCGCGACGCGTGCCCAGCTGGGCGCCGCCGTCGCCGACCCAGCCCTCGACGTCGGCCCAGGTCAGCTCGTGCACGTCGCCGTCGAGCAGGCCGGGGAAGCCGCCATAGACGCCCAGCATCGTGAAGTCGTGGTCGAGGCCAAGGCGCACGGCCGCGCGCGCCGCCGTGTTCATCCCCGGGGCCAGGCCGCCGGCGTGGATGATGGCAACCCGCTTGGGGCGAGCGGCGGACGACGGCGTCGAGTCCGCATTGGTGGCCGGCTCGGCGGGGGGTGTGGACATGGTCTCGAACAGCTCGAGCATGTTGCCGAAGCTGGCCCCGCGGGCCTGGATCGCCCCGAGGTAGTCGTGGGCGGCCACGAGGTCCTTGACGGCGCGGGTGGATGCGATCTGCTCCATCATCGGCAGGCGGCGGATGCGGTTGTGGCGCTCGGCGATGATGACTGGCTCGCTGCCCGGCTCCATGGCCACCACCTCGCGGGCGGCGGCGCAGCCCAGCAGTGTGGACATCCAGCGGTCGTAGGCGCTGGGGCGGCCACCGCGCTGGACGTGACCCAGGATGGTGACACGGGCGGCCTCGCCCAGCTTGTCGGCGATGACCTGGCGGACGTCGTCGGCGGTGATGCGGTTGCCCTCGCGGTCGGTGGCGCCCTCGGCGACGATCACCATGGACTCGCGGCGCCCGGCCTCCCGGCCCGCCTTGAGCTTGGAGCACATGTCTTCCTCCCAGTCCTTGCCCGGGGGGAGCTCGGGGACCAGGACATAGTCACAGCCCCCGGCCACCGCCGCCATGAGGGCCAGGTAGCCGCAGTGCCGGCCCATGACCTCCACGACGAAGGTGCGCTGGTGGGAGGCGGCGGTGGAGGATATGTCGTCGATGGCCTCCAGGATGCGGTGGAGGGCCGAGTCGGTGCCGATGGTCATATCGGCGCCCACCAGGTCGTTGTCGATGCTGCCCACCAGGCCGGTCACCATAAGGACGGGGTGGGCGGCGGCCGTCTCCGCGCTGATGTCGCCGGCCGCGACGAGCTCCTCGAGCAGGGAGGGCCAGTTCTTGCGGAACTCGTTGGTGCCGGTCAGGGATCCGTCGCCGCCGATGACCACGAGCCGGTCGATGCCGTGCTCCAGGAGGTTGCGGGCGGCTGCCAGCTGGCCGGCGCGCTCGCGGAACTCGGCCGAGCGGGCGGTGCCGATGATGGTGCCGCCGCGCTGGAGGATGGAGCCCACCGAGTCCCACTCCAGGGGGCGGATGCCATCGCCGCCGGCCACGGCTCCGGCCCAGCCCTCCATGACCGCGTAAGGCCTGGCCCCCAGGCGGATGGCGGTGCGCACCACGGCCCGCACGGCCGCGTTCATGCCCTGGGCGTCACCGCCGGAGGTGAGGACCCCGATGCGCAGGGGCTCACCGTCCAGGCCGAGGAGAGGGCCGGCCGACGAGCCGGTGGGGGAGAGGGCGGTGTCTGAGGACGTGGCGGCTGGCATGTGGGGTCCTTCCCTGAGGTCGCCGGTGGGCCTGGCTCCCGGCGTCGGCCGGGAGGACATCAGCCCTTATTGTTGCTGGTGAGCGCCGCCACGTCATCCTCCCCAGGTCCCAAGGGCGTTGTTCCGCTATCTGTGATTCTGATTATGCCGGGGGTTAGGTGACCTCTGCCCATGCCTACCTATATGTGTCGGTGACCGTTGGCATACTGGTTCCTGAGCGAAAGGAGATCTCGATGAAGGTTGCATTGTCGCTACTTGAAAAGATGCTCAATTTTTGGAAGCAGGATGGTGATGGCCTCTATGAGTGGTTTGGTGCTATGGCGGCGATGTCGGCTTTGGCTTCGGTCGCATCGAAAACACATCCCACTGAGGTTGGTGCGATGGTGTCTAGTTTTGTAGGGTTGGAGGCTGTGTCGCGATGGCTTACGGTAGATGCTCCTCCGATACTTAAGTTTCGCAGTATATTTTGGCAGAATGTCTTTATGGCTGTGGTGGTGGTTGTCGTTGTGGCGATGGTGGTTCTGCCGGTTTTGAGGGAGGAAAGAAACGAAGAGAGAGGTGTGCGCGGGCTTGGTGTTGAATACGAGATGAAGGGGCTGTTATGGTCCAGGGTTGCAAGAACTTTGTGGGTTGTGTTTGCGATCTGCTGTCAAGTGGGTCCTCCTGAACGGCTTGTGGGTGCACTGTGTGCCCTTGCGGTGCTTGCTGTTGTCTTGTTGGTGACGGCTCTTGTGTGGCGCGTTGTATTGGAGCGATTTCCCGATATAGTTTTGGCGCCTATGAGTGTGTGCTTAAGTGTAGTGTGGACGTCAGCGGCATTCCTATTTCTTGCCGTTCTCAACGCCGCGTTTTCTCCGTTGATTCGAATTGTTTCGTGGCTGTTCTCTAGTGAGTCGGATTCTCATCGTGAAGTCAGAGAGCAAATTATTGAAAATCGATCCGAGGTTGAATTACCTTCTGGGGCGGTGTCTTTAGTTGAGGAGGTTGCAAGTAGGCCCACTGAGGGCTATTCGCAGACTCGGATGCCTCGCTTCTGACCAGTAGAAACATGGGCGGTTCTCTGGTTCATGAATAAGTTTCACTGAATTGGATGTTGATTCTAGGTGCTTGGAAGTCCTGGTCAATGACGGTGGTTGCTGTACGTCGAGGGCGGCTTTGATGTCTTCAATTTCGACTGGCTTGTGGATTGGTGTGCATGGGAGCTTTCGGGCCTCAGTGTTGAGGACGTGCTTGCGTCGTCGGCCCCACCGCTTGCCGCTCCAGAGGCCGAGCAGCACTATGGCACCCACCAGCGCGCTCGTCGCCGTCAGTGCGGGCATGACCGTCTCCCTTCTCGAGCCCTCCTCGTGTCAACCAACGATAATTCGTGTGGTGATGCGCAGCGCAGGATTGGGGACGTACTTCGTGATCGGGGACTGCGTTTCGTGTCGGGGACGTACTTTTCCCCAAGATGACTGCGTTCTGGTCCCAGTCGTCTGCGACAGAACGCAGTCCTCGTG
Source organism: Actinomyces sp. oral taxon 170 str. F0386 (assembly GCF_000195595.1). GTDB lineage: Bacteria > Actinomycetota > Actinomycetes > Actinomycetales > Actinomycetaceae > Actinomyces. The sequence continues at coordinate 75,362 of NZ_GL882530.1, forward strand.
CCGAAAGTACGTTCTCGACGGCGCTCACGGCCGAAGGCCTTGTGCCGCGATCCTGGGGTGGTTCCGTCAGGGCCTCTTATATGAGCGCTCTGGTGAGTGCCGCCGCGTTGGTCCTCAGATAGTGGATGTCACGCAGATAGGTGGTGTCGTGGCCGTCGTCGAGGTGGGACTGGAAAGCCGCGTCGCCCTGTGCCGCCTGAGACCGCATGTAGCTGACTAGATCGAGCAGCCGTTGGCACATGGCCTCGATGACCTGTGTCCGGTCCACCTCGCCGTACTCGTCGCAGAACAGCCGGGCCCGCCGAGCCTGCTCGGCCAGAGAGCCGAAGCCGACCGCATTTTCTGGTGCGGTGAGTGGGGCGAACCGATAGATCGCGTAGGCGACGTCGCGGATGCGAGGGCCTGGGTGCGCGGTGTCGAAGTCGATGATGCAGACCATCCTGCTTCCATCGAAGACGCAGTTGTACGGCGCGAAGTCCCCGTGGCAGACGACCTCATAGGGCTCAACCGCAGTCAGCATCCAGCCGTCCACCACTTTGGTCGCCAAGTCGCTGGTCGCCTCGTGCAGTGAGTGCAGCGCTCGTGCCGCCGAGACGAGCACCTCGTCGCTGCGCAGTTCCTCAGACAGCGGGTAGGAGCCGGTCTGGCCCTCAATGAACCCGAGGACCTGCCGGTCGTCGTCGGACAGACCAAGAAATCTCGGTGAGTACCTGAACCCCCGGCACTCCAGCACGGTGAGCAGCCACTCGACATTGGCGCTGCCCTGGCGCCGACTACGAAGTACTCTGCCGCCCACCTTGGTGACCTCGGTCGACCCGCCCCGAAGGTCCTCGGGAACCTCGCTCATGCCACCTGCTCCATGCCTTGTCATCCTACGCTGTGGACGACGTCGGGCTCGAAGCGTAGAGGTTGGAGCAGGTGCCGGGAACGTACTTTGTGATCGGGGACTGCGTTTCGTGTCGGGGACGTACTTTTCCCCAAGATGACTGCGTTCTGGTCCCAGTCGTCTGCGACAGAACGCAGTCCTCGTGCCGAAAGTACGTTCTCGACGGCGCTCACGGCCGAAGGCCTTGTGCCGCGAGATGAGCCCGACCGGGCGGCCGACCAGCAGCACATCGGTCAGTCGTCAGGTCCGCCGGGCCACAGCGGATGCCCCCGTTCGCACGCCCCGCCGTGAGACGCCGCGCCCGCCCTACGTGAGACGCCCGAAGTCAGCCTCGTGTCCAGCCCGTGTGGAGCGTCCTGGGACGTTAGGCTCAATACCGGTGCCCGCCCGGCCGACGTCGGCCCGCGCCCTCAAGCCATCCACATGCCCCGAGAGGATCAGCTGCATGGATCTCTACGAGTACCAGGCCAGGGACCTGTTCCGCCAGCACGGCGTCCCCGTGCTCAACGGCGCCGTGGCCACGACCCCCGAGGAGGCGCGCAGCGCCGCGCAGTCCCTCCTCGACGCGGGTAGCGACCTGGTGGTCGTCAAGGCCCAGGTCAAGACCGGCGGCCGCGGCAAGGCCGGCGGCGTCAAGCTCGCCCGCACCGTTGAGGAGGCCGAGGCCCGCGCCCGCGACATCCTGGGCATGGACATCAAGGGCCACACGGTGCGCGCCGTCCTCATCTCCGACGGCGTCGACCTCGACGCCGAGTACTACTTCTCCATCCTCCTGGACCGCACCGAGCGCCAGTACCTGGCGATGTGCTCGCGCGAGGGCGGCATGGACATCGAGACCCTCGCGGCCGAGCGCCCCGAGGCCCTGGCCCGCGTCGGCATCGACCCGCTCGAGGGCGTCACCCCCGCCGTCGCCCACCGGATCGTCGAGGCCGCAGGCTTCGAGGCCGGGGCCCTGGCCGACGAGGTCGCCGCCGTCATCGAGCGCCTCTGGGAGGTCTTCACCGCTGAGGACGCCACCCTCGTGGAGGTCAACCCCCTGGTCAAGGCCACCGACGGCCGCATCATCGCCCTGGACGGCAAGGTCACTCTCGACGACAATTCCCGCTTCCGTCACCCCGCCCACGCCGAGCTCGTCGACAACGCCGCCACCGACCCCCTGGAGGCCCGCGCCCGCGAGGCCGGCCTCAACTACGTGCGCCTCGAGGGCGAGGTCGGGGTCCTGGGCAACGGCGCCGGCCTGGTCATGTCCACCCTCGACGTCGTCGCCGGCGCCGGCGAGCGCCACGGCGGCATGAAGCCCGCCAACTTCCTCGACCTGGGAGGCGGGTCATCGGCCGAGGTCATGGCCACCGGCCTGGAGGTCGTCGCCTCCGACCCCCAGGTGCGCGCCATCCTCGTCAACGTCTTCGGCGGCATCACCTCCTGCGACACCGTCGCCCAGGGCATCGTGACCGCCGTCGAGTCCCTGGGTGGGCTGCCCAAGCCCGTCGTCGTGCGCCTGGACGGCAACAACGCCGAGACCGGTCGCGCCATCCTGGCCGACGCCGCCATCGAGGGCGTCACCGTCGTCGACACCATGGACGGGGCCGCCGACGTCGTCACCGCCATCGCCGAGCAGATCAGCGGGCAGACCGCTTCCAAGGAGGCCTGAGACATGAGCATCTTCTTGACCGAGACCGACAGTGTCATCGTCCAGGGCATGACCGGCTCCGAGGGCCGCAAGCACACCACCCGCATGCTCTCGGCCGGCACGAAGGTCGTCGCCGGCGTCAACCCCCGCAAGGCCGGCACCGCCGTCGCCTTCGACATCGCCCCCATCGGCCCCGGCGCCGGCGAGGTGCAGTCCGGCACCGTCGAGGTCCCCGTCTACGGCACCGTCGCCGAGGCCAAGGAGGCCACAGGCGCCGAGGTGAGCGTCGTCTTCGTCCCGCCCGCCTTCGCCAAGGGCGCCGTCGTCGAGGCCGTCGACGCCGGGGTGCGCCTCGTCGTCGTCATCACCGAGGGGATCCCGGTCGCCGACGCCACCTGGATGCGTGCCTACGCCGCAGAGCGCGGCGTCCAGATCATCGGCCCCAACTGCCCGGGCATCATCTCCCCGGCCCGCTCCAACGTGGGCATCACCCCGCCCGACATCACCGGCCCCGGCCCCCTGGGACTGGTCTCCAAGTCCGGAACCCTCACGTACCAGCTCATGCACGAGCTGTCCGACCTGGGCTTCACCACCTGCATCGGCATCGGCGGGGACCCGGTGGTCGGCACCACCCACATCGATGCCCTGACCGCCTTCGAGGCCGACCCCGACACCCGCCTGGTCGTCATGATCGGTGAGATTGGGGGCGACGCCGAGGAGCGTGCCGCCGCTTACATCCGCGAGCACATGACCAAGCCGGTGGTCGCCTACGTCGCCGGCTTCACCGCCCCCGAGGGGCGCACCATGGGTCACGCCGGCGCGATCGTCTCCGGTTCCTCGGGCACCGCCGAGGCCAAGAAGACCGCTCTGGAGGCCGCCGGCGTCCGGGTGGGGCGCACTCCCAGCCAGACCGCCGAGATCGCCCGCGAGCTCTACCGCGCCCTGGCCGATGAGGTGAGCGCTTGAGCCTGGCGCGGTCGCGAGCCACCAGCCTGATGTCCTGGGGCCTGTGGTCCCTGCGCGTGGGAATCGAGTCAGTCGGCCTGATCTGGCTGGTGGTGGTTCTGCTGACGGTCGCCGTGTCGATGGCGGCCTCCAGCTTCAACGCCGCGGCCGCTCTGAGCGCCGGCGAGGCCCTGCGCGCCGGAACCGCCCTGTGGGGCCTCGGCTTCGGGGGAATGGTGACCTCGTCCTACGCTGACCAGGGCACTCTCAGCCTGCCGTTGCTGGGACTGACCCTGGCGCAGGTGGGCTGGACCTGGAACTGCGTGCGGCGCGCCCGTCCCTCCCGCCCGGCGGCCGGGGCGGCCATCGTCGTCGCCGCCATCGTCGTTGCCGTCCTGGCCTGCCTGACCGGCCCCAAGGGACTGGAGACGTGGCCGGCGGTGGGCGGCATCGCCGTGATCACGGGGGGCGTCGTCGGCATCCGGCTTCAGCGCGCCGGCAACGGCTGGCCGGCCCTGACCGGGTGGTGGGACGCACGCCCCCACTGGGTGGGGCCGGCACTGTCACTGGCCTACGGCGCTGCCAGAGCCCTGGCGCTGCTGAGCGTCCTGGTGGTGGCCGCGGCCGTCTTCACCGGAGCCGGACGGGTCTCGGTCCTGCACGACTCCCTGGCCGGGGGCGGCATCATCGCGATGTCGGGCCTGGTCCTGCTTCAGACCGGCTGGGTGCCCACCCTGCTCGTCTGGGCCTGCTCCTGGCTCATCGGCGCCGGCTTTTCCGTGGGCACGGGAACCGTCTTCGCCCCTGACCGCGTGGTGGCCGGCCCCGTCCCCACCCTGCCGCTGCTGGGGCTGCTGCCGACGGCGCCGCTGAGCACCGTGGGCCTGTGGCTCCCGCTCGTGGTGACGGCCGGCGCCATGGTGGCCGCCTGGCGGCGTCGAGCGGTCCTCAACTCCCTGCGGGTGCGCTACGCCGTCAGCGCCGCTGGTCTGGCCGCCCTCCTCGTGGCAGGGGGCGTGGGACTGCTGTGCGTGGCGGCCTCCGGCTCCGTGGGACCAGGTCGGATGACCGACGTCGGTCCACAGTTCCTCTACACCGTCATCCTCGTCTTCGTCGAGGTCGGTGTGGGACTGGCCGCCATGGCGGTCCTCGCCCACCCTTACACCCGGACCTGGGCCCGGGGCGCCCTGCCCGAGTCGGTCCTGCCGGCGTCCTACCGCCGCCACGAATCCAGCGATGTCGACGAGCCGGACGACGAGGCGTAGCGCCGTCCCGGGCGTGGAGCGACGGTGCTTGCTGGGCGCAGATCCCGCTCAGGCTTCAGCGCGCCGGAGCGTCCGCGCCGCTCAGAGTCCTGATCGCCGCGTCCACGCCGTCGATGAGCTCGGGCGTCACCGCGAGGGCCGCCGACCCGGCCCGGTAGGTCATCCCGGGAATGGGCGTGTAGAGGACACTGGCCTCCAGGGACGTCCGCCCCTCCTTGACGGCCTGCCACAGCTCGGGATCCTCGTGGAGGAACCGTGTGACGCGCTCATCGGTGGCCAGGTGCTCCAGGACGTTGTCGGCCGACTTGTGCGCCGCCCTGCCCGGTAGCCTGCGAGGAGGAATATCGGTCTCGTCGTCATCATCGATCGTGGGAGCCGCCCCCTGGTACTCGACGACGACCAGTTGGGCCCCGCTGGGTGAGAGGGCCAGCGCATGGACCGGGCTGTTGACCGGCCGCTGATCGATCGCGCTGCCACGGAAGGCGTCGGTGATCCGGAAGCCCTCCAGGACGGCGAACTGCTCACCGTTGGAGGTATTGAGCCGACGTGAGACGTCCAGGATCTCGGCCTGCTGCTCCGCCACCGAGGCGGCCAGGTCACGCATCTCGCCGACCACCTGGGAATCGGCACCGGAGTCGGCCAGATCGGCGACGGTCTCATCGAGACGGCTGGGCTCCAGGGCATCGACACCGACGACGCCCAGAGACTCGGCGAGCTTCTGAAGACGCGCGATGTCGGCCTCAACCGCCACCTGACGCTTGGTGCGCGCCGTGAACAGCTCCTGGCTCTCGGAGAAGCTCTCGGCGGCCCGGATCCGCCGGTTGACGGAGAGCTCAGCGGCCAGATCGGTGCCGCCGCCCGCCGGACTCGCGCTCAGGGCCGAGCGCGGCATGTAGGTCGTGGCGAAGTCCAGCAGGCTCAGGGCCGCCTGCCCAGGAGTGAGCGTGATCAGGTAGCCCACGAGGCTGGTGGACGACGACGCCGTGCTGATGCGACGCCCCGGCGCCCCCAAAGCCAGGACGAGTGCGAGGCTCATGGCCACCGCGGCCAGCGCACCGATCGTGTAGAGGAGCCCCTGGGCACCGCTCAACCCGCCCCACCACTGGGAGAGCAGGCGAGGCAGAGCCGACAGGAACAGGTCGTCCTCGGTCTCCTTGAGCTCAGGGGCGAGCTGCCAGACAGTGCGCACCTCGTACATGCAGCACAGCAGGAACAGCACGACGCTCACCACCAGGATCCCCAACCGGAAGCCCTGGCGAGCGTTCGGCTCGGCGCCCGGCGTCGTGGCCTCCATGGCATCGGCCCTCACACCGCGCACCTGCTCGGCGGTGGCCCGCCCGGCCCGCATGGCGTAGAGGCGCCCCTGGCGAAGGTCCCCGTAGGCGCCCCAGGTGACGGCCAGGTCGCCCCAGGTGAAATTCGCCAGCGCCACCACGGAGACGATGAGAGCGCGCACGAACGGTGGTGCCTCGGTGAGATTGGGGTAGCGGGGAGCCGGCGCCCCGGCCACGGTCCAGCCGTGCACGCCCGCGTAGGCCCGGCGGTGGGCGTCCAGGAGCAGGCAGGCGGCCATGAGGATGACGGACAGGGGGATGGCGCTCAGGCCCCCGCCGTTGACCCGCCACAGGAACATGAGCAGGGCCGGGAAGCCGCCGCCGGAGTCGCTCTGGCCGAGCTGCTGAGCGATTCTGGCGATATAGGTGGCGTGGTCGCTCACCGACTGCAGGATGACCACCGCCGGCAGGATCCAGGCCACGACCCGCAACCATATGAGGTTCCTGGCCCCCTCGAAGGCCGGCGAGTCCTTGAGGCGCCACAGCGTGATCGCCAGGGCCACCGCCATCGTGATGTTCGCGGTGCTTACCTGGTTGCTGACCGCCAGGACGTTGCTGTTCTCCTGGGTCATCGACCCCGAGGTCCATGGGTTGAAGGAGAAGGGCAGGCGCCCGTTGCCCAGGACCGAGGAGAGCATGCTGTTCTCCTCAAGCGCACGGATGCCGTCATTGACGGCCGTCAGGCCGGCGCCTGCGGCGAAGCCGAGCAGGGCCCAGTCGGAGGCCGCCAGCCGGCGCATCCGGCCCGGTGCCAGGAACACGACGAGCACCAGGGGAACCAGTGGGCTGAGCACCTCCAGGGCGATGGTCAGGGCGATACTCATCCCGTTGCCCATGGCGGACAGTCCCGCTCGGGTGCGTACGGAGCTCATGATGACGGCCACGACGAATGACCACACGGCGCCGACGCCGTACATGAGGAGCACCGAGCGCCAGCTGATGGTGCGCGTCCGTGCCAGCAGAGCCACCACCATGAGGCACACAGCCATGAACACCGCCGGGACGGCGGCGTAGGCCAACCGCGGCACCACCACCAGGGCGGCGATGAGCAGCGGGATCATGATGGCGTAGGCTCCGCGCACCACCAGGCTCAGGGCGCTGGATAAGCCCGGGTGGCGGCTCCACCAGCGCCGGTAGGCGGAGGCGGCCTCCTGCCACCGTTCGGGAGGAACCGCACGGTATACCGGTGTTGCTGCGATGTTGATGGGCGCAGTCATGTTGTGGACTGTATGCCGTATCTAAAGCCGCCCGCAAGGAAACAGGCCGTTCGGTCGACCGGTTCACCAGCAGCGACATCGCCGATGACGACCGGCCCACCGAACGGCAGATGAAATCGTCAGGCGCTGTAGGTCCTGCCGGTGAGGGGCCCTACCGTCCTGACCGCTCTGGTCCGGCTCGGTCGCAACGACGTCGGCCATGCACCCAGGTACCCAGGGGCTTCAGGGCGCTCAGCAGACCGGTGGCGTCGTCCCGTCGGATTCTGCGAGAGCGGTCGGCAGGGCCCACCCGATAGGATGGTCCCGGCCGCAACTGGCGAGGGTGGGGAACCACCGGGGAGTGGCCGAGGCCGTCCACGTGCGGGACGTCGCCCGCCTGGGCGTCCCGTGCCCCTCACGCCGTACCAGGAGCGCCATGTCCCCGTCGTCCCAGTCCTCGCAGTCCGTAAATCAGACAGTCCCCACCGCTCACGTCCCCACTGAGGGCCTCGTCAGTCCCGATCGCTTCCCTGTGCGCCGCGCCCTCGTATCCGTCTACGACAAGACCGGCCTCGTCCCGCTCGCCCGGGCCCTGGCCGACGCCGGCGTCGAGATCGTCTCCACCGGCTCCACCGCCGCCACCATCGCCGCAGCGGGCCTGGCCGTCACCCCGGTGGAGGAGGTCACCGGCTTCCCCGAGTGTCTCGAGGGCCGGGTCAAGACCCTCCATCCGGCTGTCCACGCCGGTATCCTCGCCGACCGCCGTAAGCCCGACCACCTCGACCAGCTGGGCACCCTGGGCGTGACCCCCATCGACCTCGTCATCGTCAACCTCTACCCCTTCACCGACACCGTCGCCTCCGGCGCCCCCTTCGACGCCTGCGTCGAGCAGATCGATATCGGTGGCCCCACCATGTTGCGCGCCGCCGCCAAGAACCACCCGGCCGTCGCCGTGGTCACCAGCCCCGAGCGCTACGACGACGTCGCCGCCGCCGTGCGCGAGGGCGGCTTCACCCTGGCCGCCCGCCGCCGCCTGGCCGCCGAGGCCTTCGCCCACACCGCCGCCTACGACGCCGCCGTGTCCACGTGGCTGGCGGGCCAGGTCGAGACCGACGCCACCGACGCCGCGGACGAGACCGGCTCCGATGAACCGACCGCCCTGCCCGCCTACGTCGGCGTCGGCTACGAGCGCCTGGCGAGTCTGCGCTACGGGGAGAACCCCCACCAGCGGGCCGCCGTCTACCGCACCGCCGGGGCGAGCGGGGGAGTGGCCGGCGCCCGCCAGCTCCACGGCAAGGCCATGAGCTACAACAACTACACCGACACCGACGCCGCCGTGCGCGCCGCCTACGACCACGGCGAAGCCGTCACGGTGGCGGTCGTCAAGCACGCCAACCCCTGCGGCATCGCCGTCTCCGCCGACGGGGACGTCGCCGAGGCCCACCGCAAGGCCCACGCCTGCGACCCGGTCTCCGCCTACGGGGGCGTCATCGCCACCAACGCCACCGTCACCGCGGAGATGGCCCGGCAGATCAAGCCGATCTTCACCGAGGTCGTGGCCGCCCCCGCCTTCGACGATGAGGCCGTGGGGATCCTGTCGACCAAGAAGAACCTGCGCCTGCTGGTCGTCGAGGCCCCTCAGCGCGAGGGCTACGAGATCAAGCAGGTCTCCGGCGGAGCCGTTATCCAGGAGCGCGACGTGCTCAGTGCCGACGGTGACGACCCGGCGACCTGGACACTGGCCGCCGGGCCCGCCGCCGACGACGCCCTCCTGGCCGAGCTGGCCTTCGCCTGGCGCTCGGTGCGCGCCGTGCGCTCCAACGCCGTCCTCCTGGCCCAGGGCGGCGCCACCGTCGGTGTGGGCATGGGACAGGTCAACCGCGTCGACTCCTGCAAGCTGGCTGTTGAGCGCGCCAACACCCTGGGAGCCCGCTCCACCGGCGACGCCGCCAACGGCTCCCAGAAGGAGAAGGGCACTGTCGGTGGGGCCGATGCGTCCGAGGTCCTGGGGGACTCGGACGCCGTGCCGGAGCGCGCCCGCGGTGCCGTGGCCGCCTCCGACGCCTTCTTCCCCTTCGCCGACGGCCTCCGGGTGCTCATCGACGCCGGGGTTCGCGCCGTCGTCCAGCCCGGCGGGTCCATCCGGGACCAGGAGGTCATCGACGCCGCCCAGGCCGCCGGCGTCACCATGTACCTCACCGGCACCCGCCACTTCGCCCACTGACTCTCGGCGGCCTCGTGCCCGCAGTTCCATTCCGGGTGCGGGGCCGCTCCTTGAGGCGGAAGGTCGTGGACCGACGCCCCTGAGCGCCGATAGGCTCACCACCGTGACTCACGACCCGCATCCCCAGCAGGCCGAGCACAAGGAGCCCTACCGCACCATCTGTGTCGTCCTCGTGGCCATCGGCCTGGCGGCGGTTCCCGCCATCGCGCTGCTGGGACACCGCCGTATCGCCGTCCTGTGGGCGGCCACCGGGATCCTGGCGCTCGCCATTGTCAGGATCCAGCGCCCCGACGGCACCTGGCTGGCGGCTCGCACCCGCCTGTTCGACGTCGCCTTCGGTATCGGCCTGGCCGCGGTCCTGTTGCTCCTGTCCTCCTACGTCAACCTGCCCCACGTCATGTGAGTGGCGGAACGCTCGGTGCGTGCTCCTGACCTTTCCCGTAGCCTGCAGGTCGTCTTCTGTGATCTGGGCCGTCTGCGCTCTCATTTCCTGGTCCGAGGCGGCGCCGCAACCGAACGGTGTGGCACGCTGGGGGTATTCAAGACGTTTTGTCACCTCCTTTCACACTGAAGGTCCCCTATGTCAAGCAATCCCTCAGCCACTCCCTCCCTGGGGCACCGCCTCAGCCACAGTATCCTGACCTGGGTCGTTGGTGCCATCGTGCTGGCCCTGCTCCTGGGATCGGTCCGGCTTGGCGGTCACCCGATCATTCCCAAGGCAGTCGGCAACGTCTTCGCGACCTTCTCCGACCTGTTCAGCCAGTTCCTCAACTTCGCGATCCCGCTCATCATCATCGGCCTGGTCACCCCCGCCATCGCCGACCTGGGACGCGGCGCCGGCAAGTGGCTCGGCATCACCACGGCCCTGGCCTACACCTCCACCCTCTTCGCCGGATTCCTCACCTTCCTGGTGTGCGCAGCCACCTTCCCCCGCCTGCTCGCCGGGACATCCCTGGCCAATGTCGCCAAGCCCGAGGGGGCGCTGAGCAGCTACTTCACCGTGGAGATGCCCCCGCCGGTCGAGGTCATGACCGCGCTGCTGCTCTCCTTCATCTTCGGCATCGGCCTGTCCCTGGTTCCCCGAGGCGTCCTGCGCAAGGGCTCCATCGAGTTCCGGGCCATCATCACCCGCCTCATCGAACGGATGATCATCCCCCTGCTGCCGCTGCACATCTTCGGCATCTTCCTCAACCTCACCTACACGGGCGCCGCCGGCTCGGTCATGAAGGCCCTGTTGAAGGTCGTCGTCGTGGTCCTCATCCTCGAGGTCGTCATCCTGGCCATCCAGTTCATCGTCGCCGGGGTCATCGGACGCAAGAACCCGCTCAAGGCCCTGCTCACCATGCTTCCGGCGTACCTGACGGCCCTGGGCACCTCCTCCTCGGCGGCCACGATCCCGGTCACCCTGCGCCAGACGAGGAAGAACGGCGTCTCCGACGCGGTCGCCTCCTTCACCATCCCCCTGTGCGCCACGATCCACTTGGCCGGATCGACCTCGAAGATCTTCTCCTTCGCCTTCGCCATCGTCCTCACCCAGGACCTGAACGTGAGCACCGCCCAGTGGGCCGGGTTCATCTTCATGCTCGGTATCACCATGGTGGCGGCTCCGGGCGTGCCCGGGGGCGCCATCATGGCTGCCACCGGCCTGCTGTCCTCCATGCTCGGTTTCAACGACCAGCAGGTGGCCCTCATGATCGCCACCTACATCGCCCTGGACTCCTTCGGGACCGCCACCAACGTTACGGGAGACGGCGCCATCGCCATCATCGTAGACCGCATGGCGGGCGGCTCCGTCAATGACGAGGGCGACCCGGAGAACGCCCGCGAGCTCTCCTTCGACGGTATGGCCTACCTCGACGCCGTCAGCGTCGAAGGCGTCGTCAGCCCCGAGGAGCTCGAGGCCTCCGCCGCCGCCACCCGCTCCGGGGAGTAGATCGCAGTCACTCGATCGGGCGCTGGGAGTCACCGACTTTCGGCGCCCGATCGTCGTGTCGGCCTGAGTCCGTCTGAACCGGTCAGTGCCCGCGGGCGGTGAGTGTGCGCAGCGGTCCGGGCTCGCTCAGGAGCTTGGCCGGCGGGCCCGCCTGCACCACCGTGCCCGCATCCATGACGACGACGTGGTCGGCCTGCTCCGACCACTGCAGGCGGTGGGTGATCTCGATGATCGTGGCCTGCGGCAGGTAGGTGCGCACCCCGATGCGCACCCGCTCGTCCAGGTCTGGGTCCAGGTGTGAGGTGAACTCGTCGAGGATGAGTACCCCGGGACGGGCGAGGAGGGCCCGTGCCAGCGCCAGACGCTGCCGCTGGCCCCCGGACAGGGACTGGCCGCGCTCGCCCACGAGGGTGTCGTAGCCGTCCTCGAGGGCCTCAATGTCCTCATCGATGCAGGCGGCCCTGCAGGCCCGGAGGACCTGGGCGTCACTGGCCGACGGCGCCGCCAGGCGAACATTGTCGGCGATGGTGGCCCGCATGAGATGGACCCGCTGATCCACCATCCCGATCTCCTGGTAGAGGCTGAGCGCGCGCAGATCGGCCACGTCCTGGCCGTCGATGAGGATACGGCCCGACGTCGGCTCATCGAAGCGCACCGCCAGCTGGGCCAGCGTCGACTTGCCCGAGCCCGAGGCCCCCACGATGCAGGTCCACTTGCCGGCCCTGGCTCGCAGGCTCACACCGCGCACGGCCTGAGCGGCGGTGCTGGGATAGGAGTAGCTCACGTCCTGCCACAGGACCTCGTGGGAGATCCCGCTGGTCAGCTCCTGAGCGCCGTCGCGCACCTCCACGGGGGCGTTGACGACCTCCCACACCCTCTCGGCCGAGGCGAAGGAGGCGTTGAGTGCGCCGGCGAGCTCCTCGACACCGCGTACGGTCTCGGTCATCCGCAGTACCGCGGCTGCAGCGGCCGTCAGAAGGGGCACGCCCGCTCCAGAACCGGTGGTCGGCAGCATCGACCCGATCATGACGACGACGATCGGTGCGATCAAACTCGCCAGCTGGTTGACGCCTCGGCGCACTGCCGCCCACTGGCCGGTGGGACGCGAGGCGCCGGTGATCTCGGCGTCGATCCTGGCCATCTCATCGAGACGCTCCTGGCCACGCCCGTACCCGACGACCTCGCTCATGCCCTGGATGGTGTCGGTGACGTGCTGGGTGAGGTCCGCTCTCAACGCCGAGGCTGATCGAGAGGCCTCCAGAGAGGCACCAGACCCCAGACGCGGCACGATGAACAGCTGAAGCACCACGAGGGGAAGCACCGTCAGAGCCACCGGCCAGGACACCTTGAGGCCGATGGCCGTGAGTACCACGATCGGGGTGATGACGGCCGAGACCGCCGGAGCGAGGGTGTGGGCGAAGAAGACCTCGATGCGGTCGACGTCCTTGGTGGCCCGTGACAGCAGATCGCCCGAGCGGGACGTCGTGCCGACCCTGGGGGAACGGGGGATGAGTGAGCGGAAGATCTGACCGCGCAGCAGCTCAAGAGCTTTGAAGGCCACAAGGTGGCCGAGGAACTGCTCGACGTAGCGCAGGGCCGCCTTGAGCAGCGATAGCCCCGCCATGACTGTCAGCATCGGCCACATGGCGGGCACAGGTGACTTGTTCACCATCGCCAGCCCCGTCGAGGCCACGGCGTAGGCGCCCAGGGCGAACAGGGCCACGCCGCTGAGCGCGTCGATGATGCGGCACAGAGTGGAGGCCAGGAGGGGTGGGAGCACCGGGCGGGTGACTCCCAGCAGCCAGCGCACCAGCGTCGCACGCGACGGACGCTCCTGCGTGGAGGAACCGGTTCGAGTCGTCGCGCTGTGCCCATCTGATCCGACGGCATCACTTGATCGGGGTGCTGGCGATTGCCTGGACCGGATCATGCCTGCTCCTGTCCGTGGTTCCCGTGGGCCGTCTCGGGAGCGGTGTCAGTAGTGTCGGTGGCGTCGGAGACGTCATCAGTGCCATCGACGTCATCGTCCTTGTGGACGTCGGTCTCGGCATTGTCGGTGCCGGCCCCTGCGCCGCCGGCGGCCGGAACCCGGGGCGGGCTCACCTCGTGGACTCCTCGGCCCTCGACCCTCACCGTCCGGTCCGCGGCGGTCAGTGCCCCCGCACGGTGCGAGATGGTGATGACAGTGCGGCCCCGGGCCAGCTGCTCGATCGACTCGACGATGGCCGCCTCGCTGGCCAGGTCCACCTGGCTGGTGGGCTCGTCCAGCAGCAGTACGGGGCGGTCGGCCAGGAAAGCGCGTGCCAGGGACAGGCGCTGCGCCTGTCCGCCCGAAAGACCCAGTCCGGCTTCTCCGACCTGCGTCTCCAGCCCCTCTGGCATGAGAGCCACCTCCTTGTCCAGGCGGGCCACCTCCAGGGCGTGCCACATCTGCGACGGCGTCGCATAGGGCTGGGCCAGGCGCAGGTTGTCCGCGATCGTGCCGGTGAACAGCCACGTCGTCTGGGCCACCAGCGCGGAGGCCGAGCGCACCTCGTCCTGGGTGGCGGCGGTCAGCTCAGTTCCTCCGACGCGCAGTGCGCCCGTGCTGGGCAGCAGGTTCCCGGCGAGCATCGCCATGAGCGTCGACTTTCCCGCACCCGAGGGGCCCACGACCGCCAGGTGCTCACCGCGCCGCACGACCAGATTCACGCCCTCGAGCACCGGCTCCTGGCCCCAGGTGGCCTCGACGCCGTCGAGCACGACGACGTCCTGAGCCGTTGCGCCTGCGTCTGTCCGGGACCTGGCCGGTGCTGCGGAGCGAGGCAGAGGGCGCGACAGGATCCGGCGGATCGCGCGCTGGTTGGCCATACCACCCATGCCCACGTAGAAGAAGGCCCCCATGTGGTTCAGCGGCTCGAGGAGCACGAAGGAGGTCAGCATGATCGCCAGCGCGTCGCCGACGTCGATCACACCGGCGCTCAGGCGCATCAGGGCCAGTCCCGCAGCCCCGGTGATGAGGAGGAGCGAGAAGAGGCCGTCGGTGAGCAGGATGACGAGCTGATTGCCCGCCAACAGCCCCATGACGGCGCGCCGGTTCGTCTCACCCGCCAGGCGCAGGCGGGCACTGGTGCGCTCAGCGGCCCGGGCCAGGGTGAGGGTGCGCAGCCCCTGGATGGCGTCGAGGTACTCGGCGGCCAGCCGTGTGCGAGCCTGGCGGGAGCCCGACGACGAGGCCCGCAGCCGCGAGTGGGCCAGGGCGATGAAGGCCGGCACCACGACGACGGTCAGTCCCAGGACCAGGGCGGGGACGACATCGACCGCGGTCGCCAGCTCGATGAGCACCAGGAGGGGCGCTGCGGCGGCTGCCAGGGTCGGGGCCAGGAAGGTCTGGCGGTAGAGGGCCACACGCTCGGCGCCGTCGGTCAGCAAGGAGGCGGTGGCACCGCTGCGCACGTCGGCGGCGCGAGCCGGACCCAGCCCCAGCAGGTGGGCCAGCGTGAGCCGGCGCAGGTGGGTCTCCTCGGTGAGCGCGCTGGAGCGGGCGACCCGCTGGGCCAGCAGCTGGCAGGCGGCGCTCAGGACAGCGGCGGCCAGCGCCTGGGCGAGCAGGCCCGCAGCCGGTGATGAGCTCAGGAGAGCGCCCAGAGCGCGTCCGGTGGAGATGAGGCTCCACCCCCCGCCCAAGGCGCCCAGCAGCGTCAGGCCGAAGGAGACGGCACCCGCGCGGCGCCCCGCGGTCGAGGAGACCGCGGGTGGTGGGGGCGCGGAGCCGCGGCGTCGAGGCGCCAGTCGGCGCATGAGGGATCGGCGTGAGCTCATCACGGTCCTGGAGGCGAGAAACGGGCTGGGGGAGGATCCCAGCGTATCGACCAGGACGGGGTGCTGTCAGGAGCGGTCAGGATCTCGGTGAGATCACCGGGTGCCAGCAGGATCTCCACCACAGCCGACCAAGGTAGTGGTGAGAGTCACGAAATGTGGTGGACTGGTGTGTTCACCTGCGCGGACGTCATAGCGTTGTCCTGCCGGGCTGCCGCCTGCGGCCCGCGACGACACACGTCTCGAAGGAGTCCTCGATGGCAAACGCTCCCGTCAATATCACCGTCACCGGTGCTGCCGGCAACATCGGCTACGCGCTGCTGTTCCGCATCGCCTCCGGCGCCCTGCTCGGCCCGGACCAGCGCGTCAACCTCCGCCTGCTGGAGATCCCGCCGGCCGTCAAGGCCGCCGAGGGCACCGCCATGGAGCTGTTCGACTCCGCCTTCCCGACCCTGGGCAGCGTTGACATCTTCGACGACGCCAAGGCCGCCTTCGAGGGTGCCAACATCGCCTTCCTCGTTGGTTCCATGCCCCGCAAGGCCGGCATGGAGCGCGCCGACCTGCTCTCCGCCAACGGCGGCATCTTCGGACCCCAGGGCGAGGCGCTCAACGCCGGCGCCGCCGACGACATCAAGGTGCTCGTCGTGGGCAACCCCGCCAACACCAACGCCCTCATCGCCTCCTCTCACGCTCCCGACATCCCCGCCTCGCGCTTCACGGCCATGACCCGCCTGGACCACAACCGCGCTCTGGCTCAGCTGGCCACCAAGGCCGGTTGCCACGTCACTGACATCGACAAGGTCACCGTCTGGGGCAACCACTCCTCCACCCAGTACCCCGACCTGACCCAGGCCACCGTCAAGGGCGCCCCCGTCACCGATATCCTGGCCGACCGCGCCTGGGTCGAGAACGACTTCATCCCGACCGTCGCCAAGCGAGGCGCCGCCATCATCGATGCCCGCGGCGCCTCCTCGGCCGCCTCGGCGGCCTCTGCTGCCATCGACCACGTCCACGACTGGGTGCTGGGCACCTCTGGGTCCTGGACCTCCTCCTCGGTCATGTCCGACGGCTCCTACGGCGTGCCCGAGGGCATCATCTCCTCCTTCCCCTGCACCTCGGAGAACGGCGAGTGGAAGATCGTCCAGGGCCTGGAGATCGACGACTTCTCCCGCGGCAGGATCGACGCCTCAGCGGCTGAGCTCGTCGAGGAGAAGAACACCGTGGCCTCCATGGGGCTTATCTGAGATCTTCACCCCGGTGATCTGCGGCGGTTCGTCTGCTGAGGCCGGCTCCGGTCCTCATGCTGGTTCTCAGGGGGCTCCGTACCACGTCATCTGGTGCATCCGGCTCCCGTCCCCGGCTTGGGGGCGGGAGCCGGATGTGATGAGATCGGAGCATGGCACGCCGCAGATCCAAGCGCCCCTACGGGCAGGGACACATCCCCTTGAGCATGGACCGCCTCGCCTCCGTGCCTCGCACCCAGGCCGGACCTGGTGGGGCCGACTTCACCGTGCGCTACCTGCGCGGCGGGGACAAGTCCTACACCTGCCCCGGCTGCCACCGCGTCATTCCGGCTGGTACCGCGCACGTGGTGGCCTGGACCAACGAGTCCCTCTTCGGTGCGGACCGGGGCCTGGAGGAGCGACGTCACTGGCACACCTCCTGCTGGGAACGCCGCCTCTGGTAGGGCTGCGCCAGGAGCCGTTGAGCCTGGGCGCGCGAGGCGGCGATGCCCGCTGCTCATACGAGCGGCTCGGGGGAGCGCTCCTCCCAGCCCGGCAGCAGTCGGTCCAGCGCGAAGCGCAGCGGCACGATGTCGCCGTCGCGTCCGCCCTCACCGATCGTCATCGGCACCGGCAGGCTCTCGGGCCTGACTCCGTGCAGCCGCTGGGCCAGGTTCAGCGGCATCGACAGGAAGTAGAAGCGGCCCTGGGTGTCGATACCGACGGTCTCGTCGGCCCTCAGGTACCAGCCGCGCAGCGGGGTGCGGGCGCTGCCGCCCGAGTAGCCGCGCACCCGTAGCGGACCATCCTCAAGTCCCTCATCGCGGGCCACTCCGAGGAAGAGCTCGACGATGCGCGCCGCCCGCGCGTGCTCGACGTCCTGACGCTCCTGAAGCATCCGGGCCCGTTGCGCCGCCACTCGACGACGCGACGCCGCCCAGTCGGAGACCTCCGAGTCGCCAGAGCCGGAGGTACCGGCTGACTCGTCCTCGGACCGGGCGGCGTCGTCGGCAGTCACAAGTGCGCCTCAGCGGCGCCCCTTGCCCTGGCGAGGGTGGCGGTTGCCGGAACCGCCCTGGTTCCTCCCAGGGGCCGGAACGTTCTCGATGCGGCCAGAACCGCCCTTGGGCGCGTTCTTCGGAGCCGCTTGAGCGGCTGCCTTCTGGCTGCCTCCGGACGTCGCAGCGGCCGCATTGCCGGCTGGTGCGGGCGCCGAGGCGGCCGACGGCGCGGAGGTGGCTGATGTCGCTGAGGCGCTGCTGGAGCCGGAGGCGTGAGCACTGTTGGCGGTGTTGGCACTGTTGGCGCTGCTGCCACTGGCCGTCGGCTCGGCCGATGCGGCGGAGGACTGCTCCTGCGCCGGATCCTGAGCCTCCTGGGGCAGGGCCGCAACGTGGTCGCTGAAGGTGGGTGCCTGAGGCAGGGCACCGCCCAGGACGCCGCGCATCTCGGTGAGGTAGGCGGCGACCGAGTCGCGCTGACGCTCGAGCTCCTGGAGCTGGCGGGCGGCCACCTGGGCGGTGACATCGGCGTCGGCACGGGCGTCGCCGATGATCTGCTCGGCCTCGATCCGGGCCTGTGCCAGGGTCTCCTCGGCCTGGGCGACCGCCTCCTCCTGACGCTTGCGGGCCTCGGCGTCGGTGCGGGCGCGGACCTCCTCGGCGCGGGAGAGCGCCTCCTGCAGGCGCTCCTCGGCCTCCTGGGCCTGAACCTGTGCCTGCTCCTGCATCTCTCGGATGCGCTCGCGGGTGGCCTCGTGGGCGTCGGAGTCCTCCTGGGCGGCCTGCTCGTGCGCGGCGGCGATCTCCAAGGTGGCCTGCTGGCGCAGCTCAGTGGCCTCGGAACGGGCGGCAGCGGCCTCATCGGTGGCCGAGCGGCGCAGCGTCTCCGACTCGTTGCGTGCAGAGGTGAGGATCTCCTCGGCCTCGCGCGTCGCCTTGCCGACCGTCAGCTCGGCCTCCTGCTTGGCGGCCGAGAGGATCTCCTCGGCCTTGGCCGTGGAGGTCTTGTGCAGCTCATCGGCCTCGGCGGCGGCGGCCTCGCGGTTGGCGGTGGCGTCGCGCTCGGAGGTGATCGCGATCTCGGCGGCCTGCTTACGGGCCTGAGACAGGACCAGTGCGGCCTCGCGCTCGGCGGTGGCCCGCATCTCGGTGACGGCGGCCTCGGAGTCGGCCGAGATCTGGGCCGCCTTGCGCGAGGCGGAGGAGACGAGCTCCTGGGCTCGGGCCTCGGCGTTGGCCAGCGCGGTGGAGGCCTCCCCCTGGGAGCGGGAGCGCAGCTCGCTGGCCTCGCGGCGGGCGTCGGCGAGCAGGGTTGCCGCCTCCGAGGCGCTGCGTTCGGAGAGGTTCTTAGCGTTGGTCCGGGTACGGGTCAGGAGGGCGTCGGCCTCGGCGTTGGCCTTGGAGAGCACCGAGGCGCTCTGCTCCTCGGCGCTGCGCAGCAGCTGCTCGATCCGTGAGCCCAGGCCGGCGTAGGTCGGCTTGTCGGACTCCCGCAGCCTGCGCTGGGCGTCAGCCAGCTCGCCGGCCAGCGTCATGGCGCGCTGGTCGAGGCTGGCGACCTCGCGACGTGCGTCGGCGAGCTGGCGCGAGAGCTGCTCCAGCTTCCGGTCGACCTGGGCGCGGTCATAACCGCGCATCGTGATGGCAAACTCGCTGTATTCCTCAGCCACGTCGGGTTCCTCCTTTTGGCGAGCCGGGGACGCTCACCATTCAGCCCAAGAGTAACGATTGGGTATGATCGGGATGGTGGTCACGAAAGCGTGACGATACGCACAATCTAGCAGGTGGGGGCCACTTCCGGGCGGTATGGGTGAGGCGGCCGGGGATGCGTGCGGTGCCCCGCGGAGCGCGGGGCGATCTCGGGCTCGCGTTTCTCCGAGTGTTCCTCCGGCTCCTTGCTGAGAACGGGCCACGACTTGGTGATCGGCTGTGGCCTTTTCTGCCGGCTGGATCCCGAGAGGGGTCGCTTCGCTCAGCGCGTGCCCCGTTGTGATTTTGCGCCGAGGTCGGTGCGGTCACAGGGTCCGTCATGCGATTCTGGTGCCCGTCGAGCGCATGGTGAGCGCTCGCAGCGATGTCCGGCTCCGTAGCCAGCCGTCGCCAACCGTGTCCGCGAGCATAGGAGACCCGCGTCGTGAGTCGACGTATCTTGAGCGTGGTGGTGACCGTCCTCGGGCTGGTCCTCATCGCCCTGGCCGTTTGCTCGGCCACTATCTGGAAACCCAGCTCCAAGGTCGAGGCGACGCTCGCCTCAGGTCCTTCTCAGCCCTACGTCATCACGGCCCCTGGGGTCCTCAGCGGTCCGCAGTCCGACGTCGCTGTGACCGCGAAGTCCTCCGACGGTAAGGACGTCCACCTCTTTGTGGCCCGCGCGGCCGACGTCGAGGCCTGGCTGAGCCCCGACGCCGACAACGCGCTTCCCTACACGGTGGTCACCAGTATCGATGCCAACGCCGGCACTCTGGCCTCCGAGGACGAGACCCAGTACTGCCCCAGCTCCTCCGCCACCTCTGCCGCCTCCTCGGCGGCCACCCCTCAGCCCTCCGGCTCCGCCCAGGCCGGGGCGACGCCGTCGGCCTCCGGGTCCCAGTGCTCGGAGCGCAAGGCCGGCTCCGTGAGTGCCTCGGGCTCCGACCTCTGGCTGGGTGAGAAGACCGGTGGTTCATCGGTCACCTTCAACACCGCGCAGACCGCCGACCGCGCTCTGCTGCCGCGCAAGAACGTCGACGAGCAGATCGTCGTCATGGCGATGACCGACGGCAAGGCCAAGGCCCCCGACCTGACCATCAGCTGGTCGCGGCAGGTTGAGACGCCCTGGTACTTCTACGGCGGTCTGGTTCTGGGCGGTCTGTTCGTCCTGGCGGGCGCCTTCCTGTTCTTCATCGACCTCCAGCTGCGTCGAGCCGACGTCGAGCGGCGAACCCGTTCGGCCGAGCGCGCGGTCCGTATCGCCAACGCCGACTCCGTCTCCACCGAGGGCATTCCCCAGGTGGATGATCCCGACCGGCAGCTGACCCGCCGAGAGCTGAGGGACAAGGAGCGGGCCGAGGTCTCCGGTGAGGCCTGGACCGACCCGCGCACGGGCCGCGTCTACCTCGACGGTATCGAGGCGCCCTCCGTCCCCCAGGCGCCCGAGACGCTCCCCGGTAGCGGCTACGGCGAGGACTATCGATTCAGCGGCGGCTACCTCGACAACAGTGGAGCCGGTGAGAGCCACGTGGGGCAGGAGGACCCGGCAGTTGCTGGAGTCGCCCGTGGCTCGTCGGTCGTCCCCGGTCTCGATGAGGCGGCCACTCAGCAGTACCGGGCCGCCCGGGCCGTGGAGGGACTCCAGGACGGCGAGGCGCTGGCGATCGCCTCAGACGGCGTCGAGGCGCCTGGCACTCCCGGACTCACTGATACATCGCGATTCTCCGAGGCTTCTGCTCATACCGGTCACGTGAGCCATCACAGCCACGTGGCTTCCCGTGAGGACCAGGTGCCTGAGCGGCACGAGTCTCAGGACTACACGCGCTTCGCCCCGCAGGAGTACCACACCAGCCATATGGCGGCTGAGCCACATGAACGGCAGAGCCTCGGAGGTGACACCGCCGAGATCGAGGAGCTGACGCCGTCGGCCCGGCCTCAGGATCCCAGTCTCCAGATACCGACTGCCTTCGCCCAGTCTGGAGGGCAGTCCTGGCCGGTTGCCAACCAGTCCCTGCCGGAGGCAGACGCTTGGCCCGACCCACGGGCTGCCGAGACCGGGGACACCGGTGAGCACTCCTCCTCCGCTACGTTCACAGACTCCTCAACGACCTCGACCGTATCGTGGCCCAGTTACTCCGGCGGCGTTGAGCTGCCTCCCGCGACCGACCCCGCCGCCATTCAGGCCGCCGGCGCCGAGCCGTTCGGCGAGCCCGACCCCACAGCGGACCCCCACAACCAGGAGCACGCATGAAGTCCACCCGTCGAGCCTTCCTGAGCGCAGGCGGTGCCTCCGCCCTGGCCCTGAGCCTGGCCGCCTGCTCGAAGTCGCAGCCGAAGACCTCCCAGACCCAGGCCTCCGGCACGCCGATCGCCGAGCCCGTTCTCAACGACAAGCAGCTCTCCGAGATCCTCCAGCGCGTTCAGACCGGCCTGGCGACGGCGGACAAGGAGAAGAACGCGGACAAGCTCAAGGAGATCATGTCCGGTCCGGCGGCTCGGATCCGTGCGGCCGAGTACGCCACGGCCTCCGCCAGTGGCAACAATGAGCTCATCCACCCGGTGACCACCACGATCCAGGGCGGGGGAGTGGGGCAGACCGTGGGCTTCCCCCGTAACGCCGCCGCCGCCTCGGAGGGGGCCAGCCCCTCGATCCTGTCCCTGGAGCAGAACTCGGCCCGCGACCAGTTCAAGGTATGGGCCTGGGTGCAGGGGTTCTCCGAGCAGAAGAACATTCCCGTCCTGACCAAGCAGTCGGCTCAGCGCGCCAAGCAGGTGACGGCCGACTCCACGGGTCTGGTCGCCACCCCCAAGGCGGTTCTCGACGCCTATGTCGATGCGCTCAACAACCCCGAGGGCGAGAATGGCAAGGCCTTCCCCGATGACCTGCTGCGCCAGAAGATCCAGGCCGCCCGGACCACCAACCTCAGCTCCCTGGGCGAGGTGACCGTCACGGCGGCCCCCGGTCAGGACGGGTTCCAGGGGCTTCAGTTGGAGGAGGGCGACGGCGGGGCGCTGGTCTTCACGACCCTGACCTACACGGTCGTCTACAAGCGCACGGTCGACGGCTCCGACCTCACCTTGCAGGGCGACGTCGCTGCTCTCATGGGCGGCAACCAGAAGATCGTCGGCACGGTCACCGCCACCTACGACTCCATGGTCGCCTTCGCCATTCCCAAGGAGGGAAGCGGCGAGAAAGCGGCGATCCTGGGGGCCGAGACCGCGCTCATCAAGGTGGACCGGGACGACTCCCAGACGCCGGCCCCCACGGCCGCGGCGTCCGCCAGACCGTCCTGAGCGTCTCCGACCACCGGCCCGACTCCATGAGCACCCGGAGTCGGGCCGCCGGCAGGCTCACGCCTTCGATCAATGAGCGTCGATGAGCAGGACCCGCCGGTTGCGCCGACGCTGAAAGACATCGAAAGACCCCGACCACGAAGCAACCGGGCTGCGGCCCGAGGAAGGCAGCTGCTCATGAGCATGTTCGGCGCCGTTGACCTGTCCAGTTTCGCCCCCGCCACCAAGCCGGAAGGTCCTGCCGGCGGGGCACCGACCCCCACGTCCGTCGGTTCCGGCGGGGCCGGCGGCGGCCTGGCGGTGCCGCTCGTGGTCGACATCGACGCCGCCAGCCTGCGTGACGTCGCCGAGGTCTCCACCCAGGTCCCCGTCATCGTCATCCTGCACAGCCCGCGCAGCCAGGTGAGCTCCGACCTCGCCGCCGTCCTGGAGCAGCTCGCCGGGCAGTACGCCGGTCGCTTCCAGCTGGCGCGCGTGGATGTCGACGCCGCCCCGGAGGTCGCCCAGGCGCTCCAGGCCCAGGCCGTCCCCACGGTCGTGGCTCTCATCGCCGGCCAGCCGGTCCCCATGTTCCAGGGATCGGTGCCCGAGGAGCAGCTGCGCTCGGTCATCGACCAGCTGCTGGAGGTGGCGGCCGCCAACGGCGTCAGCGGCACCATCGCCGTCGACGCCACGGCGAGCACCGGCGCCCAGGCCGAGGAGCCTGAGGAGACCGAGGTCGAGCGCGCTGCCCGTGAGGCCATCGAGGCCGGCGACTTCGCCGCTGCTGAGGAGGTCTATACCCACGCCATCGCCCAGAACCCGGGTGACGACGACCTCAAGGTGGCCCGCAACCAGGTGCGCCTCATGGCCCGTCTGGACGGCCAGGACCCCCACCAGCTGATCGCCGCGGCCGACGCCGCCCCCACTGACCTCGACGCGGCCCTGGCCGGGGCCGATGCCGCTCTGGCCCTGGGTGACGTCAGTGCCGCCCTCGACCGGTCCCTGGAGGCTGTGCGCACTCACCAGGGGGAGGAGCGCGAGACGGCTCGGCTGCGTCTGCTCGAGCTCTTCGAGGTCATCGGCTCCACCTCCCCGGAGGTCGCCCAGGCCCGCCGCCGTCTGGCCACCATGCTCTACTGAGTACCTGCACCGTCCGCTCTGACACATGCGAGTGCCCCTCACCGTGCTGGTGAGGGGCACTCGCAGCTGAGTGAGACGTGGGAATCAGGCGATCGGCTCGGGGTCGATCTTCCATACCTCACGGGCATAGTCGCTGATGGTTCGGTCGGAGGAGAAGCGGCCCGAACGGGTAATGTTCACCCACGCCTTGCGCTGCCAGGCACGGGTGTCGGCGTAGTCGGCCGCCATGGCGTCCTTGGTCTCGCGGTAGGAGGCGAAGTCACCCAGGACGTAGTAGACGTCGGCGGGCTCGTAGGAGGGCTCCAGGAGGCTGCGGCGCAGGTCTGCGAACCAGCCCGAGCCGTTGTCGTCGAGGGTGCCGTCGGTGAAGGCGTCCAGAACGCGCTTGAGGCCGGGGATGTTCTCGTAGTGCCACACCGGGTCGTAGCTCTCGCGCAGGCCGGGCAGCTCGTCCTCGGTGGCGCCGAAGATGTAGGCGTTGTCGTCGCCCACGGCCTCAAGGATCTCCACGTTGGCGCCGTCCAGGGTGCCCAGGGTCAGGGCCCCGTTCATCATGAACTTCATGTTGGAGGTGCCCGAGGCCTCCTTGCCGGCCATCGAGATCTGCTCGGAGACGTCTGCGGCCGGGATGATGTGCTCCGCCGGGGAGACGTTGTAGTTGTGGACGAAGACGACCTTGATGGTCTGGGAGACGACCGGGTCGTTGTTGACCAGCTCGGCAATGGCGTTGATGAGCTTGATGACGGCCTTGGCCCGGATGTAGCCGGGGGCCGCCTTGGCCCCGAAGATGAAGACCCGCTTGGGGACCTCCAGGCTCGGGTCCTGCTTCATACGGAAGTAGAGGTCCAGGACGTAGATGGCGTTGAGCAGCTGGCGCTTGTACTCGTGGAGACGCTTGATCTGGACATCGAAGATCGCCTCGGGGTCGATCTCGAGGCCCTCACGCTGGGCGATCCACGCGGCGAAGTCCACCTTGTTGGCATGCTTGATCTCTGCCAGGCGGTCGTAGACGGAGTCGTCCACGGAATCGGTGTGCTCGGCCAGGACGGAGAGGTCCTTGACCCAGGCGTCCGAGCCGGTGACCTCGTCCAGGAGCTCCGACAGCCTCGGGTTGCACTGACGCAGCCAGCGGCGCGGGGTCACGCCGTTGGTCTTGTTGTTGAAGCGCTCGGGCCAGATGGAGTGCCACTCGCCCAGGGTCTCGCGCTTGATGATCTCGGTGTGCAGCGCGGCGACGCCGTTGATGGAGTAGGAGGCGTAGCAGGCGATCCAGGCCATATGCACTTTGTCACCGGAGACGGGGGCCATGTAGTCAATGGTGCCCTGGTCCAGGCCGCGCTCGGCCATCTCGATGCGGAAGCGGCGGTCGATCTCCCGGACGATCTCGGTGATGCGCGGGAAGAGACGGTCGAAGATGGAGATCTCCCAGGTCTCCAGGGCCTCGGCCAGCACCGTGTGGTTGGTGTAGGCGAAGGTCTTGGTGACCACGTCCCAGGCCGCCTCCCAGCCCAGGTGGTGCTCGTCCATGAGGATGCGCATGAGCTCGGGGATGGCGAGCACCGGGTGGGTGTCGTTGAGCTGGATGGCGTTGTAGTCGGCGAAGCCGGACAGGTCCTCGCCGTGGTGCTTCACGTAGTTCTCAACGATCTGCTGGAGGGAGGCCGAGCAGAAGAAGTACTGCTGGCGCACTCGCAGAACCTTGCCCTCGTAGGTGGTGTCATTGGGGTAGAGGACCCGGGAGATGTCCGAGGTGCGCTCGCGCTCGACGATGGCCTCGGTGAAGCGCTGGGAGTTGAAGGCCTCGTAGTCGAACTCCTCGACCGGTTCGGCCTTCCACAGGCGCAGGGTGCCCACGTTCTTGGTGCCGTAGCCGGTGATGGGCATGTCGTAGGGGATGGCGCGCACGGTCATGTCCCGGTAGCGCACCAGGCGCTGGGCCTCCTCGTGACGGATGACGAAGGGGTAGCCCTCCTCCATCCAGGGGTCGGGGTGCTCGGTCTGGAAGCCGTCCTCGAAGAGCTGCTTGAACAGACCGTAGCGGTAGAGGATGCCGAAGCCGTTGACGGGCAGGTCCAGGGTGGCGCAGGAGTCCAGGAAGCAGGCGGCCAGGCGGCCCAGCCCGC
The DNA here is from genome assembly GCF_000195595.1 of Actinomyces sp. oral taxon 170 str. F0386. Lineage (GTDB taxonomy): Bacteria > Actinomycetota > Actinomycetes > Actinomycetales > Actinomycetaceae > Actinomyces. The sequence goes on from NZ_GL882530.1 coordinate 101,025, forward strand.
CGTTACCCAGCGCGGCGTCGGGCTCCTGCTCCAGGACGTCGGTGAGGCTGACGCCGAAGGAGTCGACGGCCTGGCGGGCCTCGTCGACCATCCCCAAGTTGGAGAGGTTGTTGAGCAGGGCGCGGCCCATGAGGAACTCGGCGGAGAAGTAGTGCTCCTGACGTCCGGCGTTGTACTTCTGCTCGGTGGCGTACCAGTCGTCCGCGATGGTGTCGACGACGGCAGCGGACAGACCCTGCCAGACCTCCATGAGGGTGGCTGCGGTGGCGGGGCGACCGGATACGGCGCGCACCTGCGCGGGGGCGCTCGTGACCAGCTTCTGTGTCATTCTTCTTCCCTTGTCAGGCATCATGGTCGCCGACTGCAAGAGCCTTGCATCGGACTGAAAAAGCGTACATCGACGAGGGCTGGGCCGCCCGGCCTGCGCAGGGAGCACAGGGCGTCGGAAGGCCGCGCGCCTGTGCGAGACAGGGCCCAGACTACCGGCTCATAGGTGGTAGTGCCGGGTTGAGTTCAAGGTTCTGATCACTTAGTTGGCTCAGAGGCCGCGGTGGGGTGGAGGCGCGTGCCTCCACCCCACCGCAGTGCGTGGTCTCAGACCGTCTCAGTCCTGCGTCAGTCCTTCGCCGGCCGCAGGAAGACCGCGCCCATCGGGGGGACCCGTAGTCGCACAGAGGCTGGGCGCCCGTTCCAGGGCAGGTCCTCGGCCTCGACGTGGCCCAGGTTGCCCACGCCGGAACCGCCGTACTCCTCGGAGTCGGTGTTGAGGACCTCCTCCCAGTCCCCGGCGAAGGGCAGGCCCACCCGGTAGCCCTCGTGCGGGGTGCCGGCGAAGTTGATGATGCAGACCATGAGGTCGGCCCTGCCATCGGCGTCGGTCCCCTTGCGCAGGTAGGACAGGACGTTGTGGTCGCCGTCCCCGGCCTCGATCCACTCGAAGCCCCGGTGGGAGAAGTCCTCCGACCACAGGGCCGGCGAGCTCAGGTAGAGGCGGTTGAGGTCACCGACCAGGGCGAGCAGCCCCTGGTGGCCCGGGTCGTCCAGGATCCACCAGTCCAGGGAGCTGTCCGCGTTCCACTCGGTTCCCTGGCCGAACTCCTGGCCCATGAACAGCAGCTGTTTGCCGGGGTGGGACCACTGGTAGGCGTACAGGGTGCGCAGTCCCGCCAGCTCCTGCCAGGGGTCTCCGGGCATCTTGGACAGCAGGGAGCCCTTGCCGTGGACGACCTCGTCGTGGCTCAGCGGCAGGATGAACTGCTCGGAGAAGGCGTAGACGAGGGAGAAGGTCAGCTCGCCGTGGTGGTAGCGGCGGTTGACCGGGTCCTCGGCCAGGTAGCGCAGGGTGTCGTTCATCCACCCCATGTTCCACTTCAGACCGAAGCCCAGGCCGCCGTACTCGGTGGGCGCGGTCACGCCGGGCCAGGCCGTGGACTCCTCGGCGGCCATGAGGATGCCGGGGTTCTTGCGGTAGGCGGTGGCGGTGGCCTCCTGGAGGAAGCTGATGGCCTCCAGGTGCTCGCGGCCGCCGAACTGGTTGGGGTGCCACTGGCCGTCCTGGCGCGAGTAGTCCAGGTAGAGCATGGAGGCCACGGCGTCGACGCGCAGGCCGTCGGCGTGGAACTCCTGGAGCCAGTACAAGGCGTTGGCGACCAGGAAGTTGCGCACCTCGTTGCGCCCGAAGTTGAACACGTAGGTACCCCAGTCGGGGTGCTCGCCGCGCTGCGGGTCGGGGTCCTCGTACAGCGGGGTGCCGTCGAAGCGGGCCAGGGCCCACTCGTCCTTGGGGAAGTGGGCGGGCACCCAGTCCATAATGACGCCGATGCCGGCCTGGTGGAGCTGGTCCACCAGGTAGCGGAAGTCGTCCGGGGTGCCGAATCTCGAGGTGGGCGCGTAGTAGCTGGTGACCTGGTAGCCCCAGGAGCCGCCGAAGGGGTGCTCGGCCACGGGCAGGAACTCGACGTGGGTGAATCCGGCCTCCTTGACGTAGGGGACCAGCTCCTCGGCCAGGCCCCGGAAGCCCAGGCCCTGGCGCCACGAGCCGATGTGAACCTCGTAGATGCTCATCGGGCCGCTGTGGGGGTCGGTGGTGGCACGCTTGTCCATCCACTCCTGGTCCCCCCACTCGTGGAACTGGTCGGTGACCACCGAGGCGGTGGCCGGGGGGACCTCGGTGGCGCGGGCCACCGGGTCGGCCTTCTGGTGCCAGGAGCCGTCGGCGAAGCAGATCTCGAACTTGTAGCGGGCGCCGACCCCCACGCCGGGGACGAAGAGCTCCCACACGCCCGATGATCCCAGTGAGCGCATCGCGGTGGCGGTGCCGTCCCAGTAGTTGAAGTCGCCGACGACGCGCACGGCCCGGGCGTTGGGGGCCCACACGGCGAAGGCGGTTCCCTCGACCTCGCCCATGGGGCCGTCGTAGTGCTTGACGTGGGCGCCCAGGACCTCCCACAGCTCTTCGTGGCGGCCCTCGGCGATGAGGTAGGTGTCCATCTCGCCCAGGGTCGGCATGTAGCGGTAGGGGTCGTCGACCGTGGTGGTCTCATCGCCGTAGGTGACCTTGATGCGGTAGTCGGGGACCTCCTGGCCGGGTAGGACCGCGACCCACACGCCGTCCTGCTCATGGGTGGCCGGGTAGGTGCCGTCCTTGGTGATGATGACGACGTTGTCGGCCAGGTGGCGGACGGTGCGGACGGTGACCCCGTCCTCGCCCACGTGGGCGCCCAGGACCTCGTGCGGGTCGTGGTAGCGCGCGTGGGCGACGTCGGCCAGAACCCAGGGGTCCACGGGGACAGGGGCGAGGTCGGCCGGGGCGACGGAACTGAGGTCCTTCTCAGGGGTGTTGGCGCTCATACAGCAACTCTTCCATGCGTCAGTGATTAGCGGGTGCTTTTGGACGTCGAACCGATGGGGATGATGGGGAAATGAGATCGTGTGGTGCTCAGCCCTCCGTGCACTCGGTCAGGACCGACATGATCCCCGCGACGGGGATGCTCAGCCAGTCGGGACGGTTGCGGGCCTCGTAGACGGCCTCGTACAGGGCCTTATCGAGCTCCAGGCAGGTCAGGACCGTTCGGTGCGCCGCCTCCGCCTGCTCTGCGGTCGGTGACGTGGTCTGCGAACCGGTCTGCGCGGTGTCCTCAGGGCCGATCTCCTGGCGCCCCTGGTGGTAGCCGTCCTCGAAGGCGGCGCGCACGGCGGTCAGCCAGTCGGGATGGGGCGCCTCGCCGACAGCTGCGGCGTAGTCGAAGGAGCGCAGCATCCCGGCCACGTCCCGGGCCGGCAGGTCGGGGTCGGAGCGCTGCGCCAGGGGGCGCAAGGGCTCGCCCTCGAAGTCCAGGACGTACCAGCGCTGCTGCCCGTCGACCTCGTGAAGCACCTGCCCCAGGTGGTAGTCGCCGTGGATGCGGGTGATCGGTTCCAGGGCGTCCAGTGTCTCGAGCCGCGCCAGCGTCTGCTCCACCCTGAGCTCCAGGGCGCGGATGTGGCCGGAGAGCTCGGGCACCTCCTCCAGAGCCCACCTGGCGCGCTTGCGCAGGGCGCTGGCGAGCTCGGCCGGTGAGGGCGGCTGGCCGGTGCCCAGGGACGCGGCCAGGTGATGGTGCATCTGCGCGGTCGTGCGCCCCAGGTCGCGGGCCAGGTCGACGGCGCGGGCCCGCACGGGCCCGTCGACGTCGTCGGTGGAGGCCAGAGAGCAGAACAGCTCGAAGCCGTCGTCGGCCCGGGGCACGAAGCTGCACGCCACCGCCGAGTCGGTGGACTCTTCCAGGGCCGGTTGACCGCAGCCGCCGACGCGGTTCCAGGTCAGGGTGGACCAGGCCACCGGTGTGCGCACCCGGTCCCAGCCGCTGCGGGCCAGGGCCACCGACAGTTCGACGTCCGGGTTGCGCCCGTGCTCCAGGACCCGCAGGAGCTTGACTATGAGGTCCCCCGTGGCGGTGTCCTGCTCTCCGAGGGGCGCGTTGTCGCCTTCGCCGCCGGCGGGGGCCGGAAGGATGACGGAGGTGTTGGACTGCTCCCCGGTGGTCACCCGTAGCCTCGGGGCGCGCTGGGCGATGGCCAGGGCGCCGGTCTCTCCCAGGACGGTGCCCGCCTGCAGGGCACTCAGGGCCCAGGCGCGCCAGAAGGCGGGGTGGTGGGCACCGTCGACGAGTGCGACCCGCGATGGTGCGCCTGCGGAGGCGGTCTCCAGGGTCAGGCCGTGGTTGCCGGGCGCCTCACCCGGGGTGGCGAAGGAGTCCAGGGCCTCGGCGGCCTCCAGGACCACGGGGACGTGCAGCAGCACCATCCCGTCGCTGTGGCCGGTCTCCGCCTGGTTTCCCCTGAGGGCGGCGACGACGAGGTCTCGCACGCCAGTCTCCGGCTCCCAGGAGGCGATGATGCGCAAGGATCCCAACGGCGGAGCGGCGTCCCCCTTGAGCGGGAACCAGCGGCGCTCAAGCATCCAGGGCCCCAGGGCCGCCAGGATCTCGGTGTCACTGGGCCAGGTCGACGGCGCCGCGGCGCTGCGCAGGCTCCCCGCGGCCGGCGCCTGGGCCTGTGGCTGCTCGGTGGAGGAAGTGGTATCGGTGGGCATCAGGCATCCTCGGTGGGGTGGTGCTCGTGGTCGCTGTAGGAGGCGTCGGTCGGGATCGCAGAGGATCGTGAGCCCGCTGGGCGCGCCGAGTCCGCAGCATCCCCGGCGTTCTCAGCATCCGCTGTGCCCTGCGCGCTCTCCGGTTCGCCCCTCTCGACGGACAGCCAATAGTAGCCGCGTGCACCCAGTGTGAGGGTGAGGCGGCCGTCCTCGTCGACAGGGGGGAAGGCGCAGCCCCCGAACAGGTCGGTTGTGCCGCGGCCCGCCAGCTCGGGCACCTCGATCGTCACCGAGCGGGGTGTGGCCGAGAGGTTGGCGACGCACAGGAGGCTCTCGGCGCCGGGTAGATCCGGGTCGTCGCAGCGCGTATGAGCCAGGACGGCGTCGTCGCTGGTGGGACGCAGAAGGAAACCGCCGCGCCCCAGGACCGGGTGGGAGCGGCGCAGGTGCAGGATCCGCCGGGTAAAGTGCAGCAGCGAGTCGGGCCTGCCCATCTCGGTGGCCACCGTCAGGTGCGCGTAGCCGGGTGCCTGAATGAGCGGCAGGGTCAGCGCACCGGGGTCGACGACGGTGGAGAAGCCCATGTTGGGGGAGTCGTCCCACTGCATGGGGGTGCGCACGGCGTCGCGGTCCTCCAGCCAGATGTTCTCGCCCATGCCGATCTCGTCGCCGTAGTAGAGGCAGGGGCTGCCCGGCAGGGACAGCAGGAGGGCGTAGGCCAGCTCGACTTCGGCGCGTGAGGCGTCCAGGAGCGGGGCCAGGCGCCGCCGGATCCCGATGTTGGCGCGCATGCGCTCCTCGGGGGCGTACCAGGCGTACATCTGGTCGCGCTCGGCGTCGGTGACCATCTCCAGGGTCAGCTCGTCGTGGTTGCGCAGGAAGGTACCCCACTGCCCGTGGGCGGGAATGTCAGGGGTCTTCTCCAGCACCCAGCGGATGGCCTCGGCCGAGCCCTGGCGCAGCGCGTAGAAGATGCGCGGCATGACCGGGAAGTGGAAGCACATCGTGCACTCGGGGGCCTCCTCGGTGCCGAAGTACTCCACGACGTCCTCGGGCCACTGGTTGGCCTCGGCGAGCGTGATGGTCCCGGGGAACTCCCGATCGAGCATCTCGCGGATGCCGGCGATGATCTCGTGGGTGCCGGGCAGATTCTCGCAGCTGGTGCCCTCCGACTCGGTCAGGTAGGGGACGGCGTCAAGGCGGAAGCCGTCCACCCCGGTGCGTGCCCAGAAGCGGACGACGTCGTGGATCGCGTCGATGACCGCCGGATTGTGGTAGTTGAGGTCGGGCTGGTGGGAGAAGAAGCGGTGCCAGTAGAACTGACCGCGCTCGACGTCGTAGGACCAGTTCGACTCCTCGGTGTCCACGAAGATGATGCGGGCGTCGTCGTAGCCGGAGTCGTCGTCGGCCCACACGTAGAAGTCCCCGTAGGGGCCCTCGGGGTCGGAGCGGGAGGCCTGGAACCAGGGGTGGGCGTCGGAAGTGTGGTTGACGACCATGTCGATGATGATCCGGATCCCGCGCTGGTGGGCCTGGTGGACCAGCTCGCGGAAGTCCTCCATCGTCCCGTAGCGGGGGTCGATGGCCGTGTAGTCGGAGATGTCGTAGCCGCCGTCGCGGATGGGCGAGGGATAGAAGGGTGGGATCCACACGCAGTCCACGCCCAGCCACGCCAGGTAGTCCAGACGGGAGATGAGCCCACGCAGGTCCCCGATCCCGTCTCCGTCGGAGTCTGCGAAGGATCGCAGCAGCGCCTCGTAGAAGACGGCTGTGCGGAACCACTCGGGGTCCGCACTGATGCCGGGGCGGGCTTGGGGCGGTAGGACCGGTACCCCCGGGATCGGCGGAGCCACCGTCATCGGCATGGGGATCCCGCCGCTGGGGGTGGGGATCGCCGCCATCGGGGCAGAGGCGGGGGCCGACATGGGGGCGGCCACCGGAGCGGGCTGGCCGAAGGGCGCGACCTGTCCCGGCTGGCCGGGCTGAACGGGTATCGTGGCCGGTGCCGCAGCCGGAGCCTCGTTGCCGGCGGGCATCGGAGCTGGGTTCATCGGGTCCGTACTCACAGCGGCTCCACGGAGAAGACGTGGGCGACCTGCCCGGCGAAGGGGTCGAGGCGCACGTAGTTCTGCCCGGACCACTCGTAGGAGTCCCCGGTGAGCTCGTCGGTCACCTTGACCACCGGGCGTGAGGCGTCGACCCAGCTCGGCAGCCCCAGGGCCTCCAGGTCGAGGTAGACCTCGCCGGCGCGTGCGCTGTGCGGGTCGAGGTTGACGACGGTCAGGACGACGTCATCCCTGCCCGTGGGGCTGTGGAAGGCGTCCACCCGCTTGGAGTAGGCGATGATCTGGTCATCGCTGGTGGGGTGGAAGTAGATGTCCCGCAGCTGGCGCAGGGCCGGGTGAGCGGCCCGGGCGGCGTTGAGGCGGGTGAGGAGGTCCTCGATGCCGTTGCGGCGGGCGGTGGCGAAGTCACGCGGCTTGTACTCGTACTTCTCGTTGTCGATCTGCTCCTCGTAGCCCGGGCGCGGTGTGGACTCGGCCAGCTCGTAGCCGGAGTAGATGCCCCAGGTGGGTGAGAGCGTGGCCGCCAGCACGGCCCGCAGCTTGAAGGCCGGCACCTTCCCGTTGGTCATGAAGGGCGTGAGAATGTCGTGCGTGGTGGGCCAGAAGGCCGGGCGCAGCAGGTGGGCGGTGTCCTTGCTGAGCTCCATCATGTACTCGATGAGCTCTTCCTTGGTGTTGCGCCAGGCGAAGTACGTGTAGGACTGGTGGAAGCCGATCATGCCCAGGGTGCGCATCATGGCCGGACGGGTGAAGGCCTCGGCCAGGAAGAGCACGTCTGGGGACTTGGCGTGGATCTCGGCGATGAGCCGCTGCCAGAACGTCAGGGGCTTGGTGTGGGGGTTGTCCACCCGGAAGATCGTCACCCCGTGCGCGATCCAGGTGCGCACGACCTCCAGGACGGCCTGGTAGATCCCCTCGGGGTCGTTGTCGAAATTGAGCGGGTAGATGTCCTGGTACTTCTTGGGCGGGTTCTCGGCGTAGGCGATGGAGCCGTCGGCCAGGACCGTGAACCACTCGGGGTGCTCAGCGACCCATGGGTGGTCCGGGGAGCACTGGAGCGCCAGGTCCAGGGCCACCTCCATACCCAGCTCGTTCGAGCGGGCCACCAGGGCGTCGAAGTCCTCGAAGGTGCCCAGGTCGGGGTGGATGGCGTCGTGGCCGCCGTCGGGCGAGCCGATGCCGTAGGGGGAGCCGGGGTCCCCGGGCCGGGCCGTCAGGGTGTTGTTGCGGCCCTTGCGGTTGGTGAGGCCGATCGGGGAGATCGGTGTGAGGTAGAGGACGTCGAAGCCCATGGCCGCGATGCGGTCCAGGCGCTCGGCGGCGCTGCGCAGCGTCCCCGAGTGCCAGGTGCCGTCCTCACTGACCCCCGAACCCAGCGAGCGCGGGAAGATCTCGTACCAGGAGCCGGCCAGGGCGCGCTCGCGGTCCACCTGGAGGGGGTACTCGGCGGTGGGGGAGACGTGGTCGCGCAGCGGCAGGCGTTCCAGGGCCGCCTTGACCGAGTCGGCCAGACCGGCCGCCAGACGGTCGTCCACGGGGTTGGAGGGGTCGCGCATGATCCACACGGCGTCGTTGAGGGCCTTGACGCCCTCCTCGTCACGGCCCTCGATGGCCAGCGCCCGGTCCAGGACCCGGGCACCCTCCTCCAGCATGAGCTCGACGTCGATGCCCGCCGGCACCTTGATGCCGGCGTCGTGGCTCCAGGTGGCGTACGGGTCCGACCAGCCCTCGACGCGGAAGCGCCAGTCCCCGGGAGCGTCGGGTGCCAGGGACGCCTCGTAGCGGTCCAGGCCCGGGGCGATGTCGTGCATGCGGGCGCTCGGGCCGTCGCTGCCGTCGGGGCGAACCAGGACCGCGGTGGCTCCGTAGCGGTCGTGCCCCTCGCGGAAAACGGTGGCGCGAACCGGGATGACCTCCCCGACGACGGCCTTGGCCGGCCAGCGTCCGTCCTCGACGACGGGGAAGACCTCGGTGACCGGGATCCGGCCGATGAGTGAGTGCCGGGCCGGCTGCGGCGTGCTCGCCACGGTGGGCAGGGCCGCTGCGGGCGCTGTGGCCGTTGCAGACGCCGCCTCAGGTGCCTTCGCGGGCACGTCGGTCGGAGCGGCAGCGGACGTGGAGGGACGGGGGGACTGCTTCTTGCCGGCCTTGGGCGTCGTGTTAGGAGTCACAAGCGCAAGACTACGGTGAGAAACGACCTGAGTCACATATCCGACCGCACGACGACGACCGGCCCGGTACGCGCGTCGCGAACCGGGCCGATCGGAGCGGTTGAGCCGCAGGGCTCTGCGGTGATGAGTGGCCGTCAGTAGGTCATGTGCATGGCGGTGCGGACGTCGTCGAGCGTCTTGCTGGCGACCTCGTTGGCCCGGTCGTTGCCCTGCCCCAGGACCTCCAGGAGGTAGTCCTCGTTGGCGGCCAGCTCGGCGCGGCGGGCCCGGATGGGGGCGAAGAACTCGTTGACGGCCTCCGTGGTGACCTTCTTGAGCGTGCCCGCGCCGCCGTCGCCAATGCGCTCGGCGATCTCCTCGGGTGCGCCCGCACCGCACAGGGAGGCCAGCATCAGCAGGTTGGAGACCTCCGGGCGTTCGGTGGGGTCGTAGGTGATGACGCGGTCGGAGTCCGTCTTGGCCTTCTTGAGGGCCTTGGCGGTCTCGTCGGCACTCATGCCCAGCTCGATCGTGTTGCGTCGGGACTTGCTCATCTTCTCCCCGTCCAGGCCCAGCAGCATCGGGGCCTCGCTGAGGAGGGCCTCAGGGCGGCGGAAGACCGGGCGGTCCTTGACGGCCCGCCCGTAGCGCTTGTCGAAGCGCTGGGCGATGAGACGGGCCTGCTCCAGGTGGGGGAGCTGGTCCTTGCCCACGGGGACGAGGTTGGCCTGGCAGAAGAGGATGTCGGTGGCCTGGTGGACCGGGTAGGTGAGCAGCAGACCACTCATGGCGCGTCCGTCGGTGGCCTCCAGCTCGGACTTCACCGTGGGATTGCGGTGGAGCTCGGCCTCGGTGACCAGCGACAGGAAGGGCAGCATCAGCTGATTCTGGGCCGGGACAGCCGAGTGGGCGAAGATCGTCGAATGCTGCGGGTCCACGCCCACGGCCAGGGCGTCGGTGACCAGGGACAGGACGCGCTCGCGGATGGGGCCGACGGCGTCGCGGTCGGTGATGACCTGGTAGTCGGCCACGAGGATCCAGGTATCCACGCCCGCGTCCTGGATCGTTTTCCAGGAGTGCATGGTGCCGAAGTAGTGGCCCAGGTGCATATTCCCGGTGGGGCGCACCCCGGTGAGCATCCGGTAGCGACCGGGGTTGACGGCGATGTCGGCCTCGATCTCGGCGGAGCGGGCGATCGATCGGGCCAATGAGGCGTCATCGGTGGCGTTGGCCAGGGCCTCCTCGGCCGCGGTAGGAGTCTGAGTCATGGCCTCATCCTAGGGGGTGCGGTCTCGACGCTGGTGTGGAGGCGGCCGGTCCGGGTTGGTGAGTCCCAGCGTCCTGGGCTTCCGTGACATATCCGATGAAGAGTGCGAAGAACAGGGGCGAACACCCTGAAGTCGCCGTCTGCGCCCCTGATGTTGTTCGGGGTGGTGGTGTGGGGGTGGTGGTTACAGGATGGTTACGTTCTGGTTGTTTGGTGGGCGTGTTTGTCTGCTGGTGGTGGTGTGGGGTGGTGCTTGGTGTCG
>NZ_GL882531.1 GCF_000195595.1 Actinomyces sp. oral taxon 170 str. F0386
AGCACCAAGCCCACCGCGGACCCGACCACCTCAGCCGAGCCCAGCACTGCGCCGTCGAACGCACCGTCAACTGAGCCGAGTGTCGCCCCCAGCACCGCACCGTCCGCCGACCCCAGCAGCACGCCCGAGGCTCCGAAGTCCGGCTGGGAGACCAAGGACGGCCACCGCTACTACTACGAGAAGGGTGAGCTGAAGAAGGACTGGGCCAAGATCGACGGCACCTGGTACTACTTCGGCACTGACGGGGCCGCCACGACCGGCACTCAGAAGGTCAAGAACGCCCTGTACTCCTTCGACGACCAGGGGGCTATGAGGGCCAACACCTGGGTCGAGGACAAGGACACCTGGTACTACGCCAACCCCGACGGCGACCTGGCCGCCAACACCTGGAAGCTCGTCAACGGCTCCTGGTACCACTTCAACGCAGACAGCAAGATGGAGACCGGCCTGGTCACCGTCAACGGCACTCGCTACTACCTCGACCCCGCAACCGGCGCCATGGCCGACGGCCGCTGGGTGAAGGACGACAGCACCTGGTACTACGCCAACCCCGACGGCGCCATCGCCACGGGCTGGAAGCAGGTCGACGGCGCCTGGTACCACTTCGACTCCAAGGGCGCTATGACGCCCAAGGGCTGGGTCGCCTCGGGCGGCAAGTGGTACTACGTGGAGGACTCCGGCGCGATGGCCGCCAGCAAGTGGCTCGACGTCGACGGCCACTGGTACTACGTCGGCTCCGACGGCTCTGTGGCGACCGGCTGGAAGCAGGTCGACGGCGCCTGGTACTACCTCCAGCCCAACGGCGCGATGACCACCGGTTGGGTCATGGACGGAGGAAAGTGGTACTACCTCAACGCCAACGGCTCCATGGCGACCGGCTGGAAGCAGGTCGACGCCGCCTGGTACTACCTCCAGCCCAACGGCGCAATGACCACCGGCTGGGCCACGATCGACGGCGGCCGCTTCTACTTCCACAACAGCGGTGCGCTCATCCGGTGATGTCGCCGGCCGACCTGATCTGAACTGAGCGACGGTCTCCAACAGGGTGGGGTTCCAAGCAGAAGCCTCTGCTTGGAACCCCACCCCATTTTGTTAGGACACGACTGCGGCGTCAGTCCTCACCCAGTCGATCGAAAAAGCGTCCCATGTACGAGTGGCGCCGCCGTCGACCGCCCCTACTTCCACTCGCAGGCGATGCCGTCCCTGTCGCGGTCCAGCTCGGGCCGGTAGCCGGGCTGGCCTCGATAGAGCGGCGCCGCACCGGCATCACGAGCCGCATTGCAGTTGCGGTAGTAGGCGCCGCCCGAGTCGGACTCGGGCTGTACCGGGACCTCGCCCGCGCCGGGCGAGGCCCCGGGGCCGGCATCTCCCTCACTCACGCCTGAGCCCTGCTCCGCCCCCGGAGCAGCGGGGGCGGCCGCCGGCGGGGCTGCGGGAGGCTCCGTTGCCGGCACCGGCGACGGCGAGTAGATGACTGTTAGCACCGGTGACGGACTGTAGACAACTGTGGGGACAGGGGTTGGCGAATAGACCACGGTGGGCACAGGCGCCGCCGCCAGTTGAGACGCCGGAGCCGAGTCGTTCGAGGATTCAGCAGCACCAGCCCCGACCCCAAGAACAAACGTCACGACATAAGGCACAGACTTCCTCAAGAACTTCCGATGCTTCGACATCGGCCGATAGAACCGACCGGACCCGGCGCCAGAGAATACTGGGGGAAAGGGAGACGAAGAGGAGGTGTTCACTGGAACCTCAAGCTACGAGAAGGAACCATGATGGCTGGCCAAGATGATTGAATCACCTCGATGAGGTTAATAACCTGAAGAACCATAAAATGCAACCACATCGCAACTTGCAGTTGCCTCCGCCCGAAAATTCATCTTTTCCAACGTTGTCCTTCTCAAGACGACCACATCACCTCACGAGGCCTCAGAGAACCCGGTCCACCTGCGCTCAGTCCACGCTATGTCACCTCGCGCGATGCGAGCGGGCGTCACACACCGAGAACGCCCCCACCCAGGAGACGTCACAACCAGATGTGCTTCGTTCGCCACGCTTGAACGTGGCGAACGAAGCACACAGAGAAAGCAGGCGCTTCATACAAGCACTTTGCGGTTATTCCTCGCGGAGACCTACCTGGTCTTGTCGCACGCGATGCCGTCACCATCACGGTCCAGCTCGGAGCGATACCCCGGTTCACCCTTGTACATCGGCGCGGCGCCAGCCGCCCTCGCGGCTTTGCAGTTGGGGTAGTAGGCACTGTCCTGCTTTGGCTCCGGTGCGGGCGCAGGCTCGGGTTCCGAAGCCGCCTCACCGCCACCACTCTGACTGTCCGCCTCAGGTGTCGGCTCGGGTTCCGGAGCAACCGGCTCCGCCGAGGGTTCGGGCGTCGGAGCGGGCACCGCCAGACTCGGCGAAGGCGTGGGCGACGGCGTAGGTGTGTGGATAGGCGTCGGGGTCGGAGTCGGCGTCCGCGTAGGAGTGGATGACGGCGATGCCGAGGCAGTCACCTTAGGTGAGGGCGTCGGCGTCGGCGACACCGCGTCGTCGGCCGATGAGGTCGGTGTCCCAGGTGACGCACCGACCGGCCTGCACGGGGAGGACGGCACGTGCTTCAATCGGGGCATGACAGTCGTCTCCCCCGTTCCGGTTCCGGGTCCCGTGCCCGGCGAGTCCGTCCTGACCGAGTCCGATGCCTCACTGCTGTTCGGCGGGGCACGCACCGCCTACACCTTCACCGACGAGCCGGTGACGGACGCCCAGCTGCAGGCGATCCACGAGCTGGCCAAGTGGGCGCCAACGGCGGTCAACGCCCAGCCGTTACGGGTGGTGGCCGTCCGGTCACCGGCAGCCCGGGAACGGCTACTGCCCTGCCTTCCTCGTGGCAATCGTGAACAGGCGGCAGGGGCGCCGTTGACGCTCGTCTGCGCGGCCGATCAGTCCTTCGCCGAGTCTCTGCCGCGGTTGCATCCGCGCGCCGAGCGCTACCAGCGGTTACTGGATGACGGCGGGTCGGATATGCGGGCGCGGTGGGCACGCACCTCAGCACTGATTCAGGCGGCCTACGTCATCCAGGCGATTCGCGCCGTCGGGCTGGCGGCCGGGCCCATGAACGGGGACGACGCCGAGGCGCTGGCAGCCGAGTTCTTCGCCGGTCAGGACGTGGAGGTACTGCTGGTCATCAATGCCGGTCACCCGGGACCGGACGCCTACCAGGAGCGCAACCCGCGCCTGTCCTTCGATGAGGTCTATCAGGTGCTATGAGCCCAGCGGGTCGGCTACACCCAGGCCGTGCTCGCGATGCACCGCCCGCGCCATCTCCACCTTGAGCAGGCAGGAGGAGACCGACCGATCCTTCACGTGAGCATCCATGATGAGCCGCGCAACCTCATCGACTCCGGGCTGGCCGAGGAGGGAGAGCAGCGCCACCGGAGCATCGAGCTAGTCCACACCCATGAACATATGCACCCGGCTCACTCGCCCCTGAGCATTGCGGAAGACGATGTTGACACCGCGTTTGACCAGCTCCCCGGCAGGGGTGGACATCGACCACCGCAGGAGCAGCGCATCCCCCGACTCGATCTGCTGGTCGTAGACGAAGTCCAGATCCTTCAGGGCATCGTAAAGACTGGCGACATGATCGACGATGCGGTCAACGCCCTCTACAACCATCGCCGGCGAGGAGACGGTCAACCTCCCGTCCGGCGCCCACATACTCGTGATGAGATCGCGCCGTCGTTCCGGATCGGGCTCGATCCATGAGCGTAGGTACTCGTCGGCGAAGTTTGCTGCAGAGGCGGCCATCTTGTCTCCTGGGCTGTCTGGCAGGCGTGCGGGAGCGAGGTGAATCCGGAACTGCGCTCACCCCCAGATACGGGAGCTAACCCCTGGTGTAGTGGGCGACGTAGTCGATCTGGATGTCGGAGACGGCCGGAGTGAGCGGACCGGGGACACCGCCGTCGACAGTCTCGTACTGCTTCGCCTTCCCATTGGGATCCATCGCCCCCGTCTGGACCCCGAACCACAGGCGCTTGCCGGTGATGTCCTCGCCGACATCGTCCCGAGTGACTCGGCCCCACTCCTGGCCATCGAAGGTGAAGATGACCTTGTCCTCCTCCACGATGGCGCCGTAGGTGTGCCAGCCGCTCATGTCCGTGTTGTCGAAAACCCGCTGCTCCTGCTTATGCCCCTCCGGAGTGGGGGCACCCCAGTGGTAGGTGCCCGACACCTGCGGCCCGTTGACGCGCCCCTCGGCAAAGTCGACCTCCGGGGGCCAGCGCTCGTCCTGAGGCCATAGGAGGAAAACGTAACCGATCCCCTTGGCCCGGGGGAACTTAGCACGCACCTCCCAGCGGCCGTATGAGGCCGCGAAAGCATCGGCACTCGAGGCGCCACCCGCACTCCACTGGCCATCCTGGTACTGGGTGCGGATGACGAGATGACCGTTCTCAACGAAGGAGTTCTTCTGCGACATCACGCCCATGGCCCCATGCCCCACGGCCGGATCACCCCACCCGTAATGTCCCCACTTCGTGTCCTCGAAGGAGGCGTCAAAACCCTCGAAGTAGTCGATGGCCCAGCCGTCGATCTCGGCCTCGGACCGCCCCTGGCCGGAGCTCCCGGAGGGCTGAGACGATATTGGCTCGGCAAGATCTGCGGTCATGAGGAGCTGGGCTGTTCGTGTGGGCTTCACGGTCGTCTCCTTCCGGGGCAGGAACCATCTCGATACTCACAGGGAGCCTAACCAGTCGGAAGATATTGGACAAACCATTCACGGCCACAAGAACTCGGTCGAGCATGCGGCCCAGACGTCACTCCGCCCTCACGGACGGAAGATCGAACCGTCCTCGCTGATATAGGCGACCGCGAGCCTCAGCGTCCACGCCATTTGGCCGACGATCTTGACGAGCGCGTTGGCATCCGACCAGCCGACCGAGATGAAGATGAAGTCGGTGCCGATGGTGTAGTCGGCGACCGGCAGCCCCTCCGCCTCCCGAGCGTCAAGTTCCTCCTCCGTCAGCGCGTAGGGGCCGTTGAACGGAGGGAAGACGCGGATGAGGTCGCGGTAGAAGGACCTGATCGCCTGGGTGGAGCCTGTGGTTGTGTCGTACTCGTGCGGCTCCTCCCATCGAGAGACCTGTTCCCACCACCGGGGAAAGTCCTCGTCCGTGACGACGTCTGGCTCGAAGATCAGGATGTCGTAGCTCATGCTTCGAGGCTAGAAGCGGGCCCTGCCCCCGACCATGGACCCCACTCCCCACAGCATCCGTCCTACGCCGGACGGTAGGTGAAGCGGTCCCAGCCCAGGGCCTCGATGCGCTCGGCCATGCGCTCGCACGTCCCGTCCCAGCCGGGCGCCACGACGTCGAACTCGCCGCTCGTCCCCTCGGAGCGGGCCTGCTGGAGGGCGTAGACCCGCGCCCCCGCCGCGTGCACCCGGCGGGCCACCTCGACGGCGTCGTCGGCCGTCACGTCCCCGGGCACCACGGTGGTGCGCACCTCGAAGTCCGGCCCGCCGCGGTCGGCCGCCTCGATGAGCACCTTCAGGCTCTCCCAGGCCTTCGCGGCCGCGTTCGCCCGGCCGACCACCTGCTCGTAGTGCTCGGGCAGCGCCTTGATGTCCAGCCCCACCCAGTCGACGAACCCGGCCTCGATCATGTCCCGCAGCCGCCGCGGGTAGGGCCCGGCCGTGTGCAGACCCACCTGGAAGCCCATGTCGATGACCTCGTGGGCGGCATCGGCCAGGGCGTCCTGGCGCAGCGCCTCGCCGCCGGTGAGGACGACGCCGTCGAGCAGCCCACGCCGACGGCGCAGCAGGGCGCGCACCTCCTCCCACGCCACCTGGCCGGGCGTGCGAGCGGGGATGAGGGCCTGGTTGTGGCAGTAGAAGCAGTTCCAGGGACAGCCCTGCAGGAAGACGGTCGCGGTCAGGTGGTCGGGCCAGTCGACCGTGCTCATGGGGACGAGCCCGGCGATCACCAGGTCGTCAGCCGGGCAGGTCAACCGGAATCTCGTCTCCTCAGCCTCAGGCATCGAGGCCAAGAGCCGCCGCGATCTCATCAAGGCGGCGCGTCTTGATCTCATCGCGCCGCACCGCCTCCGCTTCAGCTTTCAGCGCGTAAGCGTACTCCAGGTCATCGATGTAGGACTCAACGGCCTGACGCACATAGAACGTTGCCGGACGACCGGTCCGGCTCCCCAGGTCATCGAGCCGGCGCTTGAGCTCCTCTGGTAACCGTACGCTCAGAACCGCTGTAGACATGTTTACAGCATAGGAGCCAGCCATTCGCACCACAACCCCAACTCATATGGCACGGGGTCCAGGCATCCCGTGCAGAGGCTCCGGGGCGCCCACCGCAGAAGTGGTGGACGCCCCGGCGCCTCTGCGGCCAGCTCACGAGCAAGTCCGGAAGCGTCACCGGCCATAGACAGTCGAGCGGTGGCCAACATCGAGCGCAAGGATCACACAGCGCTCGTCTTGGATGTCGATGATCACCCGGTAGTCCCTAACCCGGAGCCGGAACATTCCCGCGAGCGGACCCGTCATCGGCTTCAGGAAGTCCCGCGGATCGTCAGCCCTCTGGATCTCCCGCAGCTTGCCGAGCACACGCTTCCTGACGCTACGATCAAGTTGCTTCAGCGCCTTCTCGGCGCGAGGAGTGAACTCAACGCTCCAGTCCGCCACCTACCCCTCCTTCTCCCTTCTCCGTTGCGGATCCTCAGGCGCTGACCGCGCTCAGGCGCGAGACGGCCGGGCCGTGGCCGCCGGCGGCAACCTCGGTGAACATCTGCCGCTCCATGTACTCGCCCTTCTTGCCGATGTTGAACGAGCGCACCGGACGGAAGTAGCCCATGACGCGGGTCCACACCTCGCACTCGACCGGCTCGGCCTCCGGGTGGAGCTCGGCGCACTTGTCGCAGGTCAGGTGCTCGCCCACGAGGTATCCGTGAACCGGGCAGATGGAGAAGGTCGGCGTGATGGTGATGTAAGGCGTGCGGAAGGCGGTTAGGGAGCGGCGCACGAGCTCCTTGCAGGCGGTGGCCGAGGAAATCCGCTCGTTCATGTACAGGTGCAGGACGGTGCCGCCGGTGTACTTGGTCTGGAGCTCCTCCTGCATCTCCTGGGCCTCGAAGGGGTCGTCGGTGTAGCCCACGGGGACCTGGGAGGAGTTCGTGTAGTAGGGGTTGGTCTCCGTGCCGGCCTGGAGGATGCCGGGGTAGCGCTTGCGGTCCTCCTTGGCGAAGCGGTAGGTGGTGCCCTCGGCCGGCGTGGCCTCGAGGTTGTAGAGGTGGCCGGTGGCCTCCTGGAACTCGACCATCTTGTCCCGCACGTGGTCCAGGAGGCGCACGCACATGGCATGGCCGCGCGGGTCGGTCAGATCGTAGGCGTCGTGGGTGAAGTTGCGGACCATCTCGTTCATGCCGTTGACACCCAAGGTCGAGAAGTGGTTGTCCAGGCTGCCCAGGTATCGCTTGGTGAAGGGGAACAGGCCGGCGTCGATGTGGTGCTGGATGACGGTGCGCTTGAGCTCCAGGGTATCGCGGCCGATCTCGAGCAGCTCGTCGAGCCGGGCGGTCAGGGCGGCCTCGTCATCGGCGTAGAGGTAGCCGAGCCGAGCCATGTTGATGGTGACGACGCCGACCGACCCGGTCTGCTCGGCCGAGCCGAACAGACCGTTGCCGCGCTTGAGCAGCTCGCGCAGGTCGAGCTGGAGACGGCAGCACATGGAGCGGATCATGCCGGGGTCGAGCTCGGAGTTGATGAAGTTCTGGAAGTAGGGCAGGCCGTACTTCGCGGTCATGGTGAACAGGAGCTCGGTGTTGGGGGCGTCCCAGTCGAAGTCGCGGGTGATGTTGTAGGTGGGGATGGGGAAGGTGAAGACGCGGCCCTCGGCGTCGCCCTCGGTCATGACCTCCATGAAGGCGCGGTTGATGAGGTCCATCTCCGCCTGGAGGTCGCCGTAGGCGAAGTCGCAGACGTCGTCGCCGATGAGGGGGTGCTCGTCGGCGAGGTCCGCGGGGCAGGTCCAGTCGAAGGTGAGGTTGGTGAAGGGTGTCTGGGTGCCCCAGCGCGAGGGGACGTTGAGGTTGAAGATGAGCTCCTGCATGCACTGCTTGACCTGAGCGTAGGTCATGTCGTCCAGGCGGACGAAGGGCGCCATGTAGGTGTCGAAGGAGGAGAAGGCCTGGGCGCCGGCCCACTCGTTCTGGAGGGTCCCCAGGAAGTTGACGATCTGCCCGACGGCGGAGGAGAAGTGCTTGGCGGGGCCGGCGGCGATGGCGCCGGGGACGCCGTTGAAGCCCTGCTGGAGGAGGTCCTTGAGGGACCAGCCGGCGCAGTAGCCGGCGAACATGTCCAGGTCGTGGATGTGGAGGTCCGCGTTACGGTGGGCCTGGCCGGCGACGGCCGGGTAGACCTGGCTGAGCCAGTAGTTGGCGACAACCTTGCCGGAGGTGTTGAGCATCATCCCGCCCAGCGAGTAGCCCTGGTTGGCGTTGGCGTTGACGCGCCAGTCGGAGCGGTCCAGGTACTCGGTGATGGTGGCGACGGCGTCAACACTGGGGCGCTCGCCGCGGGCGACGGCGGAGTCAGCGGACGCCGGAGCGAGCGCGGGGGTGTCGGCCGGCAGCTGCGCCGAGTCGTCGACCGCGGGGGCGGTGGAGGCAGGGTTCTTCTCGAGCACGGGTCTCTCCGATGGTTGGTGCGTGTGAGTTCGGACTGTTCTCGGCGGCGTCGGGCTCCGGGAAGGCCGAGCCCGAGGGGCGCCGCCACTGCCTGCCGGGAGCGACCCGGATGGCGGCACCGGTGCCGACCATACTCCCAAATCACACCGATGCAGCACATCATCTTGTGCCTCCATTGTATCTTGACCACAACATATTGCGATAGAGGCGAGGACTTTCGTCCCGATAATAAATACCTTCTCGCGCGAACTCGCGGATGCAGTCGGGCCTGTAACACGGACCATCGAAGCCGCAGGGAGAGCACGTATGAGACCCAGATCACTACTACCGGCGTGTTGGGACGACGTCATCAGCGATTCGTGTCCAAATCGGAGACAAAGGAGCCCAACCACCTTTCACTGAGCCACGCGAACCGCGGAATCATGCGGTTCTGTCAAGCACACTCAGCGCCAGTAACCGCCTTTGTCACCGATTTGGACACTCCCCACCGCTCCAAGGCCCTCTGCACATCCGGGGCGACCTGATGCGCGTAGACATCCTTCCTCGTGAAGCGCAGCGGCAGGAAGCCACGGGCGACAAGCCGGCGATCGCGCCATCGGTCAAGGCCGAACTGGTACTCGTCGCAGTGGTAGGTGTAGCCGTCAAGCTCCACGACCACCCACCCCTCGATCACCAAATCCACCTCGCCAACGCCCTCGATCTCCACCCCGTCCTCGAAGCTCAACCCCGCGGCCTCAAGGTCGATTCGCGCCAGAGTCTCCAATGGAGAACGAGACCGGTCACTGGCGCGATCGAGCCGTGCCAGCGCTCGAGCCGAGCCGGGCCCACGAAGCAGGTCGCGAACCTGCTCGGCAGTGACACGCTCATCGTGAAGTGCCGCGTCAAGAGCGATGAGCGGAGAGTCGTCCTGAACGTGGCAGCGCAGAAAACGAGCCAGGGCCTCAGGAAGTGGCTGCACCGGGTATGAGGTTGGCGATAAACGAGTCCGATACCGGTCTGCATGGAGCACCTCCCGCCCAACAGCCGAGAATCGCCTACCTGCCGCGACCACAAGATGAACCTGCTCGGCGCCCTGGGTCACCGGCAGGCCGTAGTGACGCATGGCGGCCTGGCAGGTGAGGAGCCCACCGTGAATGCGGGCAAGAACAACGGCGCGTTCAGCACCCGGTATACCGACAACACCATGCTCATGGGCGATGAGTTCACCAGCCCTCACGAGAGAAGCGACATGCCGGCGCTGGGTGCGAGTCAGATCAAGGTCCCGAACGCGCACCGCGCCGTAGCAGCCACGAACAACGGCGAGCAGGTCTGTGTCCAAGGTGCTCATGGGGCCCATTGCCGCCTACTGGCAAAGTGGACGCAACACCGTGCCGGAGCTCTGTGGACAACCGTCACAGCCATCAGACTGTGGCCTCCAGAACCCATCGAAGTATCACCGATGTCCTGACACAGAACTGTCACCCATGTCCAGAGACATCACGCCCTGGTAGCCCGAGCATTGTGTCCAAATCGGAGACAAAGGAGCCCAACCACCTTTCACTGAGCCACGCGAACCGCGGAATCATGCGGTTCTGTCAAGCACACTCAGCGCCAGTAACCGCCTTTGTCACCGATTTGGACACTCCCCACCACTCCAAGGCCCTCTGCATGTCCGGAACCGCATGGGAGGTCGCATTCGCCGGCGTCACTACTGCCACACTCACCCAGATCAGGACGGGACGCTCTATGTTGCACCGCCGACCCGCCCTGCTCGAGGACCGACATTCTTTTTGTCGGGCTGGCCCGACATGAGCTGACTGGCTGGCTGGATCGTCCCGGTGAGATCGCCAGGACAGCCTGGTCGCATGAGCATCGCAGCCTCTCCAATCCCCCGTCCCCAGCCGCCATCACCGCAGGCCAGGCCCACATCTCCCACCCGGCCGTCACGCGGTCTCCTCCCCCGCTGGACCTGCGCGGTCCTGGCGGCCTGCCTGGCTCTGGTGGTGTTCGCCGCCGGGCCGCACGCACCGAAGGCCGACACCTCCTCCATCACCGGCGACAAGAACCTGGCCAAGCAGGTCATCGACCTCCTGCCCGACGACTACCAGGCCCGCGGCATCCACGTCTCCGTCATCACCGCCGAGGGCGCCCGTCACGCCGGCATCGGCGCCGCCGCCTCCGGCCAGCAGTACACGTCCACCACTCCCATGGAGATCGGCTCGATCACCAAGACCTTCGCCGGCCAGCTCCTGGCCGATGCCATCGCGCGCGGCGAGGTCAAGGCGAGCGACCCGCTGTCCACCCACCTGCCCGAGCTCGCCGGTACCCCGGCGGGCGAGGCCACCCTGGAGGAGGTCGCCTCGCACCGCTCCGGTCTCCCAAGCATCCCCACGCAGGATGAGAGCAGGTGGGTGCTGCGAGCAAACATCCTGGGGCTCAACCCCTTCACCGACCGCATCGACCAGCTCATCGACAGCGCCCGCGCCACCACGATGGGCAAGCGCGGCGAGTTCGCCTACTCCAACCTGGGCATCTCGCTGCTGGGTGAGGCCCTCACCCGTGCCGCCGACGCCGAGTCCTGGAAGTCCTACATCACGGAGCGGCTCTTCATGCCCCTGGGCATGGAGCACACGACCCTCACCTCCGGCCAGGCGGACATTCCCGACGGCGCCATCCACGGCGTCCAGGCCAATGGGCGCCGCGGCCAGTCGGTCAGCGGTTCTGGCTTCAACCCGGCCGGCGCCGGCGTGTGGAGCACCCCGGAGGACATGACCCACTACGCCCAGGCGGTCCTTACCGGCACAGCCCCCGGAGGTGACAGCCCCCAGGAGCCGCGGTGGCCGGCCGAGGTCATGGACGGAATCAAGCTGCCGGGAGAGAAGGTCGGCTACACCTGGTACACCGACGTCGTCGACGGGCACACGATCATCAACCACGGCGGCACCACGATGGAGTACATGACCCACCTGGCCATCGACAAGGAGTCGGGCAAGGCCGTTATGGTCTACACCGACCAGAACAATGATGGGACCGCCTCCGCGCTCGCCACGGCGCTCCTGACCGACGGCCAGAAGATCTCGACGGCGCGCATACCGATGACCGCCAACACACTGCCCCAGACCGCGATCCTCGGGGCCTTCACCATCCTGGCACTCGTCATGGGCCTGTACACGGCCGCCCGCGCGGCGAGCGCGCCCAGCCGTATGGCGGTGGCCTGCCGCGCGGCCGCACTCCTTGCCTGCCTGGCGGCGGCCACGGCCTCCGGGCCCTGGACGTCCCTGCCGACCTGGATCCTGGCAGTGGCGACACTGCCTGGCATGTACGGCATCGTCCGGGGCATCACGCTGTGGCCGGATCTGCCCACGCTGCCGCGTCGCCGAGCCTGGCTCGGCTGGATGCAGGTGGGGCTGACTCTCGCCTTCGTTGCCCTCTGCCTGATCGTCGCCTGGCCTAAGGCCTGAGCCTCCCACGCCTGGCACCGCATTCGTACCCTGCACCACGCCTTCGGGGCCTTGCCACCACCCCTGAGCCGGAAGGTACGAACGCGGCGACCACCTGGAGGAGGACGACGACATCCACCTCCTCCGGAAGGCCAACCGAGTCTGCCCCGGCGGCCGACGAAACCGGTGCCGCCTCAGCTTTAGCGTCACAGAGGTCCGGGCGCTGCGGGAGCGCAGCCCGGACGGGGCAGACAGCCCGGACACAATCTCGACACACCAAGGAGCAGAAGTCCTATGAGACCGACACCCCTCACCGCGCGGAAAGCGAGCGCAACCCTGACAGCACTGATGCTGTCGGCAGCCCTGGCGGCGTGCCAGCCGCAGATCTCCGCCGCCGGCGCTGCAACCCCCTCCGCACCGACACCCACCGCCCAGGCCGGCAACTCCAATGACAGCTCCGACGACTCCTCCCAGACCAGCGTCCCGCAAGGACTGGAGAGTTTCTACAGCCAGACCATCGACTGGAAGGACTGCTCGGACGGCACCTCGCCCTTCCAGTGCGGGACGGTCACCGTCCCCCTGGACTACGAGCACCCGGATGGCCGCACCATCACGATCGCCCTGAAGAAGCTCCCCGCCTCCGACGGCAACGCCGAGCACGGCTCCCTGTTCACCAACCCAGGAGGCCCCGGCATCAGCGGTATCCGGGAGCTGGAGGCCCAGGCCACTGCCCTGCCCGAGGAGCTCCGGGCCGGCTATGACGTCGTCGGCTTTGATCCGCGCGGCGTGGGGCAGTCCACCCCGATCACCTGCTGGACCGATGAGGACATCAGCCAGGCCCTCACCGACGCCCAGAACGGCAAGATCTCCGACGTCGTGCCATCCAACACCATCTCCTCCAAGAGTCTTTCGGCTCAGGAGAAGATGGACCGGGGCGCTGCCGACGCCGCCGCGTGCGCTCAGCACTCGGGGGTCCCCGAGCTGCTCGACCACGTCGGCACCCGCAACGTCGCCCGCGACCTGGACGTCCTGCGCGCCACATCCGGGGACGCCACGCTGAACTACCTCGGAGTCTCGTACGGGACCCATATCGGAGCCGTCTACGCCGACCTCTTCCCCGACCGCGTCGGACGCGCCGTCCTGGACGGGGCCATGGACCCGTCGCAGCGCTGGGCCGACGGGGAGGCCGAGGTCACGGCTTTCAAGGAAGGCGTCCTGCGCCAGTACGTCGAGCACTGCCAGGCCCAAGGCAACTGCCCCCTGACCGGCTCCACGGACGAGGCGATCGCCCAGCTGACGGCCTTCGTGGACGGCCTGGACCAGGCCCCTCTCACCGCCCCGGACTCCAGCGTCACCGTCAACACGCAGGAGGCCACCACCATCATCCAGCACTACGCGGTCGAGAAACCGGACTGGGACGCGCTGACCGCCATGCTCGCCCCGGCGATGAACAACCGCGACGGCGCCCTCATGGTGGCAGCGAAGCAGAGCACGCTCGCATCTCAGCTGCCGACGACCGCCGAACAGGCCGTCGCCGGGGCCAACACCCTGTTCATGGCTGCCGCTGTCATCTGCAACGACTACCCGGACACGGCCGACACCGTCTCTGACTGGGACGCGCAGTCAGCAGCCGAGAGGAAGACCTCCCCCTTCTTCGGCGGTACCTCACATGGTCTGGACGCCTACTGCCGCGGCTGGGGACACCGGGCACAGACCCCGCCCCAGGAGACCCACGCCGAGGGCTCGGCCCCGATCCTCGTCGTCGGGCTCACCAAGGACTCCCGGACCCTCTACCCCTGGGCCCAGAGCCTCACCGACCAGCTGGACAACGGCCACCTGCTCACCGTCGAGGGCTACGGGCACGTCACCTTCGGCAGCAACGCCTGTGCCACTGCGGCCATGACTGACTTCCTTGTCAACGGGACCATCCCAGCAGAGGGCACCACCTGCGCCGCAGAGCCCCAGCCCGCCGCCGACGGCGGAACCGGGAACTGACGGGCGGCGCCGCGTTCGTACCCCACGCCGCGCCTTCGGGTCCTGACCCGCCGAGGTCGAGCGGAAGGTGCGAACGCGGCGCCGGCCCTCCTGCCCCACTCACCACCGATTCACATCCTCAACGAGCTTGCCACCATGACTGATCAACGTTTCTCCACACCCGATCTCGCTCGGCGCCTGCTGGCTCCGATCGCCGCTCTGCTGGGGCTGGTGGCGGGCCTAAGCGTTCTCATCCTGCCCTCCCCCGCACCGACCACCGCCGGCCCGACTCAGTTCTCCGCCGAGCGCGCCATGGCCTCCATCAACCGCCTCGCCGACGAGCCCCACAGCGTCCTCAATCGCGAGGCGCACGACCGGGCGCGCGACGACGTCATCGGCATGTTCGCCGACCTGGGTTACACCGCCGACGTGCACTCCGACCCGCTATTCGACTTCAGCATCCCGGAGGACAAGGAGACCTTCGACATGCTGTCCGCCGAGCAGCAGGCGGCGGTCAAGGACGCGCCGGCCGAGACGATCGTCGTCGACGTGCCGGGGAAGTCGGAACGCACCATGGCGCTCATGGCCCACTACGACTCGGCCACGGACTCAGACGGGGACAGAGCGCGCTTCACCACCTCCGGTGACTCCTACGGGGCTGCCGATGACGGCTACGGCGTGGCCACTATCGTCGAGACGCTCCGGGCCCTCAAGGCCGAGGGGCGCCAGCCGGAGAACTCATTGAAGATCGTCATCACCGATGCTGAGGAGATCGGCCTCATCGGCGCCCGCAACGAGATGCACCACCACCGCGCCGACTACGAGAACGTCGACCTCGTCCTCAACCTCGAGGCGCGCGGCATGAGCGGCCCGGCGTTCATGTTCGAGACCTCCCCGAACAACAGCGCCGTTGCCGGCTACTTCCTCAGCCACGTGAAACAGCCCGTGACCGGCTCGCTCTTCCCCTCGCTGTACGCACTCATGCCCAACTCCACCGACATGACGAACCTCATCCCCGAGGGCTTCACGGTGCTCAACATCGCGGCGGTCGGGGATGCCGACCACTACCACCAGTCCACGGACGCCCCGCGCTACGTCGACCACTCGACCCTCCAGCACTACGGCGACCAAGCCCTGGACCTCACGCGGGCCTGGGCCTTCGACGGACAGGCCCCCATGCTGACCGCCGACGGCGACCTCCACTTCTTCCAGCTGTGGCGGGGATTGACCGTGCGCTACCCGGCGGCGGTCGGGACGGGGCTGGGCTGCCTGGCCGTCATCGCGGCCCTCGGCGCCGTCGCGGTACGGACCAGGTCCCTGCACTGGAAGCGGGTCCTGGGGAGCGTGTGGGGCCTGACCTGGCGAGCCGTGTCCGTCTCCACCGCCGCAGGACTGGCGCAGCTCGGTGCCATGGCGATGAAGTGGGCGCCGGAGAGCGGGCTTGGACCGAACCCACTACTGCCGTGGATGTTCGCCGGCGGAGCCCTCATCGGGGCCGGGCTCACAGCGCACTTCGTGGTGCGGCGCTGGAAGGAGGGTCTTGGGCAGGAGACCATCGCAGCGGTACTGCTCCTGCTGACGGCCGCCTGTGTCCCCATCATGGTACTGGTGCCCGGCACCGCCTACGTCCTGGTCCTCCCCACGCTCGCCCTGGCGCTGACCGCCCTGGCGCCACAGCGGGTGCGGCCAGTGGTCGGGGCCCTGGCGGCCTTCGTCATCGTGGTGCTCTTCGCACCCACGATCCTGTTCATCCACGAACTGCTCAGCCTCAGCGCGGTGTGGGCGACCGTGTTCTTCGCGATCATGCCGATGGCGCCGCTGGCGCTCACGCTCCTGCAGGCCGGCTCCCGGCGCACCACCGCACAGACCAGCAGCAGTCCTGACGCCACTCTCGACGGCGCTGCCGCTGCAGGTCCGGCCACCGCGACGGCGTAGGACGGCGCAACCACGAGCACGCCCACCGTACGGCCGTGGCCTGCCGCGTGCCGAAAGGTATGGACGCGTCAACCTCCCGGAGGACGAAAACGGACCTCGTCCGTTTTCCTCCGGGAGGTCAATATCATCCACCTGGAGGCTGCAAACCGGCACCTCCAAGGATCCTCCCGACGGTCGAGGAAACCGGCACCGCCGCACCTTTAACGTCGTAAGTGTCCGGGCGCTGCGGGGCGCAGCCCGGGTGGAGCCTACCAGCGGGAATGAGTCGGACACGAGGTATCGCACCGCCCGCGGCCGCCTCGGCCCGCGGCAGGCAGAGACCGAAGACGTTCCAGCCCCCAAGGAGCAGAAGCCCTATGAGACCGATACCCCACACCGCGCGGAAGGCGGGCGCGGTCCTGGCAGCACTGATGCTGTCGACCGCCCTGACGGCCTGCCAACCACAGGCTTCCGCCGCCAGCACCGCACCACCCACATCCGCCCCCACTCCCACCGCCCCTGCCAGCGGTTCCCCTGGCAGCTCCAGCAACTCCACCGGCAGCCCCGGCAGTTCCAGCGGCGGTTCCCAGAGCGACGTT
Source organism: Actinomyces sp. oral taxon 170 str. F0386 (assembly GCF_000195595.1). Classification (GTDB taxonomy): domain Bacteria; phylum Actinomycetota; class Actinomycetes; order Actinomycetales; family Actinomycetaceae; genus Actinomyces. The sequence continues at coordinate 16,592 of NZ_GL882531.1, forward strand.
CCCCAAGGGCTGGAGAGCTTCTACAGCCAGACCATCGACTGGAAGAACTGCTCGGACGGCACCCCCTTCCAGTGCGGGACGGCCACCGTCCCCCTGGACTACGAGCACCCGGATGGCCGCACCATCACGATCGCCCTGAAGAAGCTCCCCGCCTCCGACGGCAACGCCGAGCACGGCTCCCTGTTCACCAACCCAGGAGGCCCCGGCAGCAGCGGCGTTGAGCCGATGAAGGACCCAGCTGCCATGCCCGAGGAGCTTCGAGGCGCTTACGACATCATCGGATTCGACCCTCGGGGAGTCGGACAGTCCACCCCAATCACCTGCTGGACCAACGATGAGATCAAGCAGTCCTTGACGGATCCCGGCAACGACGCCACTGACCCGACGGACCCGCTCAAGGGCGTCACATCCAAGAACGTTCCGGCCCAGGACAAGATCGACCGGGGCGCGGCCAACGCCGCCAGGTGCGCCCAGCACTCCGAGGTCCCCGAGCTGCTCGACCACGTCGGCACCCGCAACGTCGCCCGCGACCTGGACGTCCTGCGCGCCACAAACGGCAACGCGAAGCTGAACTACCTGGGCACCTCCTACGGGACCCATATCGGAGCCGTCTACGCCGACCTCTTCCCAGGCCGCGTCGGACGCACCGTCCTGAATGCGGCCATGGACCCGTCGCGGTACCGAACCGACAGCGACGCCGAGGTAGTAGCTTTCAAAGAAGCTGCCCTGCGCCAGTACGTCGAGCACTGCCAGGCCCAAGGCAACTGCCCCCTGACCGGCTCCACGGACGAGGCGATCGTCCAGCTGGCGGCCTTCGTCGACGGCCTGGACCAGGATCCCCTCACCGCCCCGGGCTCCAGCATCACCGTCAACACGGAAAACGCCACCGCCATCGTCCAGCAGTACGCCGTCGAGAAACCGGACTGGGACGCGCTGACCACCATGCTCGCCCCGGCCATGAACAACCATGACGGCACCCTCATGGTGAAAGCGACGCAGAACTCGTCCGACCTGTCACCGAAGACGACCGTCGAGGAGGTGGTCAGCAGCGCCAACAACGAGGTCATGTTCGGCGCGGTCATCTGCAACGACTACCCGGACACGGGCGGCACCGCCTCCGACTGGGACGCTCAGGCAGCCGCCGAGAAGAAGACCTACCCCTTCTTCGGCGGTACCTCGAACGCTATGGAGGCCTACTGCCGCGGCTGGGGACACCGGGCGCAGACGCCACCCGCGCAGACCCACGCCAAGGGCTCCGAGCCGATCCTCGTCATCGGGACCACGGGAGACTCCCGAACCCTCTACCCCTGGGCCCAGAGCCTCACCGACCAGCTGGACAACGGCCACCTGCTCACCGTCAAGGGCTACGGACATGGTGCCTCCGGCAGCTGTGCCGGCGCCGCCATGATCGACTTCCTGGTCAACGGGACCGTCCCGGCAGAGGGCACCACCTGCGCCGCCGAACCCCGACAGGCCGCCGGCGGAGCCGAGGGCTGACAGACAGCACCGCACGTGCGGGACACTTCGGGGCCTCGGGGCACTCCTGGTAAGTGGCCCGAGGTCCCAGTCTGTTGGGCGGGAGTGGGTGTCCCGGGCCAGCGTCGGCAGGTTCAGCGAGCGACGTCGTCGACGGCGCACTCGGCCACGGCCACGGCGAGCTGGACCCGGTTGGAGACGCCGAACTTGTCCAGCAGGGCGGAGACGTGGGTCTTGACGGTGCTGGCGCCAACGACGAGCTCCTCGGCGATCTCGCTGTTGCCCAGGCCCTGAGCCACGAGCAGAGCGACCTGACGCTCCCGGTCGGTAACGGTCTCGGGGAAGGCGCGGCGCTGCGGGGTGGCCTCGACGGCGGCCTCGACGAGCCGGTCCAGGACGGAGCCGGAGAAGGCCCGCTGGCCGTCGGCGGCGGCGTGCACGGCGCGGAAGATGATCTCGGGGGCGCTGTCCTTGAGCAGGAAACCGGTGGCGCCGGCGCGTAGGGCGGCGGCGACCATCGCGTCGGTGTCGAAGGCGGTCAGCACGAGGACCTTGGTGTCAGGGCAGTCGGCGGCGATCTGGGCTGTGGCCCAGACGCCGTCGGTGCCGGGCATGTGCAGGTCCATGAGGACGACGTCGGGGCGCAGACTGCGCGCCGCGTCGTAGCCGCTGCGCCCGTCGGAACCCTCGCCGAGGACCGTGACGCCGGAGTCGCTCTCCAGGATGAGACGCAAGGCAGCGCGCACGAGGGCGTCGTCGTCAACGATGACAACACGTACACGGCGCTGCGGTGAGTCCATGCCGATTCCTTTGCTTGTTCAACTACCTGGGAGACTACTGTACGTCGGGGCGGGCCGGGTCGGGCAGGAAGTGAACCTTCCGGGGTACGGCGGAGTCGCGGCCCAGCAGCCTGGGCTCCTGGCCGCGCAGGGCGTGGTTGAAGAAGTCGGTCACCAACGCCCGAATCGTCTCCTCGGTCTGCGGCTGAACTGTATTGCCGGTCAGAGCAGGGCTGATGAAGGAGTGCAGGTCGTGGCTGACATGGTTGGTGTTCTCAATGGTGACGGCCCAGGTCGGTCCGGTACTGCGGTCGTGGAACTGCTCCTGAAACCGGGCATTCTCGATAGAGCCCTCGTCCTGGGTTTGTTCCCCTTTACGGGCCTTGGAGATGTCAGCGACGTGATCGGCGGACAGAATATTGAGGCTGGGGACCGGCACGCCGGTGTCGCGGACCGTTCCGAAGTGGGTTCCGTCCATGTTGACGCCGGCATCGAAGCGGGGATCATCGGCCAGGGCCTGCTCCGCACTGGCGCCCCCGAGGGAGAAACCCATAGCACCCACCGAGTCGAGGTTGAGCCGATGATGGAACGGGCTGCCGGGATCTGCATTGAGCGCCGTGAGGTGGTCCAGGATGAAGGAGAGATCCGCGGAGTTGGTGGCGGTCCAACGGGCCACCCTTTCGAGCCAGCTCTCGCGCTGGCCCGCCTCGGTAGCCGAGGGCTCACCCGGGTCACGGTCGACCTGGCGGCCACTGCTCAGGGAGACAGGGGCACCAGAGGTGTAGGGGTGGTCCACAGCGACGACGACGTAACCCTGACTGGCCAGGTCCACCATGAGTGAGGTGTTGTCGAAACGGCCAGTCCCTAAGGCTGGGGAGTAGAAGATGACGGGGAACCCGCCCGACACCTGGACGATCTCACCCCCGCGCACCGCGTGGGTGTCGATCAGCCGGAAATGATCCAACGAGTTCTCCAGCACCCCCCTGGCACGAGCGGTTCCAAACACGTCGTCGCCGTTCACCGCAGTGCTCTTGGCCAGCCTGCGGTCCAGGGCAAGAGGCCTTCCTTGGGTCGTCGCCTCCGTCGGGTACCAGATCGAGAACTCGACCTCGCGCAGGTCGTTCTCATCGGGCGTTGTCCACTCCTGGCGACTGGAGTCCGTCAGGTGCTCCTCGGTGTACCCGACGGCGTAGGGACCGGTCGGTGTCGGAAGCTTGAAAACCGGGAGCAGGAAGCCGGCCGCAGACGACACCGCCAGAGCGAGCGCCCCTGCCATCATCGCGGTGATACGCCCCAGCACTCGCAGGGCGGGCCGCCCGCGCCGCGGAGCGTCGGCGGTACGACGAGCCCGGCGGAACCAGCGCGTCAGAAGGACACAGGTCAGAATCACTGTGATGGCGTAGGCCGGGATCATGACGAACCGGTGCCGCTCGATGACGAGGTGGGCCAGAAAGGGAAGGAGAAGCCCCACCAGCAGGACGGGTTCGGCCCGCAGCCACCGCCTCATGCTCGACGCCTTGGAAGCCGCCTGCCACCAGCGGGGCGGCAGCCTGAAGACCGTGAGGAGCAGTACCACTGCATCCACGGCGACCACTGCGATCTCCAGCGTTCTCATCGGTATTCCTCTCACTCTTCCAGCAGGTTCGGCACGGACATTAGCCGGGCGCCGGCCGCGGCTGCCTCCGCCAGGTGGGGGATGCCTCGCGGGCACACGTCCACCTCGCGGCGGCATGATGACGACGGTCAGTCAGCACGACCTCGGGCAGGTACGGCGGCCATGACGACGAAGCGGCGGGGCCGCTCGGTACGGTCGGACCGATCCGGTGTCGCCGTCTGGCCGGCCGGCTGCGAGACGTGCAGCTCGCCGCCAAGGAGACGCAGCCGCTCGCGCAGGCCCTCCAGGCCGAGCCCTCCTCCGGGCGCCGTCGGCCGGGGCGTCGGTGGGCAGTCGTTGACGCAACGCACCACGAGAGCGACGACGCCGTCACCACCGTCGTCGTCGGGACCATCGGCGGCCTCGACCTCGCAGTCGAGGCGGACCGCGCCACCGGCCCCGTGGCGGCGGGCATTGGTGAGCAGCTCCTCTACAGCGCGCAGGACCGCGTGCCGACTGCGGGCGTCGGCGGCCTCGAAGGCCTCCACCCAGGACCCGGCCAGGTGCAGATCGACCTCCTGGCCGGCCTCCCGTTCATGGGCGAGGACCTCCTCGACGTCGGACCAGGTGGCGCGGGCGCCGTCGCCAGAACCGTCGTCGTGCAGGACGGCGAGGATCTGGCGCAGCTCACGCCCGGCGTCAGCCGTCAGGGTGTGGATGCTGCCCGCGATCTTGCGGACACTCCCTATATCCAGGTCAGTGCGGGTCTGGAGCGCACCGGCGTGGAGGGAGACCAGGGAGAGGCGGTGGGCGAGGGAGTCGTGCATCTCGCGGGAGATGCGGGAGCGCTCCTCGGCGCGGCTCTGGGCGATGCGCGCCTCCTGCGTGGTGCGGATGAGGCGGGCCTCGCGGGAGACCGAGCGCAGCAGCTCCTCGCGGGCCTGAAGGTTGACACCCAGCATGACGCAGACGATGCAGATCGGGAGAGTAAACATTGCGTATGTGGCGACGGACGATAGCGTGGGCTCTTCGGGAATCGGATTGAGGAGCGGAGACATGGCCACGCCTATGACCACGGCAGCCACCACGGCCGGTATCGCTTTCGCCCCTTTACGCATGCCGATAACAGTCGCAGCCACATAAGCCGCCACCTGCGACCAGGTGGGGATGAACCCCAGGACAACGATAAGGATCGACAACGACGGGCGGGGTCCTCTGAGGACCGGGATGAGGAGGAGAAGACAGGTCAGGGAGATGAGTACGTGTCCGGCATACATCACCTGCCAGCGGTCCAGGCCCGGCACGACCGTGGAGCCGCCTTCCAGCTTGAGGTACGCAATCAGGGCGAGCAGCGTCTGCACCACGGTGATCGAGGCGGTGCCGCTCCAGACGAGGATCTGCACCTTGCGGGCGTGCGCGCTGGAGGAGACGGGGGCGTCGGACATGGGCCGACCCTACTGAGGGCGCCTGCGCGGGAGCCTCCCCCAGGTGGGGGACGCTCCCGACGCCGGTGGGATCGCCGCGCGGTCGTAGGGTAGGTCGCCTGTTCGTACCCTCTACCCCTCGAACGCACGACCTAAGGTACGAACGCGGCGATCCAGAGCGGGCGGCGCAAAATGCGGACGACCGCGACGAGGGCACTCGCCCAGACACCGCCCGGAGGCGACTCGGACGCCGGCACCTACTGGTGGTGCACACTGTGCCCCATGGCAGACGGGACCAGACGCGACCTCACCGGGCTCCTGGAGTCCATCGGCGGGCGCGACGGCCGGCTCGTCCACCTCCAGCGCCCCCCGGCCCGCCCCGGCCGCCACTCCGACTGGCCCGAGTGGGCGGACCCCGACCTCGTGGTCGCCTACCGCCGCATCGGCGTCGAGCGCCCCTGGACGCACCAGGTCGCCGCAGCGCAGTCCGCCCACGCCGGCCGCCACACGGTCCTGGCCACCGGCACCGGCTCGGGCAAGTCACTGGCCGCCTGGCTGCCGGCGCTCTCCGATGTCCTATCGGCCCAGTCCCCCGGCGCCGACTCGCGCATCTCCGCCCACGGCCGGCGCCCCACCACCCTCTACCTCTCCCCCACCAAGGCGCTCGCCGCCGACCAGGCCGCCTCCCTGGGCCGGCTCATCGGCGAGCTCGAGACAGTCCAGCGCGAGGCCGGCACCCCAGCTGGCTCCCTGCGCACGGTGCGTGCCGGCACCTGCGACGGGGACACACCCCTGCCCGAGCGCGACTGGGTGCGCGCCCACGCCGACGTCGTCCTGACCAACCCCGACTTCCTCCACTTCTCCCTGCTGCCGGGTCACGAGCGCTGGACCCGTCTCCTGCGGGGCCTGCGCTACATCGTCATCGACGAGTGCCACGCCTACCGCGGGATCCTGGGAGCGCACGTCGCCCTCGTGCTGCGCCGGCTCCTACGGCTCGTGGCGCGCCTGCGCCCGCACGGCCCGCAACCGATCGTCCTGTGCGCCTCGGCGACGGCGGCCGAGCCGGCCCTCACCGCGGCCCGACTCATCGGTGCCGAGCCCGACGACGTCGTGGCCGTCACCGACGACGGCGCCCCCGCCGGGGAGCGCACCCTGGCCCTGTGGCAGCCGGCCCTGCGCGACCCCTGGATGCTGCCTGCGCCCGACGTCGAGCCGGCCCAGGACTCGGCCCGTGCGGCCGAACCGGACTCGGGCGACCCGGGCGAAGACCCCTCGGCACGGCGCAGCGCCGTCGTCGAGGCCGCCGAGCTGCTCGTGGACCTGATGAGCGTGGGAGCCCGGGCGCTGGTGTTCGTGCGCTCGCGTCGCTCGGCGGAGATCGTGGCCGAGCGGGCCCGGCACACATTGGGGCTCTCGCTGCCCGAGCTCATCGGCACGGTCTCGGCCTACCGCGGTGGCTACCTGCCCGAGGAGCGCCGGGCCCTGGAGGCCGACCTGCGCTCGGGCCGGCTGCGCGCCCTGGCCACCACCAACGCCCTGGAGCTGGGCATCGACGTCACCGGACTGGACGCGGTCCTCATCGCCGGCTGGCCGGGCACGCGCGTCTCGCTGGGGCAGCAGGCGGGCCGGGCCGGACGTGCCGGCAGCCGCGGACTCGCCGTCCTCATCGCCTCCGACAACCCGCTGGACGCCTACCTGGTGCACCACCCCGAGGCGGTCTTCGCCGCCCCCGAGGCCACGGTCTTCGACCCAGCCAACCCCTACGTGCTCGCGCCGCACCTGTGCGCCGCCGCCTCAGAGGCGCCCTTGCGGACCTCGGACCTGGCCCTGTTCGGGCTGGCCGACGATTCCCTGCTACGCGAGCTGGAGGGGCGGGGCGCGCTGCGACGTCGGCCCACGGGCTGGTTCTGGAACGTCAACCTGCCCGGACGGCCCCAGGACCTCACCTCCCTGCGCGGCGACGGGCCGCCCGAGGTCCCGGTAGTGGAGGCCGACACCGGCGCGGTCATCGGCACGGTTGACGGTGCGGCCGCCGACTCCACCGTCCACGAGGGCGCGGTCTACGTCCACCAGGGACGCGTCTACGTGGTCGAGGAGCTGGCCGACGACGTCGCGCTCGTGCGGCAGCGGGCGGCGGTCGGCTACCGCACGCGGGCCCGGTCGCGCTCGAGCGTGCGCATCATCGCCGAGCGCGAGCAGCAGGTCTGGGGCCGGCTGGTTGGGGGCGGGGATCGGCTCGACGACGTCCCTGAGCCATCAGCGCACACGGCCGACGACGGGCGGGAGGCTCCCGGAGCTGCGGCGATCACCTGGTCCTTCGGCTCGGTGGAGGTCACCAGCCAGGTGACCGGCTACCAGCGGATGGCGCTGCCCGGCGGGGAGGTCGTCTCCCAGCACGCCCTGGAGATGGACGAGCATGTGCTGCCCACCGCCGCCGTGTGGTGGACGATCCCGCAGGAGACCTGCGAGGCGGCGGGCCTGGAGCCCACCGACCTGCCCGGCGCCCTGCACGCCGCCGAGCACGCGAGCATCGGGATGCTGCCGCTGCTGGCGACCTGCGACCGCTGGGACATCGGCGGGCTGCCAACCGCAGCGCACCCGCAGACGGGGGCACCCACCGTGTTCGTCTACGACGGGCACGCCGGCGGGGCGGGCTTCGCCGAGCGCGGTTACCGGGCCGGGCGCGAATGGCTGGCGGCGACGCTCGCCGTCATCGAGGGCTGCAGGTGCGTGAGCGGCTGCCCCTCGTGCGTGCAGTCGCCCAAGTGCGGCAACAACAACGAGCCCCTGGACAAGGCCGGGGCGGCCGCCCTGCTGCGGCTCCTGCTCGAGGCGGCGCCGGCCACCGGCCCTCACGCACCATGAGGCTGCTCAGTGCTCGGGCATGAACGTAAATTCATAAGACACTCGCCTTCGTATTCATGAGATGCTCGCCCTCACGTAGCGTGAGACTGATACGTTCCCAGCATGCTCGTTCGATTACTGCGCAGGCACCTGCGTCCGTATGTGGGGGTGCTTCTGTGTGTGTTGGTGCTTCAGTTTGCTCAGGTGATGGCGTCTTTGTATCTTCCTACTCTCAACGCCGACATCATCGATGAGGGTGTGGCCACCGGGGACGCGGGTTATATCTGGCGGATGGGTGTGTTCATGCTGGTGGTGAGTGTGGGTCAGGGTGTGTGTTCGGTGGCGGCGACGTATCTGGCGGCGCGGGCGGCGATGAGTATGGGCCGCGACCTGCGTGGGGAGGTCTTTGATCGGGTCAGTGGTTTCTGTGAGCGGGAGATCACCGCTTTC
>NZ_GL882532.1 GCF_000195595.1 Actinomyces sp. oral taxon 170 str. F0386
TCCCGCCCCGGGCGGGGCCGCGGCCGCGCCTCGTCGTCGGCGTCCGAACGCCGCAAGACCCCCACCGCCCCGCGCCGCAGCCCGGCCGGCCAGCACTCCACGCATCAACGTTCGTCGGAGGAACCGGACCCCGCTAGTCGACGGGCCCTCGTCGTCGCTCGGCGCGAGCGTCAGCGACGTCGTAGCCGCAGCCGGATCCTCTACGGCACCACCTTCGTGGTGGCCATCGCACTCATCGTCGTCGGCCTGCGCTTCTGGGGCTTCCATCCCGGATTCGCCCTGCCACTGACCGGAGACACCACCGCAACGCCGTCGCCGGCCGCTGCGGAGGCAGCGGCCGAGAGCCACGCTGCCTCACCGACGGCGGCCCCCTCCTCCACCTCGTCGGCCTCGCCGACCCCGTCCGCCTCGATGCTGCCGGCCCCTCGGCTGGACGCCGAGGGGTTCGCGCACTCCGACGCCGTCGGCGACGGCACCTGGACGATCGCCCCGGCCGTGCCCGTCTCGCGGCCCACCGCCGGAATCGTCTACCGCTATGTACTGCAGGTGGAGGGCGGTACGCACGTCGACGCCACCGCGGCCGCCTCCATCGTCGAGAGCACCCTCAATGACGAGCGCGGCTGGCCCACCGCGCAGAACACATCCTTCGAGCCGGTGGCCGACCCCGCCGCCGCGGACTTCACCTTCAACATCGCCACGCCGCCCACCTCCGACGCCCTGTGCTCGCCGCTGGACACCGGCGGCATGTGGAGCTGCCGCAACGCGAACAACGTCGTCATCAACTCCGACCGCTGGAACTGGGGCGCCGTCCCCTACCCCGACGTCGACTCCTACCGCACCTACGTCACCAACCACGAGGTGGGGCACTTCCTCGGGCACGAGCATGAGTTCTGCGCCGGGGCCGGCCTCAAGGCGCCCCTCATGGCCCAGCAGAGCCACGACATCGCCGGCGGCTGCGTGTACAACACCTGGCCCACGCAGGACAACCAGCCCGGCTGAGACGCACGACGCCACAGCAGCGCGAGGGGCGGGTCCACCGCGCAGGTGGACCCGCCCCTCGTCGTCCCGGTCAGCTCATCCGGCCTCAGGCCGGCGACGCCGCCGAGGAGGCGGAGGGCAGGTGCGCCTCGCCCTCGGCTCGCAGCGTCAGGCCATCACTGCCGTCGACCCTGTCGACGACGACCTTCTGCCCGTCAAGGACCTCCCCGGCCAGCAGCATGCGGGCCAGGCGGTCGCCGATCTCCCGCTGCACGAGGCGGCGCAGCGGCCGGGCCCCGTAGGCGGGGTCATAGCCCTCGTCGGCCAGCCAGCTGCGGGCGGCGTCGGTTACCTCCAGGCTCAGACGCCTATCCGTCAGGCGCCTGGCGATGCGGGCCAGCTGGATCTCGACGATCTCTCCCAGCTCCTCCTTGGAGAGTGCCTCGAAGACGATGATGTCGTCGAGGCGGTTGAGGAACTCCGGCTTGAAGGAGGCCTGAACCACGCTCATGACCTCGTTGCGCTTCTCCTCGGGGCTGGTGAGCGGGTCGGTGAGGTACTGGCTGCCCAGGTTCGAGGTGAGCACGAGAATGACGTTGCGGAAGTCGACCGTGCGCCCCTGGCCGTCGGTGAGGCGGCCGTCGTCGAGCACCTGCAGAAGGATGTCGAAGACCTCGGGGTGGGCCTTCTCGACCTCGTCGAGCAGGACCACGGAGTAGGGCCGACGCCGTACGGCCTCGGTGAGCTGGCCGCCCTCCTCGTAGCCGACGTACCCGGGAGGGGCACCCACGAGGCGCGCCACGGAGTGCTTCTCGGAGTACTCGGACATGTCGATGCGCACGATGGCGCGCTCGTCGTCGAAGAGGAACTCGGCCAGGGCCTTGGCCAGCTCGGTCTTGCCCACGCCCGTGGGGCCCAGGAAGAGGAAGGAGCCGGTGGGACGGTCGGGATCGGAGATGCCGGCCCGCGAGCGGCGCACCGCGTCGGCCACGGCGGCCACGGCGGCCTTCTGCCCGATGAGACGCTCGCCGATGACGTCCTCCATGGTCAGGAGCTTCTCGGTCTCGCCCTGGAGGAGCTTGCCCACGGGGATCCCGGTCCAGGAGCCCACGACCTCGGCGATCTCGGGGGCGCCGACCTTCTCGGCGATCATCGGCTCGCCGGCGGCCTCCTCGGCGTCATCGGCGGCCTCGGCCTCGCGGATCTGACGCTCCAGGGCCGGCATGTCGCCGTAGCGCAGGCGCCCGGCCTCCTCGAAGTTGCCCTCGCGCTCGGCCAGGTCGGCGCGGGTGCGCATCTCGTCCAGGGCGGCGCGCAGCTCACCGACCTTGTTGTGGCCGGCCTTCTCGGCCTCCCAGCGGGCGTTGAGCGAGGCCAGCTCCTCAGAGGCGTCGGCCAGCTCGGCGCGCAGGCGCTCCAGGCGGTCGACGTCGGCCGGGTCGGCCTTGGCTACGTCCTCGATGGACTCGTCCAGGTAGGCCTCCTCCATGCGCATGCGGTCCACGCGGCGGCGCAGCTCGTCGATCTCGACGGGGCTGGAGTCGAGCTCCATGCGCAGGCGCGAGGCGGCCTCGTCGACCAGGTCGATGGCCTTGTCCGGCAGCTGGCGACCGGTGATGTAGCGGTCGGAGAGGGTCGCGGCGGCCACGAGGGCGCCGTCGGAGATGGTCACCTGGTGGTGGGCCTCGTACTTGGGGGCGATGCCGCGCAGGATGGCGACGGTGTCCTCGACGCTGGGCTCACCGACGAAGACCTGCTGGAAGCGGCGCTCCAGGGCGGGGTCCTTCTCGATGTTCTCGCGGTACTCGTCCAGGGTGGTGGCGCCCACCATGCGCAGCTCGCCGCGGGCCAGCATGGGCTTGAGCATATTGCCGGCATCCATGGCGCCCTCGGAGCCGCCGCCCGCTCCGACGACGGTGTGCAGCTCGTCGATGAAGGTGATGACCTCGCCGTCGGAGTCCTTGATCTCCTTGAGGACGGCCTTGAGGCGCTCCTCGAACTCGCCGCGGTACTTGGCGCCGGCCACCATCCCGGACAGGTCCAGGGCGATGAGGCGCTTGCCGCGCAGGGACTCGGGCACGTCGCCGGCCACAATGCGCTGGGCCAGCCCCTCGACGACGGCGGTCTTACCGACGCCGGGCTCACCGATGAGAACCGGGTTGTTCTTGGTGCGCCGGGACAGGACCTGCACGACGCGGCGGATCTCGGCGTCGCGGCCGATGACCGGGTCGAGGCGCCCCTCGCGGGCGGCCTCGGTGAGGTCGGTGCCGTACTTCTCGAGGGTCTTGTAGGTGCCCTCGGGGTTGGCGGAGGTGACGCGGGAGGAGCCGCGGACCTGGGGCAGGGCCTCGATGAGGGCGTCCGGGGTGGCACCGGCGTCGGCCAGGACACGGGCCACGGTGGGACTGGAGCCGGAGGCGTCGCCCTTGGCCAGGCCGATGAGCAGGTGCTCGGTGGAGATGTACTCGTCGTCGAGCTCCTTGGCGACCGTCGAGGCGGCCTCCAGGGCGGCCAGGAGAGCGCGCGAGGGCTGGGGCTGGGTCATCGAGGAGCCCGAGGAGGCGGGCAGCTGGGTCAGGATGCGGCGCGCGGAGGCGCCGACGGCCTGACGGGCCGCGGCGTCGGGGGAGACGGCGGCCAGGAGTCCCGCGGCGACGCCGTCGGGCTGGGAGAGGAGCTCAACGAGCAGGTGCGCCGGCTCGATCTGGGGGTTGCCGGCCGCGGCGGCGGCCTGCATGGCCCCGGAGATCGCCTCCTGGGACTTGGTGGTGTAGTTGGTGTCCATATGGACCTCCTTTGAGAGTGGTCACGTCTTGCTGTCTTCTTGGTCACCTCAACCTTCGCAGAGTTGAGTCTATTCCACTCAACTTCCTGAACCGTCGGTGACGTGGGTTACTGCTCAGGCCTCTTCGGCGCGACATCTCCGGCCATCACCGCATTCGCCGGCGCGCCAGCCGAACGCTTGAAACACCGCCGCTCAACGGCGCGGGTAAAGTCACATGACGATCACGTCGCCATCCCGGAGAAGCCATGAGAACCACGCGCGCCGCCCTCGCCCTGACCGCCACCCTCGTCCTGGCGGGGTGCTCCCAGGGCAGTCCCTCGTCGTCAGGTTCCGCCGAAGCCGGCACCGCCGCCCCCACAGCCGCGGCGACGACGTCGAGCAGTGCCGGAACAACCTCACAGCCCAGCGCGGGCTCCTCCGGCAGCGCCAGTGCGCCCCCTTCCATCCCGGCGGGCCATCAGGCGATCACTGCACCGACGGTCGGCCTCACCTTCGCCGTGCCCCAGGACTGGCAGGACCTCAACGCGCTCACCGAGGACCAGAAGACGCTCATCGCCCGCGTCCAGGGCGTGGACCCCTCGACATTCTCAGAGAAGCTCGCCAGCACCGACGCCTTCTACGGGCTGTTCTCACCGGGGAGCCGCTCCTTCAACAGCACCGCCGTCGCCAAGGAGACGGAGACGTCGTCGACACCGCCGTCCCAGGCGAGCCTGGACGAGTTCGTCACGCAGCGCGGTGGGACGCCGACGGGCTACTCGACAAGGCCGTCCACCTACGGGGAGGCCGCCGTCGACACCTCGACCGCGCAGATTCAGGGCGTCCAGACGCCGGGGGCGGTTGTCGCCATTCCGACGTCGTCGGGCACCTACGCGCGCGTCGCCGTGACGGCCGGCAGCGCGGAAGAGGTCGAGACCATCGTGTCCACCATCATCGCAACGGCCCACTGACACCCGATGGACCCCGAGCCTCCACAGCAGGCCCCACCAAGGGCTCAGGCGACCACGAGCTGGCGACTCCGCCCCCAGGGCCTCTGAGGCCCACCATTGGGGAGTTGTCTCCATAGAACATTCCCAGCCAAACATGATGTCCTAACAAGGTCCTTTTCCCTCAGACCCCGGAGCATCATGAAATCCGTACGCACCGCTGCGACCTTGCTGGCCGGACTCGCCCTGGTTACCACCCCGACCCTGACCGCCTGCTCACAGATCATATCGGGCTCCGACTCGTCCAGCTCAGCCGACTCCGACAGCTCGTCGGCATCGGACAAGAGCGACACCAAGGACAGCAAGAAGGACGCCAAGGCGGACAAGAGCGACAAGGACGGCGACAAGGCCTCCGCCAGCGCTAGCGCCACGAAGAACGACCTCCCCAAGGCGACCCCCGCGGGGTACCAGGAGGTGACCGCCCCCACCGTCGGCATCACCTTCGCGGTGCCCGAGGACTGGCAGAACACCCCCCTGGACGCCACATCCGACATCTACTACAAGGCCCCCGACGACGGCTTTACTCCGTACCTCGGCAACGCCAACGTCTCCAAGACCGTCGTTCCCGCCACCTCAACCCCGACCGAGGCCCAGATGAGCCCCGCCCTCACCTCGATTCCCGGCGGGACCTCGACCGGCTACTCCACCGAGCAGACCGCCAATGGCGAAGCGGCCGTACTCAACTACACCGCAAGCATCGGGGGCCAGACGGTCAACGGCGCCCTGATCGCAGCCCCCACCAAGGACAAGGGGAAGTACGCCATCGTCTCCGTCAACGCCGGTTCCAGCGGTCAGACCATCGACGAGCTGAAGACAACCGTCATCGAGACGATCCACTGAGTCGGGTCGGCTAACCAGCCCCGTCCGACGACGGTCCACCGACATACTTCACTGAGTCGAGACCGCCGTCGCGCGCAGCCGGGGACATTCCGCGCACCCCAGCGCGCAGGATGTCCCCGGCTGCGCAGGACCTCTCGGCAGACATCGTCGGAACTCGGAACCAGCCGACGGCGCATCCCCCGAACCTCGGAGAAATACTTGACAAGGTCGGACGCACAGACACACCATATCGAGTATCGATACATCGATAGTCGATATGGAGTGTCGTCATGACCGCCAGCACCGAAGCCTCCTCAGATTCAGACACCGACGTCGACGGTGAGGCCGTCGTCGACCATCTCCCCCACGATGACGCCACTGACGACACGGCTCCGGGCCAGGACGCCGGTGTCGGCCCTGCCAGTCTCGCCTTCACCTCATTTCTGCTGGCCCTGCTGTGCCTGTCCCCCTTCTACATGCTCGGATCCAATCTGTGGGATCTCATCAACGGCCGCGGGCTGCTCCTGGAGTTCAGCGACCTCACCTCTCAGACGCAACGGCTGCCCTTCAAGCACGCCACGGTGCAGATGATCTCCGGCTACTCGACGACGTACGGCTCCGTAGAGGGGTTGTCAGGCGCCTCACGATTCTTCATCGGCCTGTTCATCAGCATCCACCTCATCCTCATCGCGGCCTGCGCAGTCGCCTTCGTCCGGTTCATCGCCGCGATCCGCCCGGGCCGCCCGGGATTCGTCGACCTGCTCTTCACCCGGGGCGGGCATCTGTTCTGGCTGCTCCTGGGCCAGGCTCTGAGCTCTCTCACGCTGCACGTGGCAGGTTTGGCGATCTCCTCCGACTACCTCACCCTCGGCAATCCCCAAGGGCAGTCGCTAAGCGGGTTCATCCCCACCGGCAACGACATCCCGATCCTCAAGAGCGTCATCATCCTCATCCTCGCCACGCACCTACTGCTCGCCCTGCACCGCGTGTACCAGCGCTCCAGCACCCTGGCCGCGGAGAACACCGTGCTGCGCAAAGAGACCGAGGGGCTCGTGTGAGCCACGTCGTCTGCCACCTCGATGAGCTGCTGGCCGCCCGTGGGATGACGCTGGTGGAGCTCTCCGAGAAGGTCGGGGTCACCACCGTCAATCTCTCAGTGCTCAAGAACGACCGCGCCAAGGCCATCCGCTACTCCACGCTCTGCGCCATCTGCGAGGCCCTGAGCTGCTCAGTCGGCGAGCTGCTGGAGGTCGTCCCGGACTGATCGCCCCATGAGTGTCCCGAGCGCCTCATCCAACGGGCTCCTCGACGCCGGCCGGGGACATTCCGCGCGGCCGGGAGGAGAACGTAGGCTCGACGCCGATGACCGACCTCCGCCACGCCCCTCACCCCGACGATCCCTCCGAGTGCGTCGACGGCGCCACTGTGGCCGCCCGCCGCGACGCCCTCCTGGCCCATGCGGCCGGTCTGCCGGGCGCCTGGGCCGGCGACAAGCCCGAGTGGGACATCCCCGTGGCCTCAGTGGGGACCCGCCTGTTCCTGCTGCTCATCCCCCACACTGACGGCCGGCTGCTGGCCAACGTCAAGCTCGATCCCGAGGACGTCGTCGCCGTGCGGGAGGCATACAGCTGGGTGGAGCCGGGCTTCCACCAGTCCAAGCGTCACTGGGCGAGCATCGACCTCACCAGCCCCGACTACCTCCCCGACGACGCCGCCGATATGGTCGAGGACTCCTACCGGCTCGTCCTGTCCCTCCTGACCCGACGCGTGCGCGAGGCCGTCCTCCTGGCCGACACCGCAGGCTCCCCCGCCCGCCCCACCTGGCAGTGGTGAGGGCGGCCGTCGTCACCTCGGCTGGGACGCTCTGCGCGTTGGGGTACAGAACTTCTGTCCCCGACGGGGTTACATGCCCCCGTCCGCATGGAAGGGTCCCCGGCTGCGCACAATGTCGCCGTCGACGAGAACGGGCACGGGCTCAGAGGGCAGGAGCGGTGCAACGCCCCGCAGGTGACGCACGCGCCTAAACCTGGCACTATTCATGCGAGGCTGCCGTCATCCGACGTCCGGCCACCCGACGGAAGGAGATACACATGGGACTTGACGACCTGGCGAAGAAGGCCGGAGATGCTCTCAGCTCCGACAAGGCCGAGGCGATCAGCGACAAGGCGCTCGACGCCGCAGCCGGCGCTGCCAAGAAGGCGACCGGCGGCAAGTACGACGACAAGATCGACGCCGCCCGTGACGCTGCCGACGGCAAGATCGGTACCAACTGAGCCGGCTGAGAGCCTGTCCGCTCCAAGCACCGCGGTCTTCTGATCGCAGGGACGAGGGCCCCGCACTGAGCAGTGCGGGGCCCTCGTGCGGTCCCGGTCCACTGGGCTCCTCTCCCGGCCGCGTCCGACGTCGGCCACCGCAGTCCGGCGTCGTCAGCGCACAGGCCCAGTCGTCTCCCACCGGGACGTCTTGATCCGCGTCCTCTCGGGCGTCTTCGGCCCTGTCCTACTGCGCGTTGAGCGCGGCGGTCGGAGGGGTGCGGGAGGCTCGGACGGCCGGGTACACGCCGGCCAGGGCGCCGATGGCGATGGTGACCCCCAGGCCGCCGACAACGGCGATGACCGGCAGGGTGAAGGGCCAGCCGTTGGCGGCCGACATCCCTGCGGTCACCCCGATCCCGATGACGCAGCCCAGAGCGCCTCCCAGGGAGGCCAGCAGCAGCGCCTCGGTCATGAACTGCACGAGGATGTGGCCGCGCATGGCCCCCAGGGACCGTCTCAGCCCGATCTCCCGTCGGCGCTCGAGCACCGAGATGATCATCGTGTTGGCCACCCCGATGCCGCCGACGAGCAGGGCGATCGAGCCCACCCCCAGCAGCAGGCCGGTGAAGGCCTTGTCGGCCGCGTTCTTGGCCTCCAGCGCGTCCGAGGGGCGCGAGACCTTGACCTCGTTGGGAGCCTGCGGGGCGATCGACGGCGCGAGCACCTTGCGCACCGTGGAGACGGCGGCGTCCTGGCTGCGCGTGTAGACCGTCGTCGGCTTGGCGTCATGCCCCAGCAGGCTGCTGGCCACGCCCTGACCGACGAGGGCGGCGTTGTTGAGCTCGGGCGCCAGCACCACCGGCTTGAGGATGCCGACCACGGTGAACCAGCTGCCGCCGAGCCACACCTTGGTTCCTGGTGAGACGACACCGAGACGCTGGGCCGCCGTCTGCCCCAGGACCGTGGCCGGGTACTGGCTGGTCGCCTCGTTGAGCCAGGCGCCCTTGTCCACCTGCCCGGCCACGACGTCGAGCAGCGACTTGTCCGCGGCCAGGGTGGTGATGCCGCCGGAGGCGTTCTTGTCGATGAACGGGGTGCGGTAGACCAGCGAGTTCTTGACCAGACCGGTGCTCGAGGCGCTCTGGACGTTGTCGATGAGCCGGACCTTGCCGACGGCGTCCTGTGGCAGGGAGGAGGAGTTGCCGAAGAGGTCCTGGCCTGCGGTGGCCGTCAGCAGGTTCGTCCCCAGGGAGTCGAGCTGGGCGGCCAGCTGGGCGCGGCTGGAGGCCGAGATGCCCACCACCGAGATCATGGCGGCGATCCCGATGGCGATGCCCAGGGCGGACAGGAAGGCGCGGGTGGGGCGGGCCCTGATGCCAGTGCCTCCCAGGCGCAGCACGTCGGCCAGGCGCAGCCGCGAGCGCTGGAGCCGCCGGGCCGGGGTACCGGACTCGCCGGCCCGCTCGGCCGCGGACCGGTCACGCCGGAGCGTAGACGTCGTCATGGACGATCTCCTTCTGGCTTGAGTCACCCACGATGCGGCCGTCGCGGATGGCGATCTGCCTGGGCAGCTGGGCGGCCAGCTCGTTGTCGTGGGTGATGACGATGATGGTGGTTCCCTGGGCGTGGAGCTCGTGGAGGAGCTCGACGATCGAGGCGCCGGAGGCGGAGTCGAGGTTCCCGGTGGGCTCGTCGGCCAGCAGCAGCGGGGGCTCGCCGACGACGGCCCGGGCGATGGCCACGCGCTGGCGCTCGCCGCCGCTCATCTGGTGGGGGCGGTGGTCGAGCCGGTGGGCCAGGCCGACGCGCTCGAGGGCGGCTCGGGCGCGACGGCGGCGCTCGGAGCGGGGGATCCCGCTGTAGAGCAGGCCGTCGGCGACGTTGTCGACCGCGTTGACGCCGTCGGCCAGGTGGAACTGCTGGAAGACGAAGCCGATGCGGCTGGCCCGCAGGGCCGAGAGCCTGGCATCGGACAGGGAGCCGACGTCGACGCCGTCGATCTCGACGGTGCCCGCGCTGGGCCGGTCCAGGGTGCCGATGAGGTTGAGGAGCGTGGACTTGCCCGAGCCCGAGGGGCCGACGATGGCGACGAACTCGCCGTCGTCGACCTCCAGGCTCACGCCCGCGCAGGCGGCCACGGGCGGCTCCCCGTAGGTGCGCTGCACGTCACGCAGGGACAGGATGCGGCTCATGTCTGCGGCACCACCACTCGCTGCCCCTCGGAGACGCCCTCGCCGGAGACCTCCACGCGCCCACCGGCGAACAGCCCGACGGAAACCGCCACCTTGCGGGTGGTGCCGTCGGGGGCGACGATCTCGACGCCGTACTGGTCGGGACTCAGGGCCAGCAGGGCCCCGACCGGCACCGACAAGACGCCCTCGCGCTTCTGGCTGGGCAGGTCGACGGTGACGGAGACCTCCTGGAAGTTGGCGGTCGCCGAGGCATCGGTGAGGGTGACGGTGATGGGGATGACTCGTTCCTTGGAGTCGCTGGAACCAGAACCGGAACCCGATCCGGAGCCGGAGGACTTCTCGGTGGGCGTGCCCACGGAGGTGATGGTGCCGGTGGTGGTGCTGGCGTCGGGCAGCTTGATGGTCACGGCGGTGCCGACGACGGCGAGCCTCTGGTCGGAGAGCTTGATGTTGGCGTCGACCACCTGGGTGGTGGAGGTGACGTCGTAGAGCTCGGCGTCAGCGGCGATGCGGTCCCCCACCCGGGCGGTGACCGTCCCCACGCGCAGGTCCCCGGGGGTGAAGACCATGCGCCCCAGCGGGATGGTCCCGGTCTGGGGCAGCCCGACCGCCTTCTGCCACTTCATGATGGCGCTGGTGGTGGCCCAGCTGAAGTGGTTGTCGGGCTCGTAGTCGAAGTAGCCCATGTCACGCAGGAGGGTCTCGAGCTGGTGGACGTCCTCGCCGTTGTCCATCCCGGACTCGAAGGTGCGCCAGGCGGGCAGGGAGCCGTGCATGAGGTAGGCGATCTCGGTGCCCGTGCGGTAGAGGACGTCGCCCTGAGTCAGGACGGTCCCGGAGGCGGGTACCTGGATGAGGACGCCCTCGAAACCCGACTTAAACTTGCGTGAGTCGGAGTAGCGCAGGGTCCCGGTCACGGAGGTCTGACCCTGGAGGTCCCCCTTGGTGATGGTGTCGGTGGCACCGTTGAAGGTCGACGTCGTCGGCTTGGCCTTGGCGGCGAAGGGGCCCGATCGGGAGGCGAAGGCGCCTGCGCCGGCGCCCGTGGCCAGGACCGCGGCGGCCCCCATGGCCAGGAAGGCCCGACGCCGGGTGGTATGCGTCGTCTCCATGATCACTTGTTCCCGATCTCGGAGAAGCACTTGCTCATGACGTCCTGGGGGATGTCGCCGTTGAGCTGGATGCCCTTGCCGGCCTCGGGGTCGGGGACGTCGTAGCCCTCCTTGCGCAGGCACTCGGCGGCCTTGACCAGGTCCTGCTGCGTCTCGGGCTTGGCCAGGTCCTCGGTGCCCGGGGCGGGACCGACGGTCTGCTCGCACTCCTGGGCGGCCTTGGTGGCGGCCTCGGTCTCGGGAAACTGCATGTTGCCGTTGGAGTCGGGGTCGGAGACGTCGATGCCCTTGTCGCGCATGCACTTGGCCATCTTGAGCAGGTAGTCGTCCCCGCTGGTGGCGGAGGCGGAGGCCTCGGATGCCGAGTCGGCTTTCGATCCCTGGGAGCATCCGGTCATGAGTCCGACGGCGCACACGGCGCAGGCCAGTGCCGCGGCGGTGCGGGTGACGATTCGGGTACTGAGGGGCTTCTTCATGGGAGAGGGTCCTTTCGGCTCACGTGGGTCGGGGCGGTGGCGCCCGTTCGTTCGGCGAACAGCCAACCGGGGCCGACGTTGCGAGAACCTTCAGAAAATCGCTTATGTGCTGGTAACACGGCCCCTGGTTGGGTAGAAGAAGGACGATGTCACCGCGGCCGTCCCCTGGCGGCCCGTGCGCCCTGCGCACAGCGGGACCCACTGAGAAGACAGCGAGAAGGAGGACGGGGCGATGCGCGTACTCGTCGTGGAGGATGAGGAGTACCTGGCCGAGGCCATTGCCACCGGGCTGCGGCGCGAGGCGATGGCGGTCGACGTCGTCGGCGACGGGGCAGGCGCCCTGGAGCAGGTGGCCACCAACGACTACGACATCCTGGTCCTGGACCGGGACCTGCCCGTCATCCACGGCGACGAGGTGTGCCGCCGGGTGGTTGCCGAGCACCCCGGCACCCGGATCCTCATGCTCACGGCCTCGCGGACGCTGGACGCGCGCGTAGGCGGCTTCGAGCTGGGCGCGGACGACTACCTCACCAAGCCCTTCGAGTTCCCCGAGCTGGTGGCCCGGCTGCGGGCCCTGGGGCGGCGCAGCCAGCCGGCACGCACCCCGGTCCTCGAGGCCCACGGGGTGCGCCTGGACCCCTTCCGCCGGGAGGTCTACCGCGACGGGCACTTCATTCGCCTGAGCCCCAAGGAGTTCGCGGTCCTCCAGGTCCTCATGGAGGCCGAGGGCGGGGTCCTCAGCGCCGAGACGCTGCTGGAGAAGGCCTGGGACGCCAACGCCGACCCCTTCACCAACTCCACCCGGGTGACGATCTCGCACCTGCGCCGCAAGCTCGGCGAGCCCTGGGTCATCCGTACGGTGCCCGGCGCCGGCTACAGGTTCAGCGCATGAGCGGCGACTCCCGTCCCCGGCCCGAGGGCACAGGCGTCGCGGATTCCGATGACTCCTCGGCCGGCACCGACGGTGTCCGTGAGGACCGCTTCCGCCGTTGGCGGCACCTGAGCATCCGGGCCCGACTGACGGCGACCTACGCGGGTCTGGTGACGATCTCGGGGACGGTTCTCATCATCCTGGTCTACTTCTACACCCGCTACATCACGCTCTCCATCGCCTTCGGCCCGCCTCAGCAGGTTCCCGCGATCGACCTGACGACGCCGCAGGTCGCCCAGGTGGACACGAACCTGTTCGAGCTGCTGGGTGCCATCCTGCGCTCCGCCGTCGGGGCGCTCCTGCTGCTGGCCGTGGTCTCCGGGACGGTCGGGTGGGTGCTGGCCGGGCGGATGCTCAGGCCGCTGTCCTCGATGAACGCGGCGGCCAAGCGGGCCGCCTCGGGCGACCTCAGCCAGCGCCTGGCCCTGTCCGGGCCGCGAGACGAGATCCACGACCTGGCGGATACCTTCGACACCATGCTGGCCTCGCTGGAGCGCTCCTTCTCCGTCCACCGGCGCTTCGCGGCCAACGCCTCCCACGAGCTGCGCACGCCCCTGGCCACCACGCAGACGATGATCGACGTCGTTCTGTCCGATCCGGATGCCTCCGCCGAGGACCTGCGCCGGGTGCTGACCCGGGTCCTGGAGACCAACCGCGCCAACCGGGAGACGATCGACGCCCTCCTGGACCTGGCCGACGCCCAGTCCGGAAAGCTGGCCCACGAGGACGTGGACATGGAGGCCACGGTCCGTGACGCCCTGGGGATCATCGCACCGGAGGTGGCCGAGTACGACCTGCACGTCTCCACCCACCTGCTGCCCGCCCGGGTCCCCGGAGACCCGGTGCTGCTGCGCCAGAGCGTGTCCAACCTGCTGCGCAACGCGGCCCGCTACAACACCGAGGGAGGCCGGATCACGGTCGACATGACGCGCCTGAACGACGGCCTGCGGTTGACGATCCGCAACGACGGCCCGCTGGTGGCTGCCGAGAGCGTGGAGTCCCTGCGCGAGCCCTTCGTTCGCGGCGAGGGGCGGGGGCGGACCCGAGGATCCGGGCACGGGCTGGGCCTGGCGATCGTGACGGCCGTGGCCACCGCCCATGGCGGCTCCCTCCGGCTGAGCGCCAACCCCGCGGGCGGGCTGACCGCCGTCCTCGAGCTGCCCGGAGGCGAGGAGGGCTCGGCCGAGCCCTTGTGACCCGTCAACGGCTGACGGCCGTCAACCGAGAAGGTCGACGGCCGTCAGAAGCCAGATGCGGACGCTCAGCCCACGAGCGCCGCTCGAGAGCTACTGATTCTTCTTGCAGGAACTGCTGACGAGCTCGAGGAAGAGCCTGACCAGGCCGATCTCCACAAAGACCCAGGGAGAGGTGAAGAACAGCTTGAGGAAGACCTGACCGTAGTCGTTTCCATAGCTGCTGGTCGAGAGGAGCCCGGAGTCGTAGATCCAGCTGGCGATGAACGCGGCCACGGCAACGAAGAAGAAGGGCTTTCCGAACTTCTCGGCGAAGGGCTTGGCGGTGTCGAAGAAGTTGCCCATGAAGCTGTCCCCGGTCTGAGCGGGCGGGAAGGGCTGACCCGGGGCGCCGGGAACACCCGGGGCACTGGGGGCACCAGGAGCACCCTGAACCCCCGGAGCGCCGGGCGCACCCTGGAACTGCTGCTGGGGCGGGTAGGGCTGACCCGTGGCCGGAGCGGAGGGGGCGGAGGGCTGCTGCTGATAGAAGGGCTGACCGGGGTTGGGGGGCTGAGTCATGAGGCTGTTCGCTTCCTTCAGTATTGGGGACGCAGGCAGGCTACCGCCTCTCCTGTGCCCTGTGAAACGGACAGGTCAACCCTCACATCTTGCGAGGCGACTCACAACCCTCGCGACAAGAGATGATGACGCGGCACAACGCCGGGTATCCGCTGCTCCAGAGCGGTTGCCCCGGGGGGAACCGGGGACAACCGGCGTGCTGGAACGGCATCGGGGAAGAACTCCCCATCGGTCCGCATCCCATAACGCGCCTACCGCCTCTCAGCGAGCCAGGTCGTAGACACCGCGGGACGTAGCGGACTCGGCCGGCGCAGCCACGACAGGCGGAACCGGGAGCCGACGTCGGCGCTCGCTGCGGGCGACGGCGGTACGCAGCAGGGTCTCGAAGGGACCGGCATGCCCGCCGCGCTCCAGCACCGCGCACAGGCCCACGGTCGCCAACCAGACCGCCAGTGCGATCCCTGCGGCCCGGGCCTCGCCCAGGTGAAGCCCGATGCCGGTCAGGGTGGGAAGAGCCAGGAAGATGGTGGCGAAGAGGAGGCTCTGGGAGAGGTAGGCGGTCATGGAGCGGCGCCCCACGGCGGAGGCCAACCGGCGCAGGCCAGTCAACCGGCCGTCCGCCGTCGGCCCGCCGGCGTAGAGGGCCAGCAGCGCGAGCCAGCCGCATGCACCGGCCAGTCCCGTCACCTCGTGAAGCGGAGCCGTCCAGGCGGCCAGGGGCCCGCCTGCGGCCCAGATGCCGTACCCGATGCCGCCCGCGGCCCCGACCCCCAGGCCGCCCAGGCCGACGGCGAGCAGGAGCCGGCGGTGGCGCTCGGGGTGGGCGAGGAGGTCGGTGTCGGCAAGACGGGCCCCGAGGAACATCGCCGGCACCACCATCGAGAAGAGCACCGTTGCGACCGAGTTCCCGGCCCAGGAGGTGACGGAGCCCGAGATGTAGGACAAGAGGGTCGCAGACGATTCGCCGGTCCCCTGCTGCATGGCTGCTGCAGAGGTCAGGCCCTGGGCCGCAAGATGGCTGCCCATGGTGTACATCGTCGTGATGGCGGCGATAGTGATGACGACACAGACGGCCATGGCCCGCTTGCGGTGCTTGCGGGCCAACCAGCCGGCGAAGACGGCGGCGGCCAGGCCGTAGGTACCGATGATGTCACCGGAGAAGAGCGCGGCGTGGGCGGCGCCGAAGAGGATCATCCACAGACCTCGACGCCGCACCAGACGGCGCGCATCCACGGTGGCCTGCTCACGGGCCCAAGTCTCCTCCTGCGACGTCGGCTCGCGGCCGGCCTCCACGCCGGGGAGGGAGCTGAGATAGGACCTGGTGCCGGAGGCGACGCGCCGGTTGATCATGGTGGCCAGTCCGAAGCCGAACAGCATCGCGAACAGCGGATAGGCCCGATGGTCGACCAGGAGGGTGCGCACCCACAGCCATGCCGTGTCGGCAGCGTCGCTGGGGGCGGAGGAGCTCGTGGTCACCACCCAGAAGGGGATGTTGGCCAGCGCGATGAACAGGAGCATGAGGCCACGGGAGACGTCCGGGGCTGGGAAGCGCTGACCCTGGGAACTGGTGAAGGAGGTCGCGAGTTTCATGTCTTCCACGGTAGGAAACCGCGGTGTTGCACACCTCCCCCGCCAGGGCTGTTCTCCGGCCTTGTTCCTCTCCCACCCGAGGGGGTGAGGAAGGCCCTGGTCCTCCTCCCGGAGGACCAGGGCCCCTCATCCTGACGGCCGCATGATCGTGCGCCGGCGCCCCGCGAGGCGCGGGCTCCCATGCCGGCGAGCAGCCGCCGTGGGCTCATCGTCCGCTCAGCACTGCGCCCGATCAGGCGTCATCGGGTCGGGCGGTCGGCGGCGCTGCCGTCGCCCGCTTGCGCTCGCTGCGGGCGACGGCGGTGCGCAGCAGCGTCTCGAAGGGACCGGCGTGACCGCCACGTTCAAGCACCGCGCACAGGCCGACCGTCGCCAGCCAGACCGCCGCAGCGATCCCTGCGGCCCGGGCCTCGCCCAGGTGGAGCTCCATGCCAGTCAGTGCGGGCAGGGCCAGGAAGATGGTGGCGAAGAGGAAGCTCTGAGAGAGGTAGGCGGTCATGGAGCGACGCCCCACATTGGAGGCCAGCCGGCGCAGCCCCGTCAGCCGACCATCCGGTCTCGGCCCACCGGCGTAGAGGGCCAGCAGAGCGAGCCAGCCGCAGGCCCCGGCCAGCCCCGCCACCTGGTGCAGAGGAACGGCCCAGAGGCTCAAGGACCCTCCCGTGGCCCACTGAGCGACCCCAATACCGCCCACGGCTCCGATCCCCAGGCCGCCCAGGCCGACGGCGGTCAGGAGGCGACGGTGCCGCTCGGGATGGGCGATGAGGTCGGTGTCGGCCAGGCGGGCCCCGAGGAAGGCCGCGGGGAAGATCAACGATATCGGCGTCGTACTCAGGTTGACGGCCCAAGAGGTGACACCGTGGGAGACGTAGGACAAGAGGGTCGTAGCCGATTCGCCGGCCCCCGCGTGCATATCCGTCGCCGAGGCCGCACCCTGGGAGGTCTTGAAACTGACGATGACGCAGGTGATGACGACGCTGGCAACAAGGATGACGGCGCAGAGGACCGCTGCCCGCTTCCAGTGCTTGCGGGCGAGCCATCCGGCGAAGATGACGGCGGTCAGCCCGTAGGCAGCGATGACGTCGCCGGAGAAGAGCATGGCGTGAACAGCGCCGAAGAGGATCATCCACAGGCCACGGCGCCGCACGAGGCGACGGGCGTCGACAGTGGCCTGCTCACGGGCCCAGGCCTCCTCCTGCTCCGTCGGCTCACGCCCGGCCTCCACACCGGGGAGGGACTGAAGATAGCTCTCCGTCCCGGAGGCGATGCGCCGATTGACCATGGTGGCCAGTCCGAAACCGAACAGCATCGCGAACAGCGGATAGGACCGGGCGTCGATAAGAAGAGTGCGCACCCATAGCCAGGCCGTGTCTGCGGCATCGTTGGGGGCCGAGACCCGCGCCATGCCGGTCCAGAAGGGGATATTGGCCAGGGAGATGAACAGGAGCATGAAGCCACGGGCCACATCCGGGGAGGGATAGCGCATCCCCCTGGTGCCGGTGAACGATGTCGCGAGTTTCATGACCTCCACGCTAGGAAGCCCCTGTGATCCACACCTCCTCCGCCGGGGCTGTCTTCCGAGCCTGCGCCTCACCCGTGGGCACGAGAGGAGCCCCGGCGCCTCCTCCCGGAGGACCAGGGCTCCTCATTCTGACGACGGCGGTGCGCAGGAGGGCCTCGAAGGGACCGGGCTCGCCGAGTCGCTCAAGCACCGCGCACACGCCCACGGTCACCAGCCAGACCACGGCCGCGACTGCAGCGGACGCCGCCATTCCCAGCTCCAAGGGGTTCCCGGTCAGTCTCGGCATGATGACGAAGATAGTGCCGAACATGAGCGTCTGAGACAGGTAGGCGGTCATGGAGCGACGTCCTACGGCGGCGAGCAGCCACTTGAGACCGGTCAGTCGTCCGTCCGACGTCGGCCCGCCGGCGTAGAGGGCCAGCAGCGCCAGCCAGCCACAGCCTCCAGGCAGGCCCAGGACCATGATCAGCGTGGAGTCGATCTCCCAGGACTGGGCACTTGTGAACGGGACGAGAATCTCGTGGAGCGCTCCGAGCGCACCCAGAGCCAGGCCGCCGAGCCCAACGGCCGCCAGCAGGCCGCGGTGGCGCTCGGGGTGGGCGATGAGGTCGGTGTCGGCCAGGCGGGCCCCGAGGAAGGCGGCCGGAAGAACCATCGTGGTGAAGGCCACCCCGACGGCGAGCGAGAACCACTCACCCACGTTGGTCACGAACCAGGGCAGCGTGGACAGCACCGACTCGGCCGAGTCGGTAGGTGCCGCAGCCGTCGGGGCGGTACTCGCCGCAGTGGAGGCAGCCGCTCCGCCGTCGGGCCCCGAGAACATCGACAGGAGCACCGGCACGACCTGGAACAGAAGAACGAGGGCGCACACCGCCAGCTGGCGCTTGTGGTGCTTGCGGGCGAACCAGCCGGCGAAGACGACGGCGACGATGCCGTAGGCGCCGATGATCTCTGAGGGGAAGAAGACGCCGTGGACCAGCCCGAACAGGACCATCCACAGGCCCCGGCGCCGCACGAGGCGGCGGGCACCGACAGTCGCCTGCTCGCGGGCCTGGCTGACCTCAGCAGCCGACGGCGCACGGAGCCCGCCGGTCAGATCCTGGCAGTAGACGCCGGCGCCCGATGCGATGCGCCGGTTGACCATCGTGGCCAGCCCGAAGCCGAAGAGCAGAGCGAACAGCGGATAGGCGCGCTCGTGAATGAACAGGGCGTTGATGAAGGCCCAGATCCTGTCGGCGGTCGACGGCGTGAATCGACCGGTGCCGTAGCTCCAGAAGCCCACATTGGCCAGGGCGATGAGCAGCAGCATGAAGCCGCGGGCGACGTCGGGGGCGGGGTACCGCAGGCCGCGGGAGCCGTTGAATGAAGTCGTCGTGTTCATGGCTCGACCGTATAAAGGCCCGTCATCACGCGGCGTCCGCCTTAAGCGCCGAGATCGCCTCCACCGAAAGGTGGATCCTCTGCCCTGGCCATTCTTCCGGAGGACGGTTCGGTGAGAACGGCTCTCGGAGCAGTGCAGGCGGCTACGCCCCCGGCCGGCTGATGGGCTGGACGGCCGGCGGAGCCATCGACCGCTTGCGCTCGCTGCGGGCCACGGCGGTGCGCAGCAGCGTCTCGAAGGGACCGGCATGCCCACCGCGCTCGAGCACCACGCACAGCACCACCGTCACCAGCCACACCGCCACGGCGATGAGGGCAGCCGTGGCCGGCCCCAGCCACAGGCGCTCCCCCGTCACCAGAAGAGGGACGATGACGAAGATGACCCCGAACAGGATCGTCTGGCTCAGGTAGGCCGTCATGGAACGGCGCCCCACGGCGGAGGCCAGCCGACGCAGTCCCGTCAACCTGCCGTCCTCCCTGGGCCCACCGGCATATAGGGCCAACAGCGCCAACCAACCGCAGGCGCTGGCCAGACCGAAGAGCTCTTTGGCCGCGAAGTCCCACGGCCACGCCGAGATGGGCATCATCTTGGTCAGAGCGCTGTGGAGCGCGCCCCCGGCCCCCACCGTCAGGCCGCCGATTCCCATCGCCGCGAGCAGACCTCGGTGCCGCTCCGGATGAATGATGATGCCGGTGTCGGCCAGGCGGGCGCCGAGGACCGCAGCGGGGACGATGAGCGCGAGGAGGACCTGGATGAACAGCGCGATGGTCCACTCCACGATGTTGGCTGCGAACCAGGGCAGCGCTATCGTGAACTGGCTCTCCTGAGCACCGGACCATACGGCGATGGTCTCCGGAGAGGCGAAGCCCATCGCCAGGAAGTTGGCGGCGGCCAGGAGCGTGATGAAGGCTCCGGCGGAGTAGAGAAGGGTGTACTGCTTGCGCGCCAGGCAGCCCGCGAAGAGGACGGCGACCAGCCCGTAGGCGCCGATGATGTCACCGGGGAAGAAGATGCCGTGAACGAACCCGAACAGGATCATCCACCAGCCCCGGCGCCGCACGAGGCTACGGGCGTCGACGGTGGCCTGCTCACGGGCCCAGGCCTCCTCCTGCGGCGTCGGCTCACGCCCCGCATCCGCACCTGGGAGGGACTGAAGATAGCTCTCCGTCCCGGAGGCGATACGCCGATTGATCATCGTCATCAGCCCGAAGCCGAACAGCATCGCGAACAACGGGTAGGCCCGGTGATCGACGAAGAGCTCCCGGATGAACACCCACCAGGCATCGGCCGCCGAGGCCGGGAAAGTACCGACGAAGCTAGCCGGCACCCTGCTCCACTGGGGCACGTTGGCCACCGCGATGAGCAGCAGCATGAAACCCCGAGCCACGTCCGGGGCTGGGTAACGCACGCCCCTGGAACTAGTGAAAGAGCTGATGAGATGCATACCGTTGATAATACGACGCAACACACCGCCAGATCTCGCTCCCCAGGTGGAGCGCTGCTTTCACTCAGAAACTCCGGCGGAGACGACTGTGGTACCGGCCGCCGCCCGTGGCGCCGGGCGAGGCGGCTTGCGCTCACTGCGGGCCACGGCGGTGCGCAACAGGGTCTCGAAGGGACCGGCGTGACCGCCACACTCCAAGATGACGCACAGCCCAACAGCCAGCAGCCAGGCCAGCACCGCCACCCCGGCGGCCGCGATCGGTCCCAGCCACAAGCGCTGCCCGATGAGGGCGGGGAGGATGACAAAAATCGTCCCGAACAGCATCGTCTGACTCAAGTAGACGGTCATCGACCGACGCCCGACGGCCGAGGCGAGCCACCGCAGTCCGGTGAGCCGGCCGTCCGGCCTCGGGCCGCCGGCGTAGAGCACCAGCAGCGCCAGCCAACCGCATCCGCCGGCCAACCCGAAGACGTTCTGGGCAGCGGTACTCCAGAGCGGCATCGGCATCATCCCCATCTGGGCCAGGGTCATCGGCAATGCGCCGAGTGCTCCCAGAAGTAAACCACCAACCGCAACCATCACCAGCAGACTCCGATGCCGTTCGGGGTGGACGATGAGATCAGTGTCGGCCAGGCGAGCCCCGATGACAACCGCCAGGAGGATAAGGCCGACGGCGCCCATGAGTGTCTGTACCGCCCAGCTGCCCGGATTGGTGATGAACCACGGCAGAAGCGCCTGCTCAGAGGTCGTCGCCTCTCCCGCTCCGGTCGCGGACTCACCTTGAGAAAGGAACCCAATCATCAGCAAAAGTGCTATCTCGGTAAGAGTGGCGATAGTACCCGTCACCACCAGCCGCCGAAACTGCTTGCGTGCAAGCCATCCCGCAAGAAGTACCGCAACCAGTCCGTAGGTGCCAATGATGTCGCCAGGGAAGACAATGCCATGGACGAACCCGAACAGGATCATCCACCAGCCCCGGCACCGCACCAGGCGGCGCGCATCGACGGTCGCACGCTCGTGCGCCCAGGCCTCCTCCTGCGGCGTCGGCTCACGCCCCGCATCCGCACCTGGGAGGGACTGAAGATAGCTCTCCGTCCCGGAGGCGATACGCCGGTTGATCATGGTCATGAGCCCGAACCCGAAGAGCATCGCGAACAACGGGTAGACCCGGTGATCAACGAAGAGCATCCGGATGAACAGCCAAGCACTGTCAGCCATCGACGGGTGGAAACGAGCACCGGTAACTGTCGGTAAGTTCTTCGCCACCCACACGGGAACATTCGCCATCGCGATGAGTAGGAGCATCAGCCCCCGGGCTACATCCGGGGCCGGGTAGCGAAGATCCCGAGTGCTGGTGAAAGAAGTCGTCATATGCATGACACCGACAGTATTGTCGGCAATATCGGCATACATCCCCCGCAGAGACATGAGCCAAAGGTGCCGACATCCCCCGAAGAACTAAGGACCGCGTCTTGTCATCCCCACCAGGGATAGGGATACACGAGCTCCTGACGAGATCGCACAGCCCCTGGCCCACAACAGCGTTCAGGGGCGTGATGCCCTCGTCGGCACGAGCGCCGTGCTCACGGCACCCGCAGTGCCCGCCGCGCTGGCGGTGCGCCCGCCGCGCGGCTCGGGACCGCGCTCAGGCCCACGCCCCTGTCGCCCGGGCGCGACGACCTGGACCTCGCCGTCAGCGGCCGCGGCGAAGATCCTCTGGACGACGGCCTCCCGGCTGCGCATGCGGGCGTTGTCGGCCTCCAGCTCCTCGACGCGGGCCTCCAGAGCGAGGATGCGGCGGACGCCCTCGAGGTTGATGCCCTCCTGGGACAGGGCCTGGATGCGGCGCAGGCGCTCGACGTCGCGGTGGGAGTAGCGCCGGCCCCGCCCGCGGGTCCGGGCGGGGCGGACCAGTCCGAGCCGGTCGTACTGTCGCAGGGTCTGAGGGTGCATCCCGGCGAGCTCGGCCGCCACCGAGACCACGTAGACCGCGCGCTCGGCCGCGTCCTCGGCCAGGTAGTCCAGACCCTGCCCGGCCCGACGCCGGCTCACGTGCCGGCCTCCTCCATGAGGGTCGCCCGCGGGTCGGTGTCGCCCATGGCCTCATCGAAGGCCTCTAGGGCCTTCTTAGCGGCTTTGGAGAGCTTCTTGGGGACGGCCACCTCGATGGTCACCAGCAGGTCGCCGGTCTTCTTCCGGGTGGTGGCGCCTTTTCCGCGCAGGCGCATGACGGTGCCCGAGGAGGTGCCGGGCTTGATCTTGATCTTGGAGGTACCGCCGTCGAGCAGCGGGACCTCGACCGTGGCGCCCAGGGCGGCCTCGCGCAGGGTGACAGGAAGGTCCATGCGCAGGTTGGCGCCGTCAACGGGGTCGATGGAGTACACCGGGTGCTTGTTGACGCTGATGGACACCACCATGTCACCGTTCTCGCCACCGTTGAGACCGGTGCGTCCCTTGCCGCGCAGGCGGATCTTCTGGCCGTCGCGCACGCCTGCCGGGATGCGGACCTTCATGGTGCGTCCGTCCGCGGTGAGCTCCACGGTGGTGCCGGCAACGGCATCGCGCAGATCCAGCGACGCCGAGGTCAGGACGTCGGAGCCCTTCTGCGGCTGGGGCGGGGAACCGAAGCCGCCGAAGCCGAAGGGGCCGGGGCGGCCGCCGGAGCGGGTGGGGCTGGGGGCGCCGCCGAACATGCGCAGCAGGTCGTCGAGGTCGGGCTGAGCGCCGCCGGCGCCACCGGTCTCGAAGCGGACGTTACCGCCCTGGGCGCCGAACATGGAGGAGAAGATGTCCTCGAATCCGGCCGCACCGCCGGCGCCTCCCGGGCCCCCGGCCTGGAAGCGGGCACCGCCCCCGGCCATGGAGCGGATCGCGTCGTACTGCTTGCGCTCGGCCTCGTCGGACAGGACGGCGTACGCCTCCCCGATCTCCTTGAACTTCTCCGCCGCCGCGGCGTCGTCGGGGTTGCGGTCGGGGTGGTACTTCTTCGCGAGCGTACGGTAGGCCTTCTTGATAGCGGCGGCGTCGGCGTCCTTACTCACGCCGAGGACCGCGTAGAAGTCCTTCGTCATCCAGTCCTGACTGGCCATGGTCGTCTCACCGCCTCCTTATCCGGGTGATCGTGGGTTTTCCTTACTGATACAAGCTGTTGAAAGTCATGGGGCAACCTCCCGGCCGACGGCGGGCCCGAGCCGGCGTTTCCGGCGGGCCCGGGCCTGCCGTCGGACCGGGGTGGTTAGTGCCGTGGATGTGTGGTGGATACCGGCTCAGGCCGGGTTGGCGACCTGGACGCGGGCGGCGCGCACGACGCGCTCACCCAGGCGGTATCCGGGCTGGAGGACCGCGGCGATGGTGGGCTCGGTGACCTCGCTGGACTCGGTGGCCATGAGGGCCTCGTGCAGCGTGGGATCGAAGACCTCGCCCACAGCGCCGAAGCGCTCCAGGGAGTACTTCTCGGCCAGGATCGACTCGAGCTTGCCGGCCGTGGTCTCGAAGGTGCCGGTCAGGTCACCGTGCTGGCGGGCCAGCTCGATCTCGTCGAGGACCGGGATGAGCGCCTCGACGACGTCGGCGGCGCCGGCCTGGCGGTGGGAGGCAGCGCCCTCGCGGGACCGACGCACGAACCCCTGGTACTCCTGCTGGAGGTTGTAGAGGTCCGCCCGGGCCCGGGCCAGGTCGTCGGCCGCCTGAGCGGCCTGGGCCTGCGCCTGGGCCAGGGGGTCGTCCCCCGCCGCGTCCTCGTCGGAGGCGGCGGCATCGGACTGGCCGGCCGCGCCCTCAGGCGCGCCCTGGGCTAGCTCGTCGCGGACGTCGTCGGGCACCTCCTCGAAGGCCGACTCGACGGCCGCCTGGAGCTCGGGGTCGATGCCCTCGTTCTCGGGGGTGGGGCCGGCCGAGGTCACTTGGAGTCCTCGTCGTCGACGATCTCGGCGTCCACGATGTCCTCGTCGTTGGAGGACGCGGCGCCGGCGGAGGAGGCCGAGCCGGTGGCACCGGAGGCGTCACCCGCGGCCTGGGCGGCGTCGGCCTGGTAGATGGCCTCGCCGACCTTCTGTGCCACCGAGCTCAGCCTCTCCTGAGCGGTCTTGACCGGCTCGATGTCGTCGCCCTCGAGGGCCTTCTTGAGGTCGGTGACGGCCTCGGAGACCTCGGAGTGGACGTCCTCGGGCAGCTTGTCCTTGTTGTCCTTGAGGAGCTTCTCGATGGAGTAGGCCTGCTGCTCGGCGGAGTTGCGGGTCTCGGCGTCCTCACGGCGCTTCTTGTCCTCCTCGGCGTGGGCCTCGGCCTCCTTGACCATGCGGTCGATGTCCTCCTTGGGCAGGGCCGAGCCGCCGGAGATGGTCATGGACTGCTCCTTGCCGGTACCGCGGTCCTTGGCCGAGACGTGGACGATGCCGTTGGCGTCGATGTCGAAGGAGACCTCGATCTGGGGCACGCCGCGGGGGGCCGGGGCGATACCGGTCAGCTCGAAGGTGCCCAGCGGCTTGTTGTCCCGGGCGAACTCGCGCTCGCCCTGGTAGACCTGGATGAGCACGGAGGGCTGGTTGTCCTCGGCGGTGGAGAAGACCTCGGAGCGCTTGGTCGGGATGGCCGTGTTGCGCTCGATGAGCTTGGTCATGACCCCGCCCTTGGTCTCAATGCCCAGGGACAGCGGCGTGACGTCGATGAGCAGGACGTCGCTGCGGTCGCCCTGGATGACACCGGCCTGGAGGGCCGCGCCGATGGCGACGACCTCGTCGGGGTTGACGCCCTTGTTGGGCTCCTTGCCGGTCAGCTCGCGCACCACCTCGGTGACGGCGGGCATGCGGGTGGATCCTCCCACGAGGACCACGTGGTCGATGTCGGAGACCTTGACCCCGGCGTCCTTGATGACGTTGTGGAAGGGGATCTTGGTGCGCTCGAGCAGGTCCGCGGTCATCTCCTGGAAGTTGGAGCGGGTCAGCTTCTCATCGAGGTGGATGGGGCCGGACTCGCTCATGGAGAGGTACTGCAGGTTGATGTTCGTGGAGGTCGCCGAGGACAGCTCCTTCTTGGCCTGCTCGGCGGCGTCCTTGAGGCGCTGCATGGCGATCTTGTCCTTGGACAGGTCCACGCCGTCCTTGCTCTTGACCTGCTTGACCAGCCAGTCGACGATGCGGGCGTCCCAGTCGTCGCCGCCCAGGCGGTTGTCACCGTTGGTGGCGCGCACCTGGATGGTGGAGAAGCCGTCGTCGTCCTTGCCGACCTCGAGCAGGGAGACGTCGAAGGTACCGCCACCGAGGTCGAAGACGAGGATGAGCTCGTCCTCCTTGCCCTTGTCCAGGCCGTAGGCCAGGGCCGCGGCGGTGGGCTCGTTGACGATGCGGTCCACGGTCAGGCCCGCGATGGTGCCGGCCTCCTTGGTGGCCTGGCGCTCGGCGTCGTTGAAGTAGGCCGGGACGGTGATGACCGCGTTGGAGACGGGCTCACCCAGGTAGGCCTCGGCGTCGGTCTTGAGCTTGGCCAGGATGCGCGCGCTGATCTCCTGGGCGGTGTACTTCTTGCCGTCGATCTCGACGGACCAGTCGGTGCCCATGTGGCGCTTGACCGAGGAGATGGTGCGGTCGACGTTGGTGACCGCCTGGCGCTTGGCGATCTCGCCGACGAGGATCTCGCCGGACTTGGAGAAGGCGACGACGGAGGGGGTGGTACGGCCGCCCTCGGCGTTCGGGATGATGGTGGGCTCGCCACCCTCGAGGACGGCGATAGCAGAGTTGGTGGTACCGAGGTCGATACCGACAGCGCGTGCCATGTGATGTGCTCCTTGTGGTTGCTGAGTTGTTGTCAGTCGATGTCTGAGGTGAAGGCCGGATGCCCCGGCGACTTCAGGTTGAGTCGTATGCACTCAGGATTGTGGTTGAGTCGGGTTCTGTCAACTCGATGGCACCCAACCTTGAGTCTGACTGGCTCAACCTTAGGACTGGACGATCCATTCCACGGACAGCAGGTGACCTGCGACACGCGCGCTGCATCGCGAGCCACCCCCCTCGTGAAGCACCCGCCCACGGCAGCATGGCGGACAGTTCAGGCGGCGCCAGAGCGGTGCACCCCGCCGCTCCGGCACATCGGGAACTGCGATATCTCGCGAGGACTGCGTTTTCCCGCAGATGACTGAGGCCGCACCCTAGAGATTTGCGGGAGAACGCAGTCCTCGTCGTGAAAGTACGTTCTCGATCAGCCCACCAAGCCCCACGCACCGCCGAAGTGTCACGATTGGCGACTTTTCAAAGTCCACCAGCGTCACCCCGGGACCACACCCCTCGACCAAACAGCACATCACAAGTTACCTTGGATCTGTGGACGATCCGATCATTGCCAGATCGGCGCTGAAGCACGGCCTGAGCGAGGCTGACATCCTTCACGCCTATCACCACCCCATCCGGGCATGGGACATGGGAGATGGTTTCACTATGCTCCTGGGAGCCAACCGGGCTGCCCTTGTCCTCGAGATTGGCTACATTCAAGGCATCACCACAATCGTCATCGTCCACGCCATGCGTGCCCGAGAGAAGTTTCTGAGGTGATGACGATGCCCCGTACTGTTGACGAGATCCTGGCGCATGCCGACGAGCTGGCCGCCCGCTTCGAAAACTACGACCCAATCGAGGCCGATGAGGTCGACGTGGCCGCATTAGCGGCCTTGCGAGACGCAGTTGCTGAACAGGCCCAGGCCGAACGGCATGTCCTTGATGCCATCAGAGGCGCTCGGGACGCTGGGATGTCCTGGGCAGTCATTGGAAATATGGTCGGAACCTCCGGTGAGGCCGCCCGCCAGCGCTATCAGCCACTCGTGGCTTGAGGTAGATCAGGCCACGTCGGAAGCGACAGGCCTGCACCGGTGTGGAGGCATTCGCCAGCCCGGTAGCCTGGCACGCATGAGCACCCCTCCACCGGAAGGCCTGCCCGATCCCGAGGACGTCTTCGATCATCTGCGTCGCGAGGACGGGGAGCATGTGGGCTATATCGAGATGAGTGCGGACGGCCGGTTCATCCCTTACGACCGGCTGTGGATCCGGCGCGGCGAGGCCATGGAGCTCGACGAGGCCGAGGCGGTCCTGGACGCGATCGGTCTGCGGCTTCTGGCGGAGGACTGGCTCCTTGAGGAGGACGATCCGCAAACGGGCGAGGCTAGCTGGACCCGGGTCAGGATCCGCGAGATCCACCGGAACCGCGTCATCGTCGCCAGGGCGGTGGAGGACCTGTCGGCCACCAGCGTCGCCAAGTCCGTGGACCTCATCGGTGCCATCGAGCTGCCTCTCCCGACGACGCGACTGCGCCGAGCCGCCTGAGCAGACACCACAGAGTCTGCGGGGCATGAGCCTTTACTCGCCCAGACGGTGGGCCTGACGCTCGGCCTCCTGGGCAGCCATGCGCTCCTTCTCGCCCCTCTCGCGCAGGCCGAAGACCGCCAGGATGTTGGCGATGACGCCGACGGCCACGATGACGACGCCGAAGGCGGCACCGCTGGCCTCCCCGGTCAGCCCCACCAACGGGCTGACGAGTCCGCCGACGACGAACTGGAGGAAGCCGAGCAGCGCGGACCCAGTCCCCGCCCACCGGCCGGTGCGGTCCAGCGCGAGCGCCGGCGCGTTGCCCATTGACAGCCCCAAACAGGCCGCGTGCGCCAGGAAGAGCGCCACCACGACGACGAGCAGCGGCACCCGCTCCGCGCCCGTCACCGGCTCGCGCAGCCAGGTCAGGCAGACCGCGGCGAAGACGACGTCGACGATCAGCCCCACAATGAGCCCGACCCACACCTGGCGGGCCTGGGAGAAGCGACGCACCAGGGATGCCGCCACACCGATCGTCACGGTGACGGTTGCCCCACACAGGCCGAACACCGCCGTGTAGGCCACTGTCCCCATACCCAACACGTTGCGCAGCACGAAGGGAGCGGCGGACAGGTAGGCCATGAGCAGCCCGAAGGACAGGGCATTGATGAACAGGAGACGCACGAGGACGTGGTCGTGGGCCAGCTCGCGGGTGCCGTCGAGCAGGATCCGCAGGCCGCCGTCGTGGCGCCGCTCGGCGGGCAGGGACTCGGGTACCCAGAGGGCCACCATGAGGACGAGCAGCCCGGTGAAGGCGGCCACGACCCCTAGGACGCCGCGCCAGCCGATGGGCTCGACGAGCACGCCACCGAGGATAGGGGCGACCACGGGGGCGATCCCCTGGATCACCATGACGACGCTGAGCGCCCGGGCGGCGGTGATACCGCGGGAGCGGTCGGAGATAACGGCCCGACCCAGGACCATGCCGGCTGCTCCCCCGAGTCCTTGGAGGAAGCGTGCTGTCAGGAGGATGGACAGGCTCGAGGCCAGGGCGGCGCCGATGCTGGCAGCCAGGGCGAGCACGCTGCCCCACAGCAGGAGGGGACGCCGGCCGACCCGGTCGGACAGGACCCCGATGGTCAGCTGCCCCAGGGCGATCCCTACGAGGAAGGTCGTCATCGTCAGCTGGACGCTGGAGGCGGAGACGGCCAGGTCGTCGGCCATCTGGGCGAAGGCCGGCAGGTAGGCGTCGGTGGCCAGGGGCGCGACGGCCGCGAGCGCGGCCAGGGCGATGAGGAGCGTGGTGGGGAAGGCCGCCCTCAACCCGCTGTCGGTGGGGGCGTCCGGCGAAGCTGTCATGACCTGAGGGTAGGGATATTTTCAGCCCGCACGGCAGTACACGGGCGCGTGATGCGGTGCACGGAGCAGGCGGGCGCACCACAGGATCGCGACAGCACATGTGTCGCTGCCCGCATCTAGACTGACCGAGTGACCAACCCGCTGATTGATTCCCTGACACGCGCTGTGGACACCGCCCCCGATGACGTCCAGCTGCGCACTCACCTAGCCGAGCTCCTTATGGATGCCGGCCGAAGCGCTGAGGCGGTGACTCACTGCGCCATCGCCCTTCAGCACGCCCCGACCGACGACGCCGCCCGCGCTCTCATGGCCAGAGCGCTCTCGCCGCAAACCGCGCAGGCCCCCGCTGAGCAGGCGGCAAGCATGCTGGAAGAGCAGGCGACCAGCGTATCGACACCGGCGGGTGTCCCCCAGGGAAAGGAGGATCCCTCGGAGGCTGTCACCACCCCACCGGAGCCCGAGTCATCGGAGGCTCCGGCATTCGGCAGCTCAACGACGTCGGACAACACCGGGGACTTCGACTGGCGGCGGGCCGAGGAGGACCTCGGCGGACCGGCTGCGCCCTTCGTCTCTTCGAGGCCCTCAGAGCCCTCCGACTCCGACCCCGCTCTCTGCGAGCCTCGCCCGGTCAGGGCCGACGGCCACAGTGACCCGGCCGACTGGGAGGTGGAGCGGGCCGGTGTACGCCTGGCCGACGTCGGGGGTATGACCGAGGTCAAGAACCGACTCGAGGCCTCCTTCCTGGCGCCTATGCGCAACCCCGAACTGCGCCGACTCTACGGCAAGAGCCTGCGCGGCGGCCTGCTCCTGTACGGTCCGCCGGGGACGGGAAAGACCTTCATCGCCCGTGCCATCGCCGGTGAGATGGGAGCGGGTTTCCTGTCCGTGACGATCTCCGACATCCTTGATCCCTACATCGGCAACTCCGAGGCCAACCTCCACAACATCTTCCAGCAGGCCCGCGACCACGCACCTTGCGTCCTCTTCCTCGACGAGCTCGACGCTATCGGCATCAAGCGCTCACTCTCACGTAACTCGAGCATGCGCAGCACCGTTAACCAGCTCCTTGAGGAGCTCGACGGCGTCGGCAGCAACAACGAGGGCATCTACCTGCTGGCCGCCACCAACGCCCCCTGGGACATCGATCCGGCACTGCGCCGCCCAGGGAGGCTGGACCGGACCCTGCTCGTCCTGCCACCGGACGAGCCGGCGCGCGCCGCCATTCTGCACACGCACCTGCGTGAGCGACCCGTGGAGGGAATCGACCTGCAGGCCCTGGCACGGGCGACCGAGGGGTTGACCGGGGCAGACCTGTCGCACGTGTGCGACTCCGCTGCTGAGAAGGCGCTCATGGACTCGGTGCGCACCGGCCGACCTCGGCTCATGAATATGCAGGACATGGACGCAGCCCTCAAGGAAGTCCGCCCCTCGACCGGCCCCTGGTTCGAGACCGCGCGCACCGTCGTCGAGTACTCCGATGCCTCCAGGGAGTACGAGGAACTGCGCGAGTGGATGAAACGACGCCGCCTGCTATGAGCACGCCGACGACGTCATCCGAAGGCGGCAGGTCCTTGGAGGATGCCTACGAGCGCGAGCTCACGTGGGCCTTCCAGCTCACCGAAGCCGGGCAGGACGAGCAAGCCATGCAGATCCTCACCCGCCTACTCGCCGGTTACCCAGACAACGCCGGACTCACCTACACGGTCCTGGCGGTCACGCACAGCGCCGCAGGTCGACTCGAGGAGTCCGAGGCCATGGCTCGACAAGCGATTGCAGCAGCGCCGGACTATTCCGAGGCCCACCGCCTTCTGGCCCACGCCCTGATCTACCAAGGCAAGGAACTGGAGGCGGAGCACTCATTGAGGACCGCGCTGGAACTGTCCCCCGAGGACGTCTCGCTGTTCTCCCTCATGGCGACGGCACTGACCAGGATGGGGCGTACGGAGGAGGCGCTGTTGTACGCCCACGAGGCGGTCAGGCTCTCCCCGGAGAGCGCCGACAGCCACGCGGCCCTGGCCGCCGCGCAGAGAACAGCCGACCCGGAGGCGGCCAAGGCCTCTTTGCACGAGGCGCTCAGGCTCGACCCCCTGTGCGAGGAGGCTCTCCTCCTCCAGTTCCAGATACTCGATCGCCGCACGAGACCCCGTGCAGCGGCCAAGGCACTTGCCGCCTACACGGCCCACACTTCCGTGCACGCCATGGCGCGCATTGCGGTCAGTTCCTTCCTCCTAAAGTTCCTGAGCGTTGCTCACTTCGGAATGCTCGGGTGCATGTTGCTGACGACGATACTCCTCGCCCTGGTCAGAACATCCGACC
The DNA here is from genome assembly GCF_000195595.1 of Actinomyces sp. oral taxon 170 str. F0386. Lineage (GTDB taxonomy): Bacteria > Actinomycetota > Actinomycetes > Actinomycetales > Actinomycetaceae > Actinomyces. The sequence goes on from NZ_GL882532.1 coordinate 31,187, forward strand.
TGCCTAGCGAATTCCTTCTTCTTCCCCTGTTTCTGACGGCGGGCCTCACATGCTGGGCAACGCTCGCACGAATCCGGGCTTTTCGTCTTTATTTCGCGGGCCGCTGCTGGCGACTGCTGCGCGCCTGCATCCGACATCATCGGTATCTCGCATTGTGGGGTGCAGCGGTTCCGGTGATCTGGCTAATCCTTGTCATCGGCGTCATCCGTGCGATCCAAGGAGACGACGCCATTCTCTCCAGCACCTTGAGCATCAGCATCGTCCATCTGGTACTCGGTTGGGGTGGTTCCCTGCTGGTGCCCTTCATTCAACGCCGGAACACCTGACAGCAGCTCCCGCTCAGGCCTCCTGGTCAGTCTCGGGGGCGACCATGACGTGGTCGCCGTCGGGCACGATCCGCACCCGCAGCCCATAGACCTCGGCGAGGATGTCCGGCTGGAGCACCTCGGCGGGTGTGCCCTCGGCGAGGACCACCCCGTCGGCGAGCACGGCGAGTCGGTCGCAGAAGCGGGCCGCCAGATTGAGGTCGTGCAGGGCGACGACGGCGAGGCGGCCCGTATCCCGGTGACAGATCCGGCGCACGTGGGAGAGCACCGAGACCTGGCGGCACAGGTCGAGGGCGGAGGTGGGCTCGTCGAGCAGGATGAGTCCGGGTTCGCGCACGAGCGTCTGGGCCAGGGCCACGAGCTGGCGCTGGCCGCCGGAGAGCTGGCCCAGTGGCCGGTCGGCCAGCTCGGCCACACCGAGCTCGTCCAGGGCGCTCCAGGCCCGGTCGATGTCGGCTCGGCTCGTATGCCAGGTCATCCCGCGCCTGGAGGCGGTGAGCACCGACTCCAGAGCGGTCAGGGCGGCATCGCCGGGCAGGCCCTGCGGCATGTAGCCGATCATGCCGCGCAGGTCCCGCCCTCTGCGGTCCTCGAAGGTCACCTCCCCCAGGTAGCGGCGCAGCTGGGCCACGCAGGTGACGAGCGTCGACTTGCCGGCGCCGTTGGGGCCGAGCAGTCCCACCATCTGCCCCGTCTCCCAGGTGGCGTCGACCCCTTTGAGGACGGCCCGCCGGCCGTAGGAGAAGGTGAGATCGTCCAGTACCAGGCTCATGATCCGCTCCTGACCGCCGAGCGCTGGCGTCCGAAGATGATGGTGAGGAACACTGGCACGCCCACGAGGGCGGTCAGGATACCGACGGGTACGGCCACTCCCGGCACGATGATCTGGCTGGCGGCGTGGGCGGCGGTCAGCAGGGTGGATCCGGCCAGGATGGAGGCGGGCACGAGGAAGCGCTGGTCCTCCCCCACCAGGCCGCGGGCCATGTGCGGCCCCACGAGCCCCACGAAGCCGATGATCCCCACGAAGGCCACGGACAGGGCGGCCAGCAGCGAGACCCCGACCAGGGTCCACGCGCGCAGGCGCGCCACGTTGATGCCCATGGCCGCGGCGCGCGCCTCCCCCAGGGTGATGGCGGTCAGTCGCCAGCCGTTGACCCAGAACACGGGCGTGGCCACGAGCAGAGCCACCGAGACGGTGGCCACGGCCGGCCAGGTGGCGCGCATGAGGGAGCCCATTGACCAGAAGACGATCTGCTGGAGGCTCTCGGTGGAGGCCCGGTACTGCACGAGCGCCAGGAGCGCCTGGCAGCTGAAGACCAGGGCGATGCCCAGCAGGATCGTCATCTCCTTGGTCACCGAGGGCAGCCGAGAGACCATCGCGATGGCCATGGAGGCCGCCAGTCCCGCCGTCATCGCCACGATCGGAAGGGTCGCCCCGGTAGCCACCGGCAGCACGAGGCCCGTGACGATCGCCAGCGCCGCGCCGAGGGCCGAGGCCGCCGAGATCCCCAGGGTGAAGGGCTCGGCCAGCGGGTTGTCGAGGATCGTCTGCATCTGCACGCCGGCCAGGGACAGCGCCCCGCCCACCAGGACCGCCAGGAGCGCCGGGGGCAGGCGCAGGTTGATGACGATGTTGGCGACCCACGGGTCGTAGTCGGCGTAGAAGAGGGAGCCGAGTACCTGGGCCGGACTGAACCCCAACGGCCCCACCATCAACGCCGCCAGGAAGACGGCCAGGAGCAGGGTCGCGAGTCCCATCAGCATCGCGATGCGACGCAGGGTCCGACGACGGTAGGAGGCGTAGGCCGACGACGCACTGTCCGCACCGCCCGCGGGGGCGGTCTGAGTCCCGGTCGTGCCGGTCACCGCGCTGTCGGTTCGGGCACCCGTTCCATCAGCGGCGTCGTCGGCAGGGGCCTTGGAGCGCGGGGCGCCCATCAGATGGAGGTGAAGAAGACGCCCTCGGCCTTCCAGGGCATGTAGTCGTCGTGGAAGGACTTCCAGACGGCGTCGGGGTCGATGTCGCTGAAGGCCTCGGGGTTCTGCCACTTGGCGAAGGTGAGGTAGGCGATGAAGTTGTAGGGGGCGTCGTAGAACTGGTGGTAGACGCCGTAGACATGCCGGTCGGTGAAGGCCTGGATCTGGTCGTAGCCGGGCTGGTTCTTCAGCTGCTCCAGACTGGCCTTGGCGGAGGCCTCGTCGGCCTTGTAGCCGAGGTGGACATAGCTGGTCTGGGCGGTGTCCTTGATCTTCTGCTGCTGCCACTCGCCACCGGTGGCGATGATGTTCTGGGGGTTGGAGGCGATGACCTGCTCGGGGGTGAGAACGCCCTCCTCGCCGGACAAAAGGCTGTCGGCGATATTGGTGCCACCGGTCGCCGTGACGATGGCCCCCAGGTTGGCGGTGGAATAGGTGGAACCGGGGTCGTTGACGCCCGGGCCGCGCCACAGGAAGGTGGTGGGCCTGGTGGTCAGGGACTTCACCTTCTCAACGATGGGGTCGACCTGCTTCTTGTAGAAGGAGACGAAGGCCTCGGCCTCCTTGCGCTTGTCGAAGAGGTCGCCCATAAGGGTGACCGAGGGGACGGTGTTCTTGACCGGGTCGCGTCGGAAGTCTGTGACGACGTACTTGATCTGCTGACCGTCCAGCTTCTCGAGGTAGCCCTTCTCCTTCGCGGAGTTGTAGACGTCCAGGGTCATGACGAAGACGTCGGGCTTGTACTGCACCAGGGTCTCAATGGGCAGGCCGTCCTTGGCGATGGAGCCGATGGTCGGCAGCTCGGCGGCCTTGGGCGAGACCGCCACGATCTTCTCGTAGAAGTCGGGAGCGGCCTTCTGAAGGTCCTCGCCCCAGGCGACCACCTTGTCGACGGGGTTGGTCTTGTTGAGGAAGGCGAGGGAGTAGACGTGGCGGGACTCGCTCAGGACGATGTTCTTCGGCTGGGTGTCGAAGGCGACCTTGCGACCGACGATGTCAGTGACCTCGAACCCGCCGCCCGACGCGCTCGCGGAGGCACCGCCGCTGGAGCCCTTGCCGGCGCGGGAGGTGACTCCGCAGCTGGCGAGGACGGCAGTGAGTGGGAGGGCCATGAGCAGGGTACGACGGCGCATAGGAGTCCTTCGGTGACGCGAGGTTGAAAGCAGATCACCGAGGATATTAGGTCTACCTAAGTCAACTTGCCAAGAGAGTTACCTTTATTTTAGTAAGGTTAGACAAATGCTGTGCGGACCAGATGGATGGTCGGCACAGCGACAAGGCGGCGTCAGACCGAGCCACAACAGCTACACCACAAGAGAGCCAACGGCATGGACCGCCAGGATGGCGAGCAACGCCGCGGCCGGTGGAAGGTACTTGCGCGGGTGGCGCATGACGTCACGCTCGGACTTCCAACTCGTCAGCGGCCAGTAGATCTCCAGGAGGACCGCAGTCACCGCTCCAGCGAGCGAGGCCACCACTCCGGCCACAACGGTCTCGACAAAACCGCCGCCCAGCCAGACGACGAACACACCCACCAGACAGTTGGACGCCATATACAACAGTGCGAGGCCCCTGGCATAGGCGGCCATGACCCGTCTCGATCCGGGTGCGGCCATCACCACCGCGCGAGTGCTGAGGTAGCGGGAGAAGTAGGCATTCAGTGGCGTGTTGACGACAACGAAGGCCATGGTCATCGGAGTGATCAGCCCACGGCTGGCCATGGTGTAGGTGAAGACCAGTGCGACCGCAAGCATCATCAGAGTATTGACCTGCGTGGTGCGCACGGTCGCCAGCTCACCGAGGACCAGACTGCGGCGGCCGCCCCGGACAGTTCCCACCTGCGTGCGGCGCACCCGCAGTCCGGCGGCGCGGACGACAGCGGCGAGACCAGCAACGATGAAGAGAAATGCGGAGGCAGCGGGCACCACCCACCAGGCGGTCGCCCCAACGATGAGGGCCCCACCGGCCACCCAGCGCGAGACGGCCCGCTCCCCCGCCCACAGGGTCAGCCCCAGCGCACCGGCCCCCAACCCGATGGCGATCATCTCCACCGCCGTCGTCGCAGCAGCGCCTACGCCGAGACTCCGGCCACCTCCTCCGCCACCGGTGAGCAGGACGAACAGGGTGATGGGCACAACCGCCTCGAAGAGGATGACAGCGTCGGCCACGAGGTAGGCGGCCCGGGCGAGCTCATCACGTCGGAGCGGGAAGCGGGCCAGATCATCCCAGCGGCCGGAGCCGATCCAGGCCGAGGCGATGGTGGCCGTCAGGCCGACGGCGGCCAGGACCAGTCCGGTGACCGCGACGCGCGGGTTGACACGGAGGTCGGTCGACGCCCCGAACCAGACGGCCAGGGCGCACAGGATGACGGCACCCAGGACGGTCTGGCGCCCCACGAACTGCCCGGTCACCGCCTCAAGGGCGGCCCGGCTAGCCGACCAGCGCCGCCACGGCATCAGAGTCCTCGGGGGTGGTCAAGGGGCCGCTCATCCGGCCGGCGGAGAGCACGTAGAGGCGCCGGGTGCAGCGAGTGAAGGACTCGGCGATGTGGGAGCTGAGCAGGATCGAGCGCCCGGATGCGGCCGCGTCGTTGATGCTGCGGTAGAGGAACTCGGTGGCGGTGAAGTCGAGGAAGTCGACGGGCTCGTCCAGGAGGAGCAGGGGCGTGGTCAGGTAGAAGGCGGCGATGAGGTTGGCCTTCTTGCGTGAGCCGCTGGAGAGCCGGGAGAAGGAGGTGGTCCGGTAGCGGCCGTAGTCGAAGCCCTCGATCAGCTCCTCGAGGCGGCCGCGGTCCGGGCGCCGGTGGTAGGCACGCTCCATGAAGCCGATGAAGGCCTCCAGGTTCCAGGTGGGGAAGGAGGAGTCGTCGGCGAGGCTGAGGTAGCGGGCGGCCTTGAAATGCTCGTCGCCAGGGCGCGTGTCCCGGCCCCGGTAGCGCAGGGCGCCCAGGCGCGCCCCGCGGTGGACGTCGCACAGGGAGGCGAGCATCGTGGTCTTGCCGGCGCCGTTGAGGCCGATGAGCCCCACAGCCTCGCCGGCCTCGAGAGCGAAGGAGACGTCGGCCAGGACCGGCCGGTCGCGCTCGTACCAGGCGGACAGGGCCTCGACCTCAAGGAGGTGGGCCGGGGCATCGCCGACAGCGCTCATGAGCTCGGAGGAGTTCGGTCATCTCGGTCGCCTCCCTTGCCGTCGATGGACGGACGGATCACCTGGATCAGGAAGAGCACGGCAACAGCGATGGAGATAACCGCGACCGCCGTGTCTCCCCGCCGGACGGAGAGGACAGCTACGACGATGTTGAGCACCACGATGACAATTCGGAAGATGCGTAGGGCCCGTCCCGTCAACACGGTTGCCTCCTTCTTCGCAGATTCCCACGGCGGGAACCAGCTACTTGCCCCTCTCACTGTAGGCCCGGGCCGGATCTCAGTGCCGCACTTCAGGGACCATCCTGGCGCAAGGATCTCACCTTCCAGAAGTATTGACATCTGACGCGGTGTCGTCTTCCCGTGCCATTCCGGGCTCCGCAGCTTCACAGGAGACCCACAAGGTCAACCTACGCCTGACATACACGGGGCCGACACGGTTGAGCCATGCACAACTCCGACACCCTCAACCCGGCCGAGCCGCCCCAGACGGACCAGGATCACCAGTCCGGCCGGCACTCTCACTCCACGAAGTCCCGCAAGCACCCGCGCCGCCGCTTCCTCCTGGGCGGCGCCGCCGTCCTGGGCCTGGCCGCCACCGGCACCAGCGCCTGGGCACTCAACCGGTTCGTCATCGACCACGTCGAGGTTGGCGACGTCACCTCCCTGGAGGCCAAGGCTCGCAGCGCCGCAGGCTCCTCGGCCGCCCCGGCCACCAATGTGACGGTCGGGGAGAGCTCCTACTCCTCGTCCAACACGAGCATCGAGATCCAGCAGGTCTCCACCGGATCGGGCAGCGACACCGTCACCTACTACGTGGCCGACGTCAAGCTCACCAACGCCACCGACCTGCGCAGCGCCTTCGCCAACAACTCCTACGGCACCAACATCGTTGCCAAGCCCACCGCGATGGCCTCCGAGCACGACGCGATCCTGGCCATCAACGGCGACTACTACGGCTTCCGCAGCGACGGCATCCTCATCCGCAACGGCGTCATCTACCGCGACAGCGGCAAACGCGACGGCATGGCCTTCTACACCGACGGGCGCGTCGAGGTCTACGACGAGACCACCACCAACGCCCAGACGCTCCTGGACGCAGGCGTGTGGAACACGCTGTCCTTCGGGCCGGCGCTGGTCAACAACGGCCAGGTGCTCTCCGGCATCGACCAGGTCGAGGTCGACACGAACGTCGGCAACCACTCCATCCAGGGCAGGCAGCCGCGCACCGCCGTGGGGTGGGTGGAGAAGAACCACCTGAAGCTCGTCGTCGTCGACGGCCGCAGCGAGGGCTACTCGCGCGGCGTGACCATGACCGAGCTCGCCCAGATCATGGCCGACCTGGGGTGCGCCTGCGCCTACAACATCGACGGCGGCGGCTCGTCGGCCATGTACTTCAACGACTCGATCATCAACCAGCCCTCCAACGGGGGCGAGCGCGACACCTCCGACATCCTCTACATCGCGAACGGATCCTGAGATGAACGGCACCCACACAGCTCTTCAGACCTCGCCGCGGGTGCTGCCGCGGGTCATCGTCCCGGCGAACCGGACCGCCGCGAACCGCACGGCGGACAACCGGACGACGCCGCGGGCCGGTAGCGCGCCCCGCCCTCAGACGGCGGTGACGCTCGTGGTCCTCATCCCGGCCTACAAGCCCGATGAGCGCCTGGCCGCGCTCGTGGCCCAGCTGCGCGGGGCGCGCCGGGACTGCGCGGTGCTTGTCGTCGACGACGGCTCGGGGCCGCGCTACGCGCCCTTCTTCGCCGCCGCCCGCGCCCGGGGCGCCCAGGTGGTCAGCCACCCCATCAACCAGGGCAAGGGTCAGGCGCTGCGCACAGGTCTGGCCCACGCGGCCGCCACCTGGCCCGACGCGGACGTGGTGTGCGCCGACGCCGACGGGCAGCACACGCCGTCGGACATCGAGGCCGTGGCCGCGCGGGTGCGCGAGACCGGGCACATGACCCTGGGGGTGCGGCGGTTCACCGGGCCGGTGCCGCTGCGCAGCCGGATCGGCAACGATGTGACCGCCCTGCTGTTCCGCGGCGCAACCGGCTGGAGGCTGGGCGACACCCAGACGGGCCTGCGCGGCTACCCCGCCGGGCACATGACCTGGCTGCAGAGCGTGCCCGGCGACCGCTACGAGTACGAGCTCTCCACCCTGCTGCGCGCTCACGAGCTGAGGCTGGTGGTGGAGCAGGTGGAGATTGCCACGGTCTACGAGCCGGGCAACACCTCCTCGCACTTCCGACCATTGCAGGACTCGGCGCGGATCTACGCCCCTCTGCTGCGGTTCACGGGGGCGTCGCTGGCGAGCTTCGGGATCGACTGGCTGGGTGTCATGGTCATCTTCGCGATGACCGGCAACCTGCTGGCGGCCGTCGTGGGGGCGCGGCTGATCTCCGGGACCGCGAACTTCTTCATGAACCGCCGCATCTTCAAGGCCCGGCGAGGCACCGTGGCGCGCACGGCGGTGCGCTACGTGATCCTGGCGGTGAGCCTGATGGCGGCCAGCTACATCGCGCTCAAGGCGCTCACCGCGATCGGGGTCCCGCTGGGGATCGCCAAGGTTGTCGGCGACGGAGCCATCTACGTGGCCAGCTACGTGGCACAGCGCCGGCTGGTCTTCAAGGAGCGGGGGTGAGACCGACCGGCCGGGGGGGTGCCCCTATGTGGTGTGTCAAGC
>NZ_GL882533.1 GCF_000195595.1 Actinomyces sp. oral taxon 170 str. F0386
GTCCGAGGGCTTGGTGTCGGTGGCCGGGTCAGCCGACGGTGTGGTGGTGGCCTCAGTCGGCTTGACGCTGGCCTCAGCCGAATCACCTTGCGGGGCTTGCTGTGTTTCCTCTGCCGAGGCAGAAGAGGTAGTGGTCGCAGCGTCCGTCTGCGCTGTCGGCTGAGAGCTCGCCTGCTGGGTGGCGGCGGACTCGCCCCCCTGCTGGGTGGGGCCATCACTCTGGGCCAGGGCTGCGGGACCTGCCAGCCCCACGAGCGTCATCGCCGCGAGTGTGCCGATCATGTATCGGCCAGTGCGCTTCATCATGTCCTCCTTGAGGAAATGGTTCTCTTCCTTGTGAACGTCTCCGTCGCAACCGGCCGGTCAACAGTCTTCTCTGGCCTTTTCTCCGGAGGGCGGATACAGAGAATATACGAGCCCGCGATGCTGTTTAACTAGCTGTTATGCATGGATATGGCATCAGTTTGGTCAAGTTCTTGTGTCTCTTCAAGTGGTTATCCGTATGGTTTATTACGGTTCAATGCATGGAGTAGTCTGTCTCGTTCTCTCGTGGTGCGCTCAGGCGAGGGGTTGAAGATCCGTAGAGCGGCAAGCGCGGTGCGGCGGGCTCCTGAAGGCCCTCGATCCCCGAGTGTGTCCACATCTGTCATAAAGGCCTTGAGGAACCCCAGCGAGGGGAAGCGAGACCGCATGATCCCGAGGGTCTCGGACAAGTGCGATCGACGTGCGGGCCTCTTTGCGGCAGATGTGGACACGTAGCCCATGGGGTCCCAAGCAAACGCGTTTGC
>NZ_GL882534.1:0-17360 GCF_000195595.1 Actinomyces sp. oral taxon 170 str. F0386
GGGCGGCCCGGCGCGGCGAGCCGGTGCCCACACGGGCGCCGTCGGGCAGGGTGGCCAGGGTCAGGCCGTCGCGGGCGCACAGGGCGTCGTGCGGGTCCTCGCGCGGCGGCACGCAGATGACCTCCAGGCCCTCGACCGGCTGCGTGGGCAGGTCCTTGAAGGAGTGGACCACCAGGTCCACCTCGCCATCCAGGAGCGCGTGGCGCAGCCGGGCCGCGAAGACCCCCACCCCGCCGAGCTGTCGCAGGGGCGTACGGTCGCCGTCGCCGTCCGTGCGCACCGTGACCAGGTCGAGCTCCAGGTTGTCGCAGCCCGGTGCGCGGGCGCCTGCCGCGGCGGCCTGGCGCAGTGCGTCGGCGACCTGCCCGGACTGGGTCAGCGCCAGGCGCGAGCCGCGTGTGCCCAGCCGAAGACGCCGCTCTCGCCCCTCATCGGTGCCCATGCCCATCTCCTCCTCGATACGCCGTTCTCAGTCGCCGCGTTCGTACGTGACGGCCCGTCCTCGTACCTCGGAGGTACGAACCCGCGGTCTAATATACGAACGCGACGAGGACACCGGCCCTGGCTGGTCTCCTCATTCGCCATGCGGACCCACCAGGCGCCCGGCCGCGGTGCGGGCGTGCCCGACGACGGCCGCGATCCCGGTCCCCGCCACCCAGGCCCCGGTGACCTCCAGCCCCGACACCGGTGCCAGCTGCTCCTCCAGGTGTGTCGTGCGCTCCCGGTAGGCGGGCGTCACTGGCGGCAGCGTCCCGTCCCAGCGCACCAGCATGTGATCGATCACCGCCTCCGGCTCGATCCGCACCCCCGTCAGAGCGGCCACGTCGTCCAGCGCCACCGACAGGTCCACCTCCGGGCGCGGCCGACCCGGCCGGCCGTATGACAGGCGCAGTGCGTGGACGTCGGGTCCGTGCAGCGCCCGCAGCTCGGCGCCGACCCACGGCCACTTGGTGCTCAGGTGGGACAGCGCCTTGGCCCGGGCCGGGCAGGGCATCATGCTCGGGGGCGTCCCGCCGGGATCCGTCCCATCCGACGCCATGGTGCCGGCGGAACCGGTGGGCCCTGTCGGTGCCACGAGCAGGCCCGAGCCCACCGGTTCCCCGCCCAGCTCGGGGGCGCGCACCACCAGCGTGAAGCGCGCGATCGGCGCCCCCACCGGCACACTCAGGTCCGTCGCGCTCGCGGGCAGGCCGGGGACGCCCCGCAGCAGCCGCAGCGCGGCGCCCGCCGAGCAGGCCAGGATGACGCGGTCGGTCACCACGACCTCCTCCGCGCCATCCGGCACCGGCTCGTCCGACGGCGTCGGCCCTCGTCGCGTCGGCGCGATCCCCACCCTCCAGGTGGCGGAATCACGCCCGTGCTCGCCGCCGGCCGGCCGGAGCCACTGGGCGCCGATCCGGGTGCGCACGCTTCCGCCGCCGGCCTCAATCGCCTCGCGCAACGCGTCGGTGAGCCGGAACAACCCGCCCTCGACGGCGGCATCCACGCTTCGCCCACCGGCCCCGTCCCGGCGGGCCCGACGCTGCTCCAGCACCGCCGTCGCAGCCGCTCCGAGCGAGCCCAGCTCCGCGGTGGCCCGCCGCAGCCCGGGCACGACGACGTCCGCGGCCAGGTCCTCGGGGCCCGCCGAGTGGATGCCGGCGACGATCGGGCGCACGAGACGGTTCAGGACGCCGGCCCCCATCCGCGCGGTGATGAAGGAGGCCAGGTCCGCCGGGTCGTCGAGGCCGGTGCCCACGGTCCCGGGCAGCTCGGCGTCCTGCGCGGCCCGGCGTGCGGCCGCCTCCCCGATGATGCCCACGACGTCGGGCGCCAGCGGGTTCGCCGGGATCCCCAGGTAGGCGTCGTCGGGAAACCGGTGCAGGGCCCAGCCGGACGGCCCGTCGCCGTCGCCCGGCGTGAGCGGCGGAAGAAAGAGCCGGGGGCGGCCGTGCGGCCCGGTGGCGTGCAGACCGAGCTCGGCCAGCATCGAGGTGGCCGCCTGTCCACGCACCACGAAGCCCTCGGCCCCCAGGTCCATCCGCGCCCCACCGATCCGCCCGGCCGCGACGAGCCCGCCGGTGTAGCCGCGCGCCTCAATGAGCAGCGGTCGCAGCCCGGCGCGCACCAGGTCCCAGGCCGCCGTCAGCCCGGCGATCCCACCGCCGACGACGAGCGCGTCCCACCGCTGCCCCCCGACGTCCTGCCCGCTCACGCCTGCCACCCGGCCAGCGCCACGGCCTCCCAGTCGACTGAGCCGTGCACCCGTGCCACGATCCGCGTGAGCACGTCCGCCTCGGTGTCCGGCGGCACCCCGTGCCCCAGGTTGACCACGTGCCCCGGCGCGGCGCGCCCGGCGGCCAGAAGCGCGTCGACCTCCTCGGCAACCAGCGACCACGGCGCCGCCAGCAGCGCTGGGTCGAGGTTGCCCTGGACGGGACAGGCTCCCGCCTGCGGATCGGCCTGGGCCAGCGCCTCAATGGCCTCGCCCAGCTCGATGCGCTCATCGACACCGATGGCGTCGGCCCCCGCCTGACGCATGAGCCCCAGCAGCCGGGCGGTGCCGGTGCCGAAGTGGATGAGGGGCGGCACCTCCCCCGTGGTGGGGGAGACGGCCTGACGGGCGGCATCCAGAGCGAGCGCCGAGTAGGGCGCCACGCGCTCGCGGTAGGCGCGCGGCGACAGTGAGCCCGCCCAGGAGTCGAAGAGCTGGGCCGCGGCGGCCCCGGCGCGCACCTGCGTGGCGATGAACTCACCGGTCAGGCGTGCGCACCACGTCATGAGCCGGTCCCAGGAGCCGGGGTCGGCGCGCATGAGCGTGCGCGCCGCCAGGTGGTCGCGGCTGGGCCGGCCCTCCACGAGGTAGGCCGCCAACGTGAAGGGCGCCCCGCCGAAGGCGAGCACCGGCGTCCATCCCGTCGCTCCGGCGCTGTGCTCCAGCCCGGCCCGCGCTCGCTCGCTCAGCCCCTCGCGCACCCCCGGCGCCTGCGGGCTGCCCAGCTCGACGACGACGCGGCGCACCGCCTCCTCGATCGCCGCCACCCCCTCAGCGCCGGCCGTGCCTGCCGTGCCCGCTGTGGTCTCCGGACCAGGGCCGTCCCCGAAGCGATGGGCGACCAGCTCGGTCACCTCACGGCCGCTGCGCACCGGGGCGTCCAGCACCGGACCCACGCCCTCCTCGATCCGTACCCTCACGCCCGCCAGGCGCAGCGGCACCATGATGTCGGAGAAGAAGACGGCCGCGTCGACGCCGTGGCGCCGCACCGGCTGCAGGGTCGCTTCGGCCGCGAGCTCCGGATCCAGGCAGGCCTCCAGCATCGGGATGCCGGCGCGCTCCCGCAGTGCGCGGTACTCCGGCAGGGACCGGCCCGCCTGACGCATGAACCACACCGGGGTGCGCTCCGGGCGCCGACCCGCCAACGCCTCCAGGATCGCAGGGGTCGTGGCGGTTCCGACGCCGTCGCCCCGGCTCGCCCCGGCCGCGGCGCCGGTCGAGTCCGGCTCGACCCCCGCCTGCTCGCGCCCCATTGAATTGCGTGAAGTGCCGGTGACGAAATCGCTGTTGTCGGGTGAGGAATGCTGACGCCGCGTGCTTTCCCTGCGATAGGGGAACTGAATGTGAGACATATTCGCCTGCCTCCTGTTAGCAGTGGTCAGAGGGGGTTTATTTCGCATTGTGGCGCGACGTGCCGGGGCGTTGATCGGGTGCTGACAAGGTGTCAGAAATATGATGATGACGCATTGTCTCGACGTTGGAAGTGCGTCGCCGCGCCGCTATTGTGCCCGCACGCTGCAGTGATGTTTCAATAGCGCTCGCTGTGACTACTCATCTCCTCTCCGCCGACCACCGACTGCCGGGCCTCGACGTCGTTGCCCGGCTGGGAGCGGTCGCCCCGGGGCTGGGGCCGGATCTCCTGGAGGCGGTCCCCGCGCTGCGCGGGGTCGTCGTCCTGTCCACCTGCAATCGCCTGGCCCTCCTGATCGACGCCGACTCCTGGGCCGACACCGGCTGCCCGGCAGCCCTCCACCCGCTGCCGGGCTCCGCCGCCCACGGTCATGGCCCGACCTCCCGCGGTTCCACTGCGCATGGCTCCGCCGCCTGCGCCTTACCAACTGAACCCACCGATGCTGCGCCGTCGGATCTGGGTGGGGCCGTCTCCGCCTTCCTCGCCGAGCGCGCGGGCCTGACGCCGGGCGGCCTCCACCTGACCCACCTGTCCGGCGCGGCCGCCCGCCGCGAGATGCTCGCCATCGCCGCGGGCCTGAGCTCGATGGTGGTCGGCGAGGTCCAGATCGCCGGCCAGGTCCGCCGCGCCGCTGAGACCGCCGCAGCCGAGGGCACACTCAGCCCCGAGCTCGTGCGGGTCATCGAGCGCGCCTCGGCCACCTCCCGTCGCGTCGCTCACGAGACCGCCCTGTCCGGCTCGGGGCGCAGTGTCGTCGCCATCGGCGTCGAGCAGGCGGCCGCCCATCTGCCACCTCTGAGTGAGTGCCGTGCCCTCATCATCGGAACCGGCTCCTATGCCGGCGCCACCGTCGCGGCCCTGCGCGCACGGGGCCTGGACGACATCGCCGTCTACTCCGCCTCCAACCGCGCCCAGGCCTTCGCCGCCGGCCACGACCTGCGGGCCGTGCCCGCGGGCTCCCTGGCCGAGGCCGTGGACCGGGCCGACCTCGTCGTCACCTGCCGCGGGGTGGGCGGGCCGGTGCTGACGGCCGACGTCGTCGCCCCCATCGCCGCCGGCCGGCTCCGCTCGACCGGGAGCGCCGGCCGTCCCCTGGTCATCCTCGACCTGGCCCTGACCCGCGACGTCGACGAGGCCGTCCGCACCCTGACCGGCGTCGTCCACCTCGACCTTCCCGGCGTACGCGACGCCGTCCCCGACGCCGAGGCCCAACAGGTCGACGCCGCCCGCGTCATCGTCGACGCCGAGGCCGACGACTTCGAACGCGCCCTGGCCGGGCGCAGCATGGATCCGCTCATCACCGCCCTGAGATCGCACGTCGGCAAGGTCGTCACGGAGGAGATCGAGCGTCTGCGGCCGCTGCAGTCCCGGCTGCCGGCCTCGACCGTGCCCTCGGTGGACGGGCGGGCCGACGTCCGTGTGGTCACCGGTGGCGGGGTAGTCCGTGCGAATGGCGCGCCCGGGGCCGTCAGCGCCACCGCCATCGCGGTGACCGCTCCCGAGACCGCCTCAGAGGCCGTCCCTCAGACCCTCGCCGACTCTGTGGACGAACCGGTCATCACCCTGGCCCAGGCCGAGCGCGCCCTGCACCACCTGGCGGCTCGTCTCCTCCACCAGCCCACCGTCATGGCCCGCCGCGCCGGTCAGGAGGGCCGCGAGGAGGCCTACCGGCAGGCGCTCGAGCTCGTTCTCGGCCCGGATTCTGTAGGAGGAACACATGACTGAGACCGGCCAGACCTTCCCGCCGTCCGCTGGTGGCCTCGCCGCAGGCCGGTCCGGCGTCCCGGAGGCCGTTCCCGCCGACCTGCCCGTGAGTGTTCCCGCGGCGGACCCGCTGGCCCCCTACGACGCCGTCCTCCTGCTGTCCTACGGCGGCCCGCGCCGCAGTGAGGACGTCCTGCCCTTCATGCGCAACGCCACCGCCGGCCGCGGTGTGCCCGACTCGCGTCTCCTGGAGGTATCCGGCCACTACCAGGGCTTCGGCGGGGCCTCCCCGATCAATGCGCGCAACGCCGAGCTGCGCGACGCCCTCCAGGCCCGTCTGGCCGAGCGCGGCTCATCGCTGCCGATCGTCGTCGGCAACCGCAACTGGCACCCCTTCGTCAGTCAGGCCCTGCGCGAGCTGGCCGACGCCGGAGCCCGCCACATCCTGGCCCTGCCCACCGCGGCCTTCGGGTCCTACTCAGGGTGCCGCCAGTACCGCGAGGACCTGGCCGGGGCCGTCGCCCTGCTCGCCGCCGGTGCGGACGGGGCCACCGGTGACGGATTCGAGGCCGACGCCGCCGCCCGGGTCGGCGGGGACGGCGGCGGTCCCGTTGACCTCACCGTGGACAAGACGCGCCCCTACTACAACACCTCCGGGCTGCTGCAGGCCAACGTCGACGCCATCGTCGAGGCCTACGGCAGGCTCGCCGAACAAGGGGTGTCCGCCGCCGACGTGCGCCTCGTCCTCGTCACCCACTCCATCCCCCTGGGCATGGAGGCCGGCTCCGCCCCGGGCCCCGACGACTCCCCGGAGCCGGTCAATGCGGGACAGCCCTCCGGGCAGCGCGAGCCCGGTGTCGCCGCCGACCTGTCTACAGAGGTCTCCTACGTCGCTCAGCACGAGGCGCTCGTCGAGGCGCTCGTGCCCGAGATTGCCCGCCGCCTCGGGCTGGAGACGGTGGAGGCGGACCTCGTCTACTGCTCGCGCTCCGGCCCACCCCAGGCCCGCTGGCTCGAGCCTGACGTCAACGACCACCTTGAGGCCCTGGCTGCCGGCCACCTGACTGATGGGGGTCCGGTAGGGCGACCTGGGGGCGTCGTCGTGGCCCCCTTCGGCTTCATCTCCGACCACATGGAGGTCGTCTTCGACCTCGACACCGAGGCCGCCCAGACCGCCCGCGACCTGGGGATGCCGTATGCGCGCGCCGCCACTGTCGGCACCCACCCGGCCTTTGTCGACTCCCTCATCGACATCCTCATCGAGCGGGCCGGCGTCGCCCGCGGTGAGGACGTCCACCCCGCCTCGACCACCGGCGTCGGCCCCTTCCACACCGTCTGTCCGCCCTCCTGCTGCCGCTCCGGCGCCCGCCACCCCGGTCACCACGGGGCCGACGATGCGACCGGCGAGCACGCCGCCGGGCACCAACCGGCCATGAGCAGGCCGTGACCGGATACCGACCAGCACCCGCTGACCATCGTCGACCCCGATAGCCTCAAGCCCAGCAGCTCCGCAAGGACGAAGGAGAAGAAATGAGCACCGACACCCACAGCCAGCACAGCGCCCGGGGTGGCCACGGCGGCCACCCCGGCGAGGGTGGCCTGCACCGCTTCGAGGACGAGGAGCGCCGCCCCCATCGCGACCCGCGCGACGCCACCGACGTCGACCTCGAGGCCATCAACAATCAGTACCACTACACCCTCTACGCCGTCTTCCGCCTGACCCGTCCGCTGCCCGCCTCTCAGCCCGAGCGCGAGCAGCTCCTGGGGGAGAGCGCCGACTTCACCGAGGCCGGCGGCGTGACGACGCGCGGTTGGTACGACGTCGGAGGCCTGCGTGCCGATGCCGACCTGCTCGTGTGGTGGCTCGACGACGACCCCGAGGTCCTCCAGGACGCCTACCACCGCCTGCGCGGCAGCGCGCTGGGCCGCTACCTGGAACCGGTGTGGTCCTGCATGGGGCTGCACACGCCCGCCGAGTTCAACCCCCGCCACGTGCCGGCCTGCCTGGCCGGGGTGGCGCCGCGGGACTGGGTCATGGTCTACCCGTTCGTGCGCTCCTACGAGTGGTACCTGCTCGACCCCGAGGAGCGCTCGCGCATGATGGCCCAGCACGGTCGCCACGGCTTCTCCAAGTACCCCGACGTCAAGGGCTCGACCCTGTCGACCTTCGGTCTGAGCGACTACGAGTGGATCCTCGGCTTCGAGGCCGACACCCTCGACCGCCTCGAGGGGGTGCTGCACCACCAGCGCTACACGGACGCGCGCATGCACGTGCGCGTGGACACGCCCTTCTACACCGGGCGCCGCGTCAGCCCTCAGCAGTGGGCCGAGCGCCAGCCCTGGGCCTGACCTCCCCACCGACCACGATGTTCGACGCCGCAACCTGACCAACCTGGTTGACCATGTCGTCTCTCCCCGGGAGCATCGATGTATGAGGACGGTGAAGGTTCAGGAGGCGAAGACGCATCTGTCGGCGCTGCTGGTGGAAGTCGAGCAGGGGCGACCATCAATATCGCCCGAGGACGTCAGACGGTGGCGCGGCTGGTTCCGGTCGGGACGGGTGAGCGGGAGCTGGGCTTCGGCGGCTATCAGTTGCCGGACACATTCTTCGACGACCTGCCTGAGGAGGAGCTGAGCGTCTGGGAGGGTGCGTGAACGGCTACCTGCTCGACACGCACGCACTCATATGGGCGATCAATGAACCGTCACGCTTAGGTGACCGGGCTGCTGAGGTGCTGCGAGACCGCGGGAACCTCCTGGTGGTCTCTGCTGCCAGCGCGTGGGAGCTGCACACCAAGCATCGTATTGGGAAGTTGTCCGGCTTGAAGGTCCTGTGGTAACCGGCCGTTCCTGGCTGACGTCGTTGGGGACGTTCGACGCCGTCGGAGAACGTTCTTCCGCGGCCGGGGGCTGTTCGCGCGTACGGGGGTGGGAGTCCTGCACCCGTACGCGTGACATGCCCCTGTCGGTGGAGGGGGTCCGGTGCGTGCGCATCCTTCCATCGTCGGTGGAGCCGAAAGGCGGGCTTCCGGCGACGAACGTCGAGCGTGCTCGTGATCTTCGCGGTACTGTCGACGGGTTGGTTTCCGCCGGGTTGAATCCGGCTGACTGGGAGGAGCCCCTGTGGCACGTGCCGAGACTCGTCTCGCGGACCGATCTGGAGCTCGACGTCGGGCTGCCGTGCTGGGCTGCCTGCTGCTGACCGGCGCGCTCGCCCTGACCGGCTGCTCGCCGCACAGTTCCAAGCCCGGTGGCAAGGATGTCGCGAGTGGATCGGGCACTGCTAGAAGCTCGACGTCGGTGCCCTCGGGCGTCGCCACGGCGTCGGGCAGCGCCGGCCCCGTCACGGCGGCCTCCCTGTCCGACCCCAAGCTCGGCTACACCGTCACCACCATCCCCGCCGGCCTGGACGTCAGTCAGGTCGAGATCCTCAAGGACTTCGTGGCCTACGACCAGATGTCCTGGAGACTGTGGGTCAGCGGTGGTCAGGACACGGGCCAGCTGTCCACCGTCGCCACCGGCAACCTTCAGCAGCAGCTCACCAATGATGCCGCCGGCATGAAGAGCAAGGGTGAGAAGGCCAGGACCCCGGTGAGAGTGGCGGTCTCCGAGGTCGCCATGAGTGCTGACGGTCAGAGTGCCACCGTCTCCTACTGCGTGGACATGACGAAGGTGACCTATGTGGACACGCAGGGCAAGGACGTCACCGAGCCGAGCATCCAGGCCCAGATCCCCGCGAGGAACACGATGGTGCCCGGCAGCAACGGGCGCTGGTTGGCCTCGGAGGAAGAGGAGACCGGCGAGCCGAACTCCTGCTCGGTCGGCTGACAAGGAAACGGCCCGGAAGGTGAGCGAAGTTCTCAACTCAGTCGGCTCGCGGTGGTATCCATGGGCCGTCGGCCTACCCGAGAAGCGCGTCCGTGCAGGTGAGCCGGGGTTCCAAGTGAGGCTTGGCTTGCCTGTGAATCATAAGTAACACCCACAAGGGTTGGTGAAGTAGTAAGGTAATAGCCATGAACGCAGACACCATGACCACCCCGTCCATCAACCTTTCCTTCACCGCCTCCGCCGCCCTGAGCGACAACCTCCAGCGCGTCCTGACCGACCTCATTGCCCTCGAGCTCGTCGGCAAGCAGATCCACTGGAACGTCGTCGGCCCGAACTTCCGCGACATCCACCTCAACCTGGACGACGTCGTCGACATCGCCCGCGAGGGCTCCGACGAGGTCGCCGAGCGTATGCGCGCCATCAACGCCGTCCCTGACGGCCGCCCGGCCACCATCGCCGCTGCCACCACCGTTCCGGCCGCCCCTGAGGGCGAGATCCTCACCGGCGAGGGCGTGGCCTACATCGTCTCCGCCATCGAGGCCGTCGTCGCCACCCTGCGCGGCGTGGACGAGGACGTCGACTCCGAGGACCCGACCTCCTCCGGCATCGTCGAGGACCTCATCGGCAAGCTCGAGCAGCAGGCCTGGTTCCTCTCCTCCGAGGTCCGCAAGCCCGTGCGCTGAGCCCGAGGCTCGCGCCGACGCGCTGACTCCATCACGTGGGGTCCACCTCCTGACGAGGTGGACCCCACGTTCTTGTCCTCGTCCTGTCTCGGCCGGCTCTCGCGCCCCTCAGGCCCGCCAGTCGCCGAGTGCCCCCTCCAGGCAACCGAGTGCGGCGTCGACCAGGCTGTGCCGCTGCTCGGCCGGGCAGCCGGCGCGCACCCAGCGCAGGCAGGCGTCGTCGAGGAAGCCCAGGTAGCCCCAGAAGGCGAAGTCGTCTCGGTGTCCCCGGCCGCCGCCGACGACGTCGGACAGTGCTGCCACCGCCGCCTCGCGGGCCGCCTGGCGCACCTGGGCCGCCTCGCCCGGCTCGTGCCCGGCCAGGATCTGGTAGGCCATCCAGCCGGGGGAGCGCTCCGCGATGAAGTCCAGGTAGGTCAGGATCGAGGTGCGCACGCGGTCGCGCGCCGAGGAGTCCGGCGGCAGGGCGTCGTCGGCCTGTCGGGTGCGCTCGGCGAGCTCGTCGGTGGCGCGCTGAAGGACCTGGGCGTAGATGCCGGCCTTGCTGACGAAGTACTTGTGCACCAGGGCCTCGGAGGCGTGGGCCTCATCGGCGATCGCGGCCAGGGAGACCTCCTCGTACGGGCGGCTCGCGAAGGCGCGGCTCGCCGCAGTCAGGATGAGCTCGCGGCGCTCGGTGGGGTCCATGCGCAGGCGTGGGCGCTTGTCGGTACGGGACGGCACCTTGACATGCTATCGGGTGCCACGGCACTCTTGGAGACATGACTAGTGAGTCAACTGGAATAAGCCGTCCCGCAACACCCGCCTGGGTTGATCACGCCATCTGGTGGCAGGTCTACCCCCTCGGCGCCACCGGTGCCCCTATCCGCCCCGAGCCGGGTGCACTTCTGACCGAGCCCGACGCCGCACCGCGCCTGGACCGCCTGACGCCCTGGCTCGACTACGCCGTCGAGCTCGGCGCCAACGGCCTGTCGCTCGGGCCGATCTTCGCTTCATCCACCCACGGCTACGACACCACCGACCACCTGCGCATCGACCCCCGCCTGGGCGATGACGCCGCCTTCGACCGCCTCGCCGAGGCCTGCCGCGCCCGAGGCCTGTCCCTCATGCTCGACGGCGTCCTCGGGCACGTCGGCACCGAGCACCCCCTGTTCCGGGCCGCCCGCGCCGGGGGAGAGGAGCGCGGCCTCTTCCGCTTCGACGACGCGGCAGCCGGAGCGGGAGGCGGACGGACCGGCCCCGGCTACGCCACCTTCGAGGGGCACGAGTCGCTGGCCGCCCTCAACCACGACTCCGCCGAGGTGCGCGACCTGGCCGTGCGGGTCCTCACCCACTGGCTCGACCGCGGTGCGAGCGCCTGGCGCCTGGACGCCGCCTATGCCGTCGACCCCGCCTTCTGGGCCGGCGTCCTGCCGGTCGTGCGCGAGCGCCACCCCGACGCCTGGTTCATGGGTGAGGTCATCCACGGCGACTACACCGGCTTCGTGGAGGCCTCCACCGTGGACACCGTCACCCAGTACGAGCTGTGGAAGGCGACCTGGAGCTCGCTGGCCGACGTCAACTTCTACGAGCTCGACTGGTGTCTCAAGCGCCATAACGAGCTGCTGGAGAGCTTCATCCCGGCCACCTTCGTCGGCAACCACGACGTCACCCGGGTCGCCAGCAAGGCCGGAGCCGGTGGGGCGGCGCTCGCTGTCGCCCTGCTCATGACCGTGGGCGGCGTGCCCAGCGTCTACTACGGGGACGAGCAGGCCTTCCGCGGCGTCAAGACCGAGACCCTCGGTGGCGACGACGAGGTCCGCCCCGCCCTGCCGGCCGCGCCCTCCGGGCTTGCGCCGCAGGGTGCCTGGATGCTGCGGCTCCATCAGGACCTCATCGGGCTGCGGCGCCGCCACCCCTGGCTCGTGCGTGCCCGCACCGAGGTCACCGAGCTGGACAACCCGCGGCTGTCCTACGACGCCGTCGGCGAGGAGGGGCAGCGGCTGCACGTGAGCCTCAGCCTGGAGCCGGCACCGCGCGCCGAGGTGCGTGCGCCAGGAGAGGAGCCGCTCGTCGTCGAGCCGCCCGCGGAGTGACGACCTCTCACGCCGGCCGGTGCCATCGACGCGTACGGGGACGGATCTTCTGTTCCCGTACGCGCGGTATGTCTCCGGCCGGTGCGGCCTCAGACGTCGGCGGGGTCGGGGGGAGCGGTGCGGAACCGGCGTCGGTAGGCCGACGGCGTCGTAGTGAGCGCCCGGGTGAAGGCCTGCCGCAGGGTAACCGTGCTACCGAAGCCGCAGGCCGAGGCAACCTGTTCGATCGCCAGGTCCGTGCTCTCCAGGAGCCGCTGTGCCTCGCGCACCCGCTGGGCGCGTATCCAGGTCGCCGGCGCGGTCCCGGTCGCCTCGCTGAAGGCCCGGATGAAGGAGCGGGTGCTCATCTGCGCCGTCCTCGCCAGCCGCTCCACCGACAGCGGCTCGCTCAGGTGCTCCAGCGCCCAGGCCACCGTGCGGCCGATCGGGTCGTCGGCGCGCCGTGGCACTGGCCGCTCGATGTACTGGGCTTGTCCGCCCTCGCGATGCGGCGCGATGACGAGCTGGCGCGCGACCTCGTTGGCGGCCCGCGCCCCCAGCCGCGCACGCACCAGGTGGAGACATGCGTCCAGGCCCGACGCCGCACCAGCCGAGGTCAGGATGTCGCCGTGGTCGATGTACAGGACCGACTCGTCCAGAGCGATCTCCGGGTGCTCACGCGCCAGTGGCTCGAAGGCCCGCCAGTGCGTCACCGCCCGGCGCTCACCGATGAGGCCGGCCTCAGCCAGCGGGATCGCCCCCAGGCACAGGCCGACGACGCTCGCGCCCCGGCATGCGCCTCATCCAGCAGTGAGCACAGCTCCCTTCCCGCAGCGCGCCCGTCGGCGAACCACGCCGGTACCACGACGACGTCGGCCTCCCCCGCCGGCTCCGGACCGCTGAGGCCGCTGAGGACATAGCCCTCCGAGGTGCGGATGGAGCGGGTGGGCGGCAAGGAGGGCACGGGCGCCGGATCCTCCCGGTGCGTCGGTGGTGTGGGAGTCCCGGTGCTCACGGCGGCCTCGGGACCCGTGGCGCCCTCCGCGGGTGCGGCCGTCTCGGAGGCAGTGGTGAACAGTGAGACCTGCCAGTCCGCCAGCCCCAGCCGTCTCACGGTCCCGAAGACCATCTGGGGGATCGACAGATGGAACATGGTGATGCCGTCGAAGGCGTAGACGGCGATGTGCATGAGGCCTCCCTGGACGCGTCCTGCCCTGCGCCGCATCGGTGCACCGGAGCAGATTGGCGTGAAATCATCGGTGAACAGCGTACGTGCCGCTGGTGGGCGTCGGTCCGGCCGCACATCCTGGTTGTCACCACGCAACCGCCGCGCCAAGGCGCACACCTATGGAGACACCGTGACTGATCGCGATGAACTGATCCGAACCGCCCCTCGCCGGGCGCTTGTCCTCGTCGACGTGCAGAACGAGTACACCCACCTGCCGCTGCGCATCCGCTACCCGAGCCTGAGCGACTGCCTGAAGCGGATCGAGAGGGCACTCGATGCCGCCGAGAACGCCGGACTCCCGGTGGTCTGCGTGCAGCACGCCGGTCCGCCCGGCGGCGCGATCTTCACCCCCGGCGGGAAGGGCTTCGAGCTATGCCCGTGCGTTGAGCGCCGGCGGACCTCGCAGTGGAAGTGCGTCGTCAAGCGCCGCGGGTCGATCTACGCGGGAACAGACCTCGCCGCATGGCTGCACGAGCAGGACGTTGACACCGTGACGCTCGCCGGATTCATGGCGAACAACTGTGTCCTGGCCTCAGCGGCCTGGGGTGAGACGATCGGCCTGAAGACGGAGGTGCTCTCCGACGCCGTCGGCGCCATCAACCTGCGCAACTGCGCCGGAGAGGCGGATGCGCGCACGGTCCACGCCACCCTGATGGCGCTGCTGCACTCCAACTGGGCGGCGGTGGCCGCCACTGATGACTGGTGCCGGGCGCTCGGCCGTGGCGGGCCGCTGCCGCGCAGCAATCTCGTCGCCTCCGCGATGGCTCCATTCTGATGTGGTCCCAGTTGGAGAGTGATGGGTCGGCTGTGGACATGTCAGGTGGCTCTGTCGCAATGATGGGGAGCCACCCGGTTGCAGCCGGATGACTCCCTCGGCAAGAGTTCGGTTGTAGCCGATCCACTTGCTGAGGGCATCCACAAGGACGCCAACGGCCCGGACAAGGCGAGCGACAGCGTTGAGGATTTCGCTCATCTTCCGGGCCGCCGCCTTTGTCCCTGCGGATGCGTGTACGTCGATCTTGACCCTCACGTAACGTGAGGGACGAGGCTGTCCGCATGAGTACTTTCAACGCATTCGAGATGAGCCCTGTCCCCGCGCCCAGTGAGGACGCCCAACCGCCCGAGCCCTTCCGCGGCATCTACGGCATGCCGATGTTCGTGACCGTTCCGACGTCGGACCTGGACGCCTCGGTCGACTTCTGGACGGAGGCGCTGGGCTTCATCACTCTGTTCAGCATTCCCGGCCAGCTGGTGCACCTGCGCCGCTGGGCCTTCCAGGACGTCCTCCTGGTGCCGACGCCGCAGGAGCCCACCCCAGCCGCCGGCCCCTCGATGAGCGTCAGCTTCTCCTGCGTCCTGTCCCAGGTCGACGAGATCGCCGCGGCCTGCGAGCAGCGCCGGCCGGGCAGCGTCACCGGTCCGCGCATCACGCCGTGGAACTCCTGCGAGGTCGAGGTCATCACCCCCGAGGGCGTGCGCGTCGTCCTCACTGCCGCCAGGCCCCTGGACCCGCACGGTGAGCAGGCCGAGGACCTCCGGCGCATCGGCATCGAGGTTCCCGAGGTCTGACCCCAGCTGCCTCGCCTCTCTTGCGGCCAGGGGCATTCGACGCCGTCGGGTGCAGTCTGCGCGTGCGGGGACAGAAATCCAGTCCCCGCGCGCAGACCGCAGCCGGCCGGAGCGGGGCGCACCCGACCGCGCAGGATGTCCCCGTCTGGGTGGCGGGCGGCGTCAGGAGGCGGGGTGGAATCGGGCACCCGACGTCGGGTCGGCCAGCCATGCCAGCGCAGCCTCGATGCGTCCGGGTGTCGACTTCAGCAGTGGCTGAGGCAGTGCGTCCGGCTCGAACCAGCCCACGTGCGTGGACTCGTCGTCGGCCACATGGGCGCCGGCCGCGGTGCCGGCCCGTGCCCGCCCCACGAAGTTGATGTCCATGAACACGCAGTTGTCCCCGTTGGGGAAGGCGAAGGGATCCCCCGCGGTCACGCTCGTGAGCGCCAGCACCTCCACGTCCACTCCGGTCTCCTCCAGGCACTCGCGCCGGATCGCCACTGCGGGCTGCTCGCCGGGCTCGGGGATGCCGGAGACGACCGCCCATCGTCCGTTGTCGGCGCGCCGCCCCAGGAGGATCCGGTCCGCCTCATCGACGACGACGATGCTCACCCCCGGCAGCCACAGCATGTCGTGCCCGATCTTCTGTCGCAGGGAGACGATGAACTCAGGAGTCGCCATACCGTGAGCCTAGACGATCACTCACCACCGAGGAGGCCGGCAGTCACCAGGTGCCTGCACGTACTCAACGCAACCCCAGCACAACAGAATCTTCATAGACGACACGGTTTCGCGTCGTCTATGAAGATTCTGTCGAAGTGGGTGGGTGGGGCGCATCCCCGCTCAGCTCGGCGCGGCCCGTCCCTGCCAGTTCGATGCGCCCCGCCTGCTCGCCTACACGAGCATGGCGACGATGAACCTTGCGACTGCCGCCATCACCCAGGCGGTGACGAACATGTAGCTGTAGGCGATGACCGGCCACTTCCAGGTCCCGGTCTCGCGGCGCATCGCTGCGGCCGTGGACATGCACTGGAGGGCGTAGACGAAGAACACGAGGATCGCCGCGATCGTGGCTGGGTTGAACAGCTGGTCCCCGGTCTTGTTGGTCAGCGTGTCCTGCTGGTAGGTCATGGTGGCCAGGTGCGCGCTGGGCTGCTCGGGGTCCTCGGCGGCGGCGATCTGGCCGAGTGTGGCCACGAAGGTCTCGCGCGCGGCCAGCGAGGACAGGATCGCTACGTTGATGCGCCAGTCGAAGCCCAGCGGCTCGAACACCGGCTGAACCGTCTTGCCGATCGCCGCGCCCCAGGAGTTGTCCATCGTGTAGGAGGTCTTCTGGGCGTCCAGCAGCTTGTCGAGCTCCTCGGGGTCGGTGACGGTCTGGCCGTCGTCACCCTTGACGGTGGACGAGGCCGGGTCCTCCACCGCCGTCGAGACGGCCGCACACTCGGCGTTGGCGGTGCAGTAGGCATCGAACTGCTCGTCGGAGCGCATCGGCATATTGAGCAGCACCCATAGGACGAGCGTGGTCAGGGTGATGACGGTGCCGGCCTTCTTCACGAAGCCCTTGCAGGCGTCCCACACCATGAGTGCCACGGCGCGTGGCCGTGGCAGCCGATAGGGCGGCATCTCCATGTAGAAGGGCAGGAGCACCCCGCCGCGGTCGGTGAGGCGCTTGACCGCCCAGGCGGCCGCCATCGCGGAGACGGCTCCCAGCAGGTAGAGGGCGAACATGACGGTGCCGCGTGCTCCCAGAGGCCCGATCTTGGCGTCACCGGGCACCGTGAGGGAGGTGAGCAGGACGTAGACGGGCAGGCGTGCCGAGCAGGTCATGAGCGGGGCGGCCAGCATCGTGGCTACGCGGTCCTTGGCGCTGGGAAGCGTGCGGGTGGCCATGATTCCGGGGATCGCGCAGGCGAAGGAGGACAGGAGGGCCACGAAGGCCCGTCCCTCCAGCCCGGCTCGGCTCATGATCTTGTCCATGAGGAAGGCCGCCCGTGACATGTACCCCACGCCTTCGAGGAAGGCGATGATGAGGAACATGATGATGATCTGAGGGATGAAGGTGAGCACCGCGCCCACGCCCCCGATGAGACCGTCGCCCAGGAGACCTGCCAACAGGGGGTGGGAGTCGTCCAACCACCCGTGGACCAGCTGGCCCAGCGCGCTGAATCCTCCTTCGACGGCGTCCTGGAGGGGTGCGGCCCAGGTGAAGATGGCCTGGAAGAAGGCGTACATGATGGCGAAGAACACCAGGGAGCCCAGGATCGGGTGGAGGAGCACCCGGTCGACGGCTGCCGTCACGCGATCCTGCTGGGGTGCCTCGTAGTCGGCAGCGGCCAGGATCGAGTCGGCCCAGGAGGCGACCTCGCCGCCCGCCGACGGCGGAGGCAGCGGC
The DNA here is from genome assembly GCF_000195595.1 of Actinomyces sp. oral taxon 170 str. F0386. Classification (GTDB taxonomy): domain Bacteria; phylum Actinomycetota; class Actinomycetes; order Actinomycetales; family Actinomycetaceae; genus Actinomyces. The sequence goes on from NZ_GL882534.1 coordinate 17,109, forward strand.
GGACGCTGCCAGTGGGCGACCTCAGTGAGGCGTTCGCGCAGTTCGGGCATGCCGATGCCGCGGTTGCCGACCACCCGCACGGCCGGGATCCCCAAAGCCTGCCCCAGGGCGGCCACGTCGAGGCGTCCGAAGCGCCGCGTGAGCTCATCGGTCATGGTGACCACGAGGCAGGTGGGCAGGTCCAGGGCGAGTGCCTCCGCCACGAAGTTCATCCCTCGCCGTAGCGTTGTGGCATCGACGACGACGACCAGG
>NZ_GL882534.1:17370-41968 GCF_000195595.1 Actinomyces sp. oral taxon 170 str. F0386
CATCGACGACGACGACCAGGGCGTCGGGGGTGGAGACCGTCTCCGAGGCGTCGGTGAGGACGTCGCGCACCACCTGCTCGTCGGGGCTGATCGGGTCCAGGGAGTAGGCGCCGGGCAGGTCCTCGATCGTCAGATCGGTCTCGCCGATCCGGCAGGTCCCCAACGACCGGGTGACGGTGACACCCGGGTAGTTCCCGGTCTTGGCGCGCAGGCCCGTCAGGGCGTTGTAGATGGAGGTCTTGCCGGCGTTGGGCGCGCCCGCCAGGGCGATGCGGCGCGCCCCGGCCACCAGCGTCTTGGAGCTGGAGGATCCGCAGTGACAGTCTGCGGCGCCAGGAGCCTCGTGCGCAGCGCAGTGGTCGCTCATCGGTGCTGCTCCTCTCCCGCGGGCTCGGTGGTGGGCTCGGCGGAGGCGACTGGTCCGGCTATGGCCTCGGCCTCGGTGACGGTGTCGGCATCGCTGATGGCCTCGACCAGGATGATGCGGGCCTCGTGGTGGCGCAGGCACAGCTCGTAGTCGGCCACGAGATAGACGACCGGATCGCCCAGCGGGGCGCGCCGCAACGGTGTCACGATCCGTCCGGGAACGAATCCCAGGTTGCTCAGCCGCCTCATGATGGGACCGCTGGCCTCGTCCTCCAGGAGACCGATGACGCGGCCTCTGCTGCCCAGGCGCAGGTCGGACAGGGGGCCCTCCGAGTCATGTGTCGGAGGCGGAGTGTCGGTGGTGCCGGCTGAAGTCGACGTCCTGTGGGGTGAGGCTGCAGTCGCCATGGTGTCCTCGAGGTCCTCGGTCCCGTTCCCGATATGAACGGTGCATATCGACTCCCACAGTATAAGGTGAGCCTTTCCTACTGTCAGGGCTTTGAGGTGCGACTGACACAGATCAGGCGAGCTCGCGTCACGCGTACGGACCGAGCCGGGCATTCCTCGCGTACCCCTACCGTTCTTTCGTAGGGGTACGCGAGGAATGCCCGGCTCGGCGAAGAAGGGAGGTGGATGCCGGAGGCGTCCTACCCGTCGATGCGGCGGACCTCAACCAGCCAGGGGCAGCGGCGTCGCAGCAGGTGCTCGAAGCGCGCGTGCATCGTGATCTCGGCCGCCGGGCACTCGTCGCAGGCGCCCTCCATCGCCACCTCGACGACGCCGTCGCGCACCGAACGCACCACGAGCGCGCCCCCGTGGCTGTTGACGAAGGACCCCAGCGAGCCGCCGGCGATCTGCCGGGCGGCCGCCTCCAGGGCGTCGTCGGGCCCGGAGACCTGGGCCGTCTCTCCGCCCTTCCAGGCCTTCGGGGCACCCAGGGCTTCCACCAGTGCGCTGCGCACCCGGGCGCCTTCTGCTCGCCAGCTGTGGCCGGAGCCCAGGAGGGTGAGAACCGCCCCGCCATCGACCCGTACGGACCTCAGGGTGCCGTCGTCGATGAGTGCCTGGAGCGTCGCCGGGGCCTGAGCCACCTCCCCGGTGAAGGGCAGCAGGCCGTCAGGGACGACCCACCGCAGCACATCGGGGTCCGGCGTGGTCACCGGGTGCGTGGGAACAACGGGCACGGCTTCCTCACCTCCTCCTGCTCCCCGAGGCGTCCTGCCAGGTGCATGGCCGATGTCCTCGTCATCATGCCGACCCCTGTCATAGGAAGGCGGCGACGACGGCGTGGGTCGCCGCAGCCATGACCCAGGCGGTGACGAACATGTAGGTGAAGGCGATGACCGGCCACTTCCAGGAGCCGGTCTCGCGGCGCATCGCACCTGCCGTCGCCATGCACTGGAGGGCGTAGACGAAGAACACGAGGACCGCGACGACGGTGGCCGGGTTGAAGAGCTGGTCGCCGGCCTTGTTCGTCAGGGTGTCGTGCTGGTACGTCATCGCCGACAGGTGGCTGGTGGGTTCCTCGGGGTCCTCGGCGGCGGCGATCTGGCCGAGTGTGGCCACGAAGGTCTCACGCGCGGCCAGCGAGGACAGAGTGGCCACGTTGATGCGCCAGTCGAAGCCCAGCGGCTCGAAGACCGGCTGGACCACCTTTCCGGCCTTGGCCGCCCAGGAGTTGTCCATCGTGTAGGAGGTCTTCTGGGCGTCCAGCAGCTTGCCGAGCTCCTCGGGGTCGGTGACGACCTCGCCGTCGTCGCCCTTGACGGTGGACGACGACGGGTCATCCACCGCCGCCGAGATGGCCGCGCACTGGGTGTCGGAGGCGCAGAAGGCCTCGAACTGAGCGTCTGAGCGCATGGGGATGTTGAGCAGCGCCCACAGGATGACGGTGGTCAGGGTGATGATCGTTCCGGCCTTCTTCAGGAAGCCCTTGCAGGCGTCCCACACCATGATGGCGATCGTGCGCACCCGGGGCATGCGGTAGGGCGGCATCTCCATGTAGAAGGGCAGCAGGATGTTGCCGCGGTCGGTGAGCTGCTTGACCACCCAGGCGGCCGCCATCGCGGAGACGGCCCCCAGCAGGTAGAGGGCGAACATGACGACGCCGCGCGCTCCGAAGGGCCCGACCTTGGCGCCGCCGTCGACCGTCAGCGAGATCATGATGACGTAGACGGGCAGGCGCGCCGAGCAGGTCATGAGCGGGGCGGCCAGCATCGTGGCCACGCGGTCCTTGGTGGAGGGCAGCGTGCGGGTCGCCATGATGCCCGGGATGGCGCAGGCCAGCGAGGACAGGAGGGCCACGAAGGCCCGTCCCTCCAGGCCAGCGATGCTCATGACCTTGTCCATGAGGAAGGCCGCCCGCGACATGTACCCCACGCCCTCCAGGACGGAGATGATGAGGAACATGATGATGATCTGCGGGATGAAGGTGAGCACCGCGCCCACACCCCCGATGATGCCGTCGCCCAGGAGCCCGGCGATGAGCGGATGGGAGGCGTCCAGCCAACCGTGCACCAGTGTCCCCAGTGCCCCGAAGCCGTCCTCGATGGCACCCTTGAAGGGCTCGGCCCAGGTGAAGATGGCCTGGAAGAAGAGGAACATGATCGTGAAGAACACGATGGTGCCGGGGATGGGGCGCAGCAGGACCTTGTCGATCGCCGAGGTGATCTGGTCGCTCTGGGGCGCCTGATAGTCCGCGGCGGCGAGCACCGAGTCGGCCCAGGAGGTGATCTCGTCGGGGTCGGTGGGCGGCGGCAGCGGGGTGCGCTCCCAGGTGGCGACCTGAGCGAGCTGGGCGCGCAGATCGGGCATGCCGATGCCGCGGTGCCCGATGACCCGTACGGCCGGGATCCCCAGGGCCTGACCGAGGGCCGCCACGTTGAGGCGGCCCGTGCGGCGGCTGAGCTCATCGGTCATGGTGACCACGAGGCAGGTGGGCAGGTCCAGGGCGAGGGCCTCGGCGATGAAGTTCATCCCCCGCTGCAGCGTTGTGGCATCGACGACGACGACCAGGGCGTCGGGGGCGCTAACCGTACTCGAGGTTCCGGTGAGGACGTCGTGGACGATCTCCTCGTCGGGGCTGATCGGGTCCAGGGAGTAGGCGCCGGGCAGGTCCTCGATCGTCAGGGTCGTGCCACCGATCTTGCAGGTTCCCAGGGACCGCTGGACCGTGACTCCGGGGTAGTTGCCGGTCTTGGCGTGCAGGCCGGTCAGGGCGTTGTAGATGGAGGTCTTGCCTGCGTTGGGGGCACCGGCCAGGGCGATGCGCGGGGATCCGGCCACCAGTGTCTTGGAGCTGCCCGAGCCGCAGTGGCAGTCGGCACCATCGTGGGGGTGCGCGCCATGGTGCGGCTGGCCGGTGGCGTGCTGCATGGTGTCGTGGGTGCTCACAGCGTCTCTCCTGCCGTCTGTCCCGTCTCTGTGGCCGCGTGCCGGCCGGCAGGCCTGGGCTGAAGGATGATGCGGTTCTCGGCCTCGACGGTGGCGACCTCGATGAGCCGGGCCTCATGGCGGCGCAGGCACAGCTCGTAGTCGGAGACGCGGTAGACCACCGGGTCTCCCATGGGGGCGCGGCGCAGCGGTGTGGCGACTCGGCCGGGAACGAAGCCCAGGTTGCGCAGGCGCCTGACGAGGGCCCCGCCGACGCCGTCATCGAGCAGGCGGGTGATGCGTCCACTGGTTCCGGGGCTGAGATCCGACAGCGCGAAGGTGGCCGCTCCCGGTTCGGGAAGGTAGGCGGCGCCAGCGGCGGCGCGGTGTCGTGGAACAGCAAAAGCCATGGTGTCCTCAGATCGACATGAAGGGGATGCTTCGTCGATAGGAGTGTAAGGCAATGCTTCTCTGTCTCGCAGGAAGTCAGGGAGTGCTCTGCTTCAGTGCGGACACGCCCCTGCGAAGACGCTGAGGGAAGAGGCCTCGGTCCTGTGCTGGAGTCCGGAAATGGGGTCTGTGGTTGTTTTGGCTTGAGGGCAGTAATGATATGGGACCGTATAAAATGTATGGTGGCCACTTCCTGCTGTCGCAAGGTGTCATTCTTGAGGAAGCAGGAAGTGGCCGGTTGGTCATGTGTTGGGATGATGGTGCGGGGGTGTTTCGGAACGAGGTCGGGAATTGATTCGCCGCTTTTTGCGTCCCTCAATTGTCGTGAGGGCGCTCAGGGCGTCTGGTGAGGTAGTGATGGGTTACTGGACGGAGGGGGCGGGCATGTTCTGGGCGCCCAGGTAGTACACGAAGCCGAGCGGGACGACGAAGAGGAAGAAGGCGATGCGAACCACCCAGGCATTGACGTTCCATTTGTCGGCGAGCCCTCCGCAGACGCCGAGCCAAACCTTGTCGGCGGAACGAGCGGGCCAATCGAAACCAGAAGAATTCTGTGCTGTCATGACAGGTATTCTGCAATGTTTGCGGCGCTGGTGTCACACTGAGGTCTCGGTCTGAATAAATCAGTATCCAATAAGGGGGCGACTGGGTGGTGAATATATCTGATGTGGGACTTCAATGTATCTGAGAGGCGGGAGCGCTCATCGGCTCCCTGCTTCCTCTGCGAGGTGAACCTTGGAAAATGCTTGATGTCCAATAAGGGTGATGAGAGTCTCTCTGCTCTTTTCGCCCATTAGGTCCGTCATTGCTTGTGAAAATAGGGAAGGTGGGGCTACGGGCTTCCGTGACGGGAGGGGCGCTGCCCTCCTCGGAGCCCGCGTCACCAGCGGAGGACTCAGCGAGGACGCGACATGGCCACGGCGCGGGCGCGCTCGGCCCAGGCGTCGTCGAGCGCCTCGGGCTCCCAAGCAGCGCCGGCGTGCTCCACCGCCCGGGCGAGCAGCCAGTCGGCCACGGCCGGGTTCTTGGGCAGCAGGGATCCGTGCAGGTAGGTGCCGATGACGTGGTGGACACGCCCGCCCTCGGTGGCGTCCTTGCCGTTGTTGCCGTCTCCCACGCGTACTTTGCCGAAGGGGCGTGCGTCCGGCCCCAGGGTGGTCAGGCCGGAGTGGTTCTCGTAGCCGACCACGGCGCCGAAGTCCTCGGTGTCCAGGGTGATGTTGCCGATGAGGCGGGTGTCTCCGGCCACTGTGTGGGCATCCATGAGACTGATACCGGGGATCTCCTGACCCTTGGCGGTGGTGAAGCCGTGTCCGAAGAGCTGGTAGAGGCCGCAGATCGCCAGCATGGGGACGCCGTCGGTCGCCCACGCCTTGAGCGTCGGGCCGACCTTGACCAGGTCCTCCTTGATGCGGTCCTGGCCCGAGTCCTGGCCGCCGCCGCCCACGAGGACGTCGATGTCACCGGGCAGCTCGTCGCCCGGGTCGTAGGAGAGGAGCTCGACGTCGTAGCCCTGCCACTGGGCCCTGCGGGCCAGCACGAGCGTGTTGCCCCAGTCGCCGTAGATGTTCATGTCCCGCGGGTAGAGCTGGAGCAGGCGCAGGTGGCCCCGGGCGGGACCGTCGGTGGTGTGCTCGTAGCGCGCGGTCATGACATGACCTCCTCGACGTCTGTCATCTCGCCCAGGATCGAGCGCAGGGCGAGCATGGCGGTGTAGGTGGTGAAGATCCGCATGGGGCGGTCCGCGTCGGCGGCGGCTCGGCGCATGAGGGTCACGGCCTTGCGCAGGTCGGGCTCGACGTCGGTGATCGCGACGTCGTCGTAGCGCAGCCGCAGCGCCATGTCCCAGGCCCGCACCCCGGTGACGACGGCGACCCCGCCGGATCGCAGGGCCGCGAAGTCGACGTCCCACAGCCAGGACATGTCCCGGCCGTCGGCGTACTCGTCGTTGATGGCCACGACCACGACCTCGCCGGCCTGCGCCTGAGCGGCCGCCGAGAGCAGCCCCATGCGGAAGCCGGCCGGGTTCTTGACCAGGGAGAGCTGGACGGGGCGGCCGTCCAGGGTGAGGACCTCGCCGCGGCCGAAGGCGGCCTGCACGTTGCCCAGGGTCGCCAGCAGCCCGGACAGGTCGGCGTCCTCGCCCAGGACCTCCAGGACCACCCCGAGGGCGGCGCAGGCGTTGAGAAGGTTGTGGACGCCGGGGATGGCGAAGCTGACCTCGTGGGAGGCCCCGTCGACGCGCATGGTGGCGCGCTGGCCGTTGATGGCCTCCAGGGTGACGCGCGGGCCGGGCGTCTCGCCGCGGTCCCGGGGGCTGGCCAGGCCGGTGCGCAGGTCGTCGTCGGACAAGAACAGGGAGCGCAGCTCCTCTCCGGCGCCGAAGGAGACGACGCGGGCGGTGACGCCCTCAAGGAATGCTGGAGCGGCCAGGCGCGGGTCGTCGCCGTTGAGGACGACGACGTCACTGGTGGCCTTGGCGATGGAGTGCAGGAGGGAGGCCGTGTAGTCGATCTCGCCGAAGCGGTCGAGCTGGTCGCGCATGACATTGAGCAGGAGGCAGGCACGCGGGCGGACTTGGGCCACGAAGTGCACGGCGTGGGCCTCGTCGAGCTCGAGGACCGCGATGTCGGCGTCCAGGTTGCCGGCGGCGTCGACCTCGGTCAGCAGGGAGGCGAGGACGCCGCGCACGAAGTTCGAGCCGGTCCGGTTGGTGAAGACCTTGAGGCCCTGCTCGCGCAGGAGCTGGACGACCATCTTGGTGGTGGTGGTCTTGCCGTTGGTGCCCGAGACCACGACGACGCCGCGGGGCAGGCGGCTGAGGGTGCGCTCCAGGAAACCGGGATCAGTGCGCTCCATGACCAGGCCGGGGAAGGCGGTGCCGCCGCTGCCGCCGCCGCGCACGCGGGCGGCCAGACGGGCTGTGCGGCCGAGGGCGACCGTGAGACGAGAACGCATGGAACTCCTGCTGGCTGAGATAGGGCCGCACCGACGATGTGCTCGGGGCGCGGGTACCCATATGGGTGCCGTGGATGCCCACATGGGCAACGACTGTGCGTCAGTCTAGGGCAGCGGGGCCGGTCACGGATGCGTCGCGATGCTCACGTGAAAGGTGCGGAGGAAAGGTGGGTCTGCCGGTTCAGCGAGGGACGACGACGTGCAGGGCCCCCTCATCGACCTCGGCGCGCAGGGTGCGGGTGGAGCCGGCCGTGTCGCCGTCGAGCTCGAAGGGGACGGGGCGGTCGGCCTCGATGAGGACCTTCCGGGCACGGGTGAGGGTGAAGCCCTCCATCTCTTGGCCGGTGAGGATCTGCGCGCCCAGGCGGGCCCAGTCCACGACCTTGCCGGGGCTGGCCAGGAGCAGGTCGACCATGCCGTCCGTGGGGGTGGCCCGCGGGAAGAGCGTCATGCCCGCGGTGATGGTGCCGACGTTGCCCATGAGCGCCATGACCATCCGACGGCGCACGGGGGGAGCGTCGTCGAGCGTGATGGTGGCGGTGAAGGGGTCGGGGACAGCGTTCTGGACGGCGGCCACCGCGTACGCGCCCGAGCGGATGACCTTCTTCAGGCCCGAGTCGGTGGACTCCATGATCTGGGCGTCCAGGCCCATGCCGGCCATGACGACGAAGCGCTCCTGGCCGTCGTCGAAGGTGCAGGTGACCATGTCGATGGCCTGCAGGCGGCCGCGCAGGGCCAGGCGGATGGCGGCGTCGGTATCCAGGGGGATGGAGAGGTTGCGCGCCAGGAGGTTGCCGGTGCCGGCGGGGATGAGGGCCATGGGCATCTCGGTGCCGGCGAGCTCGGCGGCGACGGCGCGCACGGTGCCGTCACCGCCGGCCACCATGACCCGGTCGACGCCGGCCTCCAGGGCGCGGTGGGCCATGGAGCGGCCGGGGTCGTCGGGGGTGGTCTCCAGCCAGACTGTGGGGCGCCAGCCGGCGGCGCGCACCTGGGCGGCGACCCGGCGACGCAGCAACGAAAGGTCATCGAACTTGGTGGGGTTGTAGATGACGGCGGCGCGCTTCTCGCTGCTGGCGCGCGACAGGCGGGTATTGACCCAGCTGGTGAGGATCGCGTCGATGCCGCCGACCCACAGGGCCAGGTTGGCGAAAGCGGCGCCCAGGAGGAAGCCGCCGACGAGGTCGCTGAGCGTGGCCAGGCCCATGTACCACTGGCCGACGGCGCTCACGGCGACCGCGGTGTAGCCCAGGACGGTGCCGGCGGCGACCATGGTGCTGCGGTGATGGGCGCGAGCGAGGGTCACCAGGACCCAGGACGCCAGGGTCATGGCGGTGACGTGCGCGTTGGGGTAGGTGCTGACGAAGGCGGCGATCGAGTCGGCGAAGGCCAGCCCTGGGGCGGGGCGCGCCAGGCGCAGGGCGATGAGGAACTGGGTGGGGATGCCGGCGGCGGCGATCGCCAGTGAGACGCTCAGGCGGCGCATGCGGGCCGTGTAGGCGTAGACGACCCCGGCCGCGATGAGACCCAGGACGATGAGCGGGTGGGTGAGGATCGCGAAGGCCTCGGCGAGCTGTCCGGCGGCTGAGCGGGGGTGGGTGTCGGGAACCGGGAGGAGCGCGTCGAGGCCGAGCGGGCCGCCGGGGGAGTGCAGGACGGCACTCGGGGCCAGCGGGTCGGGCGCGCTCAGACGGGTCCAGACGATGAAGGCCAGGGCGAATCCGACGCAGAGGATGGCCTCGACATACTTCAGACGCATCGGGGGGCGTGATGAGGAGGTGGCGGTGTCGCGTCGGGGCCTGCTCACGCTCACACGTCCTTTCCGCCGGTTGATTCTCCGGGAGGCAGCCTAGTCGGTGCGGCTGTGGGCGGCGTATGTCCGGGCTGTGGGAGTGGGGCGGGCGGCGCGTGCCGGCTCGGGCCGGTCCCGACGGCGGTGCGGGGCGCCGTGAGGCTCTGCTGTCGCCGTTACGCGATCATCCCCATTCTCCACTCCGACAAGCACCGAACGTCCTTCCGTGCTCTGACCAGTACCTTGCTGGCATTACGGCCAAGAATCTCCTCTATCTCCCAGGTTCTGATCGTTGCCTGTCGTGGCAGCCAGATGCCGATGCGCTCGGCTTGGTAGTCGTTGTCGAGATCGAGGACGAGGTAGCCCAGGAGCTGCGTATGACCTGCACGCCGGCGCGGTAGAGGGACTCGCACCACGCGAAGATGATGCTGGCGTAGTCCCGGTCGATGTCGTCGCCGTCCCTGGTGAGTCCCTCGGCTTCGAGGAAGGCGTCGCCAAGCACATCCGATATGTGCTGGCCGTTCGGCAGCAGGGGCGCGAGACCATAGTCGAACGCATCCATGCCCGCCGCGGAGGCGCTCCGGCGTGGTTCGAACTTACCCAGCATCATCCTGGTACGGATGTCGAAGGCCGTGCCGACGGTCGGCGAATGACGCCGTGCGTCGGTTACTCCCTCCGGCAGTGGTGCCAGGACACGCGCCCTGACGAGCTCGTAGAGTCCGAGACGTTCAGCAATCCGCTTGCCTTCTGGGGATCTGCCACCTGCTACGGCCAGCGCAGGGGCGCAGCCCTCCACCAGCTGTCGGAAGGGAGACTGCTTCTTGTTCAGCTCACGTGTCAGGCTTATGGGAGGATCCACCGCAGGGTTGAGGGAGATGGACGGTAGCGCAGTACCGAGCGACTCCGGTGTCGTCACAAGGGACAGGGCTGGAAGATATCTCCATGAGGGACGGCGCTGCGTTGCCGCAATCGATGGTAGCGCCGGGCGGCGTGGTAGCAGCAGCCGGTTCCCGTCCTGACGGGTTGTTTGCGGCTAAAACGTGATGTGCGCGGACTGATCCTTCTGCTGGGCTGCTGGTGCTGCGTCTGTTCTTCCAGTCGGTCGACGCTGTTGCTGTGTCAGCCGGATCGCTCAGCGTTCGTCGGCCGGTCGGCTGGTGAGTGCCTGGTGGCCTTCGAGTCCCAGGCCGCGGGCGCGGTGCGCCTCCAGTGCCTGCTTGCCGAGACGTTCACTACCCAGCACCTCGCCGACGACGCGGACCGCCTCGTCCCAGTCGATCGGTTCCGGCGCGTAGGCCTTAGCCAGGGCGGGGTGGTCCGGCAGAAGCTCGTCGCGAGCACCAGAGCCGAGGGGAAGCACCTCGCCCTGCGCCCGTGATAGCACTCCGGCGATAGCCGTCGTCAGGGCGATCCGCCGTCGGCCGGCGATGCCGTGCTCTGCCAGGAAGGCCAGGTAGGGCTCCTCCTCCCGGTACTGGACCGCGACCGACAGCGTGTGGAGGGCGTCCTGGAGCTCGTCGATCCGTTGGGCCTGCTGCTCAACCCGGCGACGCAGCTCCTCAATCTCGGTGCTGGACTCGGGCATGCAGAGTGCCTCCTTCCCCATCGTGGCCTCGCCTCAGGGTAGAGCGTTCGGCGTCCGATCTCGAGAGCGTGGAGGGGGCTCCTGCGATTCGTCGAAGGAGCCGCTGGGAAGCAAAAACCCACGTCATGGGGCTTCCATGACGTGGGTTTGAGTGTTGACTCAATGGTCGGGGTGGCGGGATTTGAACCCACGACCTCTTCGTCCCGAACGAAGCGCGCTACCAAACTGCGCCACACCCCGTGTGCAGCAGGCGACAGCATAGCCTCCACCCACCGCGGGGAGGAAATCGGAGCCATTGAGTCGTCCGTCACGTAGGCACTCTGGCCCCCAGACCGCGGTTGGCTTCCGCTCGTCCCCATGACAGGCTGCCGATGACAGACCCGGTCGCCGGCGCACCCCGGGGCGCCTGCGCGAGCCCGCGCCTCGGCGACCGACCCGAGTATCCGCCACGGAACAGGAGGAACCCCATGCGCATCGAGGCCGTCGTCGCAGACATCACTACCGAGGAGGTCGACGCCATCGTCAACGCCGCCAACAGCACCCTCCTGGGCGGTGGAGGAGTCGACGGCGCCATTCACCGCGCCGCCGGCCCCCGCCTGCTCGAGGCTTGCCGGAAGCTGCGCGACACCGAGCTGCCCGATGGCCTGCCGGTCGGCCGCGCCGTCGCCACACCCGGCTTCGGCCTGCCCGCCACCTGGGTCATCCACACCGTCGGCCCCAACCGTCACGCGGGCGAGGACGACCCGGCCCTGCTGGGCGCCTGCTTCGACAGCGCCCTGGCACTCGCCATCGACCTCGGCTGCTCCTCCATCGCCCTTCCGGCCATCTCCGCCGGCGTCTACGGCTGGCCCATCGCACAGGTCGCCGAGATCGCCGCGGCCCGCGCCCGCGCCGTCGAGCAGCGTTCCCGCACCGAGCCCGACGCCGTCGGCCGCCTCGAGCTCATCCGCTTCGCCCTGTCCTCGCAGACCAACCACGAGGCCTTCGCCCACGCCCTCGAGCGCATCGAGCACTGACCCGGGCTGAAGCGGCCCGCCCGTGCTCCGCATCAGCGCCTTCGGCCCGGACGATCTCCGGCCGGCTCAGGCGCCCTTCGCCTCCGCGGCCGCCTGCTCATCCGCCCACCGGCCCAGGTCCTCGCCGTGGATCGCGGCCGCCAGCAGCCCCGGGAAGGCGTCCGGGGTGCACCCGAAGGCCGGCACCCCCATCCCGGCCAGCCGCTTGGCGACGTCGTGGTTGTAGCTGGGGACACCGTCATCACTCAGGGCGAGCAGTACGACGACCTGGACCCCGCTTCCCAGCAGCTCCCCCACCCGTCCCAGCATCTGCGTCGGGTCGGAGTCGTACAGGTCGCTGATGAGGATGAACACCGAGTCCGCCGGCCGCGTGATCGTCTGCCGGCAGTACTCGATGGCCGGGGAGGTGTTCGTGCCGCCGCCGAGCTGGGTCCCGAAGATGACGTCGACCGGGTCCGACAGCAGCGGCGTCAGGTCTGTCACGGCGGTGTCGTAGGCGACCAGCGTGGTGCGCAGTGAACGGATCGAGGCCATGACCGCCGCCATGATGGAGGCGTAGATGACTGAGGAGGACATGGACCCGGACTGGTCCATGCAGATGGTGAACTCCTTCTGAATACCTCGATGGCGCCTGCCGTGCCCCACGAGCCTCTCCGGGATGACCGTGCCCAGCTCTGGCACGTAGTTCTTGAGGTTCGCGGTAATGGTCCGGTTCCAGTCGATATCGGCCAGCTGGGGCCGCGAGGTCCTCGTGGAGCGGTCCAGCGCACCGCGTACCGACTGCTGGAGCCGGTCGGCGATCCGCTCCTCCACCTCCTTGACGACCTTGTCGACGACCGTGCGCGCCGTCGCCTTGGCCTCCTGAGGAATCATCTCCGACAGGGTGGTCAACGTCGCCGCCAGGTGCACGTCGGGCTCCACGCCCTGGAGCACCTCGGGCTCCAGCAGGAGCGTCTTGAGCCCCAGGCGGTCAATGGCGTCGGTCTGCATGACACGCACCACCCGTGAGGGGAAGTACCTGCGGATGTCCCCCAGCCAGCGCGCCACATGGGGTGCGGAGCCATCCAGGCCCCCGCGTCCCTTGTCCTGCGGGTCGACGTCGTACAGGTCCGCCAGTGCCGTGTCCATCGCCCTGTGTCCCTCCGACAGCGAGGTGGGGTGGCCACTCGCGTCCACGCCCAGGGCCAGGCGCCAGCGCTGCTCAATCGTGGTGGGCTCGACGTCGTCAGTCCGGTCGGCCCGGTCCGCCCGGATGACCTGGCCGGCACGCTGATCCGGCTGGTTCGCGTCGTCGGTGCGCTCGCGCGCGCTCATCGGGTACCTCCCAGGATCATGCTCACCGTGTCCAGGACCTCCTCGACGTCGTTGAACGCCTCCTCGAGCGGGCCGCTCCTGTCCGGGGTGGGGGAGCCGAGGTCCCGGATCTGCCGGGCCAGGTCCGTCTTCTGAGGGTTCGGCCACTGGCCGAAGGCCCGTCGCAGTGCGGGCAGGACGTCGACGAAGGCCTGGTCCCCGATGCGCGCCAGCCACTCGTCGAGCACCTCGAGCAAGGCGTTGTCATAGCTGAGCAGGAGGATGTCCCCCGCGAGGAAGCCCTCGATCCACTCGGCCTGCTCCTCGGGCCGCGTGCCCTGCGACAGCGCCCGGGACAGCCTCAGAGCGGCGTCGTCGCGGGCCAGCTCCCCGGCGTCCAGGAGCATCCGGGTGATGCGTCCGGCCAGCAGGCCCGGCAGGCTGCGGGTGGCCAGTGCGGAGCGCAGCGCACCGTTCCACAGCGCCAGGGCCCGCTCGTCCAGAAGACCGATGACACTCTGGACCTCGTCGATCGTCGTACGCAGCGTGCGGGCCACCTGGGCGTCCACGTTCGCGGCCGCCGCAGGCATCCCCGCGCACCCGCGCACCAGGACGGCGCGGGTCACTGCCTCCAGACTGGAGGCGTCCGTGCCGCGCACATCCCCGTAGCGCTGGGAGCGGGCCAGGGCCGGCACCGAGCCCAGCAGCCGGACGATGTCCATCTCGCGCGCCGCCTGCTCGTCGAGGATCCCCAGCAGCTCGGGCACGACCTCGGACAGCCCGGCCGCCAGCGCCCTTTCCACCGACCTGGTCACCTGCGGCAGGGAGTCGGTGGCGCCCAGCAGGGCGTTCCCGGCAGCGGAGGCCACCGTGGTGCCGAAGGCCGCGGCCTCCACCACCTGCACGGACATCTCCGGGTCCCACTCGAGCTCCCAGACCTCCTTAAAGGTGCCGCTCGAGGCCACCCGCTGCCGTCTGCCCCAGGCGATCCCCAGAATCTCCAGGCGTCGCAGCAGCTGGGACTTGGCCAGGTCCCGGGGCTTGCGCAGATCCAGGGCGAGTGTCCTGGGGGTCGCCGCGAAGGCCATGCGCAGGCTCTTGGCGGCCGAGCGCAGGTCGGCGTCCAGGGGGACCATGGGGACGCCGTCGGGCACGCTGCCGAGTGCCTCACCGATGAGGACCTCACGGGTCGCGGCAGCGGCCCGCACCGCACTGCCATCGCACATGACCGACAGGACCGCTTCGCTCAGCTCGTCGAGACCGGCCATAGGGCGACCGCGCAGCGCGGCGAGGCTCTGGGCCAGCCGCGCCGCCTCAATGATGTGAGCCGAGGAGACCGGCAGGTCCTGACGGCGCAGCGACGCGGCCACCTGCGTCAGCCAGCGCACGACCGGCCGGTCCGGTGCGGTGAAGAGCAGGTGGTACCAGCCCGGCGACTCCACCCCGGCGCTGTAACCGCTGCCCTCGGTCAGGCGCCGATGCGTCCACGGCACCCAGGTCAGCGACGTCCTCGCCTTCGCCATGCCCTTGAGCCGGGCGTTGTCCTGCGCGACCTTCGGCGGCTTGCCGGCCAGCGCCGGGGCGTGCCACGCCCCGCACACGACAGCGATCCGCTCGTGGCCCGCCCTCCTGGCCGTCCGGAGAACCTTGCGCATATGCGCCTCGCGGCGCAGCGTGGACTCGTCGGTCTCCGGGGACGCCTCCCGCAGGAGCCCGATCGCCTCGGTCAGCGCGTCGAAGGGTTCACCTTCCATGCGCAGCTCGACGACGTCCTCCCACCAGGCCTCCGGGTCCTCGTAGCCGGCCAGGCGCGCCAGCTCCGCGATCGGGTCGGTCCGCACCGGCTGGGCCGTGCCCCGGGCCTCAGCGTCCGTACCCTCCGACCGGGCCCGCTCCCGCTCGGCCTTCCGGGTGGCCAGGACGGCGGCGGCCGGCAGATCCATGAAACGGGCCTGCGCCCCGTGCGCCGCCGCCCAGGACAGCGCCTGCCACTCGGGGGAGAAGACGGCCATCGGCCAGAAGGAGGCCTCCGAAGGGTCGGTGCTGTCCCAGGCGAGCAGCGCCACCGGCGGTTCCAGCCCCCGCCCCGCCCACTCGATGAGGCCATCGGCGTCCGCCGGCCCCTCGATGAGGACGCAGTCGGGCCGGTAGGCCTCCAGCGCCGCGACCAGGGCCCGCGCCGAGCCCGGACCGTGGTGACGGATCCCCAGAACCCGCACAGGCGGGCGCGTGTCCTCGGTCCCGGTTGCAGCGCCGCCTGCGGCCTCGGCTCCGACGTCGGCCCCGGAGTCGAGCTCTGCGCTGACGGTCACTGTCCCACCTCATGGCAGGCGCGGTAGAAGTCGGACCAGTCGCGGCGCTCGCGGACCACGGCCTCCAGGTACTCCGACCACACCACCTGGTCGGCCACCGGGTCGCTCACCACGGCCCCGAGGATGCCAGCGGCCACGTCCGAGGGCCGCAGGACGCCGTCGCCGAAGTGGGCGCTCATGGCCAGGCCGTTGGTGACCACCGAGATCGCCTCCGCCGTGGACAGGGTGCCCGACGGCGACTTCAGGCTCGTGCGTCCGTCCTCGGTCGCGCCCTGGCGCAGCTCGCGGAAGACGGTGACCACGCGGCGGATCTCCTCCAGGGCGCCCTGCGCGGGCGGCAGCTGGAGCGCTGAGCCGAGGTCCTCCACGCGGCGGGCCACGATGCTCACCTCCTCCTCCGCCGAGGCCGGCAGCGGCAGCACCACCGTGTTGAAACGGCGTCGCAGCGCCGCCGAGAGGTCATTGACACCGCGATCGCGATCATTGGCGGTGGCGATGAGGTTGAAGCCCCCGTGCGCCTGCACCTCGGTGCCCAGCTCCGGCACCGGGAGGGTCTTCTCGCTGAGCACCGTGATGAGGGCGTCCTGGACGTCGGAGGGCATGCGGGTGAGCTCCTCGACCCGGGCGATCCGGCCCGTCCCCATGGCGGTCATGATGGGGGAGGGGACGAGCGCCGCTTGCGAGGGCCCCTCGGCCAGGAGCCGGGCGTAGTTCCAGCCGTAGCGCACCGCCTCCTCGGAGGTGCCCGCCGTGCCCTGCACCAGGAGCGTGGAGGTGCCGCAGATCGCGGCGGCCAGGTGCTCGCTCACCCAGGACTTCGCCGTGCCCGGCACCCCCAGAAGGAGCAGGGCCCGGTCCGTGGCCAGGGTCGCCACGGCCACCTCGATGAGACGCCGGTTGCCGACGTACTTCGGGGTGATGACGGTGCCGTCCTCCAGCGTGCCGCCCATGAGGTAGGTGACCACCGCCCAGGGTGAGAGCCTCCAGCTCGCCGGCCGGGTGCGCTCGTCGAGACGTGCCAGGGCGGCGAGCTCCTCGGCGTAGCGCTGCTCGGCGTGCGGGCGCAGCAGGGGCGCCTTGTCAGTGCTGGTCTGGTCCATGGTCTGGGTGCTGGTCACGGGAGCTCCTCGGTGGCTGATGGGCGGGTGGTCGGGAAGAAACAGGGCGAGGTGCGTACGGGGCGGCTAGGCCGGATGAGTGCGCAGAGCCTCCAGCCGGAGTCTCAGACGCAGGCCCTCGACGGCGTCGGTCACGAAGGACGACGCCGAGTCGGACCGGGAGGTCTCCTCCATGAGGGCCAGTGCCTCGGGCAGGACCGCGGCGTGGCAGGAGACCGGCAGCTTGACGGTCTCCTGGGTGGCCCAGTAACCGATGTCCTCCGTTCGGTGCGAACCGAGGGCGGACCGGAGGAAGGAGACCATGCGGTGGGAGTGCTCCGCGGAGTAGGGACTCGGCCAGTACTGGCGCATGCCGGTGAAGCGATCGCGATCGCCCCGCTTGAAGGCATCGGCCGTGCAGGCCTCGATGAGGGCGCCGCTGCCACGACGGTCCGCGGTGAACAGGGCACGGCGCAGATCCAGCGGCTCGCCATCGAAAGTCACCTCGGCCTCGAGGAGCCGGCCGGCGGACAGTCCGATGAGGGCCGGCCAGCGGTCGATCGGGACGCGTCCGACCACCTCCTCCAGCAGAGCGGGTGGGTATCCGGCAGCCGCTCTCCTGGCGGATGGTGGGCCGACGTCGGCTCGGGACGGGTCCCCGGTGCCGCGCTCCCCGTACTCGTCACGCAGGACCTCATCGGTCACCTCGATGGGTCGGCAATCCACCCGGGTGGTGCGCAGAAACCGTTTGGTGACCTTCATGTGCGAGGCGGCGAGGGCCTCGGCGCGCTGAACCAGGCCCGATCCTGGCAGATGGAGGAGTACCAGCGCCGCCGCCTGGCGCACACCTCCGGAGCGGTCCGTGATGGCCATCTCCAGCAGAGGCAGGTCCGCCTCGCTCAGACCGGTGGCCAGCGCCTCGACGATCCCCTCGCGGGCCTCGGCCTTCTCCTTCTTCCACGACGTCACCAGGAGAGTCCGTGCGGCGGCCGGGTCCTGGGCGCGCAGCCGCCTGAAGTAGGCGAGCCGCTGGGTGGTGGTGCCCAGTCTCCACACGGAGTCGTCCCTGGAGTCGCCCGAGGCGCTGCCGGAGTCGCCACTGGGCAGAGACGCCAGGGGCTCGATCCGCTTGCCCCACACCGGGTGGTCGCGCAGCACCGCCGCGGCGCGCTCGTCGACGACGCCCAGGACCGCGTCGCGTTCCTCGTGCCTGTAGGCGGTCTCATTGAGGACGCGCACGAGGAGCGGGGCCGGTAGCCGCCAGCCGCACTCGGCCACCAGCCCCAGTGCCGTGGCGAGCAGCTGCTGCTGAGGCTTGCTGACCAGGATCTGCTCGAGGGCGGAGTACAGCGCCTCCGGCGCCAGGGGGCGCGACGACGTCGGCCAACCGGTATCACGGGCGGCGGAGGAGGGGATCGTGGGGATCGTGGCGCGGTGCACCGCACCGTAGGCGGCGGCCGCGTCCAGGAGCACATCGGTGCCGTCGTCCGCGTCGCCTGTCTCTGCTGCGTCCTGTGCACGTGTCTTCCTCGGACGCGGAGGGAGGACGCCGGCGACGGCCCCGGGGAGCGCCTCCGAGGAGAAGGACCGCGCACTCGTTCCCATGACGGCGGCCTTGGCCAATGGGGACAGGTCACTCACAGGGCACGCACCTCTCCGTCGGTGACAACGCTCAGAGCCCGCAGGCCCGCGGGTGACAGCTCACCGGCAACCGTGACCTCGTCACCGTCGGTCAGAAGCGGCAGAACCCATCGGGCGTCGTCGGGCGTGATGAGCGGCAGCGCCCCGTCCGCGTCCCCGAGTGCCGGCTCGCCGTTGCCGAGCAGACGGAACCGCCCTGAGACCAGCACCGGTACGGCCTCCACCCATGGATCCGCGGCGACAGCACGCCTCCAGGCCTCCCGAGCGGATGCCGTTCCTGAGGGCTCAGGCACCCAACCGGCCACGGGCCGGGAGGGCTGCTCGTCGGACAGGGCCACGCGCAGCTGGCCGCGCCCCGGGTAGAAGTGCGCGACGGCGTCGAACCGGGTCCCGGGAACAACAGTGGTGGAGAAACCGCCGGAGACGGGGGCGAAGACGAGGATGAGCGCCCAGCGCCGGGTGGTCGTGCCGTAGAGCCACAGGCGGCGCTCGGCGAGCCTGCCCTCCACGGAGTCCCGGCCGGCCACGACCACCCAGGTGTCGCCGACGCCGGGTGAGGCCAGGACGTCCTCGGCACGCACGGCGATCCCCACGTGCGAGCGGACGGTGGCCCTCAGGTCGTCGGGCAGCTGCTCACGACGGGTCCAGGCCCGGATGAGCAGATGGAGCAGCCCGAACTCGTCGACCAGCCGCTCGGGCCAGTCAGGGGAGGAGTCCGTCAGCCGTGACAGGGCCGTCAGGCGCCGGGCGACTCCGGGGGCCTGAGCATCGACCATACGGGAGGCGAAGACGGCCAGCTGCTTGGGGCGCTGGGCCGAGCCGTTGGCCAGCCCCTCGCGGAGCTGGTCGGCCAGCCACCGGTCCAGGTCCGCCAGCCCCTCGGTGACGCGTCGTTCGCGGGCACGGGCACGAGCAGCGGCGCTTTTTGCGGAGGCGGCCGCCTTGGCCGGGTCATTGGGCCGGTCCGCGGCCTCCTGCCGCGCGGCCTTCTGCTGGGCTCGCTTGGCCCGGCCCTCCAGCCACTCGGCGGCGAAGGCGGCCGGTTCCCCGTCCGCCACCTGGCCCCGGCTCCACAGGTGCAGCAGGCCGACGGCGTGCTTGCAGGGGAACTTGCGGCTGGGGCAGGAGCACGTGAAGGCCGGACCGGACAGGTCCACGCACACCCGGTAGGGCTTCTTGCCCGACCCTGAGGCACTGCCCCACACCAGTGCCTCGTGCACGCCGGCGTCCGACCACGTGGCGGGAGAGGCCAGCTTGAGACCGGCCGTGGCGACCTGCTTGTCCGGTGCCAGCGCCGTGACCTGATCGGCGCTCCAGGGCGCGATGGTCGGTGAGCTCATGAGGCCGAGAATAGGGCAGGGCTGTGACACCGATGAGCCCTCTTTCGCAGGAGTCTCGACGACGCGCATGGGGAGTCCTCCCCGTGGTGCCCGCTCTTCTACACTCACCGGTATGACCATCGGGACTCGCCACGGACACCACGCCGCCGGTCCGGCCGGCCGTGCCGGTCGAGACCCTCTGCCCCTGGCGGGTCGCACGGTGCTGGTCACGGGAGTCAGCCGCCGCGTCGGCATCGGCCACGCCATCGCCTGCCGCGCCGCCGACCACGGGGCGAGCGTCGTCGCCCACCACTACCGTCCCCACGACGTCGCCCAGCCCTGGGGCGCCGACGACGTCGAGGCCGTCATGGCATCCATCCGCACCCACCTGGTCGGCTCGGCCCGCCTCATCGACATTCCCGCCGACCTGGCCACCCCCGGGGAGCCGGCTCGCGTCGTCGAGCAGGCTGCGGCCGCTGCCGGCCACCTCGACGCCCTCGTGTGCAACCAGGCCATGAGCAGCCCCGACGGGCCGCTCAGCGAGATGACCGAGGCCATCCTCGACGCCCACTGGGCCGTCGACGCCCGCGCCTCCATCCTCCTGGCACAGGCCTTCGCCGCTCAGGAGGGCTTCACCTGGTCGGCCGCAGACTCCGCGATCGGAGCAGGCCGTGAGCCGGCAAGCAGTCGGCATGGCGCCATCGTCTTCCTCACCTCCGGCCAGGGCCTTGGCCCCCTGCCCGGGGAGATCGCTTACGCCGCCGCCAAGGCCGCCATTGCCGGCGTCACCCTGACGATCTCCGATGAGCTCATCGATGCCGGCATCACCGTCAATACAGTCAACCCCGGCCCTGTCGACACCGGCTATGTCACCGACGCGGACCGCGAGACGACGGCCGTCATGTTCCCCCAGGGCTGCTGGGGCGAACCCGATGACGCCGCCCGGCTCATCACCTGGCTGCTCACCGACGAGGCCCGCTGGATCACCGGGCAGGTCATCAGCTCCGAGGGCGGCTTCGCCCGGTGGCGCCACTGACAGAGGGGCCGCCACCCCAGAATCAACCGTAACTTCGTAAATGACCCGGAGCCGCGTCGCCTATGAAGCTTTGGTTGAAGAGTGGTGGCGCGCGTCGTCCCTCAGGCCGGCAGCAGCCGCAGCAGTGTGGCCTCGGGTCGGCAGGCCAGGCGCACGGGTGTGAAGGGGCTCGTGCCGAGCCCGGCTGAGACATGCAGGTACATGTGGTCGGCCGCCCGTGGGTCCCCGAGCCGCCCCGGCCACTGCGACAGCCCCGAGGCCCGCCCCGGGTCCAGGTCGCAGTTGGTCACGAGCGCCCCCATCCCGGGCACGCACAGCTGCCCGCCGTGGGTGTGCCCGGCCAGGACCAGGTCGACGTCGTCGGCGGACATCGTCTCCAGGACCCGCCGGTAGGGGGCGTGCGTGAGGCCCAGGCGCAGCGCCCGGCCCTCGCGGTCGCGGATCGCCGGCAGTGAGACGGCCGAACTGGCCGCGGCCCCGGCGGCCTCGGGCGCGGGGAAGACGTCGCGGTTGGCGTGCGGGTCGTCGACGCCCACCAGCTCGATGCGACGTCCGCGCACGGTCAGCGAGCCGCGTCGGTTGGTCAGGTCCTCCCAGCCCCCGGCCGCCTGCAGGTCGCGCACCTCCTCCCAGGGCAGGGCCTCGATGTCCTCGTCGCGCACGCGGCTGGAGGCCTTGCGCGGGTCGCGGTGCAGGTAGCGCGTCGGCAGGCGGAAGACGGTGGTGCGGTAGTCGTGGTCGCCCATGACGAAGGCGCCCGGCAGGCTCGTCAGCGGCTCGAGCGCCCGCCGCAGTGGCTCCAGACCGGAGGCCAAGGAGAGGTTGTCGCCGGTGTTGACGACGACGTCGGGCTGCAGATCCACCAGGTCCCGCACCCACTCGACCCGCGCCTCGGTGTGATCGGTCAGGTGCAGGTCGGTCAGGTGCAGCACCGTGAGGGGCTCCTCGTCGGCGGCGAGTACCGGCACGTCGATGCGCCGCAGCACGGGGCAACGGGCCTCGATGAGGCTGTAGGCCAGCGTGGCCGCCCCCAGGGCGGCGGTGGTGCCGACGACGGACAAGGCGGCGCGGCCGGCGGGGCAGGGCGTCATGGGGAGTCTGGTCCTCTTCTGTTCAGTTGTTCAGCCGTGCTCGGGATGGTGATCACGGGTGGTGGGGGATCTGCACAGCAGGTTCGTTCGCCAGAGCCTGGGACATGTAGTCGCGCCACATCGGCACGGCCAGGTCGCTACCGTACATTCTTTCGAAGTACTTGCCTCCGATCGTCCTGCCCGCGAGGCTCTTGTTGCTCTCCTTGGCGTCACCGATCCAGACCGCGGTGGACAGCTGTGGGGTGAAGCCCACGAACCAGGCGTTCTCGGCCTCATCCGTGGTTCCGGTCTTGCCCGCGATCGCCCTGCCGATTCCGGCGTCCTTGGCGGTACCGTTGGGTTCCGACGTGGCTTGGAGCGTGATCGCCGTCTGATCAGCGACGTTCTGGTCCATGGCCTGGGTGCAGTCGGCGCTGGGAACCGCCATCGAGGTGCCACTGGCGTCCAGGATGGAGTCGATGGCGACGGGCTTGCAGTACTTGCCGCCGGAGGCGAAGGTCGCGTAGGCGTTGGCCATGCTGAGCGGCGGTACGGGCTTAGCGCCCAGGGCCAGCGAGGGATCGGGATCCAGCTGGCTCCCATCCGCCTTGGACACGCCGATGGAAGCGGCGAACTGCGTGACGTCGCAGACGTCCAGCTGCCTGAGCATCTCGGTGAAGCCCACGTTGATGGACTGCTTCGTGGCGTCCCTGACACTCATGTTGCCGGCGTTGGTGCCGGCCACGTTGTTGACGGTCCAGGAGCCGGCGGCGAGCTCGGGGGCGCAGGGAATGTTGAACGTATTGGGCGGATAGGTCCTCGGTGCGGACGCGTTCACCGTCTGACCGGCTGTGTGGCCGGTCTTGAGCCATTCGGCCAGGATGAGCGCCTTGAATGTTGAACCGGGCTGGAAGCCGACGTTCCCGTCGGGGAGCTCGACTCCACCGTGCTTGGCGTCCGCCGCGAAGACGAGCTGGGAGTCCTCATAGTTGGTGTTCTGAGCCAGAGCCTGGATCCTTCCCGTACCGGGCTCGACCGAGACGATGGTGGAGTTGGCCCCGTCTGAGTCCCCGATCGGAGTGTTGGCCTGAATGATGCCGTCGGCGGCGTTCTGCCGCGCGCGGTCCAGGGTGGTGGTGATCTTCAGTCCGCCGCGCGTCAGCAGCTGGCGGCGGGAGGCGACGTCGGGCCCGAAGTTCTCCGAGCCGAGGATCTCGTTGACCACGTAGGTGCAGAAGTAGGCGTAGTTGCCCGCGGCACCACAACCGGCGGGTGCCTCCTGAACATCGAGCTGGATCTCGGAGCTGACGGCCTCGTCGTACTGCTCCTGGGTGATGAACTTCTCCTCCAGCATCTTGGACAGCACCCAATCCCTACGGTTCTTGGCCAGCTCCGGCTGGGACTCGGGGTCGTAGGCACTGGGCGCGTTGGTGGTTCCGGCCAGCAGGGCGGCCTCGGCCACCGTCAGGTCCTTGGCGTGCTTATTGAAGTAGTGCAGCGAGGAGGCCTCGACCCCGTAGGTGGAGGGACTGAAGGCGGCGATGTTGAGGTAGCCCTCGAGGATCTGCTGCTTGGAGTACTTCTGCTCCAGACTGAGCGCGAACTTCATCTCCCGCAGCTTGCGGGCCACGGTGCTCTCGGTGGCGTCCTTGATGATCTTGTGGTCATCGTTCTTCAGGCCAGTCTCAATGAGCGTGTTGCGCACGTACTGCTGCGTGAGGGTCGAGGCGCCCTGGCGTGAGCCACCTGAGTTGTTGGAGACCAGAGCGCGCACCATGCCGGTGGGGTCGACGCCCTGGTGCTGGTAGAAGCGTTGGTCCTCCACGGCGACGATCGCGTTCTGCATGTTGACCGAGATCTCGCTCAGGGGCACCACGATGCGGTTCTCCGCGTAGAACTGAGCGATCTCGCTCCCGTCGGCCGCCAGGAGGGTTGAGATCTGACTGGGCTGCTGAACGTTGAAGTCGCTGGGAAGCTCCTCGAAGAGCTCAGCGGAGGCCTTGGTCAACGCCGCCGTGACACCCACGAAGGGAGTGGCGAAGCCTGCGGACAGGACGCCGCCGACGCCTGACAGCGTCAGAAAGACCACGAGCATCGAGACCACCTGAGGTGGTGTCAGAGAGCGTCCGCGCGCAGAGGAGTTCGCCATGGCGCCAGCCTACGTGGAATCACTTGGGGGATGCAGTGGCGTATGCCCTCTTCGGCCTGAGAAGACCCTAGGAGAGTGCCCTCGCGGCGGCGTGCGACCAGGTTCGGGCGTCGTCGGCGAGCGTCCGGAATCGGTACTGATGTGGCCGGATGCCGAGACGGCGCTGGAGGCTCAGGCAATTCTTAAGAAATCTTCAGGAGTGGGTTACGGCGGGATCACGGCTCGTCGACGGTGTTTGTGGCTCGTGGATGGTCGACCGGCCGTAAGAACTGGATTTTCCGACCTTGTGAAAGGTGGGATCTTGGTGGACGCGATGTCCAGTAAATGGCTCGCTCTCAGTGAACTCCTCTTGAATGGGCTGGTGCTCGGCGATCTTGCCGAGGTCTGCTCCGGCGAAGGCGCACGGAGTACAGGAATGGGATTTGGTGTGAGGCGCTCGGTTGCCATACGGTAACGGCTGTGACGTGACCGACAACGGCGTCGGCCGTTGAATGAATCGGGAGTGAGCATGACTCAAGACGACCAGACCTGGGCGGCCCAAGCAGCCTGCGCGACCGTCGAGCCCGACCAGCTCTTTGGCAAGGGGGCTGAGCAACGTGACGCCAGATCATTGTGTTTCGCATGCCCGGTTCGCATGGAGTGTCTGGCCGAGGCTCTTAACTCGGAGTCCAGCTTCGGCGTCTGGGGCGGACTGACCGAGCGGGAGAGGCGGGCGCTGCTACGGCGCTTCCCCGAGGTCGACGACTGGGGGCTGTGGCTGCAGCGCGAGGACGACGAGCTCGTCGCTGAGATCCACGCCCGCCGCGCCCCCCGCAT
Source organism: Actinomyces sp. oral taxon 170 str. F0386 (assembly GCF_000195595.1). Taxonomy (GTDB): domain Bacteria; phylum Actinomycetota; class Actinomycetes; order Actinomycetales; family Actinomycetaceae; genus Actinomyces. The sequence continues at coordinate 41,643 of NZ_GL882534.1, forward strand.
CCTGGCCCGGGTGCGCTGCGCCTCCTGACGTCCCTCGCGGCCGGACTTCCGGTGCCTCGGGGTGGGCTCTAGGCTGAGCCTCATGACTGCATCCTCTGACCACGCATCCGGCGCCCCGACCACCTGGGAGTACGTCACCGTCCCCCTCATCACCCACGCCACCAAGCAGATCCTCGACCAGTGGGGTGCTGACGGCTGGGAGCTCGTCCAGGTCGTGCCCGGCCCGTCCGGCACGGACAACCTCGTCGCCTACCTCAAGCGCCCCCGGCCCTGAAAGGCGTTCGTCGATGATGTAGGAGACCGCCGGTATCACCATCACGCCGCGT
>NZ_GL882534.1:41988-50151 GCF_000195595.1 Actinomyces sp. oral taxon 170 str. F0386
CGCGGTCCGCGGGTGGCGGACCGCGGACGCGGCGTTGTCTGTGCTGTCGTCAGCAGTGTGCGGGGCGTGTCGGTGCCCGGCGAGCATTCGGCGTGGGGTGCCTGCTGCGCTGCGCGGAGGGCTCGTGACCCGAGACGGGCCCTCAGCGGGCGCGACGGCGCAGGCGGTCGACGTCGAGCAGCGTGACGGCCCGGCCCTCCAGGCGGATCCAGCCGCGGGAGACGAACTCGGCCAGCGACTTGTTGACCGTCTCGCGGGAGGCGCCCACCAGCTGGGCGAGCTCCTCCTGGGTGAGGTCGTGGGGGACGTGGACGCCGTCGTCGGTGGGGGATCCGAAGCGGTCGGCCAGGTCCAGCAGGGCCTTGGCCACGCGGCCGGGCACGTCGGAGAAGACGAGGTCGGCCAGCGCCGTGTTGGTGCGACGCAGGCGCTGGGCCAGGGCGCGCAGCATGTCCTTGGCCAGCTGCGGGTGGGACTCCACGAAGGTCATGAGCTGGTTGTGATCCAGCGTCAGGAGCTCGGTGGGGGCCACGGCAGTGGCGGTGGTGGAGCGCGGGCCCGGGTCGAACAGGGTCAGCTCGCCGACGATCTCGCCGGGACCGAGCACCGCGAGCAGGTTCTCACGGCCGTCGGCGCTGGCGTGGCCGAGCTTCACCTTCCCGGAGAGGAGAATGTAGAGGCGGTCGCCTGAGTCGCCCTCGTTGAAGAGGGTCTCGCCACGGCGCAGAGTCGTCTGCGTCATCATGGCGCGCAGTTCCTCCTGCTCATCCGGGCTCAGGCCCTCGAAGAGCGGGATCCTGGAGATAATGCTGTCTTCCACGGAGATCCTCCTGGTGGTTAGGGGGCTGGCATCCCGCATGCGGGAGCCCTCGGGTCTATCCTGCCACGGCTTGTGACCTGTGGCACGCCGTCGAGCATTGTAGTCTCCGTGTGTTGCAGGTCAAAGAGAAGTGAGCAAAGTCGGGTGCGTCCTGCGACACTCTTGAGAGGCCGGTGGTTGCGGGGCGACAGCGGGAACGACTGCAATGGATATCCGGGGGCTCCATGGCAGAGACCCGGACAAAGGCTTCGGTGGCGCTGCTGGTGCCGCCGATGAGATCGCGGAAAGAGGACGAGGTGCGCAGGTCTGCGAGCAGTGAGGTGACAGCGGCGGTCGACGCCTCCCCCGAGGTCCCTGAGATCCCCGAGGTCCCGGCCGTGGCGGGCCCGGCCTGGCGGGCGGGCGCCGTCGACGACGAGCTCATCGCCCTCTACCCCGACGCCGCCTGCGCCCTCGACCACGACGGCCCCTTCCAGCTGCTCATCGCCACTGTCCTGTCCGCCCAGACCACCGACGCGCGCGTCAACACCGTCACGCCCGAGCTCTTCGGGCGCTACCCCGACGCCGCGGCCCTGGGGGCGGCCCGGCGCGAGGACCTCGAGGCGATTCTGCGGCCCCTGGGCTTCCAGCGGGCCAAGGCCGGGCACCTGCTGGGTATCGGTCAGGCGCTCACCGAGCGCTTCGAGGGGCGGGTCCCGTGCAGCCGCGAGGAGCTCGTCTCGCTGCCGGGCGTGGGGCGCAAGACCGCCAACGTCGTCCTCGGCAACGCCTTCGGGAAGCCCGCCATCACCGTGGACACTCACGTCGGGAGGCTCTCGCGCCGTCTGGGGTGGACGACGTCGAAGGACCCGCTGCGCGTGGAGAAGGACATCGCGGCCCTGTGGGAGCCGTGGCGCTGGACCGACGGCTGCCACCGGCTCATCGAGCACGGGCGCCGGGTGTGCTCGGCCCGCTCGCCGCGCTGCGGTGAGTGCGCGCTGCTCGAGGCCGGGCTGTGCCCGCAGGTGGGCGTCTGATGGGTGTCTGATTCTGGTGTCTGCGGAGGTGTCCGTGGAGCCGATGTCGGGCTAGCCCCACCCCCGGTCCACCAGATGGCAGGATGGGATGAGAGGGTCGGCGCCGTCAGGCTGGAGGCATGACTGCTCACCCGCCGTTCACGCCCTCCGATCCGAACGCCGCCTCCGCCTCATTCATGTCACCGATGCCGCCGCCCGTGCCGGCCTCGTCGTCGCCCATCGCCATCCGCCTGCGCGGCCTCACCCGCGTCTACGAGGTCCCCGGACGCCAGGACGCCCGAGTCACCGCCCTGGACCACGTCGACGCCGACCTGCCCGAGGGCAGCTTCACCGCCGTCGTCGGAGCCTCCGGATCGGGCAAGTCGACGCTGCTGCACTGCATGGCCGGCCTCGATGAGCCCACTGACGGCCAGGTGACCATGCTCGGCACCGTCACCTCCGGGATGCGGCCCGCCGAGCGCGCCCGGTTCCGCGCCCGCCACGTCGGCTTCGTCTTCCAGGAGTACAACCTCATCGCCTCCCTGAGCGCCGCCGACAACGTCTCCATGCCCTCGCGCCTGGCCGGGCGTCCCCTGAGTGACACCCAGATCCGGGAGGCCCTCGACGCCGTCGGGCTCGCTCACCGCGCCGGCCTCAAGCCTCACCAGCTCTCCGGAGGGGAGCGCCAGCGCGTGGCCATCGCCCGCGTCATGGCCAGCCGACCCCGGATCGTCTTCGCCGACGAGCCCACGGGCGCCCTCGACCTGGACTCCGCCGCCCTCGTCCTGGACTGGCTGCGCCGGCTCACCGAGCAGGGAACCACCGTGGTCATGGTGACCCACGACGTCGAGGCCGCCGCCAAGGCCGACGCGGTCGCCGTCATGAGCCAGGGGCACCTGGTGCAGTGGACCAGCTGCCGTGACGCCCGCCAGATCGCCGAGCTCGTCCACTCGGCCCGGGCCGCGCGCGCCGCCTGACCAGGGCCGGATCAGGAGAGGATCGGAGAAGATCATGGTCACACTCATCTGGAACGACCTGCGCCACCACGCCCGGCAATGGCTGTGGTCGCTGCTCGTCGCCACCGTCGGCGGCGCCATCATCGGCGTCATCATCACCACCTGGTACAGCGCTCTGAGCTGGGCCCAGGCCCAGGGCTCGGCCGAGCTCATCAATGCCTCCCACATCATCGGCTCCAGCCTTGTCTCCTACGTGGGGCTGGCCACCGCCGTCATCCTGTCCACGACGCTGGGCCTGACCGTCTCGGCCCAGCAGCGCTCCCACGCGCTGTGGAAGGTTCTGGGCATCCCCGGCAGCCGCATCCGGCGCATCATCCTGGCGCAGGTCGGGGTGATCGGGCTGCTCGGAGGCGTCATTGGGGCGGTGGCCAGCCTGCCGTTGGTCCGCGTCTACCTGCTCACCTGGCGGGAGTTCGATGTGTTTCCTCAGAATCTGCCCATCATCATGCCGGGCTTCGGGGTGCCGTTGACCATCGCCGTGACGATGCTGTTCTGCATCCTGGGCGCGATGGGGCCGGCCCGACGGGCGGCGTCGGTCCCCGAGATGCAGGCGCTGCGGGAGGCCACGGCCCCGCAGACCCGGACCCGGTGGTGGCAGTGGGTGGTCGTCGGCATCATGCTCCTGGGGCTGGTCATGACCCCCTTCGAGAGCTCTCTACCCATGAGTGACGCGGAGAGGGCGGAGATGGCCACGTCCGGTATGAACCTCAACGACCCGGGGGAGCGCGCGATGGCCGGCGCCTCCATGGGGCTCCTCGCCGCGATCGCCGCCCTGAGCGTGCCGAACTGGACCCTGCGGCCACTGCTGACCTGGTGGACCGCCCTCATCCCGGGCCGCAGCCCCGCCTGGTTCGCCGCCCGCGCCAACGCCCGCCACCGCGCCTCCCTGTCAATGACGACGATCGTCCCCTTCGCCATCGCCGTGGCCCTGACCGGCACGGTCTACGCCGCCGTCGGGGCCGGCCAGGCCACCGGCGCGCAGGGCTCGGTCAACGGGTTCCTCTCCGTCGGGGTTCCAACCTTCTTCATTTCCGGCGTCGGCGGGATCGCCAACATCGCCATGGTGGGGCGGGCCCGGCGCCAGGAGGGGGCGCTGCTGGGGGTCATCGGGGCGCGCACCCGCACGGTTCTGGCCTCCACCGCGCTGGAGGGTGTCATCTACGCCGTCACCGGTATCATCTTCGGGCTGGCGGCCACCGCCTTCAGCGCCGTCTACGCCGCGCTCTACTCCGGGGGCGGGACGGCGGTCCTGACCGCCTCGGTCCCGGTGGGGCTGTTGGCCCTCGTCAGCGGGATCTCACTGACGCTCGCGGTGGCGACCACCTGGCTGCCCGCCCAGCTCGACCGGCGCTCCCTCATGGACAACCTGCGCCAGCCGGTGTGAGGCGGTGCCGCACCCGGCACGAGGCGTGAGGAGACGGTCAGGCGGAGGCGGGCGGGGCGATGTCGGCCAGGAAGGGCAGCAGGGCCCGGACGAGCTCGGCCGGGGCCTCCTCCTGGGGGAAGTGGCCGGAGCGGCGGATCGTCGCCTGGCGCAGGTTGCCGGTGACGTGGTGGGTGTCGCGCGCGTAGGCCTGGGCCGGCTGGACAGGGTCGAGCTCGCCCTGGACGGACAGCACGGGCACCGCCACCGGCTCGTCCAGCGCCGCCGTCTCAGCCCGCGACAGCACGAGGTTGCGCAGTGGCTCCAGGGCGCTGTGGGCGGCACCGGGCCGGGACAGGAGCTCGGCGTAGTAGGGGGCCTCCTCGGCCACCGCCTCCCGGGTATGCGGTCCGGCCCAGGAGCGCAGCAGGCCCTCCAGGGCGCTGCGGCTGCGCAGTCGCCGCTCGGCCAGGCCCGGGATCTGCAGACTCGCGTACTGCAGCGCCGGCCCCGACAGTGCCCGGGAGCGCAGCGAGCGCAGGGCCAGGGGGTGGGGGGCGCCCACCGGAACGATCGCCGTCGTCAGGTCCGGGGCCACGTGCGGCAGCGCCCAGGCGACCTGGCCGCCGAGCCCTGCGCCCACGACCACGGCCCGCTCGTGGCCCAGGGAGCGGACCACGGCGGCCAGGTCCTGGGCCAGCGTCACCAGGTCGTAGCCCGACGGCGGCCGGTCCGAGCCGCCGAAGCCGCGCAGGTCGAGGGCCGCCACACGGTGCCCGGCCTGCGCGAGGGCGGGGATGACATGGCGCCAGGTCCACCAGCACTCAGGGAAGCCGTGGACCAGGAGGGTCAGGGGTCCCACGGTTTCTGCGCCGGTCGGGGCCTCGGGGCCCGCCAGCGCGGCATGGAAGCGGGTGCCGCGCGCGGTGAGGTTGCGGTGGGTCCAGGGGCCGGGGCGGTTGACGTCAACAGGCACGCCCGCAGCCTACTGGCCGGCGCCCGGCACCGCCCACGGAAGCAGGGAATGTCCAAAACGGTGACAAAGGCCGCGACGAGGCGGAGGATGAGGAAAGGAAACCGCATGATTCAGCGGTTCAGGTGACGGTGTGAGCGCCTGGATATCCTCTTTGTCACCGATCTGGACATGTAGCGGGGCTAACCGGCTCCCGGAGCCGTGCCGGAGACGGTGATCGGGTTCCACATCGCTCCTGATCGCGGAGGGAAGGAGAAGACATGACTGCCCAGCGTCACAACGACTCGGGTGATGGCTCTGCCGACGAGCTCGCCGATGACACCTGTGCCCACGCTTCTGGCCACGCGGGTGCTGATGCCACGGCCTCAGGCACCGCTGCCGACCCGGCTCCTGAGGAGGATCCCGCCGCCGGAGGCGGCGGTGCTGGAGGGGAGGAGGCGGCGCTCATCTCGACCGGACGCCTGGAGGCCTTCAGCGACGGCGTCATCGCCATCGCGATCACCCTGCTGAGCCTGGAGATCAAGCTGCCCGACGACGGTGAGAGCCTCCTGCGCGCTCTGGCCTCCCTGTGGCCCGGCTACGTGGGCTTCGTGCTCAGCTTCCTGCTGGTGGGGCAGGTCTGGCTCAACCACCACGCCATCTTCGCCCGGGTGCGCAGCGTCGACCAGTGGATGCTCATCTGCAACCTCTTCCTCCTGCTCGATGTCGCCTTCCTGCCCTTCGCCACCTCGGTGCTCACCCGGTCCCTGGAGTCCGGCCATGACGAGCGCACGGGTGCCGTCTTCTACGGGCTGGTCATGGTGGTCGGCGGGCTGTTCTTCAACGCCCTGTGGCGTGCGTCCATCCGGGACCGGAGCCGCCTGCGGTCGGAGGTCCCCGAGGCGGAGGTGCGCTCCATGACCCGGCGCTTCGCGATGGGGCCGTGGCTGTACGCGCTGGCCGCGCTGCTGGGCCTGGTCAGTGCCTGGCTGAGCGTGGTCACCTACGTGGCCCTCATCGTCTTCTACATGGCCGGACATCGGCCGCGGCGGGTCAGGCCAGCAGGAGACTGACGGCGACGTAGACGCCGGTGCCGCCGATGAGCGACAGCCCGATGGAGCGCCGCCACAGGTGCAGGCCCGCCGTCGCCCCGATCCCGCCGGCCGCCGGCAGCCAGGTGGACGGCGCCGGGCTCACCCCGTCCAGCGTGTAGGCCACCAGGACGATCATGACCCCCAGCGGCATCGCCCGGGACAGGAAGGCCAGCAGTGCGCTGTCCTGGTGTCCGCGCAGCAGCACGAAAGGGGCGATCCGGCAGGCGAAGGTGATGACGGCGACGACCGCGACAGCGACCGCGATCTGCGGGTTGGTGAGCATCAGTCGGCCCTCCGCTGCGGCTCCGGAGCGCCCGTCCCGGGGCGGTGGCTGCGCCAGGCGTACAGCCCCACGAGGCCGACGGCGAGCGTCACCAGCGCGGCCAGCAGCGCCGCCGACCCTCCCGTCGCCAGGCCGACCCCGCCGGCCACCAGCCCCAGGCACAGCACCCCGATATCGGGGTGGTTGCGCCAGTTCTCGATGGCCAGGACCACGAACAGAGCCGTGAGCACGAACCCGAGCAGCTCGATGCGCTCGCCCACCACGGAGGCCAGCGCCGTCCCGGCCAGCGCCCCGACACTCGTGCCCGCCACCCAGGAGGCCTGACTGATCGCCTCGACGCCCACCAGGTAGCGCCCGCTCATGGCCCGCCGGTCGCGCGCGGCCAGCAGCGCGTAGACCTCGTCGGTGATCGCGTGGACGGCGTAGAGGCGAGCGAGCACCCCGCCCCGCACACGATCCAGGGGGAATCCCAACCCGTAGAAGACGTGTCTGCCCGAGACGAAGCCGGCGGACACGGCGATGGTGGCCAGCGGCTCGCCGCCTCCGGCCAACGGCACCAGCAGCATCTGCATGGTTCCGGAGTAGATGACCAGGCTCCACACCGGCGCCCACCACCAGGCGAGCCCCTCGGCGACCAGCAGCATCCCGGCCGCCAGCCCCAGGGTCACGTAGCCGACGACGACGGGCACCGCGTCGCGGGCGGCGTCACCGATGGTCTGCATCCGCGGGGCCGGCTGCGAGGACTCCCCGGTGGAGGCCGCGGCGGGCGGCTGGGCGGCGTCGGGCTCAGTCACGCAGGCCGCGGTCGTCGTCGGACTCCTGCTCGCGCTGACCGGCTCGGCGCGCCAGGTGGGCGACGACGGCGACCATGGCCGTGAGCACGCCCATGAGGACGAAGCGGCCCGACAGACCGTCGTCCATGACATAGGTGGATAGGGCGCGCCCCAGGTCGGAGTGGGCCTGGAGCCGGTCGATCGTGGGACCGATGATCGACTGGACGACCCCCGGCATAAGGACGAAGGGCAGGCCGATCACCGTGCTGACGGCACCGACGACGAAGGCCCCCAGGGAGGATCGCGAGATCATGAACAGGGCGGCCGCGCAGGCCGCGGTCCCTCCCAGGATCTCCAGCGCGCCCACCGGGGAGGCGGCGGCCGGCCAGGCCGAGGGGTTGCCGCCGGTCAGGGAGGCGGCGCCGTCGTGCACGAGGAACCAGGCCACCGGGAACAGGACGACGGCGATGAGTACCCCGGTCCAGTGGGTCTCGGCGCGCGAGCTCGAGATGCCCAGCACGCTGGCGCCCTTGAGGAGGATGGAGTCATCGTCCTCCCCGCTCGAGGCGGTCATGGCCATGGCGGCCTGCCGGGCGCGTGAGCGGCCGCGTTCCTCGGGGTCGTCGCTCTCCAAGGGATCGATGGCGGAGAAGCTCCGGGCCGTGGAGGTCGAGGGCCAGGCGGGCGCCTGATGCGGAGAGGGCTCCGACGGCGCCGTGGCCGGTGCAGTACTCGGCGCCGAGGTCGACGCGGAGCCTGGCACGGAGGCCGCTGCCGTCGTGGAGGCGCCGTCGCCGGCCGGTATCGGCCGAGTGCCCGGGGCCAGCTGGGCGGGAGGCGTGGGCCGGTAGGCCTGGGGCGCTGCGG
>NZ_GL882535.1 GCF_000195595.1 Actinomyces sp. oral taxon 170 str. F0386
CGCCCCGGTGGCGGTGGCCGTCCCGGCGGTGGTGGCGGTGGCCGTCCCGGCGGCGGCTTCGGTGGACCTCGCGGCGGCCGCGGCGGTCGTGGTTCCACCCAGGGCGCCTTCGGACGTGGCGGCGGTGCCCCGAGGGGGCGCAAGTCCAAGCGGGCCAAGCGCCAGGAGTTCGAGCAGCAGAGCGCGCCGTCGATCGGCGGAGTCATCGTCCCGCGCGGTGACGGCTCCACCCCGGTGCGCGTGCGCCAGGGGGCGACGCTCACGGACCTGGCTGAGAAGATCAACGCCAACCCCGCGGCACTGGTGACCGTGCTGTTCCACCTCGGTGAGATGGCCACGGCCACCCAGTCCCTCGACGAGGACACCTTCGCCCTCCTGGGCGCCGAGCTGGGCTACACCGTTCAGATCGTGTCGCCCGAGGACGAGGACCGTGAGCTGCTGGAGTCCTTCGACATCGACCTCGAGCCCGACGAGGACGACGCAAACCTCGTACCGCGGCCCCCAGTGGTCACGGTCATGGGCCACGTCGACCACGGTAAGACCAAGCTGCTGGACGCGATCCGCTCCACCGACGTCGTCGCTGCAGAGGCGGGGGGGATCACCCAGTCCATCGGCGCCTACCAGGTGCGCGTCAACCTGAACGACGAGGAGCGCCCGATCACCTTCATCGACACCCCTGGTCACGAGGCCTTCACGGCCATGCGTGCCCGCGGTGCCGAGGTGACCGACATCGCCATCCTCGTCGTGGCCGCCGACGACGGCGTCATGCCCCAGACCGTTGAGGCCCTCAACCACGCCCAGGCGGCCAACGTGCCGATCGTCGTGGCGGTCAACAAGATCGACAAGGAGGGCGCCAACCCGGACAAGATCCGCGGCCAGCTCACCGAGTACGGTCTGGTCCCCGAGGAGTACGGCGGCGAGACGATGTTCGTGGACATCTCCGCCAGGCAGCGCCTTCACATCGACGAGCTCCTCGAGGCCGTCCTGCTCACCGCGGACGCCGCCCTGGACCTGCGGGCCAACCCTGAGACCGAGGCCCGCGGCGTCACCATCGAGGCCAAGCTCGACAAGGGACGCGGTGCCGTGAGCACCATCCTGGTCGAGCGCGGCACACTGCGGGTCGGTGACCCGATCGTGGCCGGAAGCGCCTACGGGCGTGTGCGCGCCATGTTCAACGAGCACGGGGAGAACCTCACCGAGGCCGGGCCCGCCCGTCCGGCCCTGGTCCTGGGACTGACGAACGTGCCCAGCGCCGGCGACTCCTTCATCGTCGCCCCAGACGACCGCACGGCCCGCCAGATCGCTGACAAGCGCGAGGCCGCCGAGCGTGCCGCCATGCTGGCCAAGCGTCGCAAGCGGGTGTCTCTGGAGAATCTCACCGACGTTCTCAAGGAGGGCAAGGTCGACACCCTCAACCTCATCCTCAAGGGCGACAGCTCGGGTGCGGTCGAGGCCCTGGAGGACTCCCTGCTCAAGATCGACGTCGGCGAGGAGGTCGCTCTGCGCGTCATCCACCGCGGCGTAGGCGCCATCACCCAGAACGACGTCAACCTGGCCACTGTGGACTCCGCCGTCATCATCGGCTTCAACGTCCGGCCCGCCGAGCGCGTCTCGGAGATCGCCGACCGTGAGGGCGTCGACATGAAGTTCTACTCGGTCATCTACAACGCGATCGAGGACGTCGAGGCCGCCATGAAGGGCATGCTCAAGCCCGTCTACGAGGAGGTCGAGCTCGGCACCGCCGAGATCCGGCAGATCTTCCGCTCCTCGAAGTTCGGCTCCATCGCAGGCTCCATCGTCCGCTCGGGCATCATCAAGCGGGGTGCCAAGGCCCGTCTGGTGCGCGGCGGCGTCGTCGTCAACGGAGAGCTGTCCATCGAGACGCTGCGCCGCGAGAAGGACGACGTCACCGAGGTCCGCGAGGGCTACGAGTGCGGTATCAACCTGGGTCACAAGGACATCGCCGAGGGCGATGTCATCGAGACCTGGGAGATGCGCGAGAAGCCGCGCGACTGAGTACTGCTGCACCGGCAACGGCGGCCGGCCACCCGAGTGGGGTGGCCGGCCG
>NZ_GL882536.1:0-1269 GCF_000195595.1 Actinomyces sp. oral taxon 170 str. F0386
AGGGTCGTGTTCTAGTGTGGTGGTTGTCTTGTTCGAGTGTGTCTCTGTGGCTGGTTGTGGCCTGGGGGTGCTGGTGTGTTGTGTGAGGGGGAGTGAGTGGTGTTGGGGCGTGTGTCTCGGCGTGCGTTGCTGGTGGGTGGCTGGTCGGTTCTGGGGGTGCCGGTTCTGGCCGCCTGCCTGGGCCGGGAGAGCAAGGGGAAGAAGGGCGGCGGTTCGGCGGCGTCCGGCGGTGCGGGATCGGGCTCGGCCGGGGCCTCGGCGTCGGCGTCGGGTTCTGCTGGGGCCTCGGGTGGTTCGGGTCAGGGTGTGACCCGGACGGTGTCGACTGTTGGGGCGACCTTGAAGGTCACGGTGGGGCCGGCCGTGGTCTCCAACGATGTCATGGTGGTCCCTCTGGCTGTGCACCTGGACAAGGCCGGCTCCAGCAGTCCGTCCTCGTCCGGCTTCGGCCTGGACCTGGTGTGGAACGGCACGGATCGTTATACCGGGGCTGATGGTGTGCGGTTGGTGGACTTCGATGCCGGCACCGTCCAGGAGACCTTCAAGGCCTCCTCCGAGAGCACGCTGCTGATGGACAAGGAGCCCGATGTCACGTTGCATGCCTTGTTCAAGCCGGTTGACGCCAGCACCATCAACGTGCTGGTGCCTGAGTCGGGTCTGTTCGAGGGCGTGCCGGTGGTCCGCGACGGCAAGCTGTCCGAGGACGCCAAGAAGGCGTTGGAGGACGTCTACGACACCGAGAGCACTCCGGACCCGGTGGCGCTGGAGACCTTCACCGCCTCGGTGGACGGGGCCTCCGACACCCGGGTGACGGGCAAGTCGGTGACCATCACCCTGGCCTCGGACGTCCTGTTCGACTCGGACTCGGCCGATCTGAGCGCCCAGGCCGACACCACGCTGAAGAAGGCGGCCGACCAGCTGTCCACCTACCCCGGTGGGCAGGTCACGATCGTGGGTCACACCGACGACGTCGCCGACGACGCTCACAACCAGGACCTGTCCCAGCGTCGGGCCCAGGCCGTGTCCGACCGGCTGGGACAGCTGGCCAGCATGTCGGCCTACTCCGTGAGTGTCTCAGGCAAGGGCGAGAGCGAACCGCGGGTGCCCAACGACTCCGACGAGAACCGTCAGCTCAACCGCCGTGTGGAGATCACCCTGGTGCCCACCCAGGAGTCCTCCACCAAGTCACCCACCGGCACCAGCAAGGATGCGGACAAAGGCTCAGGTAAAGGAGGCGGCGATCTTCCCAAGGCCGAGGGCCCGGTCGCC
>NZ_GL882536.1:1279-78928 GCF_000195595.1 Actinomyces sp. oral taxon 170 str. F0386
ACCCACCGGCACCAGCAAGGATGCGGACAAGGACTCTGGCAAGAGTGGTGGGGATCTTCCCAAGGCCGAGGGCCCGGTCGCCAAGGGCAGCGAGGGAGTCACGGTCAAACGAGGCGGCGGGGACGACAAGCTGACCTTCGTGCTCAAAGAGGTTACCCGCCGCGGCAAGTACCTCGTCGGTGAGGTCAAGGCCACCGGCGGCCCCGGAGGCACCAAGACCGGCCCCGCCGACTGGCTGCAACCGACCCAGCTGGCCGGAAGCGCCCGTGGTGAGGAGGACACCAAGCTGCTGGGCGCGGTCACAGGGCTGAGCCTGCTGACCGCCCAGACGCGCTACTACCCGGTCGACTACACCACCGCCCAAGGGGCCCACCACCCCCTGAGCGAGATCACCGCCGACAACAAGCTCGGAGACGGCGACGCCACCACCCTGACAGTGGTGTGGCCCGACACCGGGCAGGACACCGTCACCCTCGATCTCGAACCCTCCAAACGCCCCACCCGCCCCAACAACCCCTTCCGCCTCACCGACATCCCCATCAAAGGATGAGTGAAGGCCACCGTCGATCGACTGCGGTACGTGCTCTCAACGGCTGGGACGCGGCGTTCCAGCCGGTTGCCGGATCTGGGACGGGCGGGCTGCCACGACACCTGACCAGCGCGTTCCTTCCGGATCCGGCAGCTCGACGCGCTCATCCGAGCATTGACATCAAGGCAGCTTGATATAAAATCAATTGTATGCGAAAGGTCGCAACGCCACCGGAGGCCCCCCTCGGGGACGACTCCGCCGTGGTGCAGCTGTTCAAGGCTCTCGCACACCCGATGAGAGCGAGCATCGTCCATCGCCTTATCAGCTCACCGGCGGATGTCACCGAACTGGTGACCTTCCTCGGCGTGTCACAACCACTGGTCTCCCATCATCTGCGGGTTCTGCGCAACGCCCATCTGGTCGAGTCGGTCCGCGATGGGCGCAGGCAGAGCTATTCCCTGATTGATGACCACGTCGCATCGATCTTCATCGACACCCTCGAGCACACGAAGGAACATGATCATGACTGCCACCACTGAGCACCGCCCCGCTGAAGCCCACCACCACACTCATGGCCCGGACTGCGGCCACCTTGCCGTTATCCACGGCGACCACGTGGACTACATCCACAACGGTCACGCCCACCACGAGGACAACGGCCACTACGACGAGTGCGACACCTGCTCGTGCGAGCACTGCTCGGACCCCTGCGCCGTGTGCGAGTGCACCGACTGCTCCTGCCCCACCTGCAACCACAACACCTGCTCGTGCGAGCACTGCTCGGACTCCTGCTCCTCGTGCTCCTGCGAGGACTGCTCCTGCCCCACCTGCACGCACGCCGCCTGAGCGCGCTAGCAGGACCACGAAAGGCCCGGAACCCACAGCGGGGTTCCGGGCCTTCAACGCTCGAGTTCTCACAACGACGGCGTGTCAGTCCTCATCAGTCGTCTGCGGACTGCGGGACAGCGTCGACCCCGGTCTCCTTGCGCTGCTCGGGCGTGATCGGGGCGGGTGCCTCGGTCAGCGGGTCGAAGCCACCGCCAGACTTGGGGAAGGCGATGACGTCACGGATGGAGTCGGCCCGGGTTAGCAGGGAGACGATGCGGTCCCAGCCGAAGGCGATGCCGCCGTGCGGCGGGGCGCCGAACTTGAAGGCGTCCAACAGGAAACCGAACTTCTCCTGAGCCTCCTGCTCGCCGATGCCCATGACGTTGAAGACGCGCTCCTGGACGTCGCTGCGGTGGATACGGATGGAGCCGCCACCGATCTCGTTACCGTTGCACACGATGTCGTAGGCGTAGGCCAGGGCGTTTCCCGGGTCGGTGTCGAAGGTGTCCAGGCACTCAGGCTTGGGCGAGGTGAAGGCGTGGTGGACTGCGGTCCAGGCGGACTTGCCCAGAGCAACATCGCCGTCGGCGCGCGCCTCAGCGGAGGGCTTGAACAGGGGAGCGTCCACCACCCAGACAAAGGACCATTCGTCGTCATCGATGAGCCCGCAGCGCTTGCCGATCTCCAGGCGGGCGGCACCCAGCAGGGCACGCGAGGAGTCCACGGGGCCGGCGGCGAAGAAGATGCAGTCGCCGGGATCGGCACCGGTAGCCTGGGCGAGTCCGGCCCGCTCGGTGTCGGTGATGTTCTTGGCGACGGGGCCGCCGAGGGTCCCGTCCTCGCCGACGGTGACGTAGGCCAGGCCCTTGGCGCCGCGCTGCTTGGCCCACTCCTGCCAGGCGTCGAAAGTCCGCCGCGACTGGGAGGCTCCGCCGGGCATGACGACGGCGCCCACGTAGGGGTTCTGGAAGACCCGGAAGGTGGTGTCCTTGAAGTGGTCGGTCAGGTCCACCAGCTCGCAGCCGAAGCGCAGGTCGGGCTTGTCCGATCCGTACCTCTCCATGGCGTCGCGGTAGGTCATGCGAGGAATGGGGGTCGGTAGGTCGTAGCCGATGAGCGCCCATACCTCGCGCAGCACGTCCTCGGCGACGGCAATGACATCGTCCTGCTCGACGAAGCTCATCTCCACGTCGAGCTGGGTGAACTCGGGCTGGCGGTCGGCGCGGAAGTCCTCGTCCCGGTAGCAGCGGGCGATCTGGTAGTAGCGCTCCATGCCGGCGACCATGAGGAGCTGCTTGAACAGCTGCGGGCTCTGCGGCAGGGCGTACCAGGAGCCCGGTGTCAGGCGGGCGGGGACGAGGAAGTCGCGAGCTCCCTCCGGGGTGGAGCGGGTCAGGGTCGGGGTCTCGATCTCCACGAAGTCGTGGGAGTCCAGGACCCTGCGGGCGGCCTGGCTGACCTTGGAGCGCAGGCGGATGGCGTACTGCATGGAGCTGCGTCGCAGGTCGAGGTAGCGGTAGCGCAGCCGCGCCTCCTCACCGACCTGCCCGGAGTCCTCGGCGTGGTCGGAGACCTGGAAGGGCAACGGGGCTGAGGCGTTGAGGATCTCGACGTCGGAGACGACGACCTCGATCTCGCCGGTGGGCAGGTTCGGGTTGGCGTTGCCCTCGGGACGGGCGCTCACCTCACCGGTGATGGCCAGGACGTACTCGGCGCGCAGATCGTGGGCGATCTCCTCACGGATAACGACCTGGGCGATGCCCGAGGCATCCCGCAGATCGATGAAGGCCACGCCTCCGTGGTCACGACGCCGATCCACCCATCCGGTGAGGGTGACGACCTGGCCGATGTCTGAGGCGCGCAGGGAGCCTGCGGTGCGAGTTCGCAGCACGGTGCTGGGTTCCTTCCGTGTGGGGCACTGAACCGGTACCCGTCGGGGCGCACCACGAGACGGGTGGGCGCCGGCGGCAGTTTACAAGGAGCTCGGCGCTCGGGCGTCAGGCGCAGTCTCGGTCGTGCCGCGGCCGTCGTATCCCACCATCAAACCATGGCTCGACGGCGCTGATAGGTCGCCATCCTGCGACGGTTGACCGCCACGAGTACCGACAGCACGACCAGGATCATGCTGAGCATGAGGATGGAGGTTCCGATGATCGGAAAGCCGGTCGGTTCTGCACCTGGACCGGCCGCCTGAATGCCCGAGGCTCCAGAACCATGCGATCCACCCGTTGCGGCAACCTGGTGGGGTGGCGGCGTCGGTGCCGGCGGGACAGTGGGAGGGGCGGCTCCTCCAATGACTGTGACCCCTGAGACCGTGAAGTAGGGGCTCTTGTTGGTGTAGCCCGTCGCGATGCTCTCCTGGGAGGCCGCCCCCTGCGTTCCCGAGCCCCTGAATCGCAGCCAGTGATTGCCCTGCTCGACGTACTCCGGCAGCTCGAAGGAGCCGGAGGCGGTGCCGTCCTGCTCGATCGTGATGGAAGTGACCACCTCGGGCTCGGAGGAGCGAGAGGCGACCAGCGCGCCGTCATCGATGAGGACCTGCACCGTCACACCAGCGGGAAACCCTGAGACCGTGTACATGATCGTTCCCCCGACGGCGACCGTTGACGGGCTGATGGTCGAGGCGGTTCCCGTGGTGGAGGGATCGGTCCTGGTATCGGCTCTGACTGTGGGGCTCGTGGAGACCAGTACCACCAGGGAGGCGAGTAGGACGGAGCAGACGACGATGAGCATGTGCGGCGTCCCCGCGAGGCGGTGGCCACCGATCCGACGCAGAACCGCCGGCACACGACGATCACGCCGGGCGGGCTGAGTCCGGGTCATCTGCCCCTCACCTCCTTTCGGCAGCTGCATGTCCTGGCTCCTTGACGATGTCATTGACGATCTCCTGATGCGTCCCGTCAGCGCCTGCGTGGCATTCGCGGTCGCCGCGGAACTCGCGGAGCGCGAAGCGGCATCCCTGAGTACGCAGCCACCAGCAGGCTGCCGGCGCCGACGACCAGCAGTCCCCCGGCACCTCCCAGAAGCATGTCGTTGACGCTGAGTCCCCTGGAGGTCTGCGCCTCCTTGTCGTCCGGGAGCGTCAGAAGCTGGGCCTGTGCCGGGTTCCGGGGGTCGAAGGACGCTGAGGTGATCTCCAACTTCGCCCAGCCCAGAAGGCTGTTGTCACGATCGGCCACCGCGAGCTCGTAGGACCCGGACTCCAGCGTCGAGATGTCGATGGAGACGCTGTTGGTGTCGTCAACCTGCACCCAGCCCTTGGTGGTGGCTCCGGGGAAGACGAACACCGATACCCACTCCCCCGCTGAGACCTTGGCCTTGGGGAGCACGAGGTTGACGATGTTGCCCTGCCGTGACCCCGACAGGGAGCCGGCGTTCTCCGCGCTCAGCTGCGCCGAGCTGGTCACCGGAGGAACCGGGTTCCGGTCAGGACGGACAGTCCGGTCCTCGGAGGCGGTTGTCTCATCTGAGGGCTGCGTTGAAGGCACGGACTCCTCCGAGTCAGAGGCCGTGCTGGCATTGCCCCGGCCACTGTCCTGAACCCGTTCCCGATCGGTGCCGGGCTCAGCCGGGACATCCGCAGCCGGCGAGCCGGCTCCCGATCTGCTGGAGCCCGAGGCTCCCTGGGATCCGCTGTTGGAGGCGGTATTTCCACCGGAACCGCTGCTGGTGCCATCAGGGCCGGGCGAGAGGGGGGAGCCCCAGTCGGCACCATTCCCGCGTGGACCGGCCATGATGGAGGGACCTGAGGTCGACGCCGGGCCGACGGGCTGCGCGGGCCTGGCGGCGGGAGCGTGCGAGGGCTCGACAGCCGGGACAGACGACGGCTCTGGCGTCGGCTCGATTGAAGGAGCTGGGGACGGATCTGGCGCCGGGCCGGTCGACGGCGTCGGAGACGATGTGGGCGCAGCGGTCGGTCCAGCGGTCGGAGCCGGATCATGAGCCGGGACCTCGTAGCTGAACACGTTGGTCGGCCTGGTCGGCCCCGTCCCGATGGGCGAGATCCGAAGGTAGTAGTCACTCGTCTCCAGATCGGCTCCCGCAAAGAGAGAGGAAAGGATGACCCGGGCGTCGAAAGATCCCCTGGTGAACGAGACGGGCACCGAGGCCGTTTGTGGGATGACATAGCCGCCGTAGGTGACCAGCTGAATCTCGATCGGCTTGTCGCCCTCCAGCATCGCGCCATTGTCGCACCAGTTGCTGCCGGAGAGCCTGATGCTGCTCTCAGGCTTGTAGACCGGGCGGGCGCCCCTGGGGGCCGAGCCATCGGGATTGAGGACGGTGACGGTCGGCTCCGCCTTGCAGGTTGCGTTCGTCGGAGTCGATACGGGGTCCGGCGCAACCGTTGGCGTCGGCTGCGCAGAGGGCATCACTGTCGGCGATGGGCTCGGAGCCTGCGTCGGCTCTGGAGCTGGTTCCGTGGTCGGCTCCGGCTCGGGGCCGGCAGTCGGATCTGGCGTCGGCTGCGCGGTCGGCGCAGTGGTTGGTTCGACGCTCGGTTCCTCCGACGGCTCAGCCGTGGGCTCCGGAGAAGGAGGACTGATGACGTCAGGGCTCTGCTTGACGAAGGAGAACATGCCCGTCGTAGCGCTGACCGTTCCGCTGGTGTAGGTGAGGCTGAAGAGCTTGGAACCGACGTCCCAGCTCTGGTCACCCGTTACTTCGCGCAGTCCTTTGACAAGATAGTCGGTGGGGAGGAAGGCACTCTGCTCACCACTCCCGAGCTCTGGATCGAGCTCGACCTTGAGCCCGGGAATGAGGTAGGAGGATACTGTACCCCCGTCAATGACATTCACAGTGACACTCGGGTCCGACAGGAGCCGACCACCGTCATGGCACCAGCCGGTCAGGACGGCATCGATTCCGACCCCGAAACCCGTCTCGTAAACCGGGACCACATACTCCGGCTTGGACTGCCCTTCAGGGTAGTTCACGAATGCTGCGGGGTGGCATTCGTTTGCCGCGCCGGCATCACTGACGACCTCGCTCTCTGTCAGAAGAGGCATGGCCGCAACACCCGCGGTGCTGGTCAGAACACCGCAGGCCGTCATGAAGCCAAGAATTGCGCGTGCACCGAGCCTGGTGGAGGGGCGGGCAACAAGCAGGCGCTGAGCGTAGTGCATCAAGTGGTCTCGTTCATGGGCAGGGACAGGTGGACGTACTCGTACGGCGCGCGGATAGTTTCCGTGGACGACGAGGAAAGGAACGCACCAGTCGGAGGGCACGACCGCCTTTCGCAGACGATGATAGACGGACTACTCCCCTCTAAGAATCCACTATCTCCAGAGAACATCGCCTGCGGCGTCGATTCCTGATTAAGTATACACAGCGGTAACCCGACAATCGGTCGGGTTGAGACCATTCGGAGCCGGGATCCTTGGGGAAACTCGAGCATCGGTAACGATAAGTCGGGGTACGTGACCCTTTTGTAGTCAAGATTTCTTTTAAGTCTCGGTTTTATTGTGCAGTATGTCGGGGCCGTGCAGCGCATCCGCTGCGCTGCACGGCCCCGACATACTGACGGTCCGAGCGGATTGCGGTCAATGACCGCTCCCCTCTCAGGCGCAATGTCGGACGCGCATGAGGAGGGCACCTCCGAGCAGAAGACCGGCAGCCACCACCCCCACACCGATCGAGGTACCGGTACGTGCCAGGCTTGAGCCGCGCTGATCGACTTCGGGCACACTGTTGGCCGCAGCCGCAACCGTGGCGCCCCCTGGAGCTGCTGCACCGAAGGTCACCGCAACGGGGGCACTGCTCGAGCCGTTGCTGAGGCTGCTACTCGTTGGATCGGCAGCCGCACCACTGGGATCAGTGAAGCCAGACGTGGGCGCACTGGAGCTGTCCGGGGCGGCGCCGGGCGATGCCCCGGCAACGAGAGAGAAGCGCTGGACATAGTCGTTCTTGGTGTTGCCATCGCGGCTGCCGCCCTTGTTGACGGCGTAGACGTTCCCCCGTCCGTCGAACTCGACGTGATTAGGGTTGCGTCCGGCGTCGATGGTCTGCCTGACGGCACCGTCAAGGTCGTGCACGGTTATGGTGCCGGCGTTGCGGTTGGTGACGTAGACCAACGAGTTGACCGAGTCGAGTGCCACGTTGAGTGCTCCGGAGGAGACGTCCTTGCCTTCGGCGTCCTTTACGCCTGTGGCGGTGACGACCTGGTTGACCACCGTGCCGTCCTTCTCGACGACGACGAGGTCGCCAGAGCCCTGGCTGGCGATATAGATCCGCCCGGTTGCCGGGTTGTAGGCGACTCCGGAGGCACGTGCGACACCGGCGGGCAGGGGCACCTCGGTGGCACTGCCGGAAGCGACATCGATGATGGCGGCCTTGGCGCTGGAAGCCGATACCGTCACAAGCGTCCCAGAGGCCTCATCGAAGGACAGGGACATGGCGCTGAAGTCGTCTGCGTCCTGCCCCACCGTGATATCGGCCAGCTGAGTGTTGGTCGACGTGTCGAACACGGCGATCTTGTTGGAGCGTGCACTGCTGACGTAGGCACGGTCGCGCGCCGCGTCGATGACGACGTCACGGCTGTGGGGGACGATGTCCTTGTCGAACTGCTTGATGAGCTTGAGCGTGTCAGCGTCGTAGACGGCCACGGTGTTCTGACGGGTGTTGGTCACCCATACGGTGCCGCGCTCGTCATCGACGGCCACCCCGTAGACGGCGTAGCGGGCCCCCTCGAGCGGCTTGCCCTCACGGTCGATGGCGGTGGGGTCGATCTCCGGGACCGCGTGGTTCTGGTAGGCCAGTGTGTCGGCGTCGAGCTTGATCAGCGACGACTGGCTCACAGGAGGCCGACCGACGGCGGAGGTGACATAGAGGGAGTTGCGGCTCGGTGAGTAGGCGGTCTGATAGAGACCGGGGGCGACAGACGACTCGATCCCGGAGATGCTTCCGGGCTCATTGACGGTCCCCGGCACGGCGGTGACAGCGGCATTCCTGTCAATCCCCGAAGGATCGGAGGCCGCGTCAACCACCGTGGCGGCAGGAGCGGGAGCCGGAGTCTCCTCGACGGCGTGGGCCGCCGAGGCGGCCATCCCGGCAGTGCTCAGTGCCAGAACGGACGTCAGCGCTCCTGCCCTGGCCAGAAGACCCCGGCGCGAGCGGATCGTGGACGGATTCGTGGACTCGGGTGACAGAACCTGAGTCGAGCGAGGGATCATGGCAACCTCCGTGAAAAAACCGGCGCTCAGTCCGGGATGTTCGGGGACGAGCCCGCTGAGCAGCGGGGCCGATTACCTAGGACACCAGACCGACATGAACTCAGGTACACCTAAGTAACATACGGCACGTTATCATTTCTTTTTTGTCGATCAGTGAGATGCCCGTCACCCTAGCTTGATCGGAGAGGACGTAAGGAACGCCCCGCCGCTCGGTTCTCAGCGTTGTCAGCCTCCCGCGCCTCTCTTAGAGACGGCAGCCGCGAGCGGGAGTGCCCTCAGGTAGCCCGGCCGCTAAGCCCCAGGTCCTGCTCATGAGCATCAAGCCCCCACGACAGGCCGTGACGCCACCAGGCGTAGTCGTGCCCGCCACGCTCCTCACGATACTCGAGCAGTGCCCCTTCGGCCGCGAGAAGCTCCGAGACCGCGCGAGCCCCCTGACGCAGGCCGCCCTCATGCACGCCGCACTGAACCACCAGTCGCGCCTCCAGCCCATCACCACCCTGTGAAGGCCGGCTTTTCTTCGGACGCTGCAGGCCCCGGGCCTCGGAGCGGTGGCGCAACCAGCTCACCAACTCCCCCTCACCCTCTCCTCGGCGCTCCGAGCCAAGCCAGAAGGAGCCGGACTGGACAATGGCACGGGCGGCCAGCTCGGGATGATGCAGAACGAGGTCGGCTGCGGCAACCCCTCCCAAGGACTGCCCGGCCACCACGATCCGATCCGGGCGCCACATGCAATCACCACCGTCCTCAGACGAGGCGGCAATCATGCGGCCCTGACCGCAGACCGCCCGTCGTGCCGCCTGCAGGCAACTGCGGAGCAGGTCTCTGCTGCGTCGCGGGTCCGCCAGGTCGCGTGTGCGCATCGCCAGGCTGCCGGAGTCGATGAGGAGCAGATCCCAGTGACAGGACCTGGGAGCCAGGTGGTCGACGGCGTCGTTACCGCGCCAGATGTTGCCGTCGAGCAGGATCAGCAGACCGCGCTCACACCGCCTGCCGGAGGATCCCGGGACACGATCCCCGCACCACAGCGTGACTCGGCGCCCGGCATCGCCTGGCGCATCAAAACCTCTGAGAGCCTCATCCTCCAGGTCGAACCGGATGCCGTACCCGTGCTCACCACGGCTACGTATCGATATCGGGCCTGCCAGGGTCTCCGGAGCCGTCATCCAGTCCGGGTGCAGCACGGCCCTGGGGCCCTGCCACATCGAGGAGACGAGGCCGAAGCCGTCGTGCAGACGGTCGGAGTTGAAGGGATCCGCCCGCCCCTGGGCGTGAACGCGCCTCCAGCACTCGCGCCGGGCGCCGGCGTCGTCAGGGAGCGGGTCACGGGTCACGACGGTCCGGTAGCCCAGGAGAGCATCCTGGGGCAGCAGGACGTGAAGCGCCCACCAGCTGGTTCCGGGAACCCGGGCGGCGAGCGCCGGAGCGATGTGGGTGCGATGGTTGTCCGTCAGGGTGTTGAGATGGATGAGAACGCTGGGACTGGCGCCGTGCTGCTGGTCATCGCGCCACAGGAAGGTCGCCTCCACCATGTCGACCCCATCGACGACGTACGTGTCTCCTAGGACAGGCGTACCAGAGGCTGCAACGGCCGCCAGGTCGGTATCGTCGGGAGCAGGCGGCCACCACGCCGGGGTGGTGCGAAGCGGGCCACCGTCCTGGGTCACAGGAGTTGGAACCAGCTGTCTCCACCGTGCCTGTGGCGCAGGCAGCTCGTCGCCACGCACCTCACTCACGCCGCCGACTCTACAGCGGCCCAGTATCGATTCCACAGTGATCCGGCGATGGGACGATCCCACCATGAGACGACTGGCAGGCTTGCATTGTTCCGGGGAGGGTGGCGTAGGGTAGCCGTCATGACGCACATCGTTTTTACGACCACGACCGCTCCCGGCGCACAGGCGCTCGCGGTCATGTGTGGTGCGCGGATGTGTTGTTGTCGAGCCTGTTGATTCCTTCCCCTCACCCGGTACTGGACCGGCCCGGGAGACGCGACGACGCCTCAAAACAGCTCTGACAACGGCCGAGAATAACGATCGGCCACATGACTTCCTGGGTTCCCGTGTCGCCACATTTCATTCGTCAGAGCACGGGGGCGCCTTTCTGCAAGCCCTGATGGACTGAGGTTGTTTCCTCACCTGCCCAACTCGCTCCGCTCGGGCTTCTCGTGCTCCTCCTCCACCGTTTTCAAAGGGATGCTTCAGCATCTTGCGCATCGAGGCTCGTTCCCACCACCACAGGAGAAACCATGTCCACGTCCTCGTCCTCTCAGCCGTCCCAGTCCTCAGACTCCTCGACCTCCGCTCCGTCAGATGCCGAGATCGTGGAGTCTCAGGAGGTCACGGCTGAGAACGCCGCCGCGATTCTGGCAGCCGATGACGGCATCGATGACCTTGATGCCAATGAGACGGACCGGTCGCATCGTGGCAAGCCGTCACGGCGCACGCTGCTCACGATTGGGGGGCTCGCAGCCGCTGCCGTGGTCGGTACCGGTGCGTACCTGACGATCCGGCGCGCCAACCAGGGAGTGATCGGGGCCCACGAGGCGCTCCCCCTGGTGATCGGCGGCGACATCTGCGCCGCACCGCTGTACGCCGCCTACCACCAGGGCTTTTTCGACGACGCGGGACTGAAGGTCACGCTCGCGCGCACCCAGCAGACCGAGGACACCAAGGACGGCGTGGGCGCTGGTAAGTACATTGGTGCTCCTGGAATCTTCTTCTCCTGGCTGGAGCCGATCTACAACGGCCTCAACGCCAGGCTCACCGCGGGGCTCCACGCCGGCTGCCTGCGCCTGGTGGTGGGCAAGGACTCTCCGTATCAGAGCCTGGCTGACCTGAAAGGCGCCACCATCGGCGTGCCGTCACTGTCATCATCCGCCTTCGCCTACTTCGCGATCGGACTGTCCGAGGCCGGCATCAACGTCAATCCGGATAGAGGTGACATCACGTGGCGCACAGTCGATGCGGACTCCTTGGGGACCGCTCTGGCTGACGGTCAGGTGGACGCCGTCATGGGTTCTGACCCCGGACCGCTGCTTCCCGTCTTCAACGGAACGGCCCGTGAGCTGGCCAACAACGACGCTGAGGAGTTCTGCTGTTCGGTGGCACTCAACGGGGACTTCGTACGTAAGCAGCCCAAGGAGGCGAAGGCTCTGACCGAGGCATGGTTGAAGGGCTCGGCCTACGTGCCGGACCACATCGAGGAGATCGCCAAGATCGAGGTCGACAACGACTACGTTGCCGCGGACCAGGACGTCGTCGTCCGGGTGCTCAAAACATACGGGTTCAAGGCCTCGGCCTCCAGGTTCCGGGCCGCGATCGAGCCCGGCATCGAGAAGTTCAAGGGAACCGGTTTCATCACATCGGACGTCTCCGCCCGGAAGCTGACCGACACAGTCGTCGCCGACCTCGGCATCAAGGACTGATTGACGATGCCCACCGAGGTGAGACCCACGACCACATCGACCACATCCGCCAAGCCCATCGACGACAGGCATCCGCAACCGCCCTCCTCCACAGTCAGGCAGAGTGCACCAAGCGATCGCCGTCCCGACGCAGGCTCTCTTCTGAGCACCACGGCACTGTTCCTGTGGCTGGCCTACCTGGTCATCGTCATTGCCCTGCCGGAGGCAGACCTTCTCCGCAAGGGGTCAACCACTCCGGTCACAGTCCTCGCCGGTACATGGCTGATCGCCCTGATCGCGTGGACACTCACGGCACGGGTCCGACCGGCATCCTCGGCAGCGAGGTCACTGACTCACTTCCTGCCCTGGATCAATGCCGCCGGCGTATGGTTCATCGTCTGGCAGCTGACGACATCCAAGCTCGGACTGCTCACGCCCCCGTACTTCGCCGCCCCGGAAGTACTCATCGCCTCCTTCCTGGGTGATTGGAGGCTGCTGCTCAGCTGCCTGGGCGCCTCGGCGCTGCTCTTCATCATCGGGTACACGGCTGGATCGGTGCTGGGGTTCTTCACAGGCCTGCTCATGGGCTGGTCGAGGCGCGCCGACTACTGGTTCCATCCGCTCCTTCAGACCATCGGCCCGGTTCCTGCGGCCTCGCTCCTTCCACTGGCGCTGCTGCTGATCCCGACGACGTACGCCTCAGCGGCCTTCATCGTCGGCTTCGGCGCCTGGTTCCCCATGGCGACCATGACCCGCGCGGGCGTACGCTCCGTACGCCGCGACTACATCGATATGGCCCGCACGCTGGGAGCCGATGAGCTCTTCCTCATCAGACGGGTGGCCGTGCCGTCGGCGCTACCGGACATGCTCACCGGCCTGTTCACGGGGCTGGGCACCTCGCTCGCCGCCCTCATGACCGCCGAGCTGACCGGAGTCGACAAGGGCCTGGCCTGGTACATCAACTGGGTCAAGGGCTGGGCGGACTACCCCAGGATGTACGTGGGCCTCATCACTCTGGTGACCTTCTGCCGCACGCTCATGGTCCTCCTGTTCAAGATCCGCTCCTCGCTGCTGGCATGGCAGCAGAACCTTGTGAGGTGGTGAACCGATGTCTGCCGGTTCCACGACGGCTGCTGCCACGCCGCGGGTCTCGCCCCCATCCGTCCCCCGCGGCGCACAGGTCGATCTGACTGGTGTCTCCCACAGCTACCCCTTGTCCCATGACCTGGAGCACGGATGGTTCCATCTGCTGCTGCGCCAGGTCTCCCCCGCTGCGAGGGCTCGCTATGAGGCAGAGACTGCCAAGCCGGATCAGCTCCCCGTGCTCAATGACATCGACCTGACGGTCGCCCCTGGCGAGTTCGTCTCGCTGGTGGGGCCGTCCGGGTGCGGCAAGTCAACGATCCTGAGACTGCTGGCCGGGCTGGAGCAGCCTGTCGAGGGCAGCGTCACCGTCGATTCCAAGCAGGTGACCGGGCCCTCGCCTCTGCGTGCGCTTGCGTTCCAGGACGCCACGCTGCTGCCGTGGAGGACCGTGCGGGACAATGTCGCCCTGGGCCCTGAGGCCAGAGACCGTATGGAGCGCGACCAGCGCCGGGTGGAGGCCGCCCTGCAGATCGTGGGGCTGCGAGACTTCGCCGACGCCTACCCCGCCACGCTCTCAGGCGGTATGGCTCAGCGGGCCTCGCTGGCCCGGGCCCTGGTCAACCGGCCCCGGCTCTTCCTCCTGGACGAGCCCCTGGGCAAGCTCGACGCCCTGACACGCCTCCAGCTCCAGGACGAGATCATCAAGCTGTGGGAGTCCCAGCGCTTCACGGCCGTCCTGGTCACCCACGACGTCGACGAGGCCCTGCGCCTGTCCCACCGAGTGGTCGTCCTGTCCGAGCGCCCCGCGCGCATCGTCGCCGACATCGAGGTGCCCGAGCACGACGAGTCGAGTGACGAGGTCCGTGAGCTGCGTCGAAAGATCCTCGGCCTGCTGGGCCGGTGAGTGGGACACGAGACGGACCTCACCTGTGATCCGGCTCGTGGAGGCGCAGAATACTGCCATTCTCCCGTAGCCTGGGATGCAGGAGCGATCCGTGCCCTGTTGACCCCGTTCGGGTCCTGCCACACCTGGTGTGCGGCAAGAGTGTCCCGTGAGTCTGTGCGTATTAGCCCATGAGCCATCCGGTCATGTCCGGGTGCGGGGCGAGTGTGGTGGGCCAGGTACGGCAAAGAGCGGAGGACAAAAGGTCCTCCCCCACACTCCGCCGCAGTCCCCGACCACGTCAAGGGGACAGATATGGGAAAACTTCATGACTACCTCCAGCAGCAGTGTGCCCGGCGCCTCCGACGACGCTCAGAGCACCGAGGGCAGCGGCCCCCTGAGCCTCGATGCGCTCTTCTCCGCCGAGCTCTCCGGCGGCCGACCGGCTGCCCCCGCCGACACAGACAGCGACGACGGCGCCGACCGTGCTGATGACGTCGTCGCACCGCACCACTCCGACGGCTTCTCCTCACCCGAGGACTTCGCCACTCCCGCCTCCTCCGACTCCCCGGAGGACCCAGCGGACGTCGGTCACGAGGACGAGGCGGACGACGTCGACCAAGACCGCCCAGAGGCCGACCCGGAGGACGGGGCCGACGACTCCGAGGAGGACGACGGCGTCGACATCGATGAGGACGAGGTCGACGGGCACACCCCCTTCATCGACACCGACACTGATTCCGGCGAGCGCCAGCAGGACGACGAGATCACCTTCGCGGACCTGGGCCTTCCCAGTGACCTGCTCAAGGCCGTCACCGACATGGGCTTTGTGAGCCCGACCGCCATCCAGAAGGAGGCGATCCCGGTCCTGCTGTCCGGCCGTGACGTCGTCGGTGTCGCCCAGACCGGAACCGGGAAGACGGCGGCCTTCGGGCTGCCGCTCCTGGACGCCGTCGACTCCCGTGACAGCGTGGTCCAGGCCCTCGTCCTGGCACCCACCCGCGAGCTCGCCCTCCAGAGCGCCGAGGCCATCACCGATATGGCCGCCCGCTCCCGCGGGCTGGACGTGGTCGCCGTGTACGGCGGCGCCCCCTACGGCCCCCAGATTGGCGCGCTCAAGGGTGGTGCCCAGGTCGTCGTCGGCACGCCCGGACGCGTCATCGACCTCATCGACAAGGGAGCTCTCCAGCTCGACGACGTGCGCTACTTCGTCCTGGACGAGGCCGACGAGATGCTGCGCATGGGCTTCGCCGAGGACGTTGAGACGATCGCGGAGTCGCTCCCCACCGAGCGGCGCACCGCACTGTTCTCCGCAACGATGCCTCCGGCCATCCAGGCCGTGGCGCGCCAGCACCTTCACGAGCCCGTTCAGGTTGAGGTCTCGCGGCCGGCCTCCACGGTCGCCACCGTGCACCAGACCTACGCAGTGGTGCCCTTCCGCCACAAGATCGGCGCTGTCTCCCGGGTCCTGGCCGTCACCGACGCCGAGGCTGCCATCGTGTTCGTGCGTACCAAGTCCACGGCCGAGGACGTCGCCATCGAGCTGGCTGGCCGGGGCATCCAGGCCGCTGCGATCTCCGGCGATGTTCCCCAGCGTGAGCGTGAGCGTCTGGTGGAGCGTCTGCGCGCCGGAACCCTCGACGTGCTCGTGGCCACCGACGTGGCCGCCCGAGGACTGGACGTGGACCGTATCGGACTGGTCGTCAACTTCGACGTGCCCCGTGAGGCAGAGGCCTACGTGCACCGCATCGGTCGCACTGGTCGCGCCGGCCGCCATGGTGAGGCCGTCACCTTCCTGACCCCCAAGGAGAAGGGCAAGCTCCGCCAGATCGAGCGCCTCACCGGCAGCCGCCTGGAGGAGATCACCCTTCCCTCCCCCGCCGACGTCTCCGAGCATCGGGCCCGAAAGCTGTTGTCGAAGGCCGCCGCCCGCCACGAGCGCGGCCGTCTGGACATGTACCTGCCGCTGGTGACCAGCTCTGCCCGGGATCTGGACATCGACGTCGAGGAGCTGGCGGCCACGCTGCTGGCTCTCGCCGTCGGAGACGAGGGGCCGCGTAGGCGCGAGGACCGTGACCGCGGCGAACGCCCCCATCGCGCGCGCCGGGAGGAGAACCTCGACTCCGAGGGGACCTTCCTGTCGGCCTCCTTCGAGGGCGGGCGGGAGAAGAACCGCCGCGGGGACCGGGGTGACCGCGGTGAGGGACACCGTTCGGCCATACGTTCAGGGCGCCGCGAGCACGAGGGCCCTGGGACCGTCTACCGCGTTGAGGTGGGCCACCGCGACCGGGTTCTTCCCGGCGCGATCGTGGGTGCCCTGGCCAACGAGGGCGGCATTGAAGGCTCTGACATCGGAAAGATCGACATCCTCCAGTCCTTCTCACTGGTTACCATCTACGCCGATCTCAGCCCCGAGCAGCTGAGCGTCATGGGCCGGGCCACCTTCGCCGGTCGCGAGCTGCGGATCCGTCCTGATGAGGGTCCGGGGCACGGCTGGTCCGGTCCCAACGGCGGGGAGCGTCGTCCCAAGCGACGCGACTGGGACGACCGCGGTGATCGCAGTGAGCGCGGGGATCGGTCGGACCGAGGATTCCGTCCGCGCCGTGACGACGGTGATCGTGGCTGGAAGGACCGTGACGGGCGCGGTGGTCGGGGCGGTTACGACCGCGGGGACCGCCGTGACAACCGCCGGTGGGAAGACCGTCGCGGAGACCGGGACGGCTTCCGGGGACGGCGTGACGACCGGGGTGGACGCGGCTACGACCGCGACGGCCGCCGGAATGATCGTGGCAATGGCCGTGGTTATGGCGACCGCAACCAGAACCGCTTCGGCGGCGGCCGCGGGGACCACCGAGGCGGTTTCCGCGGAGGGCGCGGCGATCGCTGAGCACCCGCTGAGTACCTGAGAGCTGACTGACACGGGCTGGGACGACGGCATGAGTTGTCGTCCCAGCCCGTGCTGCCGACGGTGATCGTCGCGCTGACGGCCGATCAGGCTCGACGGACCCGGACGGTCCCCATCTGGGCGCGAGCCCGCAGCTCGAGACGTCGTTCAAGCGACTCGGGATCGCTCTGACGAGGCAGGTCAGTGGTCACCCGGCCGAACTCGGAATGGCAGTCGGCCAGGACCGCAGTCCCCTCGGGCACTCCCACCGACACAGTCCCCAGCTGGCTGGACAGGTCCAGGAATCCTTCATACGCCTCAAGGACCTTGACGGAGCCGGCCTCCGTGTGGGCCGACACCGTGCCGGTCGTGGAGCGGATGCGCACCGAGCCGGCCTGGGCCCTCACACTTCCATCATGGAGCGTGCCGATGACGATGGAGCCGGCGTCGGCGTGCACCTGGGCACTCACGCAGTCACCCAGCCGGATCGACCCTGCCGAGGTACGCACCTGCACCTGCTCCCACCGGTGCTCCGCACTGATCGATCCGGCATCAATACTGGCGTCAAGGCGCGTGTTGTCGGGCACCGTCACACGCACACGAGATGCCTCCGGGCCCCATGGCCAGATACCAGCGAAACGCTCACGCCCCACGAGCGCGGTCTGACGGATGATCACCATGGCGCCGTCAGCAGTGACATCCAGAAGCGGTTCCAGAAGCTCATCAGCCTCGACAGTGACTGTGCACCCCACCCCCGGAGCGGTCACCACGCTCAGGGAGGACAGGTCCAGGATGAGGTTCGGCTGGGCGTCATCGGGAAGGTCGAAGGTCCAAATCGGCATAGGAGTTCTCCTCGGGTTCCGGGTATCTGCGCGCTCCGCCGCAAGAGGATCGGGCAGCGGACAAGTTGGGGAGATTGGGGGTGCGTAGGTCAGTGGCAGACGATGCGGCGGTACGGGTCAGCCGAACCACCCAGTGAGCGTCACCCCCGAGGTCTGCCGTTCTGTCGGTCCAGCGGGCCAGCCGGAGCGGCTTCCGGCGCCGTCGAACTCACTGGCACCATGAGCGGCCCCAGTGCCAGCAGTCCAGGTGCCCGCTGAGCTCCATGAGCCTGACGGCGACTCATGTCCTACCAGCGCGCTGCGAGCCGCCTCGACGAGCCAGGCGTTGACCGAGCGCCCCTGGGCCCGGGCTGCAGCGTCGATCTGCTGCTTGAGGGACTCGGGCAGGCGCAGTGTGGTGCGAACCTCGTTACCTTCCTGGGTCATAGGTTCCTGAGACGCTTGGCGAGTGTTCCGCACCGGCACACCGACGGATTCTGCGTCCTGGTTCAGCGGCGCAGCCTGATTGATCAGGAGATGAGGGGTCGAGCCGTCCATCACAACGGCGACGTGTACGCCGTCGAGCTCGCTGTTGATCTCATCGGCGGTATCCGTGAGCATCTGCAGAGTGACGAGTCGTAGAGCCGGATCGAGCGCAGCCGTCAGGGAGTGGGCCACTTCCTGAGTCCGCTCGTCGCCCAGGGACGAGGTCTCCATGAGAGTCCGGCGCAATGTCTCGGTGTAGGCATCCAAACGCATGACATCATATTGACATCATTAATCGCGTCTGTCCAGAGACTATGACGTCATGATGACATCATTCAGTGCGAGCCAATGGTGTCATTCGAGATGATTCGATCCAGAGTCCGCGCGAGCTCCGCCCAACGTTTTGTCTCCGTCATCAGTGGCTCAATGAGCTCGGTATCAACGACCTCATCGGTGGCCAGACGTAGGCGACGAGCGACCCGCCTGCCGTGGCGCCTGGCCTGGAAGCGGGCCAGGAACGTGCCCATACCGGCCAGGACCAGCCCGATCAGCAGACCGCCGATCAGCAGGACGGCAGGCCAGGGAACTCTCCCCCATCGAGGAACGTCGATGGTGATCAGAAGGAGGTAATCCTCCAGGACACGGATCGCCACCAGCCACACCCAACCGACCAGCGCGGTCAGCGCGGTCACCCACTGCAGCACGTTCGCCGCCCCCCACCAGGCCGGGCGTTTCCAGGACCCGTAATCCGCTGCGGAAACAGCCCGGTCCAGCGGTGCAGCGAGGTTCTCGGCGCGCTCATCACTGCGGAGGACGGCCTGCGTCGCCAAGTCATCAGGTAGTCCCGAACTGGCCTCCATGGCGTAGACGTGAGCGGTGCTGCGCAGCCTGCCCGTTGCCGCCGGTCCGGCGGGAGGCAGGGAGCTGAGGTCAACCACGCCCGGTCCCAGCCCACCATCGGAGTGCTGAGCATCCTCGAGCCCTGGAGAGGACAGACGTCCAGTCCCCAGGTGGAGCGCTCGCAGCGGGTCACGTCGTAGACGCTCGATCCACCGCAGCCAGAACCAGCCAACCCGGGTGCGGGCTCGGTGCCGGTCAGATGCCTCCACGGCCCGCGTGACGACATCGACCCCGGCGACGCCGGCAGCCGCCTGCCTGAGCGCGGTCAGGGACTGCTGGAGCTGCTGAGCCTGAGTGACTTCCACCCGATGTTCACTGGTGCTTGTGAGAACCGGAGCGATGAGTCCGGTCCGATCGCCCAGATCCTTGGCGGCGCGACGAGCGTGAGCGGCAAGGCTGCGGGCGCTGGCCAGGCGTTCGGAGGCCACCGAGGCCACGGTGCGGACCAAGGTCTCGACACCGTCACCGGTGTGGGCGCTGACGGACACCACCGAGGTACGTCCCAGCCCTTCGCGCTCCAGGATCCGCTTGAGGTCCGAGACCACGGCGTCACGGCTCTCAGGAGTGAGGCGATCCACCTGATTGAGGGCGACGACCATGACCTCGGCGTGAGCCGCCATGGGAATAAGGAAGTCTCGATGAACGACGCCGTCGGCGTACTTCTCCGGGTCAAGGACCCACACCAGGACGTCGACCTTGCCGGCCATGCGCTCGGCGATGGCCCGGTGCCCCGGTTCGTCGGAGTCGATGTCGGGCAGGTCGACGAGCACCGTGGCCTCACCCAGCGTCCAGGTTCGATCGACGCGCACCCGTCGGCTGATGTCGAGCCAGTCCAGCAACGCGGTGGCCTCGGCCGCGGTGTCCGGGACGACGGCGAGGGGCTGGGTGGTGGTGGGACGGGTGCGAGCGGTGCGGGAGACCTCGGAACCGGTCAGCGCGTTGGTGAGGCTGGACTTACCCGATCCGGTCGCGCCCAGGAGAGCGACCACCGTGGTCCCCGGCGCCAGCCGCCTGCGCTGAGAGGCCTGTGCGAGGACGTCCCGTGCCGGGGCGATCCCGTCCTGCACGCCGAGCTGCCCAGCCAGATCGACGGCATGTTCCAGGTCTTCGAGAACGGGGGCGAGGCCGGTGGCATCGTTGTGGTCAGCTGTCACCGGACCCTCCTACCAGCCGGCCGACGGCTTCGGGAGGACGTGGTGCGCAGCACGGTTGCCGCCTCCTGACAGGCCTGGAGCTGCTCTCGCAGCGTGCCTGCGCTGGGGGCCGGAGTCGGAAGAGCATCGGTGAAGCACTTGGACTGGTTGGCGAACAGGGCGGTAGCGCGCTTGGTGAGGTCCTCGCGGGCTCTCTTCGTCATTCCCCGCATGGCCTGGTCACCGAAGACCGCTTCCAGGACCCTCTGGGCCAGGATGGCGGTTCCTCCCGCGATACCCACCTCTCCCCCGGTCAGGCCACCGGTGTGGGCGAAGACGAGGATCATGAGGACGACACCGGCACCGTTGACCCCCAGGGACAGCAAACGAGCGGTGAGCCGTTTGTCAGCCCCCTCGGCCCGGATCAGTGCGAGTACCTCTCGCTGCCAGTCGTGGACGAGAGCCGCGGCGATGACCTCAAGACCGGTCTGGGTCGGCACCTCCGCCAGGGCACGGTTGAGGGCCTGCTGAGAGGTTCCGGCGCGCCTCCAGGAGCGTTCGGTGGCCAGGCAGGCCCGTTGGGACTCGGCGACGAGCAGCTCGACCAGCGATGAGCCGATCGCCTGCTCGACGCGCTTGGCCGGTGCCGGACGTCCTCGCAGAAGCGAGGTGATACGGTCACGCACCCGCCCCACCTGAACCTCCAGCGACCGGAACAAGTCACCGGTTCCCACGAACTCCTGCCAGCGGGCCAGCACCTCGCCGTGCAGCATGGAACCGTCCTCGGTGGCCTCGATGACGCGCTCCAGGGCGTCGTCGTGCTCGGAGGTCGCGGCGCGGCGGAGCTCAGCGTGCTCAGCCTCCTGGGAGTCGAACTCGACGGCGAGCAGCTCGCTCTGCGCCAGGACGGCACCAACGGCCCCGGTCAGGCTGCGGTGGGCGATGTCCTGGCGAGCAGCCGCGTCGGAAGCCAGCGCGCCCAGCCACTGGCGCACCGGCGAGACGCAGGACTCGGGCAGGAAACCGTCGTCGTCGAGAGCCGTCTCAGGAATCGTGAAGACCGGAGCCTCCTCCAGGCCTGCGGATACGAGCCGGCGCCGCAGGTCGGCCTCGACCTCAGTCTCCGCGCCGGCCGGCACCCGGTCCAAAACGATGGCGGCCGTGATGCGTCGTTGCGCCGCGGCCCGTAGGTGCTCCCACGGGACGGCGTCCGCGTAACGCGCTGCCGTGGTGACGAAGATCCACAGGTCCGCGCCGGCCAGGAGAGTGGCGGCCAGGTCCCGGTTGTCCTCGACCACGGAGTCGACGTCAGGGGCGTCCACGATCGCCAGCCCCTCGGGAAGTCCCTTGCAGGCTCGTAGCTCGAGCTCTCGCGGCGTGTGGTCGGTGAGGGGGCTTGCAGGAGCGTCGCTATCCACGCGCAGGCGTGACAGGGAGCCCAGGACCCGGTCGGTATCGAACCAGGCGGCATCGGCCGGCGCGTGCAGCAGTAGGGGGCGGCGCGTGGTGGGGCGGATCGCTGAGGCCCTGGCCACCTGCCGGCGCACGAGGGAGGAGACGAGGGTCGACTTGCCCGCTCCGGTGGAGCCGCCGACAACGGCCAGCAAGGGCGCGTCCAGGCTGGCCAGGCGGGGCAGGATGTAGTCACCGAGCTGGTCGCGGATCAGCGTGGCCTTGTCCGAGGCGGCGGCAGTGCCCTGCAAGACATAGGGCATGGACAGGGCGGTCAGACTGTCCCGCAACGCGGACAGTGCTCTGGTCGCCTGCTGGACCTTCTGGGTGCTGCTGGAGTCGGCCCTGCTCTCGGTCATGAGGCGGAATCAGCCTCGGCGTCAGCCACGGCTGCGCACCCCATGACCTGCGGGACGGCGTCGTCGTGGGGAGGCCGCCAGGTGGCGGCGTCGGCCTCGACCTGTTCGCCGGAGCGGATGTCCTTGACCGAGTCAGGAGCCCCGTCGGCGCCGGGAAACCACACGAAGGGGATGGAACGCTTGTCAGCGGCCTTGATCTGCTTGCCGAACTTGGCAGCGCTGGGGGCGACGTCGGCGCTGATGCCTCGGGCACGCAGCGCATCGGCGATCGCGTCGGAGGCGGAGCGGTGGGCCTCGTCGGTGACGGCCACGAGCACCGCCGTGGGGACGGGGCGGCTGACCTCCACGAGCTCCTCACCGATGACACGCGCCAGGAGCCGCGACAGGCCGATGGAGATGCCCACGCCGGGGAAGGTGCGCTTGCCGTTGGTGGCCAGGGAGTCGTAGCGGCCGCCTGAGCACACCGAGCCGAGGTCCTCGTGACCGGTCATGAAGGACTCGTAGACGGTACCGGTGTAGTAGTCCAGTCCGCGAGCGATCTTGAGGTCAGCGATGATGGCGCCCGGACGGCGTCGGCCGGCGGCCTCGAGCAGGGCGGTTATCTCAGCCAGGCCCTCCTCCAGGAGCTCAGTGGGCTCGGCCCCGGCCAGGGCCCGCAAGACCTGACCAGAGACGTCCTGACCATCAGTTCCGGCGATGGTGGCGAGCCTGAGGGCCTGCGCCGCCTGCTGCGCGCTCGCGCCGACGCTCTGAGTGAGCTCGGCGGCCACCTTCTCAGGGCCGATCTTGTCGAGCTTGTCGACGACTCGAAGAATCTCGATGAGCTGGTCGGAGTCGATGCCGATGGACTGGTAGAAGCCCTGGGCCACCTTGCGGTTGGAGACGTGGATCGTAACCGGGGGCACCGGTAGTGCGCTGAGCGCCTCGTGCATGATGAGGGGCACTTCGACGTCGTGGTAGAGGGGCAGGGAGCCGTCGCCGACGATGTCGATATCGGCCTGAATGAACTCGCGGAAGCGCCCCTCCTGGGGCCGTTCCCCTCGCCAGACCTTCTGGATCTGGTAGCGCTTGAACGGGAAGGTGAGGAGCCCGGCGTTGTCGACGACGTAGCGGGCGAAGGGGACGGTTAGGTCGAAGTGGAGCCCCAGCTGCTTGCGAGGGTCCGCCTCGGCGTCGGCCTCGGCGGGATCCGCCTGCAGGCGGTTGAGGAGGTAGACCTCCTTGGAGGTCTCTCCCTTTCTGGTCAGCTCGCTCAGTGGTTCGACGGCGCGGGTCTGGATACCGCTGAAGCCGTGGAGCTCGAAGGTACGGCGCAGGATGTCGACGAAGTGCTGCTCGACGATGTGCCCCGCGGGCAGCCACTCGGGGAAGCCGGATAGTGAGGAGAGGGCTTGTCGTACCTGTGCCATGGTCCGCATTGTGTCATGACGGGCAGCTCGACGGTGTACCGTCGTCAGGCCTTGAGGTCCCCTCCACGGATCTTGGCCTCGGCGAGGTAGGGGTTGCCGTGGTGCTCGTGCTCCATGGTGGTCACGGCGCCGTGCCCGGGCAGCAGGATCGTGGCCGGGTCGATGGCGCTGGCCAGGAACCGCAGGGTGCCGAGCATCTGCACCTGGTCACCGCCGGGCAGGTCGGTGCGTCCGACGGATCCCTTGAAGATGACGTCGCCGTCGAGGGCCATGAGGTAGGCGCGCTCCTCGTCGGCGGTGGAGGGGTCATCCTCGATGACCTCGGCCTCGTAAAGCAGGGCGTTGTCCGCCAGCCGGGCCTCGAAGAAGAACAGGGTGGATCCCTCCGAGTGGCCCGGAGCCGGGACCGCCCGCATGGCGATGCCGGGGACAAGGTCGACAGCGTGAGAGAAGCCGTCCCCAGGGAAGAGACGGATGTCCGCCGGCTGCCTCCAGGGGGTGCCGGCCATGTCGGTGAAGTTCATGCCGTTCGCACTGATGCCGGTGGTGACGTCGGGCTCCTCGAGCCGGTACCGGTCGGGTTCGGGGATGTAGACCGGCACGTCGACGGCATCGTCGCTGGCGAGCATGCCCTCACCATGGGCGGTCTCGATGAGGGCCTGGGCGTCCCACACGTGGTCGGCGTGACCGTGGGTGAGCAGGATCGCTCCCAGGGTGAGGCGGTTGGATCGAAGGAGGGCCAGGGCGCCGCCGGCGGAACCGGCCCCCGGGTCAACGACGAGGGCGGGCTCGCCCGGGCCGGCGGCCAGGACGTAGCAGTTGGCTGCGAACACGGGTGCGATGGTGCGCTCCAGGATCATGCCCCCAGCCTACTTCGGTCGCCCGGAACCCGTGTCAATACGCTTCACAACGATGAACGATGTACGAGCTCAGAGGACTCACAGCCTCTCAGTGCAGGTGGAGCCGCCGCCCCCACCAGTGCTCATTGAGCCAGCGATCATGACTGGCGACGATCAGCGTGCCCGCCCATGGCCTCAGAGAGGCCTCGAGCATCTCGAGGGCGTCCAGGTCCAGGTAGTTCGTGGGCTCGTCGACGATAAGCACCTCGGGCCCGGCAGCGGCGGCCAGGGCCAGCTGGGCACGGCGCTGGTTGCCGTCGGAGAGCCCGCTGATGGGACGGTTCCACAGGCGCGGATGCAGAGCACCTTGGCCACGGTCACCGACTCCCCCGGTCCACACGTCCTCTTCCACCCCGGGGTCGCCGAGGACCGGCAGGTGCTGGGGTATCCAGAACACCGAGCCGGATACCGTGAGACTGCCGCTGGAGTCCTCCGTGGGCGCTGACCGTCGCCCCAGCCAGGTCAGAAGCGTGGACTTGCCGCTCCCGTTGACGCCGGTGACCAGAAGGTGCTCCCCGGCCATGACGTCGACCGTGACCGGTGCAAGGCGCCCAGGCACAGCGGCCGACCGGGCCGAGACCGCCATTCCTCTTCGCGGTGCCGGTTCAGTCAGGCGCAGCTGAAGCTCGTAGGAGCGTGGCCTGCGCACCTCGGTGTCGGCGAGCGCCTCCAGCCGGCGGTCGTCCTGCGTCTGGCGCCGGGTGGAGACGCGCTGGGCGCGGTCGGCGTAGAACTTGCGGGCTATGCGGGCCTCGGTCCTGGGTGCTGCCCCTTTGTGACCAACGATCTCGGAGTCCCGCCGGTGACGCGTGAGCTTGCGCCGCTGCTCCTGCTGACGCTGGTGAAGGCTGCGGTGGAACGACCTGGCGTGCGCCTTCTCCACGAGGTAGTCGCTGTATCGCCCCGAGCACCTGTAGGCGCCGATGGGCCTCTTGTCCCCGGCGGCGGTGGCGAGTGCCTGCCACGGGGCTGTGTCGAGGTCGACGACGGCGGTGGCCACCTCGTCGATGAAGGCACGATCGTGGGTGGTGAACAGGACCGGTCCGGGCCATGACACCATCATGTGGCTCAGGTAGTCGCTGCTACCGGCATCCAGGTGGTTGGTGGGTTCGTCGAGCACCAGCGCCTGACCGGATGAAAGGAGCAGGGCGGCAAGCTCCAGCCTTCCCCGTTGCCCCGGTGACAGGGAAGAGACAAGGCGGCTTGCGTCCACCTGTCCCAGTCCCAGCCCGGCGAGCGCCTCAGCGCGCCGGGCCGGCAGGTTCCAGGCGTCAAGCACCTCAAGCCGGGCCAGTAGTGAGTCGTAGTCCTCGGCGAGAGAGCCAGTTTCGACTCCGTCCTGGGCCATGGCCTCGTTCACGCTCTCGAAGCGGCACAGGGCGTCCAAGGTCTCAGCGCAGACGGCGTCGAGGTAGCCCTTGATCGACGTCGCAATCGACTCCGACGAGCCGGCTGCGGGCAGGACGCCGTGCTCGGGGACAGTGATGCTCCCTCGATCAGGGAACAGTTCGCCGGTGGCCAGGCGCAGAAGCGTGGACTTCCCCGATCCGTTGGGACCGACGATGCAGACGCGTTCGCCGTCGGAGACCGTAAAACTGATGTTCTCCAGCAGAGGCTCAGAGCTGTAAGAGAAGCTGACACAGGAAAAGCTGATCGCGGGCATGACTCGTCCTTGGCATGAGGCGGTGGGGGTACAAGAGCAAGTCACGCGAGCATGGCGGGAGTCTATCAGTACCTATCCGCACAGGCCGTTGACGAGGCCTGAGCCGATACGGCGCAGGGTGAGCTCACAAGCAGGCGGACTATCAACGAATCAACTGAAGTCGTTGGGGCGAAGGATGGTGGTGGCCGCCCGCAGGAACGTAGACTCTCGGCACTGCCGTCCTCCGGCGGCACGTCACCACCACCCGGCCTGACGGCCGGGCGCGAACGGAACGGAGCGGTCATCCCGCTCCCTCCCCGTCAACCCATGAAGGAGCACCCCGTGACCGAGCGGATCCAGCCCGACAACCGGCCTGACAGCCAGCCCAACGCTGAGCAGACCGACCAGCCGACCAGTCCTGACGAGTCGGCAGCGCCCACCCCGACGGAGCCGGCACCCGAGGCCGGTTCCTCCCCCGTCACCGACTCAACGGCCGACGCCGAGGTTCCGAAGGAGTCCGAGTCCGGCGAGCCACCGACCCAGCCCACCGAGGAGTCCGCCTCAGTTGTGTCTGACGAGTCGGCCTCCCCGGTTTCCGCGAACGCCGCGCCGACTGAGCAGCCGGCTGGGGAGGCTCAGAGGCCTGAGACCACGGAGGCCCCCCAGGAGGACACCACACCGACTCCTGCCGAGGTTCCCGCCCCGGCAGCGGCACCTGCGGCGCCCGCCGAGCCCGCCGTCGACCCGCAGGAGGCGATGGACGCCGCCAAGTGGGGACGCGTGGACGGCGAGGGCCGGGTCTACGTCCAGGACGGTGGCGCAGAGCGTGAGGTCGGCCAGTTCCCCGATGCTCCCATCGCCGAGGCGATGGCCTTCTACGTGCGCCGCTATCTGGATCTCAAGGCCACCATCGACCTGTTCGCCACCCGGCTGCCCCAGCTCAGTGTCCGCGAGATCGACACGACCCTGTCCTCCATCTCCGAGTCCCTCACCGAGCCCGCCGCCGTCGGCGACCTGGAGGGGCTGCGAGCCCGTTTCGCCGCCCTGAAGGCCGTGGCCGCCGAGCGCCGTGAGGCCGTGGCCGCCGAGCGCGCGGCAGCCAAGGAGCAGGCGCTCAAGGAGCGTACGGCGATCGTCGAGCGCGCCGAGGCCATCGCTGAGCAGGACCCGGCACGCACGCAGTGGAAGAACTCCGGCGCCGAGCTGCGTGAGCTGCTCGAGTCCTGGAAGGCCGCGCAGCGGCGCGGCCCGCGCCTGGACCGCCCCACCGAGGACGGCCTGTGGAAGCGCTTCTCCCACGCGCGCACCACCTTCGACCGCCACCGTCGCCAGTTCTTCAGCGAGCTCGATGCCAAGCAGGCGCAGGTGCGAGCCGCCAAGGAGACGCTCATCAAGCGCGCCGAGGAGATGCAGAACTCCACCGACTGGGCCGGTACCTCGGCGAAGTACCGTGACCTGCTGGCCGAGTGGAAGAAGGCCGGCCGGGCTTCCCGCAAGGAGGATGACGCCCTGTGGGCCCGCTTCCGGGCCGCCCAGCAGGTCTTCTACGACGCCCGCCGCGCCAAGGACGAGGCCGTCGACGCCGAGTTCGCCGAGAACCTCAAGGTCAAGGAGGCGCTCGTGGCCAAGGCCGAGGCGCTCCTGCCCGTCAAGGACGTCAAGGCGGCCAAGAAGGCGCTGCGCCCGATCCAGGACGCCTGGGAGGAGGCCGGGCGGGTCCCCCGCGGTGCCGTGCGTCGCATCGAGGGCCGCATGCGCGCCGTCGAGGACGCGATCCGTGAGGCGGAGAACGCCGAGTGGCGCCGCACCGACCCGGAGACCAAGGCCCGTGCCGAGGGCTTGGCCGGTCAGCTCCAGGACGCGATCGCAGGTCTGGAGAAGGACCTGGCCGCGGCTCAGGCCGCCGGCGATGCCAAGAAGATCGCTGAGGCCGAGGCTGCGCTGACGGCTCGCCGCGCATGGCTCGAGCAGGTGCTGCGCTCGGCCAAGGCGTGACCCGAGCACGTTCTGCTCAGCTCTGAGGCTCAGGAGCACCTGAGGCGGGGCCGACACCACCCACCGGTGTCGGCCCCGCCTCACCGCCTCCGCCCAGGAGATCTACCTACTCCCAGGCAACAGTGTCAGGGTCGATGCCCTCAGACCGGGCGCCGGAGTCGATGACGTCCTTGAGCCAGGCGGCCAACCCCGGCGCACGCTTGTCGTAGTAACGTGCGAAGCGCTCATCGGCGACGTATCCGCGACCGATGAGTACCTGCTTGGAGATAGAGACCTCGAACCACCGGTTGAGGTCCTTGCGGTGCCACTGAGCCAGGACATTGGCCTCGGGGCTGCCCGGCTCGACGCCGCTGAGCATCGCCTCGACCAGCGCGG
Organism: Actinomyces sp. oral taxon 170 str. F0386; assembly: GCF_000195595.1. Lineage (GTDB taxonomy): Bacteria > Actinomycetota > Actinomycetes > Actinomycetales > Actinomycetaceae > Actinomyces. Next base: position 29,536 of record NZ_GL882536.1, read on the forward strand.
TCTCCAGGGCGACGGTCTCCTCGTGCGCCTGCTCCCAGTCGGCGCGCGACATCCGGGCCTTGCGGCGGGAGGACTCGGCCCACTCCTGGGTGTCGCCCCACTGGGCCTGGGCCTCCTCGATGTAGACAGGATCCCAGTCCGTCCCCCAGATCTCCACCATCTCAGCCACGGAGAGATGTGCCCCCAGCAGCTGTATCTCCATGACCGTGTCGATCGAGCGGAGCATGTGCTGCAAGTGGGAGACCTGTCCTTGAAGAAGGTCACGTTGGCGACGCAGATGGGCCACGGCGTCCGCCTTCGGATCGTCGAGGACCGTCTTGATGTCGGCCAGGCTCATGCCGGTCTGCCGGTAGACGAGGACCTGCTGGATGCGCATGATGTCCGTCTCGGAGTAGAGGCGATACCCGGCGTCACTGCGCTGAGAGGGGCGCACCAGACCGGTCTCGTCCCAGTGGTGCAGCGCTCTGACACTGACGCCCAGGAGCGTTGAGACCTCACCGACTGTCCGTGCGATATCCGCACCGTCTCCTGCAGCATCAACCGCTGCGTCGAGCACCTGCTCCTGCTCGCAGTCCGTCACCATGCCTCCCTACGTCAGCCCTTGCCTTGTCGAGTCCCTACTGTGGCACGTATCGAGCACCTTGGCGCCTTCCCCTACGTGAGGGTCAAGTCCTCCGCCTAATGGCGGCCAGGTTTTCCACAGGCAGTCGGCTCGCTGTAGCGTCGGATACAGGAAAAGGTCCACGATGGCGTATGGCTCGTTTCATCCCGGTACCCGGTCACGCCGCCGTGGCCCACCTGACCGCCCAGCCTCTTTCCCCGGCCCTAGGCACGCTCCCACCTCAGGACATGCAGTTGCTGCGGTGCGCCGAACTCGACTCCCACCTGCTGGTCGACGTCCTAGGCAGCCTGCAGCCGACCGACCTCCTGCGATCAGCAGAGGGACGACTACGGGCCGTCACCGCTGCCATGCCCTGCCGGGGAGTACTTCTAGCGAGTACGGCCCTGTGGGTGCACGTCGGTGGACCGCCGCCGGACATGCTCGAGGTCTGCCTGCCGGGAGGGCGCCGAAGTCGTGTGTCCTACCTGGTGACCAGACGAGGCAGGCTGCCACGTTCCGATACCACCGTGATCAACGGTGTCACCTGCGCGACCATCGCTCGAGCCGCTGTTGACGTCGCCCGCCTGGGACCGCCTGCGGCCGCCGTCCAGGCCATCATGACTGCCCGCGATCATGGGGTCAGCCGAATTCGTCTCCTGCTGACGCTCAACCACTGTCGAGGAGCGGCTAGCAGGGGCTGCCCACGGGCTCGGCACATCATCGAGTCCGTCGTATTTCATCAGTAAATCGCGACTCAATTTCAAAGAAAATAAGTTCTCATCCCCTGTGCTGAGTGCCAGACAGAGATTCGCTATACCACAGAGACTTCACTATACTGTTGGTGAACCTATTCACGACTCCCCACCAAAGGCATTAGCGTTATTGACATGAAGTATGTTCCGTCTCCTCTCGAACTTGCCATGATTCTCGGCATCATCATTAAGCTGGGATTGGACCACTTCGACCGAGTGACCGGCTCCGCCATGACAGAAGATGGCGTTGCACGATCAAAACCGCCACAATATCAGCTGCTCGGCGGCGGAGGAGTGTTATTTATCGGTCTAGTCGCCCTCTGGCTCGGCTGCAGGCGATGGATCAACCCTTCATTTTCTGACGATGACGCCGGCGTCGCTACCATGTGGCTCGTGTTCGCCATCATACTTATCACTTTAGGAGCTGGAGTAATCCTCCAAACTAACGATAACTACATCGAGGTCGGGCCAGGATACATCGAGAAGCACTCCTTCCTTGACGGGACAACTCGAATCGACTTCGAAGACATAACGTCATGCTCATATAAGTATTCAAGCAATCCGCAACAGACCAGCAACCTTGTCATACGTTCTTCCGATCGACGCAAGATTAAATTTTCGCCCAAAGATTACAAAGGAGAGCATGTGACATCCGTCATCACCTTCCGCCTCCGCGAAAGTCGTTGGCCATCCTTATTGGATGAATTCGACCAGCTTGCCGTTATGGAGGCAGCCGCAAATGGCTCCGGCGAGTCCTATTTACGAAGAGTCCGTAGTATCAGGCTAAATGCCACGTAACGATCCGTAGTCAAGTGACACCACTCGTCCTCAATCTTTTTCATCGACGACGTGTCGTGGACAGGCTCCTACGTGCCTCGAAGACGCCGTCGATGCGTCGCAGCGCCGCCAGCGTATGGTCCAGGTGGCCGACCTCAGCCAGCTCGACGACGAACCTTCCGGCGACGACCCGGTCACGACTGGTGGCGATGTTGGCACTGACGAGGTTGACGTGACTGTCCGCCAGGGCACGAGTGACGTCGGCGAGCAGGCCTCCGCGATCGAGCGCCTCGACCTCCACCTGGACCAGGTAGGCGGACTGGGCGTGATCCGCCCAGGAGACGGTGATGAGTCGCTCGGGCTCGCGCTGGAGCTGGTCGACGTTCTGGCAGTCCGCCCGGTGGACCGAGACACCCGAGCCCCTGGTGATGAAGCCGACGATGGGATCACCCGGCATGGGGGTGCAGCACCGTGCCAGCTTGACGTAGATGTCACCCTCCTCCATGCCGGCGACAACGACTCCGGCGTCGGCCGTGCGTGGACGCCGGTGCGCGGTTGCCCGGGTGGGCAGAACTCCTTCTGCCAGAGTCTCCTCTGCGCCGTCCTCCCCGCCCATGGTGGCCACCAGGGTGTCGACGACATGCTGAGCCGAGACGTGTCCCTCCCCCACAGCCGCGTAGAGGCCGTCGATGTCGACCTTGTCGAGGGTCTTGGCCACGTTCATGAGGGTCTCGTGGCTCATGAGGCGCTGGATGGGCAGGTTCTGCTTGCGCAGGGTGCGGGCGATGGCCCCTTTGCCCTCCTCGATGGCCTCCTCACGGCGCTCCTTGGAGAACCAGGAGCGGATCTTGTTGCGGGCGCGGGTGGAGCCGACGAAGGTGAGCCAGTCTCGCGAAGGGCCTGCGTTGATGGCCTTGGAGGTGAAGACTTCCACCGTGTCACCGTTCTCCAGGCGCGTATCCAGGGGAACCAGGCGGCTGTTGACCCGGGCTCCCACTGTGCGGTGGCCGACCTCGGTGTGGACGGCGTAGGCGAAGTCAACGGGGGTGGCCCCCGCGGGCAGGGCCAGGACGTCGCCCTTGGGGGTGAAGACGTAGACCTGGTCGCCGGCCATCTCGTAGCGCAGAGCGTCAAGGAACTCAGAGGGATCCTGGGTCTCCTTCTGCCAGTCGACGAGCTGGCGCAGCCAGCCCATGTCTCCTTGGTCGGAGTCTCCAAGCCGGCCCCCCACGGCGCTTGGACCCGAGGCGTTGGGGTCCTCCTTGTAGCGCCAGTGCGCGGCCACGCCGTACTCGGCCATGCGGTGCATCTCGTGGGTACGGATCTGGATCTCCACCGGCTTACCGCCCGGCCCCACAACAGTCGTGTGCAGCGACTGGTAGAGGTTGAACTTGGGGACAGCGATGTAGTCCTTGAATCGCCCGCTCATAGGAGTCCAGCGCGAGTGCAGGGAGCCGAGCACCGCGTAGCAGTCCTGGACGGTGTCGACGATGACGCGCACCGCCACCAGGTCGTAGATGTCGTCGAAGTCCTTCCCCCGCACGATCATCTTCTGGTAAATCGAGTAGTAGTGCTTGGGGCGGCCGGTGACGGCCCCCTTGATCTTGTTGACCCGCAGGTCCTCCTCGATCTGAAGGCGCACCTGGCGCAGGTACTCCTCGCGCGCCGGGGCGCGCTCAGCCACCATGTGCTCGATCTCCTCGTAGACGCCCGGGTAGAGGGCCCTGAAGGAACGATCCTCCAGCTCCCACTTGATCGTGTTCATCCCCAGCCGATGGGCCAGGGGCGCGTAGATCTCCAGGGTCTCCTTGGCCTTGCGGGCGGCGTTCTGCGCAGAGACGTACTTCCAGGTGCGGGCGTTATGGAGACGGTCGCCGAGCTTGATGAGCAGGACACGGATGTCCTTGGACATCGCGATGATCATCTTGCGCACGGTCTCGGCCTGAGCGGCCTCCCCGTACTGGAGCTTATCGAGCTTGGTGACGCCGTCGACGAGCAGCGTGATCTCGTCACCGAAATCGGCGCGCAGGCGATCGAGGGTGTAGTCGGTGTCCTCCACGGTGTCGTGCAGGACCGCGGCTGCCAGCGTCTGAGCCGTCATGCCCAGCTCGGCGAGGATGGTCGCCACCGCCACCGGGTGGGTGATGTAGGGCTCCCCGGACTTGCGACGCTGCCCGGCGTGGGCCTTCTCGGCCACCTCGTAGGCGCGCACGATGAGACTCGTGTCCGCCTTGGGGTGGTTGGCGCGTACCGCCCGCAGAAGCGGCTCGATGGCGGCCGGAGTTGAGTGCCCACGGGACCCGAACCAGGCCAGACGACTGCGCACGCGCGAGCCGGGGACAACACTGTCGCCTGACGTGTCTGGGCTGCTCTTCGTCTCCGTCATTGACGCATCATATAGCGGCATGTACGCGGAGGCCCGCCGGCACTGCCAGTACCGTCCGCGGTGTCGCGTCCGTCAGGGGCACGACACCGCGCACAGGTCAGCCGTCAGTCGCCGCCATCGGTTGAGCAGCGGCCCCTCAGGCCCGTTGTCGCCTCAGAAAATGACGATCGAGTCGATCTCCCGTCCCGGAAGCTGGCGCCGACCACCGAGGTCGGCCAGCTCCAGGAGCATGCAGATGGCCTCCACCGAGGCACCGGCCTGCTCGATGAGAGAGATGGAGGCGGCGGCGGTCCCTCCGGTGGCCAGGACGTCGTCGATCACGAGGACGCGTAACCCCGGGGTGACGGTCTCAGGACGCAGCTCCATCCGCGCGGTGCCGTACTCCAGGGAGTAGTCCACGCCGATGACCGGACCGGGCAGCTTGCCGCCCTTGCGCACGGTGATCATCCCGATCCCGAGGCTGACCGCCAGGGGAGCCGCCAGGATGAAACCGCGCGACTCCAGACCCGCTACGGCGTCGATCCTGCCGCGGTAGTGGTCGGCGAGCCCCTCGACGAGCTCCGTGAAAGCCTGCCCGTCAGCCAGCAGCGGGGTGATGTCCCGGAAGAGAACCCCGGGCTCGGGGAAGTCGGGAATCTCCCGCAGGTGGTTCATGACCAGTCTGGTCAGCGACTCAGGGACCGTCTCAGAGTGGACCACGGAGCTGGTCATCTGCGCTTCTTCTTCCTCTTGGGCTGTGCCGCCACACCGAGGTGGTGGCCAGGGGTGACGGGCGAGGCGGCCGGGGCCGCGTCAATCTTAGCCAGCTCCTCGACGTCGTCGCCGGCCTCCTCCCGACGCTGCTGACGCGCCGCTGCCACCTTGGCGTCGTGCTCCTTGATGCGCTTCTCGCGTGAGCGCATGTCCACCAGGAGCGGAGTGGCCAGGAAGATCGAGGAGAGCGTTCCGGCGATCATGCCGATGAACAGGGTCAGGGCGATGTCGCGCAGCGTTCCTGCCCCCAGGATGAAGGCGCCGACAACCAGAAGCGAGGCCACCGGCAGCACGCCGACCACGGAGGTGTTGATCGAGCGGATGAAGGTCTGGTTGACCGCGAGGTTCGCGAGTTCCGCGTACGTGGAGCGACTCTGGGACTCGAATCCCTCGGTGTTCTCACGGATCTTGTCGAAGACGACCACCGTGTCGTAGAGCGAGTACCCCAGGATCGTCAGCACACCGATGATCGTGGCCGGGGTGACCTCGAAGCCGGACAGGGCGTAGATGCCCACTGTGACGACGATGTCGTGACACAGGGCCAGCAGGGCGGCCGCCGCCATCTTCCAGGTGCGGAAGTAGGCCCAGATGAGCAGACCCACGAAGATGAAGAACAGGACCAGGCCTCGAGCGGCCTTCTTGGTGACGTCGGACGACCAGGTCGGTCCCACGGTCGTGGCAGACACGTTGGAGGCATCCGTCTTGTAGGCGGTGGCGAGCTCGCCCGCCAGCGAGTCGAGGCGATCCTTGCTCAGCTGGCTGGTCTGGACGCGCACTGAGGACGAGCCCATAGTCGTCACCGACGAGCCGGCCGTCAGGTCATCCTTGGACAGGACGTCATTGGCGGGGCGCTCCGACGGGGAGGACAGGCCCGTCACCGTGATCTCAGAACCGCCCTTGAAGTCGATTCCCGGAGTGAGTCCCACGGCGCCCAGTAGCGCGGCGGAGCCGGCGATGACGACGACGGCGATGAGGTACCAGATCCGTCGCCTTTGAACGAAGGGGATGGACGTCTTGGCCGAGTAGAGCTCGTTACCGAGCGTGGCGAGAGACTTCACTTCGTCTCACCGTCCTTTCCCTTGTCGGCCGCGGCATCGACCGCATCACCCGCCTCCTGCTCAACCGCATCATCGACGATTTCGTCCTCGGCCTCCTCCGCAGCACCATCATCCGGGTTCTCGGCGGCCTTGCGGGCCTCGGCCTTGCGGCGCGCCAGGGATCCGGCGACGCGGTCGGCCACCGCCTCGCGCCCCCTACCGTAGGTAGAGGATGCCGTGGCCCCGAGGTGCTCGGGGTCGAGGCCGGAGAGCCGGTGCCCCTCGCCGAAGAAGCGGAAGCAGACGATCCACTCCATGAACGGATGGGTGAAGAAGATGATGATGGCCAGGTCCACGCAGGTGGTAACGCCCAGGGTGAAGGCGAATCCCTGCACCCCGCCGACGGCGAGGAAGTACAGGACGATCGCGGCCACGAGGTTGACGGCGTCGGAGACGAGGATCGTGCGCCGGGCGTGCTTCCACCCCTCATCGATCGCGGTCTTGAGGGTCCGCCCCTGACGCACCTCATCACGAACGCGTTCGAAGTAGATGATGAAGGAGTCCACCGTGATACCGATGGAGATGATGAGTCCGGCCACGCCCGCCAGGGACAGACGATATCCCATGAGTGAGCTCAGTGCGGCGATGACGAGGTAGGTTCCGGCTGCGGCCACCACCAGCGAGGCCACGGCCACCACCGCCAGACCGCGGTACTGCCAGGCCAGGTAGAGAATGATGAGGCCGAAGCCGATGAGGCCGGCGATGAGGCCGTTGCGCAGCTGCTCGGTTCCCAGTGTGGCGGAGATCTGCTGCTCCGACTGGACCGTGAAGCTCAGCGGCAGCGAGCCGAAGGAGAGCTGGTTGGCCAGTGTGTTGGCCTGATTCTGGTTGAAGCTGCCGGTGATCTGGACCCGTCCGTCGGTGATCGGTGAGTGGACGTCGGAGTTGAAGCCGGAGGCCATGATGGTCAAGCCGTCCAGGACGATGGCGAACTGAGCCTTGGCCTGGCTGTCCTGGTTCTGAGCTCCTTGGGCGCCCTGGGCACCGGCGGCTGCCGCCTGGTCGCGGTAGGCCAGCAGCCGCTTGGACAGCTCGGAGAACTTCTTGGTGCCGTCGGGGTTGAAGGCCAACGAGACGACCCACTTGTTGGTGGTCTGTCCGCGCGAGTCGGTCTCCAGTCCAGAATTGGCGCTCTTGAGCTCGGTGCCGGTGATGTCGGCCGGGCCGAGGATGTAGGCGCCGTGCTGCTGGGAACCGGCGTCCTTGTCCTTGGAGCAGGAGATGACGGCGACCTTGGGATCCTGCGTCTGACCGGTGAGGTTCTTCGGGTCGGAGCAGTCGGTCATGTAGCCGTCGTAGAGGAGCTGCTCGGTGATCCAGGAGTCCGAGGAATTGTCCTGGGAGGTGGCGGGCAGCGGGTCGGAGGAGATGACACCGTCCTGGTTGACGTCCGCCAGCTGCGTGGCGATCTCCTCGGGAGTTCTGGCCTGGGTCGACGGCTGGGCGGTGGGCTCCGGGGTGGCGGCGGGTTGCTCAGCCGAAGCGCCTTCCTGACCTTCCTGGCCGGTTGCCTGCTCGCCCTCGCTGCCCGCGGCGTCCTCGGCCGGCTGAGTCGCCTCCTGGGCGGCATTCGGGTCGGGCTGGGCCTCGGCCTGGGCGGTCGGTTGATCAGTGGGCGCCTGGGTGGCCTCGCCGGAGGGGTTCTGACTGGCGATGTTCTTGGCGGCCTGCTGGGCGCTGCCCGGCAGGATACGAAGGACCGGCCGGAAGTACATGACAGCGGAGGTGCGCACCAGTTCCAGGGTCGCCTGGCTGGGCTTTCCAGGCAGGGACACTACGATATTCTGCCCGCCCTGGCGGGAGATCTGAGCCTCGGAGACGCCGGAGGCGTCCACACGTTGGCGGATCACCTCAATGGCCTGCTCGACATCGTTGTCACTGATCGCCGAGCCGTCGGAGGTCGTAGGCGTCAGGATGATCTGGGTACCGCCTTCGAGGTCAAGAGCCAGGCCCGGCGTCAGCGACGCCTTGTGCCTCATGGTTCCCGCCACGAGAGCACCGAAACCGATGACGATGACGAGGATGAACATCAGGAGGCGGCGCCCTGGCCGCTTTCGCTGCTTGCTGGACACGTGGTCCCTTCCTGGGGTGGGGTGGGTTCGGGTGCATGACCCGACGGCGGGGTGAATGTGGGGAGGGCTGCCGGGCGCCACGGGCTGAGCCGGTCGGGCACTCAGGGCGGTGAGATTGAGCTGCTCAGCAGGGCCGGGGCCCGCTCGGGGCCGCCACAAGTCGTCGATGCGAGGTCGTCAGGTCATCGGGGCACGGAGTCATGATCGATCGTGCTCCCTCAGGACTGCGGCTCGGCCGTGTCCTGCTCGGACTCACGGGCGTCGTCGGCCTGCTCGACGTCGTCCTCGCTGTCCTCACGGCTCTCCTCGTGGGCACCGGCCGAGCCGAAGGGCGGCTCCTCGATGGCGGCGATGGCCCGCTTGCTCCACAGGGTCTCGTCGCCCAGCGGTGTAGCCAGGGTCACCACGTCACCGTCAACCTCCACGACCGTGCCGTAGAAGCCGCCGATCGTGCGCACCCAGTTTCCAGGGACCAGGCCCTTCTCGGTGCGGCGCTGCTGCTCCTCCTGCATCGCGCGCTGCCTACGGCTGACGAACCACATCATCAGGAGCATCCCGATGAGCATGATCCAGAGGAAATAGGACGGCATGGAGGCTTCTCCGTTTCGACTAGGCAGTCTCGGCTGATGCGGACCCATGTCACAGGCCGGCGATGGTGAGTCTAGGACACGTGGGCAAGAGCGCGACCTGCCGCCGGCGAGTGGTCGGGCACAACTGGGTACCAACCGGTCACAAAATGATCACATTACCCGGTGACGGGTCAGGAGAACAATGCCCCGTCCGCGGGCGGTTCAAGCCCCAGGTGGCTGTAGGCCGCCGGCGTGGCTGCGCGTCCCCGCGGAGTGCGCACCACCAGGCCCTCACGCACGAGGTAGGGCTCGGCCACGGTCTCCACCGTCTCGGGCTCCTCCCCCACACTGACCGCCAGCGTCGTCAGCCCCACCGGGCCGCCCCCGAATCGGGTGCACAGTGCCTCGAGCACCTGACGGTCAAGACGATCCAGGCCCAGGGCGTCGACCTCGAAGATATCCAGGGCGCTGCGGGCCGCCGTCAGGTCGAGGCGACCGGGCCGCCCGTGGACCTCCGCCCAGTCCTGAACCCGGCGCAGCAGACGGTTGGCGATACGGGGCGTGCCGCGGGAGCGTGAAGCCAGCTCCCTGGCGGCGTCCGCATCCAGACTCACTCCCAGCAGCCCCGCACTGCGCGTGAGGATCCGGGTGAGCTCGCCCGGGCCGTAGTAGTCCAGGTGGCCGGTGAAGCCGAAGCGGTCTCGCAGCGGGGCGGGCAGCAGCCCCGCACGCGTGGTGGCACCGACAACGGTGAAGGGCGGCAAGGACAGAGGGATGGAGGTGGCGCCCGGCCCCTTTCCGACGACGATGTCGACTCGGAAGTCCTCCATCGCCAAGTAGAGCATCTCCTCGGCGGTACGTGCCAGCCGGTGGATCTCGTCGATGAATAGCACGTCGCCCTCCTCCAAGGAGGACAGGATGGCGGCAAGATCCCCGGCGTGCTGGATGGCGGGGCCCGAGGTCAGGCGCAGGGAGCCCTCCACCTCGGCGGCGATGATCATGGCCAGAGTGGTCTTACCCAGCCCGGGCGGGCCGGACAGCAGGACGTGGTCGGCCGTCACCCCGCGAGCCAGGGCCGAACGCAGGACCACCGAGAGCTGGCCGCGCACCACCTCCTGGCCGGTGAAGTCCTCCAGACGCTTGGGCCGCAGAGCGGCCTCGGCGGCCCGTTCGGTGGCATCAGCCTCACCGCCGACCAGACGCTCGTGGCCATCCTGCCCCGTATCAGCCACGGTTCCCGCCTCCCAGCCACCTCAGTGAGGCCCGCAGCAAGGCCGCCATGTCCGGGTTCTCACCGGCCTCGGCGTAGTCAGCCTCGACGGCGGTCACGGCCTGGCGGGCGCTGGCCTCGTTCCATCCGAGCTGGACCAGGGCGGCGACGACGTCGGCACTGGGCTGCGCACCCTCCGAGAAGGTTTCGACTCCCTTGTCACCGATGGCCTTCGCGGCCGGCATCGCGGTGTCGGCATCGTCCCCGGTGACGGGACCGAGTTTGTCGGCCACATCCAGGATGACGCGCTGGGCTCCCTTGGGACCGAGCCCGGGAACCCGGGTGAGGGCGGCGACGTCCTGGGAGGCGATGGCGCGCCGGAGCATGTTGGGGGTGTGGACGGCCAGCATCGCCAGCGCCAGCTTGGCTCCGACACCCTTGGCGCTCATGAGGGTGCGGAAGCTGTCCCGCTCATCGACGTCGGTGAATCCGAACAGCGTCAGTGAGTCCTCTCGGACAACCAGCTCGGTGTGAACGAGAACCTCCTCACCAATCCGCAGGCCCGACAGTGTGGTGGGCGTGGCCTGAATGCTCATGCCGACACCACCTGTCTCGATGACGGCACCGGTCAGGCCGACACTGAGAACAGTGCCGCGCAGCGAGGCGATCATGGGCAGCTTCTCCTGGAGTACTCAGTGAGTCGATGAGCCGAGCGGGCTCATACGGACACGGGTAGGATCGAACAACTGTTCGGATCCTAACAGCCCGTGGTTGTCAGCGCAGTCAGCGCCGCACCCGCCGCGGGTCGACGGCACCGGTGCGCCGGGCCGCGGCCTGGGCGGCGGCCCACTGGCGCTGGGCGGGGGTGCGGGCGGAGACGCGCACCGCTCCCCCGGCCGAAACCATCTCGGTGGCGTCATCCGTCCCCGTTCCACCACCGCGCCAGCCGTGACAGATCGCCTGGGCGAGCGCATCGGCGGCATCGGCCGGCCGGGGCGGGGCATCCAGACCGAGAACGCGGGTCACCATGGCCTGGACCTGGGTCTTGTCCGCGGTCCCTGAGCCGGTCACGGCGGCCTTGGCCTCACTGGGCGTGTGCTGAGCCACCTCCAGACCGGAGCGCGCAGCGGTGGCCATCGCAGTGCCCATGACCTGGGCGACGCCGATGACGGAGCGCAGGTTGTCCTGAGCGAAGACCCGCTCGATGGAGACCACTGAGGGGCCCAGGCGGGCGATCCAGTCCTCGATGGTCTCGGTGATGGTCAGCAGCCGCAGCTCGGGGCTCTGCGACGGTGGGGTCCGCACGACACCGACCTCCACCAGGCGGACCTGGCGACGAGGATCGATGTCCACGCACCCCAGGCCGCAACGGGTCAGCCCGGGGTCGATACCGAGGACCCGTTGCTGGGCGACGACGGCATGAGCCGAGCGCGGCCGGGGACCTGAAGCGCCCAGGAGCTCAGTCCTCGTCGGTGGCGAACTCGGCGGCCACCTCGGGGCTGAGGTCCACGGAGGTGTAGACGTTCTGGACGTCGTCGGAGTCCTCCAGGGCGTCGATGAGACGGAAGACCTTGCGCGCACCGTCAACGTCGACCTCGACCTTGGTTCCGGCGACGAACTGGACCTCGGCGGAGTCGTAGTCCATCCCGGCCTCCGTCAGAGCGGTGCGCACGGCGACGATGTCACCGGGCTCGGAGTAGATCTCGAAGGACTCCCCCATATCCTCGACCTCCTCGGCACCGGCGTCCAGAACGGCCATGAGGATGGAGTCCTCGTCCACGCCGTCGGTCTTGGCCACCTCGACGACGCCCTTGCGGGTGAAGTTGTAGGCCACCGAGCCGGGATCGGCCAGGTTGCCGCCGTTGCGGGAGAAGGCCACGCGCACGTCGGATGCGGCCCGGTTGCGGTTGTCGGTGAGGCACTCGACGAGGAAGGCGACGCCGCCGGGGCCGTAGCCCTCGTACATGATGGTCTGCCAGTCGGCGCCGCCAGCCTCCTCACCGCTGCCGCGCTTGACGGCGCGGGTGATGTTGTCCGCCGGGACGGAGTTCTTCTTGGCCTTCTGGATGGCGTCGAACAGGGTGGGGTTGCCGGTCGGGTCACCGCCACCGGTGCGAGCGGCAACCTCGATGTTCTTGATAAGGCGCGCGAAGAGCTTGCCGCGCTTGGCGTCAATGGCGGCCTTCTTGTGCTTGGTGGTGGCCCACTTGGAGTGACCCGACATATGTGCTCCTTGGGAGTCGAGGATGGGGGCGCAGCCAGGCGGTACTCAGGCCCGGCGCGTCACCATGGAGACGAAGACGTCGTGGACCCGGTGGTCGCCCCCCACCTCCGGGTGGAAGGACGTGGCGAGCAGGGCCCCATGACGAACTGCGACGATCCTACCGCCGTCGACCCCGCTGACCCCAGCCGCACGTCCTGTGCGGGTCGTGGCGAGGATCTCGACACCGGGCCCCACGGACTCCACCCAGGGAGCCCGGATGAAGACGGCGTGCAACGGCCGGTCCTTGCCCGCTCCCAGACCCGGGGCGATGAGGTCCTCCTCGTAGGAGTCCACCTGGCGGCCGAAGGCGTTGCGGCGCACGGTCATATCGATCCCACCCAGAAGGGCCTGGCCCTCCTCCGCCCCTTCGACGCGGTCGGCCAGCAAGATCATCCCGGCACACGATCCGTAGGCGGGCAGGCCTGCTGCGATGAGCTCACGCAGAGGCAGGAGCATGTCGAAGGAGGTCAGCAACGTGCTCATCGTCGTCGACTCTCCGCCGGGGATCACCAGACCGTCGAGCCGGTCACCAGGAGCATCGCCCAGGTCGGTGGCGCGGCGTACGGCGACGGGGCGTGCGCCGGCCGCCTCGAGGGCCAGGGAGTGCTCGCGTACGTCGCCCTGGAGCGCCAGGATACCGATCGTGAGGCGGGAGTCGGTCGACACGGTTGCGGGGAAGAGCGCCCGGGGGTGGCGCGCATCCATCATTTGAGCACGCTGATAGGCGGGGTTCGGGCTAGTCATGGGTGTCCTCGGAGGTCGGTGCGGGCGGCTGGTGGGCCGTGAGCTCAGCCAGGACCTCGGCATCCACTGGGTCGGTGAGGTCGAGCGGCTCGCCGCTCCAGCCGGCGGCGAGCTCCAGCGCGAGCCCCGGCAGACTTACCGGGTAGATCTCCTGGCCCCGTTCCTGGGCGACTCGCAGGTCATGGGGGCTCCACCAGGCAATGGAGTCGACGACGTCGCGTTCCAGGTCGGTCCAGCCCTCCTTCGCCACAGGACACCTGGCCGGAAGGCGCAGGAGGTAGAAGATCTCGTCCTGACGGCAGGCTACGGAGGCGAAGCGGAAGAGCGCCTCCCGGTGGGCGACGGGCCCCTCGAGGTCGGCGGGGGCGACGTCGATCCCGGACTCCTCAGCCAGTTCGCGCACGGCACCGGCACGCGGGTCCTCCCCGGGGCGGAGGCCTCCTCCTGGGGTGAAGACCCAGCTGTGATTCGGATCGGCGGCGTCGTGCCCCACCAGGAGCAGCATGTCTCCCCGCCGGGTGACGACCAGGACCCGCGCCGCCGTTCTGAAGGGCAGGCCGTCGCGGCCCAGAACCCACTCCGAGGAGTCGAGGTGCCGGTCCCAGTTCTCGGGAACCAGCACCGGGTGGCGTCCCTCGGCCGGGTAGTCCGAGGAGCCACCGCCAACGCGACCAGGACCGTCCGGGGAGCCGGTCACCAGCCGCGTTCCGCCAGGCGGTGGGGCTCGGGGATCTCGTCGACATTGATCCCGACCATGGCCTCACCCAGACCGCGTGAGACCTCGGCGATGACGTCGGGGGCATCGAACTGGGCGGTGGCACGCACGATGGCGGCGGCGCGCTTGGCGGGGTCACCGGACTTGAAGATGCCCGAGCCCACGAACACGCCCTCAGCGCCCATCTGCATCATCATGGCGGCGTCGGCCGGCGTGGCGATGCCGCCGGCGGTGAACAGGACGACGGGCAGGTGGCCGGTGCGGGCGACCTCGGCGACGAGCTCATAGGGCGCGGCGAGCTCCTTGGCGGCCACGTAGAGCTCGTCCTCGGGAAGCGAGGTCAGGCGGCGGATCTCGTCACGGATCGTGCGCATGTGGGTTACCGCGTTAGAGACGTCCCCGGTGCCCGCCTCGCCCTTGGAGCGGATCATGGCCGCGCCCTCGGTGATGCGGCGCAACGCCTCTCCCAGGTTGGTGGCTCCGCAGACGAAGGGGACCGTGAAGGACTGCTTGTCGATGTGGTGGGCATAGTCGGCCGGGGTAAGGACCTCTGATTCGTCGATGTAGTCCACGCCGAGGCTCTGGAGGACCTGGGCCTCCACGAAGTGACCGATGCGGGCCTTGGCCATGACCGGGATGGAGACCGCCTCGAGGATGCCGGTGATGAGGTCGGGGTCGCTCATACGGGCCACGCCTCCCTGGGCGCGGATGTCGGCGGGGACGCGCTCGAGGGCCATCACGGCAACGGCGCCCGCGTCCTGGGCGATGCGGGCCTGCTCGGGCGTGACGACGTCCATGATGACGCCGCCTTTGAGCATGTCCGCCATGCCACGCTTGACGGTGAGGGTACCGGTGCTGGGAGTGCTCTGCTCTGTGCTCAATGGTGGTCCTCGGTCCGTGGGCCGTCGTTCGAATCCACGCCGGGACGACGTCGACGGCACCGTGAAAAGATGCTGACAAGACGCATGCTACTCCTCAGCTCGCGGACGGCTCGACGTGCTCGCGCTGTGAGACCCGAACCGCCCGCGAGTGTCTGCGCCTGCCAACGCCCACGGGCTCCGGGAGGTTCTCACTCGGTTCCTACACGGTTCCGATGAAGGTGCGGCGCGCCGATGTGATGCGGTCGAGCAGTTCGGTCTCCCTGTCGGAGAAATCGGCCTGGGCGTGGCCGTCCACGGCCTGCTGACGCAGCTGTGCGAGCTCTGCCGCCCCCTTCTGGAAGGCAGTCATCGCGTACACCGCCTGCTGTCCCCGGGTGGCGGCCCACCGCTTGCCCGCTTTCCGTCCACCGCCGGTGGTGAGCATCTGGACCTCGGCCGGAGCGAACCAGCCGGCGCGGGCGTAGTCGTCCAGGCGGCTTCGCATCGTCATCCGCTCGGCCCAGCGCAGCCATGCCACGATCCCCATGCAGATGATGAAGACCGGAAGATCCACCAGGAGGAACATGACCAGAGGGCTTCCAGCGGAAGCGATGACGCCATTCCAGATGGCATGGAGGATGATGGCGCAGACCAGGCCGATGGGGGTCATCCAGACCCAGGCCGCCGTCGAACGACGCCGCGAGGACACGCCGATGGCCAGGCCCGTGCAGGCGGTGAATGTCACGTGCGCGAAGGGAGAGAACACGCCCCTGACGATGAAGATGCTGGTGATGGAGTCCCAGTACCTGATGAAGTAGCCGATGTTCTCGGCGAAGGCGAAGCCCGCGGCCACGACGGCGGCGTAGACGATCCCGTCGACGGCCCCGTTGAAGGTGCGTCTCCAGATGAGGAAGATGACAAGGACACCAAGCCCTTTGGTGGTCTCCTCGATCAGCGGTGCCGAGACCACTGCGGAGATCTGAAAGGCCCCCTCCAGACTGAGTGTCGACTCGGCCGCGGCATAGAGCACGGTGGTGTTGACCAGCATGGAGACGGCGGTGGCGACGCCGGCTCCCCACAGGAAGGCGATGACGAGGGTGGGCAGTGGCTCGGGCTCCCAACGGTCGATCCAGAACACGACGACGAGTACCAGCCCCAGAGGGATGAGGGCCAGAGCGATCGTTGTGAAAAGCACGGAGGAGTCCGAGGCTGACAAGGAGGCGATCCAGATGACGACGATCATGAGAGCGGCCCCGACGAACGCGAGCACCAGACGCGCGATGAGCTCACCCGTTCTTCTCCGGGAGTGGGGACCCGGCCGGGTCCAGGCCGGAGCCGCCTGCTGCGGGGCCTGTCCCGTCTGGACGAAGGGGGCGGTCTCCCGGTGAATCTGGTAACGCTGGCCCGTTCCGGGAAGCGGACTGGGGTCGGTGGCGGTCTGGGGCAGTGCGTTGGAGCGCTGGTACCCGGGGCGGGGCGCCCAGGGGCTGGGAGTCGTACTCATTGGTTCACCTCAGTTGCACCTAGTCTCTTGGGCAGGTTGCGCCTCAGGGGTGGTGTCGTCGTCGGCGTCGAAGGTCTGGGGCACAGGAGCGTGCCCGGCCAGGTGGAAGACTCTCACGAGCAGCCGTCCTCTGAGCGCCTGGGCCTCGCTGACGTGGGTGTTGTGGAACCTGCGGGCCAGCACCAGGCGGGAGCAGGCCCGATCCAGGCGGTTGAGGGCCGGAACGCTCAACGGGTCCTCGGACAGGTCGCGTCGAGCAGACTCGGAGACCACTGTACGGAGTACCCGACTGAGGTCGGACTCGATAAGCGCCCGGCTGCGGCTGGTTGGCATGGCGTCTACTGCTGCGGTGTCGAGACGAGGAGAGGTGTCCAGGCCGTCGTCGACGATGGGCCCCTCGGCGTCCAGCGCCTCACGGGCCGCCCGACTGAGCAGCAGGCTGGATGCCGGGTCCAGAGCGCGGGCAGTGGCCAGATCCGCCGCTGCCTCGGCTCGATGAGCGAGCTGGGCCTCAAGGGTGGCTCGCGATCCCAGGACCTGTCGGTGCAGCCGGTCCACCCTCACGGCCCTGGCGTACAGGGCCCACCCGATGGCCGCGGCCAGCCCGACAAGCATCACGACGACACTCCACACCGGCACCATCGTGGCAGGCGCCGCGGAGCTCTGTACCGGGAAGGACGCGGTTGCGCCTATACGGAGACCAATCGCTTCGGTCACGGCTGTCGTCATAGAAAACTCCTCGCCACTTCTGCAATCAGCTGCTAGTCGTCCAGGGCGTCGCGCAGTCGGCCCAGCATCGTGCGGGACCCGGGCGCCGGTGCCACCCGGGTATGAGCGGTGGACAGGGCCATGTCGTAGACGTCGAGCACCTCATCGGTGACCGCGGACCAGTCGTAGCGTCCCACGACCTGGGAGGCCGCCTTCTGGCGGACCTGAGCCGCAGGGACGTCCCGCAGCGTGTCGATGATGACTCGAGCCAGGTCGCCGCCGTCCTCGTTGCGGAACAGCGCTCCGTAACGTCCTTCGCCGAGCACGTCCGAGAACGCCTTGAGGTCGGAGGCGACGACCCGGGTGCCTGCGGCCATGGCCTCCACCAGGACGATGCCGAAGGACTCTCCGCCGGTCTGCGGAGCCACGTAGCAGGTGGCCGAGGCCAGCATGGAGGCCTTGTCCTCATCGCTGACGCCCCCCAGGAAGACCACGGAGTCTCCGAAGCGCGCGAGCTCGTCGCGGATATCCTGGGCCTGGCCGCGACCGGCGATGAGGAAGCGTGCCTCCGACACGGACTCCAGCACGGCGGGAATGGCGTCGGCGAGGACCCGCAGCCCCTTGCGAGGCTCATCGAGGCGTCCCAGGAAGGAGATGGTGGGTGCCTCGTCCGTTCCCCGGAAGCGGGGGTCGTCCCTGGACGCACTGGCGAAGGGAGCGACGTTGACCCCGTTGGGAATGACGACGGCGTCACCGCCGTGATACTGAATGAGAGTGCGGCGCGCCTCCTCCGAGACAGCGATACGGGCGGAGAGCTTCTCCATGAGCGGCACCGTCGCCGGGCTCAGCAGCTCACGTGCCAGTGAACGGTCCATGGCGGCGTGGAAGGTGCCCACCACCGGGCCGGTGGCGGCCTGGAGGGTCAGCATCCCCACGCTGGGGGTGATGGGCTCGTGGATGTGAAGGATGTCGAAGTCCCCGGCCTCCAGCCAGCGCCGGGCCCGCCGAGCCACGAGCGCACCAAAGTTCAGCCGCGCCACCGAGCCGTTGTAGGGGATGGCGATGGAGTCCCCGGCGCTGGTCACCCAGTCCGGCAGCACAGTGCCCTGGGAGGCCGGTGCGAGGACCTGAACCTCGTGTCCGCGCCGGAAGAGCTCATCGGCCAGGTCCATGACGTGGACCTGGACGCCTCCGTGCGCGTCGAAGGAGTACGGGCAGACGATGCCGACCCTCATGCGTCCTCCTTCTGCGTGTGACCGTTCTGCTGCTCGCGGGCGTGGCTACGGGCCAGGCGCTCCCGATCCAGGTCTGCATCGAAGACCGGCTGGAGCATGTGCCAGTCCTGGGCGTGCTCGGCGATCAACGGCTCCAGCTCGGCGACCCAGGCGCGAGTGTGCGCGACGACCCGCTCGTGTCCCTCCAGGTTCTGCGGCTGCGGAACCTTGCGTGCGGTCAGGACCAGTCCCCACGGTGATCCTGCCCGACGACGTCGCTCGCCCGTGAGAGGTTCATAGTGGATCGACGCAGCGTAAAGAGGACGGCCCAGACGCTGGGCGATCGCAGCGGGCCCGGCAGCCACCCGTGCGGTGGCGCTGCCCAGCGTGACGGTGATCCCGGCCGAGGACAGGTCCCGGTCGGCCAGAAGGGCGACGACGTAGTGCCCCCGGCTCGCCGTCTCCAGCAGGCGGTCGAAGACCTTCTCCCCGTGGGCCTGGCCGATGATTCGCATGCCCAACCCCTCACGGAAGGAGACGAACTGCTCGAAGAGGTCATCGGGCTTGAGACGCTCGGCCACAGTCAGGACGGTGGCGAGCTCACGGCAGGCCCAGGCTCCGATGAGGTCCCAGTTGCCCATGTGCGGCAACGCCATGACAACGCTGCCTACGCGCACGTCCTCGTGCAGCCGTGGGTCGACGTCGGCACGCACACGCGCAAGGACCTGGTCCGGCGTGATGCCGGGCAGGGCGAAGGCCTCGTAGAAGTAGCGCATGTAGGAGCGCATCCCTGCCCGTGCGCTCCGGCGCAGTGCTCGCAGCGGCGTACCCGAAGGAAGGAGGCGGGACAGGTTACGCTCGAGCTGTCCTACACCGGTGGTGGCGCGTCTCAGGCGGTGCCAGGCCCACAGGACGTCAGCGACGGTGTGCGCCAGGCCGTAGCCCACGGAGGTGGGCAGATGACGTGTGCCGTGCCAGGCCACACGGTAGGCGTCGGATACCCGGGGCAGTCGCAGTCTCATGCAGTCGCTCCTTCCGACCGAGTCTGCCGGTAGGTCTGCTGGTAGACGGTCCACACACGTTGAACCACGGTGATGAAGGAGGCAATCGCCACATAGACCAGTGCGATGGTGAGCACCCACTGGGACGCTCCC
Organism: Actinomyces sp. oral taxon 170 str. F0386; assembly: GCF_000195595.1. Classification (GTDB taxonomy): domain Bacteria; phylum Actinomycetota; class Actinomycetes; order Actinomycetales; family Actinomycetaceae; genus Actinomyces. The sequence continues at coordinate 48,915 of NZ_GL882536.1, forward strand.
AGGCCCACGATGAAGGTGGCGCCGAGCGCCACGATGAGCCGGTCGGTGCGCTCGGCGATCCCTACATTGGCGGTGGCGCCGATGGACTCGGCCCGGGCGCGGGCGTAAGGGACGGTGGCGGCGAGAATCATGCCCGCCAGAGCGGCCACGACCGTCACCGTCCGGAGCGCGCCAACGGACATGGACAGTGCGGCCCACGCAGCCAATGATCCCAGGACGGCGCCGTCGGCCAGACGGTCCATCGTGGAGTCCAGGAAAGCCCCGAAGACCGAGCTCGTACCGGTGGCTCGGGCCAGGATGCCGTCGAAGGAGTCCGCTACGAGCACTACGAGGAGAACGAGAGGCCCGGCCACGAAGTGCCCCTGCGGCAGCAGGGTGACTGCCGCTGTCACCGTCAGAACCGTCCCGGCGACGGTGAGCATGTTGGGACTCACCCCGAGCCGCCCCAGCGCCAGGGCGGGGCGGGTGAACAGGGCCCTGGTCAGACCGCGACCGTGGTTTCCGAGCACGGGGTATCAGTCCCCAGGCTCCTGGAGATGGTCCGCCCAGGCCGAGGCGAGCATGTCGCGCTGCTCACCAAGCAGCTGGGGCACGGGCTTGGTGCGCCCGATGATCGGCATGAAGTTCGCGTCCCCCTTCCAGCGCGGCACGATGTGCTGGTGGAGGTGGGCGGCGATCCCTGCGCCGGCGACCTCACCCTGGTTCATACCCAGGTTGAAGCCGTGCGGGTGACTCACCGAACGTACGACGCTCATGGCCGTGGCCGTCAGCTCACTGATCTCCACCCGCTCGGCCGCTGTGGCCTCGGTCAAGTCGGAGATGTGGCGGTAGGGGCACACGAGCAGGTGGCCGGTGTTGTAGGGGTAGAGGTTCATGATGACGTAGCTGGTCTCACCCCGATAGACGATGAGCGACTCCTCGTCGCTGCGAGCCGGCCCCGTGCAGAAGGGGCACTGGGCGGGGGTGTCGTCAGAGGGCTTGTTCTGCCCCCCGATGTAGGCCATGCGGTGCGGGGTCCACAGGCGCTGGAAGGCCTGCGGAGCGCCCTCGTGGTAGAAGGGCGCCTCCACCGTAACCCCCTCACCAGCGGTGCCGCCGCCAGGAAGGTCATTGTTCGTCTCCGCAGTCACATCCTCAGTCACTGTGCAGCTTCTCCCCCGCCGGGTCGTTGATACGGGCGTCGATGACGCTGACGATATGCGCCACCGCCTCCTTGACGGCAACACCGTTGGTCTGCTCGCCGTCACGGAAGCGGAAGGAGACGGCTCCGGCCTCGGCGTCCTCCCCACCGGCGATGAGGGTGAAGGGGATCTTGTCCTTGGAGGCGTTGCGGATCTTCTTGCCGAAGCGGTCGTCGGAGTGGTCCACCTCGACGCGCACCCCTTGAGCGCGCAGCTGGGCGGCGACGTCGTCGACGTAGTCGTCGAAGGCCTCGGCCACGGGAATGAGCCGGACCTGCACCGGGGAGAGCCAGGTGGGGAAGGCGCCTGCGTAGTGCTCAGTGAGTACCCCGATGAAGCGCTCCACGCTGCCCAGCTTGGCCGAGTGGATCATGATGGGGCGCTGGTGGGTGCCGTCAGCGGCCGTGTACTCCAGGTCGAAGCGCTCGGGCTGGTTGAAGTCGTACTGGATGGTGGACATCTGCCAGGTTCGGCCGATGGCGTCCTTGACCTGAACGGAGACCTTGGGGCCGTAGAAGGCCGCGCCGCCGGGGTCCGGGACGACCTCGAGCCCGGAGGCGTCGCAGGCGTCCTGAAGGGCCCGGGTGGCGGCGGCCCAGTCCGCGTCGGAGCCGATGAACTTGTCCTTCTTGGCTCCGTCCTCGTCGCGGGTGGACAGCTCGAGGTAGAAGTCGGTCAGTCCGAAGGCCTTGAGGATGGACAGGAAGAAGTCGATCTGGGCGCGGATCTCCTCACCAGCCTGCTCAGGGGTGCAGTAGGTGTGGGAGTCGTCCTGGGTGAAGCCGCGCATACGGGTCAGTCCGTGGACGACGCCGGACTTCTCGTAACGGTAATCGTGGCCCATCTCGAAGAAGCGCAACGGCAGCTCGCGGTAGGAACGGCCCCGGGAGCGGAAGATGAGGTTGTGCATCGGACAGTTCATGGCCTTGAGGTAGTACTCCTGGCCTGCCTTGGTGATGTTGCCCTGTCCGTCGCGCTCCTCGTCGGCGAGCATGGGTGGGAACATGGTGTCGGCGTAGTAGGGCAGATGGCCCGAGGTGTGGAACAGTCCGCCCTTGGAGATCTCGGGGGTGTGGACGAAGTCGAAGCCGTAGTCCTGGTGGCGGTCGACGACGTACTGCTCGATCTGGTGGCGCAGCATGGCCCCCTTGGGGTGGAAGACCACCAGGCCGGGGCCGATCTCCTCGGGGAAGGAGTAGAGGTCGAGCTCGGCGCCGAGCTTGCGGTGGTCGCGCTTGGCGGCCTCAGCCAGACGGGTCTGATAGGCCTTGAGGTCGTCCTTGCTGGCCCAGGCGGTGCCGTAGATGCGCTGGAGGGAGTCGCCGGACTGGTCTCCCTTCCAGTAGGCCGACGACGACTTGGTCAGCGCGAAGCCCTGTCCGATGAGACGGGTGGAGGGCAGGTGGGGGCCGCGGCACAGGTCGGTCCAGGCGACGCTGCCGTCGCGTCGGACGTTGTCGTACATGGTCAGCCCGCCGGCGCCGACCTCCACCGAGGCGCCCTCGGCGCCCGCGCCCTTGGTGGTGATGAGCTCGAGCTTGTAGGGCTGGTCCGCCAGCTCCTCACGCCCCTGGGCCTCGGTGATGTCGCGGCGCACAAAGCGCTGCCCCTCCTTGACGATGTGCTTCATGCGCTTCTCGATCTCGCGCAGCATCTCGGGGGTGACGGCGTCGATGGCGCCGAAGTCGTAGTAGAAGCCGTCGGTGATGAAGGGGCCGATGCCGAGGTTGACCTGCGGGAACATCTCCTGAACGGCCTGCGCCATGACGTGGGTGGCGCTGTGGCGCAGGATGTTGAGGCCGTCCTCGCTGGCCAGGGTGATGGGCTCGACGACGGCGCCCGCCGGGACCTGGCGGTCCAGGTCCCAGGGCTCACCGTTGACGCGCATCGCGACGACACCGCCCTTCTTGACGGAGTCCTGCAGCAGGAGCGTTCCCGTGGTGCCCGTCTCGATGGTGCGCGGTACGCCATCGAGGGTGATGTTGATCGTGGGCTGGTCTGACACGGGCTCGTCTCCTCTGCATCGGTGTGGGGCGCTGCACTGGTGCACCCCGGTTCGGCCGCGAGTCTACGTCCTGACCCCGCGAGCTCAGTCCTGCCGTGAGCCACGCCGCGCGCGCAGTGCGTCACGCAGGCGCTTGGCGGTGGACATCCCGGAGTAGATGAACCGGGAGACCGGGACGTCCCAGGCTCCGTCGACCTCGGTAACGTGCTGGGCGTAGCGCTTCTTGTACTGCCCTACGGTGTAGAGCGAGGGGACTCTGGTGGAGCCGGCCCCCATGAGGTCCAGACCGCGGTAGCCCTCCTGGGCCAGAGTGCAGGCGGCCCACCAGTCCAGGGCCTCGGCCCCGCGGAAGGTGCGCGACTCATTGGAGGAGGCGCCGTAGTAGGCCACGGAGTCCTTGCCCGAGGTGAGGATGAGGTCCCAGGCATGGGGGACACCGTCCTTGCGCAGGACGAACAGGCGGGCGTTCTTCTCCCCCAGGGCCGTCAGCATGGTCCAGTAGACCTCGGCGTCGTGGGGCTTGAAGCCGTCGCGCTCGGCGGTCTCGCGCAGGACCTCGTAGACCTTGTCGAACTCCTCGCGGCTCAGACCGGTCTCGTCGCTGATGGTGCAGCCGGCCTCCCGGGCCACGCGCTCGGCGCGCTTGACCGCGCGGCGGCCGTCCTTGGGCATGACCGCGGCCATCTTCTCCGGCGTCCTGGGCACCAGGTCGATGACGTAGGTGCGGTCGTAGGTGATGGTGGACAGCAGCTCGCGCAGGTCGGTGTCGCGGTAGCGGGCGTGCATGCGGATGAAGCGCACGGAGCGGTCTCGCTCCTTGACCACTGAGCGCAGCAGGCGGCGCAGGTGGGCCTCACGCTCGGGCGACTGCTCCTTGAGCCAGACCGGGCCGTGCTTGGCCCACAGGAAGGTCTGGCCGCCCATCTCGTAGCGGTACAGGGCGATGGCGGCCACCGGCTTGCCCTCGTCCTCGTAGAGGTAGCGCCCCCACAGCGGACGCCCCATGGCCTCCTCGAAGCGCTCCCAGGCCTCGGTCTGCTCGACCGGGAAGGGGCTGTTACCCACCGCCAGGCGCATCTCGCGCCCATCGACACGGCGTAGGGTCTCGGAGCGGTCCGAGGTGGAGTGCACCGGCTCGGGGTGCGTGGGCCGAGAGGCCTGAGGCCTGTCAGTTTCGGCGGTCTTGGCAACCTTGTCGGTCTTCTCGACCTTCTGTCCCTTCTCCTTCGGCCGAGTCGCCTGAGCCTTCTCGGCGTCCTCAACCGCCTCAGCTTTCTGGGGCCTGTCGGCGGTGGCCTCGGAAGCGGTATCCGTGGCGCCGTCCGTCGCGGTCTGAGGGGCCTCGGGGGTCTGTGCGGCAGTATCGGTCGTGGCGTCGGGGGTGGTGCTGTCGGGCATGTTCTCGTTCTCGGGCATTCAGCGGGACCTGTCGACTCGTTGCGGATAGTTGCGGGCGAACTTGCGGTAGTGGTTGAGGCGCTGGAGCTCGATCGTGACGCGCCGGCGAAGCGAGTGCTCAGCAGGGTCGCGCAGCGGGTCGATGCCCCGCCCCAGGGTCTTGGCCCTGCGGCGCAGCACCTCATCGGACACATAGCGTGCGATGACGCCGTCGGGAACCAGGGAGTAGAGGACCTGCCGGGTCACCTCGGTGGGCTCGTCGCGCTGGTCCAGGACCAGGTCCTTGAGCATGACGGCCATGGGATTGGCGCCGGCGGCGGTCAGGTAGAAGGAATTGCGACCGATACGGGGATTGACCTCGAAGAAGAGCTCACGTCCGTCACGGGGATCCACCTTGATGTCGAGGTTGGCGAATCCGCGGTATCCGGCGTGGCGCAGCAGACGGCTCGTGGCGTCCCACAGGTCGGGGAAGGCCTCGGTGATCATGGCGACCGGGTTGCCGATCATGGTGGGTGCATGGTCCTGAAGAAGGACGCGCGCCGAGCCGATAAGACGCAGCTCGCCGGTGGAGTCCATGTAGGCGGTCACCGAGCGCATGGCGGTGTCGTCACCGGGGATGCACTCCTGAACCAGGAAGGTGGAGCGGTAGCCGGCGTCCTTCAGGCTCCTCCACATGCCTGCCAGCTCGGCGGCGTCGTCGATAAACCAGATCTTGCGCTTGCCAGGGAAGGAGATGCGGTCGTAGTCGGCGCCGATGGCGGCCTTGGCCACGAGCGGGAACTCCATGCCGAGTTCGGAGGCGGAGGTCGGAGGCTCGCAGTCGGGGTCAGCCAGGTCGACGACGACCTCCCGGGGCGTAAGGACCCCCACCTCGGCGCACAGGCGGGAGAAGGAGGCCTTGTCGCTGACGGCGTCGAGCACGTCGATGTCCGGGAAGGGCAGGACATAGGCGGGTTCGAGCTCGTCCCGGTGAGCGGAGACCATGGCCGCAGCGGCGTCGGTGTTGGCCATGAGCACGGCGCTGCGGGGCTCGCGCCCCTCGGCCAGACGCTGCAGCAGCGCGATCGTCCTCTCCGGCGGCGCACCGGCCGCCTGGTGGACGACGGTGATGTAGGAGGACTCGGAGATCGCCACAATCGGGTCCGAGGCCACGATCGTCACCGGGGTTCCGGTGACCTCGTGGAGCTGCCGCGCCAGGGCGTAGGCGCCGATATCGCCACCGAGGACCACGGGCAGCAGGTGCCTGAAGCGTTCCGTCATAACCATCCGTTTCTTGCCGCAGGGACCGACTCCTCCCCAGATGGTAGAGCACGCTGGAACGCCTCGTTCCCGACCATCGTGGAAACATCACGACCCGAACACACGGCCGACCCCGACCACTGCCGCCACACTCCTGGAATCCAGCAGGATTCCAGGCAATTCCCCCATGGCTCAGCGATGAGATCGCAGTTCTCGGTGACACATACCACCCGGCACTCCCCTCGACGACGAGCCGTCGGAACACACGATCCACCAGCATGAAAAAAGCCCGGAGCGCTGAGCTCCGAGCCGGTCTCTTCTCGATTCTGGTGGGCGATACTGGGATCGAACCAGTGACCTCTTCCGTGTCAGGGAAGCGCGCTCCCGCTGCGCCAATCGCCCGAGCGGATGACGGGACTCGAACCCGCGACCCTCACCTTGGCAAGGTGATGCTCTACCAACTGAGCCACATCCGCGTGACACCCTTGTGGGGTGCGGGAAGAAAGTTAGCAGAGGTATCCGTCGGAGGCAAAACTGGTCCGACCTCGATCCTTCATGAGGTGTCTCACGCTCCAGCCAGCTCCTCTCACGACCATAGGAGGCGCAGAGGACATGGGGCGACGCGAGGTGACATGAGGATGGCTCGGCAGGGGCGGGGCGGGCCCTGTGCGGCGGTTCGACGTGACATGTCTTTCTCCCACACGCCTGTCTTCACACTTCAGTCGTGGCAGGGTAGTCCCCATGACCACGCCGACGACACCGATGCCTCAGGACACTCAGGAATCTCAGGAAGCCCCGCAGCGCCAGATCTGGCCCGGCCACCCCTATCCGCTCGGGGCGACCTACGACGGCTCAGGAACCAACTTCGCTCTCTACTCCTCGGCGGCCAGCGGCGTCGACCTGTGCCTGTTCGACGAGGAGGGCCACGAGGAGCGGGTGACTCTCAAGGAGGTCGACGGCGACGTCTGGCACGCCTATCTTCCCGGGATCTCGCCGGGCCAGAAGTACGGCTACCGGGTGGCCGGCCCCTACGACCCGGCCTCTGGCCATCGTTGCGACCCCTCCAAGCTGCTGCTGGACCCCTACGCCAAGGCGATATCCGGCGAGGTGACGCCCTCCCAGACCCTGTACTCCTACTCCTTCGACAACCCGGAGGTACGCAACGAGGAGGACTCGGCAGGGCACACGATGCGCTCCGTGGTCATCAACCCCTACTTCGACTGGGGCCACGACCGCCCCCCGGCGCACGAGTACCACGAGACGATCATCTACGAGGCCCACGTCAAGGGCATGACCCAGCTGCACCCGCTGGTTCCCGAGAACCTGCGAGGCACCTACGCCGGCCTGTCTCAGCCCGCCGTCATTGATCATCTCAAGAGCCTGGGCGTCACCGCCATCGAGCTCATGCCGGTCCACCAGTTCGTCAATGACACCCACCTGCAGGAGAAGGGGCTGTCGAACTACTGGGGCTACAACACGATCGGCTTCTTCGCCCCGCACAACACCTACGCCGCCTACGGGGCCGAGGGCGAGCAGGTCCAGGAGTTCAAGTCCATGGTCAAGGCCTTCCACGAGGCAGGCATCGAGGTCATCCTGGACGTCGTCTACAACCACACGGCCGAGGGCAACCACCTGGGCCCCACCCTGTCCTTCCGCGGTATCGACAACAGCTCCTACTACCGGCTCGTCGACGGCTCGGCCACCCACTACTTCGACACCACCGGCACCGGTAACTCGCTGCTCATGCGGTCCCCGGCGGTCCTCCAGCTCATCATGGACTCGCTGCGCTACTGGGTCACCGAGATGCATGTCGACGGGTTCCGCTTCGACCTGGCCTCCACGCTGGCCCGTCAGTTCCACGAGGTCGACAAGCTCAGCGCCTTCTTCGACATCATCCACCAGGACCCGGTGCTCTCCCAGGTCAAGCTCATCGCCGAGCCCTGGGACGTGGGTGACGGCGGCTACAACGTCGGCGGATTCCCGGCGCTGTGGAGTGAGTGGAACGGGAAGTACCGAGACACCGTGCGCGACTTCTGGCGCGGAGAGCCCTCCACGCTGGGCGAGTTCGCCTCCCGTATCACTGGCTCCTCCGACCTCTACCAGCACGCCGGGCGCACGCCGGTGGCCAGCATTAACTTCGTCACCGCCCACGACGGCTTCACGATGCACGACCTGGTCTCCTACAACGAGAAGCACAACGAGGCCAACCTCGAGGGCAACGCCGACGGCGACAACAACAACCGCTCCTGGAACTGCGGCGCCGAGGGGCCCACCGAGGACCCGACGATCATCGAGCTGCGCCACCGCCAGACCCGCAACTTCCTAGCCACCATCCTGTTCAGTCAGGGCGTCCCCATGATCTGTCACGGCGACGAGCTGGGACGGACCCAGGGAGGCAACAACAACGCCTACTGCCAGGACAACGAGATCTCCTGGATCAACTGGGACCTCGATGAGCAGGACAAGGACCTGCTGGAGTTCACCCGTACCATCATGTGGCTACGTCGCGATCACCCGGTGCTGCGGCGTCGGCGCTTCTTCACCGGCGACGCCGGTCACGGCGGCGAGAGTGAGCTCGGCGAGATCGAGTGGCTCACTCCTGCCGGAGAGTCCATGACCGATCAGGACTGGACCACCTGGTACGCCCGAGCCATGATGGTCTTCCTCAACGGGGAGGCCATCGCCGAGCCTGATGAGCGGGGCCAGAGGATCGTGGACAGCTCCTTCCTCGTGCTCATCAACGCCTCTGACGAGGACATCACCTTCACCCTCCCGGGCGAGGGCTACTCCCCCACCTGGAAGGTCGCCCTGGACACGGCACCCGCGGTGGACGGCGACTCCGACCCAGTTCTCGCCGCGGACGAGACCGTCGTGGTCGAGGCCCGCTCGATGCTCTTCCTTACCGACGCTCCCGAGTCAGACGCCACAACGGAGCGGCTCCAGCGGTAGGAACCCGAGGCAGGCCGACGCACAACCGAACACGCACAGGCAACAGCGCACCGCCCGACGTAGACCAGACGAGCTCAGGAAGTCACATGACCGACGCAGTGGACGCAGCAGTGGATAAGGCCGGTTCGGCGGATTCTGCGGAGATACCCGCATATGCCCCCTGGTCGGGGCACGTGCCGGCGCCCGAGCACCGCACGCCAGTGACCACCTACCGCCTCCAGCTGGGAGCAGGCCTCACCTTCGCCGACGCCAAGGCCCTGGTTCCATACCTGGCCGATCTCGGGGTCACCGACCTCTACCTCTCCCCGGTGCTGACGGCCGCGCCGGGCTCTACACACGGCTACGACGTCGTCGACCACCGCCGGATCTCCGCCGTCATGGGCGGACGCGACCAGCTGGAGTCCCTGTCCGCCGAGGCTCGGACTCATGGAATGGGCATCGTGGTGGACATCGTCCCCAACCATATGGCGGTCCCGACCCCAGGCTGGCACAACCTGCCCCTGTGGTCGGTACTGCGCGAGGGCCCGGACTCCCCCTACGCCGCCTGGTTCGACCTCTCCCTGGACGAGCCCATCCTCATGCCGATCCTGGGCAAGCGCATCGGCGCGGTCCTGGCCGACGAGGAGCTCACCCTGGAGCAGACGGTGGTTCCGGGGCAGGAGGACCTGGGTGAGCAGTGGGTACTGCGCTACTACGACCATGCCTTTCCCGTCGCGCAGGGGACCGAGTCCCTGCCGATGCACGTCCTCGTCGAGCGCCAGCACTACCGGCTGGCCTACTGGAAGGTCGGCGACGAGGAGATCAACTACCGGCGGTTCTTCGACGTGGGCACCCTGGCCGCGATCCGGGTGGAGGATCCCGATGTCTTCGCCGGCAGCCACTCCCTCATCCTGGAGCTCATGCAGGCCGGGGTCATCGGCGCCCTGCGGGTCGATCATCCCGACGGTCTGGCCGACCCCGGTGGCTACCTCACTCAGCTGGCCGACGCCACCGACGGAGCGTGGATCGCTGCGGAGAAGATCCTGGCGCCCGATGAGTCCCTGCCCACCTCATGGCCGGTGGCCGGAACCACCGGGTACGACGCCGCCTGGAGGATCGACCAGCTCCAGGTCGACCCCGCCGGCGCCGCCAGGCTGGGCGGGCTCATGCAAGAGCTCACCGGGGACGCGCCGGTGGACTACGACCGCATCGTGGAGGAGGCCAAGCGCGAGGTGATCGCCGGGTCGCTGGCCTCGGAGGTCGATCGTCTGGCCCGTGTTCTGGACTCTTTGACCTCCCAGGACGTCCGCCTGCGCGACCACACCCTGCGTGACCTGAGGGCCTGCGTCGTCGAGCTGCTCGTGGCCGCCGACCAGTACCGGGTCTACGTCGTACCGGGCACGCCTCCCAGCCCTGAGACGGCCGCCGTCCTTTACGCCGACGCCGAACGCGCCCGTCAGCGTCTTGAGCCGGACCAGGGTGAGACCCTCGACCTGGTAGTCGCCATTCTTCTGGGAGAACCAGTCGGGTCGGAGGGGTTGTCGGAGTCCTCAGAACGGGCCGAGGCCGTCATCCGCTTCCAGCAGGTGTGTGGGGCCGTTACCGCCAAGGGAGTGGAGGACACTGCCTTCTACCGCTGGACCCACCTGACCAGTCTCACCGAGGTGGGTGGTAACCCGGTCGGTTTCGCGCTGAGTGCCGACGAAGCCCACGCCTGGGCCGACCGGGTCCAGAACACCTGGCCCGACACGATGGTCACCTCCACGACCCATGACACCAAGCGCGGTGAGGACGTGCGCGCACGTTTGGACGTCCTGGCCTCCTACGCCGACGAGTGGAGCGACCTCGTCCACCGTCTACGAGCCATGACCGTCCAGGCCCGCCCTCTGGACCTCGACGGACGCAGCGAGAACCTGTTGTGGCAGACCCTGTGGGGCACGTGGATGCCCGACAGCGATGACCCGATGACCCCCGAGCGACTGAGCGCCTATCTCATCAAGGCCTCCCGGGAGCAGAAGTTCTGGACCACCTGGACCGCCCCGGACCTGGCCCGCGAGCAGGCCCTGACCGACTACGCCGCTCATCTGCTCAGCAATGCGGAGGTCGCGCGCGAGCTGGAGGACTTCGCGGTTCTGACGGCCAAGGCCGCACGCACCGCGATTCTCGCCAACAAGGCGCTGACCCTGACTTGGATAGGAGTCAGCGACATCTACCAGGGCAGCGAGACCACCCGTTCCTCCCTGGTCGACCCCGACAACCGCCGCCCGGTCGACTACACCGGGCCCGGTGGGCTCATCAGTCTCCTGGAGCGCCTCGACTCCGGTGCCACCCCGCGCAACCTCGACGAGGACAAGCTCTTCCTCACCTCGCGTCTGGCGCGCCTTCGCGCCTCAAGGCCCGACACCTTCGTCGGTCCCCGCTCGGGCTACCGGACGATCCCGGTGACGACCTCTTTCGCCTTCGCCTACGCCCGCCTGCTTGATGAGGTCCCCGATGTCGTCGTCATCATCAGGCGCCTGTCCAAGCGTCTTGAGCAGCTGGGCGGCTGGCGTGAGGAGAGCGTCGTCCTACCCGAGGGAGCATGGGAGGACGTCCTGCACGGCGGCACCGTGAAGGGCGGCAACCAGCCCCTGGCCGAGGTGGTCGGGGACGCACCGGTCGTCGTCCTGGCCAAGATCGTCTCTCAGCCCTCCACGACCGAGGCCGACCGTCCCGACCAGAACGCCCAGGAGGTCACCCCGTGAGCCCGACGCGCCGGACCTGGACCTCCCCCGCGCTTCCCGTAGGACCACGGGTACCAGTGTGGGCCCCCGACGCGCACACGGTCGAGCTGCACCTGCCGGGTGAGGAGCGTCTCGTCGACATGGTCCCGGTACCGGGCGGCTGGTGGACCGCTCCTTTCGACCTGGAGCCCGGCACCGACTACGCCTACCGCGTGGACGGCTCACCGAACCGTCCAGACCCTCGCAGCGCCCTGCAGCCCGACGGCGTCCACGGCCACTCGCGCACCGTGGACCCGGCCACCTGGCAGTGGACCGACCAGGACTGGGAGGGCAAGGACCTGCGAGGTTCGGTCATCTACGAGCTGCATGTGGGCACCTTCACCCCCGAGGGCACCCTGGACGCCGCCATCTCACGCCTGGACCACCTGGCCGAGCTGGGGGTCGATATCATCGAGCTCATGCCGCTGGCGGCATTTCCCGGCAAAACCGGCTGGGGCTATGACGGAGTGGCCCTGTGGGCCGTCCATGAGACCTACGGCGGCCCCGAGGCACTGGCCCGATTCGTCGACGCCGCCCACAGCACCGGTATTGGCGTGTGTCTCGACGTCGTCTACAACCACCTGGGCCCGTCGGGCAACTACCTCAGTGTCTTCGGCCCCTACTTCACCCAGGCGCACCATACGCCCTGGGGCGAGGCCGTCAACTACGACCACGACGGCAGCCAGCAGGTGCGCGCCTTCGTCATCGACTCCGCCCTGCGATGGCTGCGTGACTTCCACGTCGACGCCCTGCGCCTGGACGCCATCCACGAGATCAAGGACGACGCCGCGGCCGCCGACCCGCCCCAGCCGCACGTCCTGGCCGAGCTCTCCGACGCCGTGGCAGCGCTGTCCGCCGAGCTCTGCCGCCCCCTGAGCCTGGTGGCGGAGGCCGACCTCAACGACGTCGGCGTCATCACCCCCACCGACGAGCAGCCGCCGGCCAAGGCTCCGAGCCTGGGCATGACCGCCCAGTGGGCAGACGACGTCCACCACGCCCTGCACGCCCGTCTCACCGGCGAGACCCAGGGCTACTACGGAGACTTCGCCGAGGCCGGTGCCTGGGCCAAGGCCTACGGACGCGCCTTCCTCCACAACGGCACCTGGTCCACCTTCCGGGAGAGGAACTGGGGCGCGCCGGTGCCCGAGGACACCGATCCCCGGCGCTTCGTCGTCTTCGGATCCGATCATGACCAGATCGGCAACCGTGCCGTCGGCGACCGCCCCTCCACCAGCCTCGACGACGCCACCCTGGCGGCCACCGCCGCTCTGGTTCTCCTGTCCCCCTATACGCCGATGCTCTTCATGGGCGAGGAGTGGGGAACGCGCACCCCCTTCCAGTTCTTCACGGACCACGAGGAGGAGGACCTGGCCCGCAGCGTCAGTGAGGGCCGCGTCAGGGAGTTCGCCGGATTCGGCTGGGACGCCGACGAGATCCCCGACCCTCAGGCCGCCGAAACCGTCGACGCCTCGCGCCTGCGCTGGGATGAGCTGAACGAGGCCGAGCACATCCGCATGCTGGCCTGGTACCAGGCGCTGACCGCCCTGCGCCGCGATCTGACATGGTCCCAGCGCACCGCCTGGCCTCAGGTCGAGGATATCAACGGCGTGCTCACAGTGACCTACGAGGACATCGTCGTGGCGACCAACCTCTCCGGTCAGGAGCGTCCCGCTCCCGCCTTGACTACGGTGCTCCTGTCCTGGGACCCGGTCGATGACGCCGCACCGTCTCTGTCCTCCGGCCAGACGCTCATCGCGCGGCGGTGACGGGGCCCGCAGAAGGATGCACCGCGCACCGCCGCACCACGACTCAACCGATGCACATCCGTTCAGAAAGGCGGGCACCTCGTTGACACAATGCAACCCTCCGCGCGGCGTGGCTTCATGTGCCCGCCGCGGTAGCGCACTAGCGTGGCATCCGTGACTGTCAATGGTAGGCCGCGCCAGAACGAGGCAGGTGCCATCCCCGAACGATTCGAGGAAGCGCTCCTGTCTCTTCGTGACGCGCCCCGCCCACGCGGGCTCCTCATGGAAGAGATTCCCGCGCCCAGGAAGCTGGCCCCCTACTCCGCCGCGCTGACGGCCGAGACCGTGGAGACCGTCGGAGCCACTCCCCTGGCCACCGGGCGCTTCGTCGTCCTGTACGACCCCAACGGCCAGGACGCCTGGGACGGAGACTTCCGTGTCGTGATTCAGGCCCGCGCTCGTATCGACGACGAGGTCGGTATGGATCCCGTCTTCGAGTCCGCGGCCTGGAGCTGGCTCACCGACGGTCTCGAGGACTCCCGCGCCGGTTACCGGGCACTCGTGGGAACCGTCACCAGGGTCTTGTCGGAGACCTTTGGCGGACTGACTCTCACTGACTCCTGTGCCCACGCGGAGATCCGAGCCTCCTGGTCCCCTACGACCGCCCAGCTCGGCCCCCACCTGACCGCCTGGCACGAGCTTCTCCTGGTCGCCTCCGGCCATGAACCGGCGGCGGTCCACCCTCTCACCCTCGCCGGAGTCGCCAGGTGACGACCCGCGCAACCGACACTCTCCGCCCAGCCGTTTCCTCGGCCGTGCCGCGCCCAGCCGTACCCCCCGGGACGACGGACCATCCCATCAGTCCTCACGATGTCGTCGCCTACCCGCGTCCCCGGGACGGGCTGCCGGAAGTCATCAGCACGCCCAGTCAGCTGAGCCGAGCCGCCCGGGACCTGGCCGCCGGGCAAGGCCCTGTGGCCGTGGACGCCGAGCGGGCCTCCGGCTTCCGCTACGGGCAGGACGCCTATCTCGTGCAGCTCAGACGCGACGGCGTTGGCACTCTCCTCATCGACCCGGTCACCTGCGGCCCCCTGACGACCGAGCTGGCCGCCGTCCTCGACGGCCCGGAGTGGATCCTTCACGCCGCCGACCAGGACATTCCCTGCCTGACCGCACTCGGCCTGAGGTCCGCCTCACTGTTCGACACTGAGCTGGCCGCCCGGCTCCTGGGCCGCCAGCACGTGGGACTGGGCGCCGTCATCGAGGAGACCCTGGGACTGCGCCTGGCCAAGGACCACGCCGCAGCAGACTGGTCCACCAGGCCCCTGCCCGCCTCCTGGCTCATCTACGCCGCACTCGACGTCGAGCTTCTCATCGACCTGCGCGACGCCCTGGCCGCCGAGCTTGAGACAGACGGCAAGTCGCAGTGGGCCGCCCAGGAGTTCGAGCACGTACGGACCAGACCCGCCAGACCGGCCAAGATCGACCCGTGGCGCAAGACCCCACGAGCAGGAAGCGCCGTGCGCTCCCCCCGCTCGCTCGCCATCCTGCGCGAGCTGTGGCAGTCACGGGAGGAGCTGGCCGCCGAGCTCGACCGAACCCCCTCCAAGGTCCTGTCCCACCAGGCGCTGATCGCTGCTGCCGTGGCCCGGCCCCGCTCACGACGCAAGATGACCGGCCTCAAAGAATTCTCCTCCCGACAGGCGCGCCAGAACCAGGAGCGCTGGTGGCGGGCCATCGAACGCGCCCTGGAGCTACCCGACGACGAGCTGCCCTCCACTCGCGCCCCCATGGGCCCCGACGAGCTCCCCCACCCGCGCACCTGGCAGCGCCATCACGCAGAAGCCGCCAACCAGCTCAATCGCGTACGCGCAGCCGTCAGGCAGCGCGCCGAGGAGATCCGCGTCCCCCAGGAGCTGCTTCTGGCGCCGGGCTGCCAACGTCGTCTGGCCTGGGACCTCGGCGAGGAGATCGAGGCCGAGTGCACCCGGACTATGAGCACCCGGGAGATCAGTGAGCGCCTGGCTGCCATGGGCGCCAGGCCGTGGCAGATTGAGCAGGCCGCACCCGCCCTGGCGGCAGCACTGAGCTGAACAGGCCAACAGTCTTCGAACATGCGACGGTGTGCCATCCACCTTGGCAGTGGATGGCACACCGTCGTCTCTGTCTCCTCCGGTACCCGGCGGCCTCTGAGAGGCTCCGTGAGTCTCAGTGAACCTCAAAACCGTAGGAACGGAAGATCGCGCGAGTGGACTCCACGAGCTCCGGCTCCGGAGGCCTGGTGTCACGCAGCTGATACGTCAGGCCCAGAGCATCCCACTTATCGGTACCCATCTGATGGAAGGGCAGTACCTCAACGCGGCTGACCGAGCCCCAGCGCTCGATGATCCGAGCCACGTTGTGGACGTTCTCAGGATCGTCCGTCAGGTCTGGAACCAGAACGAACCGGGCCCAGATCTCGATCCCCTTGGCCGCCAGCCGATCGCCGAAGGTGATCGTCGGGGCCAGGGAGCGCCCCGTCACCCTCTTGTAGGTCTCCTCATCGCCGCTCTTGACATCGAGCAGGACCAGATCGATGTTGTCGAGCATCTCATCACTGGCATTGGCCCCCAGGAAACCGGAGGTGTCGATGCAGGTGTGGATGCCCATCTTCTTGGCACCGGACAGAAGCCTGCCCGCGAAGGCGGGCTGCATGAGAACCTCGCCGCCTGACAGCGTGATTCCGCCCTTGGACGCGCGGAACACTCCCCGGTAGCGGCGCATGCGGCGCAGAAGCTCCGAGGCCTCAACCGGCTCTCCGTCCTTCATGAGGAAGGTGTCGGGATTGTGGCAGTACAGACACCGCAGGGGACATCCATTGAGGAAGACGGTCATCCGGGTACCGGGGCCGTCCACCGCGGTGACGAGTTCCCAGGAGTGGATCGAGCCCAGCTCGCCCGCCCGCATCCGCGCCAGGCGCTCAGAGCGCTGAAGATCCGTCAGCTCCTCGAGCCCGCCGATACCCGCCCCGCGCAAACGGGCGGCCGGGGCCAGGAAGTCCTGGTCCCGACCGCCGTCGCGCACGGTCGTCGTGGTCTGCGTCATGGACCGCTCGCCGTGCTCCAGGGCTCAGGCCTGGGCGTGGAAGGTGCGGTGGAGGACGTCAAGCTGCTGCTCGCGAGTCAGCTTGACGAAGTTGACGGCGTAGCCGGAGACGCGAACGGTGAGGTTCGGGTAGTTCTCCGGGTGCTCCATCGCGTCCTCGAGGGTGTTGCGGTCCAGGACGTTGATGTTGGCGTGGTACAGGCCCTTGACGCCGCCGTTGTCCTGACGCTGTGCCTTCATGGAGGCGAGGCGCTCTTCGTACGTGGCCATGGTGGCCCCTTTCTGAGGTGGTGATACTGATGTGTGAGTAGTTGCTGCGGTGCGATCAGCCGGTTGAACGGCTGGATCAGATCTCGGCGCAGTCGTCGGGGACGAAGCCGGCGTCGAGGATGCCCACGAGGTTGGCGACGCGCTCGTCGAGCGTGCGTCCCAGCCCCTGGGGGGTGATCGTGTTGGTCAGCGAGATCCCGTCGAGGGCGTCGTTGTAGTCGAGCTTGCCGACACTGAGCATCGAGGCGACCATTCCGTGGGTGTCCATTCCGTTCTCCGGGTTGGCACCGGGAGAGAAGGGCGTGCCCTTCTGGTGTCCTGAGGGGAAGGAGCCCGTGGCCTTGCCGTAGACGACGTTGGAGGTGATGGTCAGCACCGACTGGGTCGGGATGGCATCCCGGTAGAAAGGCTGGGCCTTGATCTTGGACATGATCGTGTGGACCACGGTGGCGGCGATGTCGTCGGCGCGGTCGTCGTCGTTGCCGTAGATCGGGAAGTCGCCCTCGGTGACATAGTCGATCACCAGGCCGGTCTCGTCACGAACCGGGGTTACCTTGGCGTACTTGATGGCCGCCAGGGAGTCGGCCACAATCGACAGGCCCGCGATGCCGCAGCCCATGGTGCGCACGATGTCGGAGTCGTGCAGCGCCATCTCGATGGACTCATAGGCGTAGCGATCGTGGCAGTAGTGGATGATGTTGAGGGCCTCGACGTAGGTGGCCACCACCCAGTCGAGCATCTTCTCGTACCTGTCCCAGACGTCGTCGAAGTCGAGGGGGCCGTCACCCTCGACACCGGGCAGACCGGTGACGACCTGCTTACCGGTCATCTCGTCACGGCCGCCGTTGATGGCGTAGAGCAGTGCCTTGGCGGAGTTGACACGGGCGCCGAAGAACTGCATCTGCTTGCCCACGCGCATCGGCGACACGCAGCAGGCGATTGCGGCGTCATCACCCCAGTGCTCACGGATCTGCTCGTCAGCCTCGTACTGGATGGAGGAGGTCGTGATCGAGATGAGGGCGCAGAAGTCCTTGTAGCCCTGCGGCAGGTTCTCGTCCCAGAAGATCGTGATGTTCGGCTCCGGGGCGGGACCGAGGTTGCGCAGGGTCTGCAGCAGGCGGAAGGAGGTCTTGGTGACCAGGGCGCGACCGTCCTCACCGAAGCCGGCGTCTGACCAGGTGGCCCAGTAGGGGTCTCCGGAGAAGATCTGATCGTAGTCGATGGTGCGCAGGAAGCGCGTGATGCGCAGCTTCATGACGATGTTGTCGATGAGCTCCTGAGCACGGGTCTCGTCGATGACGCCGTTGCGCAGGTCCCGCTCGAAGTAGATGTCCAGGAAGGCCGAGAGCCGGCCGATGCTCATGGCGGCACCGTCCTGGGACTTCACGGAAGCCAGGTAGGCGAAGTACGTCCACTGGACGGCCTCGTGGGCGTTCTTGGCCGGGCCGGAGATGTCATAGCCGTAGGAGGCGGCCATGATCTTGAGCTTCTTGAGCGCCTTGATCTGCTCGGAGTGTTCCTCGCGGAATCGGGCCCAGTGCTCGGAGAAGGGCTTGTCGGCCACGGAGTCCTTGGCCTTCTGCTTCTCCTCGATGAGGAAGTCGACACCGTAGAGCGCCACGCGGCGGTAGTCGCCGATGATGCGGCCACGGCCGTAGGCATCGGGCAGACCGGTGATGATGTGGCTCGAGCGCGCCGCGCGGATGCGCGGGGTGTAGATGTCGAAGACCGCGTCGTTGTGGGTCTTGCGGTAGCGGGTGAAGATCTTCTTGACCTCGGGGTCGACCTCCTTGCCCGCCTCCTTGATGGCGGTCTCCACCATGCGCCAGCCGCCGTTGGGCATCATGGCGCGACGCAGCGGGGAGTCCGTCTGCAGACCAACGATGACGTCATCGTCCTCGCTGATGTAACCGGCCGGGAACGCGTCGATGTCGGCGGGAATATGGGTGTCGACGTCGAGGATGCGGACCTTGCGCTCCTCGGAGAGGTAGTCCTTCTCCAGGGTGTCCCACAGGCGCAGGGTCTTGTCCGTGGCGCCAGCGAGGAACGAGGCGTCACCGTCGTAGGGGGTGTAGTTACGCTGGATGAAGTCGCGGACGTCAATGTCCTCGGTCCACGGTCCGGTAACGAAGCCCTCCCAGGCGTCATTGCCGCTCACCGTGGTGGCAGATGTTGTGACCTCAGTGGTCATCCGTGCCCTCCTCGTGTGGGTGACCGGAGGGCCACCCGGTTGCGATCGCCCTTGTGAGGCGAGGCGGCACATCGGCGCGCCGTCGGTCTCAGACTAGAACTCCTGCGAGGCCTTGTGGGCCACTGGTCCCAAGAAGGTCCGGTGTGATGACTCACAGGCCAATCAGCACTACCCTAAACTAGGACATAAGTCCCTATCACTACCGTTCGGAAAGATGATCGTCGGCTGCGAGCAACGTTGCTCTACCTTCGGCGATATCGGCGAAGGAGAGTACGCCCTCAGGCTGTCGACCTGTCACAAGATTTAGGACAGGCGTCCCAGCAGCAGTCGGCTGCACGGTCGACAACCGGTGCGCCAGGAGCTGGACTTCATCGCTGCTGCGCGTCTACTCGGCCCCAAGGTCCCGGACGGCCGGCAAGCCGGCGACGCTGTCGGCCACGGTCCTGGCCGCCTCGGCGATATCGGCGGCCCGCATACCGAAGTCCTCCAGCAGCTCGGCTCGGGTGGCGGTGTCGATGAACTGACGCGGGATGCCGATGCGACGGAAGACCGGGGAGCCGGCCTCACCGGGGTGGGCGGCATGATGGTCCTCAACGGCATCACGCAGCTGGGACCCGATGCCGCCGTCGACCAGCCCGTCCTCGACCACGACGACGACGTCGGCCTCGGCGGCGGCCGCAACAAGAGGACGCGGGGCCGGAATGACCCAGTGCGGGTGCACCACGGTGGTACAGCGGCCCTCCTGCTGGAGGATCCGGCCGGCCTCGCAGGTCTCGGCGGCCATGACCCCGACCCCCACCAGCAGGATCGAGGAAGTATCGTATGGGCCGAGGCTCTCCAGCAGCACGTCGACGACGTCGAAGCTGCTGTCCTCTCCCCCCGCCTCATCCACCGGGGTGTCCGCCTCGGCACCCGCGTCGCACGGGCTCTTCTCAGCATCCTTCGGCCCGAGGCGGCGCACCACCGTCAGCGGCTCGAGCAGGGTGCCCTTGGGGTAGCGCACGACGGTTGGGGCGTCGTCGACGCTCACGGCCAGTCGCAGGCTGTCTCGCAGCGTCGTCTCGTCGCGAGGAGCGGCCAGGCGCAGGCCCGGGACGTGAGCCAGCAGCGCCATGTCCCACATGCCGTTGTGGCTGGCGCCGTCGGTTCCGGTGATTCCGGCCCGGTCCAGCACGATCGTCACTCCTGCGCGGTGCAGTGCGACGTCCATGAGCACCTGGTCGAAGGCACGGTTGAGGAAGGTGGCGTAGAGCGCCACCACAGGGTGCATGCCGGCGAACGCCAGCCCGGCTGAGAAGGTGAGCGCGTGCTGCTCGGCGATACCGACGTCGATGACCCGCTCCGGCATGGCGTCGGCCATGGGCTGGAGGCCGACGGGAGCCTGCATTGCCGCGGTGACCCCGACGATCCGATCGTCGCAGCGCGCCAGGGAGACGATCTCCTCGGCGAAGACGGAGGTCCATCCGAAGCGCTCGGCCACGACGGGCAGACCGGTCTCGGGATGGATCTGCCCCACGGCGTGGAAGCGGTCGGGGCCGTGCTCCTCGGCGGGGGTGTATCCGCGCCCCTTCTCGGTGATGACGTGGACGATGACCGGCTCGGCGTACTCGCGGGCCCGGGTGAGGGCGAACTCGATGGCGGTGATGTCGTGGCCGTCGACCGGCCCGGTGTACTTGATCCCCAGGTCCTCGAAGAAGGCCGAGGGGACGAGCACGTCCTTGAGCCCTCGTTTGAGACCGTGGAGAGCGTCGAAGGCGGCCCGGCCCGGGGCCCCCTGGGACAGGAGGGTGCGCTTGACCCCGGACAGGACGCGCTCGTAGCCGGGGTTGGTGCGCAGCGCGTCGAGGTGGTGGGCCAGTCCCCCGATGGTGGGTGCGTAGGAGCGGCCGTTGTCATTGACGACGATGACCAGGTGCCGGTCTGAGGAGTCGGCGATGTTGTCCAGGGCCTCCCAGGCCATGCCCCCGGTCATGGCTCCGTCGCCGATGACGGCGACGACGTGTCGCTCGTCGTGGCCCTGCAGGTGGTTGGCCCGGGCGATGCCGTCGGCCCAGGACAAGGAGGTGGAGGCGTGAGAGTTCTCCACGACGTCGTGGACGGACTCGGCCCGTGACGGGTAACCGGACAGCCCGCTCCGCTCACGCAGATGGGTGAAGTCCTGACGGCCGGTGAGCAGCTTGTGGACGTAGGCCTGATGACCAGTGTCGAAGACGATGGTGTCCCGCGGTGAGCGAAAGGTGCGGTGCAGGGCGATCGTCAGCTCCACGACACCGAGGTTGGGACCCAGGTGACCGCCGGTGCGCGCCACCGAGGCGACGAGGTGACGGCGGATCTCGGCCGCGAGCGCCACCAGCTCGTCACTGGTGAGGCGGTTGAGGTCGGCGGGCTTTCGCACAGAGGACAGGAGTGCTCTGCCGGTCTGCTCGGCGGGCCGACCAGTGTGCCCATCTGCTGGCACGGTTGCTGGCACGGTGAGTCTCCTTGTCGAGGTGGTGAGTTGTCGTTCATGCGTGAGTGCGTTGACGGCAACCGGTGGGCGGGGTGTGCCGGTAGGGCATCCGGCAAAGAGTAGCCGGTGAGCACGCAGGTCGTTTCCCCGACATTGTCCATGCTGTCTGTGCGCCGTTGTTTTTCCTGGCACCGCCGTTCATGGGCGGCCTTCAGCATAGGGCGATCCTGACCATCGTGCGATCACCTGTCACGCGGGTCACGGATGAGCACGTACTGTATGCCCTGACCGTCGGGACCGTTCGCGCCCGCCGGCCCGCGGCGTCGCTCCCGATCGCCCGATCGCCCTCAGGACAGCCTTCCAGGAGGAACCATGAGCACCACAGCCCCTTTCGGCACCTGGCCCTCGCCCATCACTCCAGGCACGATCACGACCCGGACGGTTCTGCTGTCCCAGGTCCGCGTGGACGGTGGCGACACCTACTGGGTGGAGCAGCGCGCCTCTCAGGCCGGGCGCAACGTCCTGCTGCGCCGTGACGGCGACGGTCAGACCGGTGAGGTGCTTCCGCTGACGCCGGCCGATGAACTGGTCGATGTACGCACCCGGGTGCACGAGTACGGTGGGCGAGCGTACGCCGTCGACGGCGGGATCATCGTGGTCTCCCACGCCGGTGACGGGCGTCTGTACCGCTACGACGTGGCGCACCGCCTTCGCGGTCTGGTGCCGTTGACGATCTACGGCGACGTGCGTCACGGCGACCTGGAGATCGACACGGGGCGGGGCCTGGTCTACGCGGTCCGCGAGGACCACCGTGGTGAGGGCGAGGCCGTCAACACTCTGGTGGCGATTCCACTTGACGGCTCGGCGGCGCGAGATGACTCGCGTGTGCGCACGCTGGTATCGGGGACGGACTTCGTGGTCGCTCCGACGCTATCACCCGACGGTGAGCACCTGGCCTGGGTCACCTGGGACCACCCGGGGATGCCGTGGGACAACGCCGCCCTGCACGTGGGCGATCTGGGTCCGGACGGGACGATCGGTGAGCAGGCGCTGGTGGACGGCGGGGACGGGCACTCGGTCTCAGAGCCCCGGTGGACAGAGGAGTGCGAGCTCGTCCACGGCTCGAACGCCTCCGGCTTCTGGAACCTCTACCGCACCGAGGGCTTCCCGGGGCGCGGCACCAACCGCACGGGCTGGTCGAAGAACCTGCGCACCCGGCCGCTGCACCCGGCCGAGGCCACCTTCACCACCCCCGCCTGGCAGCTGGGCCCGCACTCCTTCGACGTGCTCGACGCCGACCACATCATCACCACCTGGGCCCGGGACGCGGTGTCCCACCTGGGGACCATCAAGCTCGCCAACGGTGAGCTCGAGGAGTGGAACGTGGGCTGGCAGCCAATCGGTAACGTGGCCTCCAGCGCCGGTCGCGTCGTCATGCTGGCCTCCAACGAGATGGCGATGCCGAGCATCGTGGAGGTCAAGAACGGCGCGGTGCAGGTGCTGCGAGGCTCGGGCGAGTTCGAGCCCGAGGGCATCGGGGTCTCCTTCCCCAACCCGGTCTCCTGGCCCACGAGCGACGGCGCGACCGCCCATGGCTTCTACTACCCGCCGACGTCCGCCTCCCACGTGGGGGGCGAGGGCGAACTGCCTCCCCTCATCGTCAACGTCCACGGGGGCCCGACGGCGACGGCCGTGCCCGGCTACGACCTAAGGATCCAGTACTGGACCAGTCGGGGCTTCGCCTACCTCGACGTCAACTACCGCGGTTCCATGGGCTACGGAACGGGTTATCGCAAGGCCCTGGAGGGCAAGTGGGGCATTTATGACGTCGACGACTGCGTCAGTGGCGCCCAGCACCTGGTGGACGCCGGGCTCGTGGACCCTCGACGTCTCGCGATCCGCGGCGGGTCGGCCGGTGGCTTCACGGTGCTGTCGGCCATCACTCGCTCCACGGTGTTCACGGCGGCCAGCTCCTGCTTCGGGGTGACCGACCTCAAGAGGCTGGTGCGTACGACCCACAAGTTCGAGTCGCACTACATCGGCCAGCTCATGGGGACCCAGGACATCGATGACCCGGTCCTGGACGAGCGCAGCCCCATCAACCACATCGAGGACATCGGCGTGCCGCTGCTGCTCATCCAGGGCTCGGAGGACCCAATCGTCCCGCCGGAGCAGGCCACGGCCATGTATGAGGCCCTCAAGACCGCCGGCGCCCCGGTGGCCCTGGAGATCTTCCAGGGAGAGGGCCACGGCTTCCGCCTGGCCACGAACATTCGTCGCCGTTACGAGGCCGAGCTGAGCTTCTACCGTCAGGTGTGGAGCATCGGCTCCTCCTGCTCCGAGGCTGAGCAGCGCGGCGAGGAGGACACCTTCATGGTCAAGGTGGAGAACCTGCGCTGATGGATCACGCCTGGAAGAGGATGTCCCAGCCCCTGTTGCGGCGTACGGGCAGCCTCTTCCGTCATCATCGCCTCGGGCTCTACATCCTGGCAGTGCTGGTGGGGCTCACCTCGGGTCTGGGAGCTGTGCTGTTCCGAATGGGGATCGACACCTGGTCCCAGCTGCTCACCGGGGCCGATGACTACACCGTCTCCATGGGTCCCTCGGTGGGCTCGCTGGCGGCGCTCGGCGCGTGGTTCGTCCTCGTCGCCCCCGTCCTCTCAGGCCTCATCGTGGGTCCGCTCATGTCCCGGCTGGGCCACACGCCCACAGGCCACGGGGTGGCCGGTATCATCTGGTCCACGAGACACGGAAACGGCACGATGGCGCCGATCCCCGCCTTGGCGATGACGACGTCGTCGGCCCTGACGATCGGCGGCGGCGGCTCGGTGGGCCCCGAGGGACCGATCGCAGAGCTGGGGGCCTCCACGGCGAGCGTCATCGGCAGGGGGCTGGGCCTGCCGAGACTTCCGGTGCGCTACCTGGCATCCGCCGGCACCGCCGCCGGGATCGCGGCGGCCTTCAACGCTCCGCTGGCGGGGGCCTTCTTCGCCCTGGAGGTCATTCTCATGGGCTTCAGCGCCGACGCCTTCATCGTCATCGTCCTGGCTTGCGTGTCCTCAACGGTCCTTTCCCACCACCTGCTGGGCACGACCCTGTCGCTGTCGCTTCCCTACCTGGACCTGTCCGGGGACGCCCAGCTGGGGTGGGTCGCCCTGCTGGGCGTGGTGGGTGGGGGCGTCGGCATCGGCTTCATGCGCCTTCGTTTCATCGTGCTCGACGTCCTGACCCGCGCCTGGCAGCGGCTGGGCGTCCCGATCTGGGCGCGCCCCGGCATCGGGGGCCTGGCCGTCGGCACCGTCCTGCTCGTCCTGCCTGAGATGTACGGGGAGTCCTCGGCGGCGCTCAACCGGGCTCTGGCGGGCCGCTACACGCTGACGCTGCTGCTGATGCTGTGCGCAGCCAAGATGCTCGCGACCTCGATGACGCTGGGAATGGGGTTCGTCGGAGGAGTGTTCGCCCCGTCCCTGTTCATCGGCGGGACGCTCGGGGCGGCCTTCGGCACCCTGGTGGCGCCCAGCTACGCTCCGGCAGCCGGGGTCTTCGGGGTGATCGGAATGGGAGCGGTGTTCGCCGGCGCGGCTCGCGCTCCGATGACGGCGGTCCTGCTCATCATCGAGATGACCGGCCAGCACGCGCTGCTGCTGCCCCTCATGCTGGCCACAGTGCTGGCTACCTTCGCCAGCCGTTTCCTGTCGCGCGGCACACTGTTCACTGAGGAGCTGCGCCGTCGCGGTGAGGACGTCGAGGACCCGATGACCACGACTCTCCTGGGACGTACCCGCGCCTCCCGGCTCATGGTGGACCCGCCCGCCACGGTCGAGGCCACGACGTCGCTGCGTGAGGCGGCCGAGCTCATGAGCCGGCACGGTCTGTCGGCCCTGCCGGTGGTCACAGTGCGGGCGGATGACGTCCGTGAGCTGCTCGGCTGTGTGACCGCCGCGCAGGTCGTCGGCGCTCTCCTCTGCGAGGAGAGCGCCGACGTCGGGGACGGTTCCCGCCCCGCAGCCACGGTGGCGGACCTTCCTCTGGTCTCCGAGCGTCTGTCCTGCCAGGCCGAGGCGACCGACGTGCTCGAGGCTCTGACCCGCAGCCGGATGGAGGGACTCCCGGTGGTGGGACGGGCATCGGGCCCGGGCAGTGATCGTCAACAGGATCAGCCGGACGAGCAACTGGTGGGCTGGGTGCACCAGCGGATCGTCGTCGAACGGATCTACGAGGTCCAGGCGCGGGCTCGGGCCGCAGCGGCCACCTACACCTCGCTGGGCTCCCGGCTGCAGGACAGGTGGCACACCCGTCCCGTTCCCCGGCGCAGGATCAGCAGAGTCGCCCGGATCAGCACGCGCCGCCTCCGACGCCGGTGAGGCAGACGCCGCACGAGGCCGCTGAGGGCTCAACCACTCCCCTACCTCTCCTCGCCGGGCTCTGAAGCTGCCCCATTGCCGGTGTCGCCGGGGCCTAGGCTCCATTAGCATCATTGGTCCGGGAGCTCTTGAGACCACGGCTCTCCTGGACCGCCCGGGCCTTCTCGGTGAAGCTCTCGGAGAGGGAGTCGGACAGCTCGGTGATGCGCTCGGCGTTGGCCACGATGCGTCGAGGGTCGGACATCCACATCCATGCAGCGGCCACCACCGGGAGGATCGCGGGCAGGTACCACCGGGATCGCCCCCAGTGGGCCCACACCGACGCGTTGAGGTCTGCAGGCGTGGGTGAAGGGCTCGTCATCGTCAGGACACCGATGAGCACCGCCATGGTGGCCAGCGCCCCCAGGCACATCCAACCGATGTTGCGCATGCGGCGCCCGTTGTGGGCCACGCAGACGGCCAGAAGGACGTACAGGCCACCTCCCAGGAGGTTGAAGGCCCATATCGCGGGCGCCTCACCGGGGCTTCGAACCAGGGCGGTCAGGGCCGGGATGAGGACTGTCGCCCCGAAGACGGCGAAGACGCCGACCAGGATCCGCCCCCACCCGTAGGCGGGACGCCGAGTGTCCTGAACCGGGCGTACCGATGAGCGCTCGTCCATGAGGAACGACCTTTCCACGTGATGACCTCCGGCACGCGCGGCGCCGGCTCAGCCTCCGACCGATGCCAGAACGTTACTATTCACAACGTGAGCACCATTAAGTTGACCAAGTCCCTGAACGCACACGCCTCGGTGGACGATGACCGTAAGGATACCGACCTCAGCAATCAGGCCGAGGTCGACACGGTCGATGAGACCGAGGACTCCGAGACCACCGGGGCCGGGGGCCGGACCGGCTCGACAGGCGCCGGGCAGGGCGCTGCGTCGGGCACCGGGGGCACCAAGGATGACACGCAGGCGCGTGAATCGGACGACGGCCAGAAGGACCAGGAGGACAACGCCGACGGCACAGCCGACACGGCCGGCGCAGCAGGCAGCTCGTCAGACTCCTCAACGGGCGCTGCGTCCGACACTCCCGCCGGCAGTGAGCCGGCCGCTGACGTCCTCGTCCTGGCGGCGGCGCCGGGCAGGGACGGCGCCGAGGCTCCCGAGATCCTCCTGGAAGGCCTGGAGTCTCCTTCCAGCGACGCTCTGGAGGGCCTGGACATCGATGCTCTCGTGGCCCTGCTGCCTTCTCTGGGCTTCTCGGGCACTCAGGACTCGGTGGTGCGCCTGCCGGCCCCAGCGGTCACCACCACGAGTTACCACGGACCGACAACG
Organism: Actinomyces sp. oral taxon 170 str. F0386; assembly: GCF_000195595.1. Lineage (GTDB taxonomy): Bacteria > Actinomycetota > Actinomycetes > Actinomycetales > Actinomycetaceae > Actinomyces. Next base: position 75,852 of record NZ_GL882536.1, read on the forward strand.
ATTCTTGTCGTCGGCGTCGGAACGGGGTGGGCCGATACCGATCCGCTTGCCGTCACCGCCGACGACGAGGCCGCCCTGGGCTACGACCAGACGGGTCTGCTGCGTCGGGCCGCCGGACGCGCCACCCGGGCGCTGGCCGGAACCGACTCCGCGGTGCTGGCTCTGCCCACGCTCTCCGAGGAGCAGCTCGCCGCCGTCGCACACGGGGCGGCCCTGGGCGCCTACTCCTGGAAGGCGACGAAGAACGAGGACCGTCCGGGACAGGACTCCTCTCCCAAGCAGACCTCTCCACTGACGAGCATCTCCGTCGTCTCCCCCCTGGCCGACACTCCGGAGGGGCAGGAGACCTTGACCGCAGCCCTGGCCCTGGCCGAGGCCACGGCCATGACCCGCGACCTCGTCAACGAGCCACCGAACCGTCTGACGCCGGAGGTCTTCGCGGAGAGGGCCCGCTCAGCCGGGCAGGAGGCCGGGCTGCGGGTCGAGGTCTGGGACGCCCCGGCCCTGATCGAGCAGGGATTCGGCGGGATCCTCGGGGTGGCTCAGGGCTCGGTGCACCCGGCACGCCTGGTCCGCCTGGAGTGGGTGCCACCGCACACCGCCACGGGGGCTGCGAGCCGGACAGGCCCGCAGGCCGAGGACGATGCCGACCCGACCCGCCCCAAGCACATCGCGCTCATCGGCAAGGGCATCACCTTCGACTCCGGAGGGCTGTCCCTCAAACCGGCTGCATCCATGCCGGAGATGAAGTCCGACATGGCCGGCGCCGCCACCGTGCTGGGCACCGCCATCACGGCCGCGCGTCTGGCGCTGCCGATCCGCGTGACCGCCTGGCTAGCGCTGGCGGAGAATATGCCGGGGGCCGACGCCCAGCGCCCCAGCGACGTCGTCACGATGTTCGACGGCACCACCGTGGAGGTGACCAACACCGATGCCGAGGGGCGCCTGGTCATGGCCGACGCCCTGGCTCGGGCAGTCACGGAGGAGCCCGACGCGGTCCTGGACGTGGCCACCCTGACCGGGGCGCAGATCGTTGCCCTGGGCGACCACGTGGCCGCCGTCATGGGGACACCTGACCTTCGTGAGGAGGTCGTGGCCGCGGCCCAACGGGCCGGAGAGTCCTTCTGGCCGATGCCTCTGCCCGCGCACCTGCGCGCGACCCTGGACTCCCCCTTCGCCGACCTGCGCAACACCAAGGTCGGTTCCCGAGCCGGCGGGATGCTCTCGGCGGGACTGTTCCTACGCGAGTTCGTGGGACGTCGGCCGTGGGCGCACCTCGACATCGCCGGCCCCGCCTACAACGACTCCGCCCCGTGGGGACTGACACCGACAGGCGGCACGGGGATGGGTGTCTCCACCCTAGTCGAGCTGCTCCGTTCACTGTCCGCCGAGGTCAGCATCCTTTCTTGAGCTGCTCACCTGCTGACGACGGGCTGGCGGGGTCTGCGCCGCAGCTCCTGGCGTAGACCCGCCGGCCCGTTGTCGGCACCACCCACACACAGTGATGCGTATCACCCCGTTTTCAGGACTCTAGTCCCTAAACAGCAACACCCCTGGCTCCTGTGCGCCCTCTTCAGGTGGAAGAATGGCCCCGTGCCGAGCCGCCCCATAAGGGCGTCGTGACCAACCAACAAGGAGTGAGTTCGTGACAGAGACCGTCTACGACATGGTCATCCTGGGCGCGGGATCAGGGGGCTACGCCGCCGCCCTGCGCGGCGCCCAGCTGGGCCTCAAGGTCGCCCTCATCGAGGCCGACAAGCTGGGAGGCACCTGCCTCCACCGCGGCTGCGTACCCACCAAGGCCCTGCTGCACGCCGCCGAGACCGCTGACGCCGTGCGCGAGGCCGCCACGGTCGGTATCAAGGCCGCCTTCGAGGGCGTGGACATGCCGGGTGTCCAGAAGTACAAGAACAGCATCGTCTCGCGGATGCACAAGGGGCTTGAGGGCCTGGTCTCCTCGCGGGGCATCGATCTGATCCAGGGCTGGGGGCGCCTGGTGGCTGCCGACGCCGTCGAGGTTGACGGCCGTCGCATCACCGGCCGCAACGTGGTCCTCGCCTCCGGCTCCTACTCCAAGACCATCGGGCAGGAGATCTCCGGGGGCGTCATCACCTCCGAGGAAGCCCTGGAGATGGACCATGTCCCCGCCTCTGCGGTGATCCTGGGCGGGGGCGTCATCGGTGTCGAGTTCGCCTCGGCCTGGGCCTCCATGGGCAGCCAGGTCACCATCATCGAGGGGCTCCCTCACCTGGTCCCCAACGAGGACGAGGCGATCTCCAAGCAGCTCGAGCGCGCCTTCCGCAAGCGCAAGATCACCTTCCGTACCAACACGATGTTCGAGTCGGTCGAGCGCCGCGACGGCGGCGTCACGGTGCGCACCCAGGACGGCAAGACCCACGAGGCCGAGGTCCTTCTCATCGCCGTGGGCCGCGGACCGGCGACCGCTAACCTGGGCTATGAGGAGGTCGGGGTCTCCATGGACCGCGGCTTCGTCCTGGCCGACGAGTACGGCCGCACCAACGTCCCCGGCGTATGGGCCGTGGGCGACATCGTCCCCGGCGTCCAGCTCGCCCACCGCGGCTTCGCCCAGGGCATCGTCGTGGCGGAGAAGATCGCGGGCCTGGACCCGACTCCGGTCGACGACATCCTGGTCCCTAAGGTCACCTTCTGCGAACCTGAGATCGCCTCTGTGGGACTGTCCGAGGCGAAGGCTGCTGAGACCCATGGCAAGGACAACATCACCACCGCCGAGTTCAACGTGGCCGGGAACGCCAAGAGCCAGATCCTGGGGACCCAGGGCTTCGTCAAGCTCGTCTCCCTCAAGGACGGCCCCATCCTGGGCTTCCACGCCATCGGTGCCCGCATGGGAGAGCAGGTCGGAGAGGGCCAGCTGATGGTGTCCTGGGAGGCGGACGCCAACGACGTTGCCTCCCTGGTCCACGCCCACCCCACCCAGAACGAGACCCTCGGCGAGGCCGCCATGGCACTCGCCGGCAAGCCGCTGCACAACCACGGCTGATCCAGCTAGACAAGAGTAAGGAAGACAGCAATGTCCGAGTCCGTGAAGATGCCCGCTC
>NZ_GL882536.1:78938-79375 GCF_000195595.1 Actinomyces sp. oral taxon 170 str. F0386
ACCGTCGAGGTCGGCACCGTCCTGGCCATCATCGGTGATCCCTCCGAGGCGGGCTCCGCACCGGCTGCACCCGCCGAGGCGCCCGCGGCACCGGAGCCCACTCCTGCCGCTGAGCCGGCACCGGCTCCCGCAGCGCCGCCAGTCCCCGCACCGGCTGCGGGCTCCGCCGAGGGCACCGAGGTGACGATGCCCGCTTTGGGTGAGTCCGTCACCGAGGGGACGGTCTCCTCCTGGCTCAAGGCCGTGGGCGACACCGTCGAGGCCGACGAGCCCCTGCTGGAGGTCGCCACCGACAAGGTGGACACCGAGGTCCCCTCCCCCGCATCCGGCGTCCTGCTGGAGATCCGCGTCCCCGAGGACGAGACCGTCGAGGTCGGCACCGTCCTGGCCATCGTCGGGTCCCCGTCGACGGCCCCGGCGGCAGCGCCCGCCCCGGC
>NZ_GL882537.1 GCF_000195595.1 Actinomyces sp. oral taxon 170 str. F0386
AGCACTGTCCGAAAAACACCTGACAGTCCACACCTGGACGTCAAGAAGGTCGGACGCATCCCACCCGGGGGAGGCTGGCGGGCCCACGGGCGCGGTACTCCCGAGGCGAAGGCCTCCACCACGATCGGCTTCTTCTGCCGCGCCCGGGCCTTCTTCGCCGCCCACGGGGTCACCAGGCTCGTGCGGGTCGTTACCGACAACGGGGCCAATCTACCGCGCCCGGACCTTCACCGCGATAATCACCTCCCTGGCTTCGCGCCACCAGAGGATCCGTCCCTACACCCCACGTCATAACGGCAAGGTCGAGCGCTACAACCGCATCCTGGCCGAGGAGTGCCTCTACGCGCGTTCCTACTCCTCACAGCAGCAGCGCCGTGACGCCGTCGCGGTGTGGAACCACCACTACAACTACCATCGACCCCACACCTCCTGCCACAACCAGCCACCCGCCACCCGCATCCCAACACACATCACCAACATCATGACCTCATACATCTGGCGGCTGGGCCTGCCGTGCCGCCAGGCCCAGCCGCCAGATCAGACGGGAGCAGGTCAGCGGTGCGCTCCCACATCGCCGTTAGGCTACGACGCCCGGCCAGCAATCCCGTCACGGCCGTGCACCGGACCGTAGGCAGGTCCCTGGCTCACGCCCGTCTGTCTCCGGGGTGGTGGTATTCCTGAGAACCCAGGGGCAGGGGCTGGTGTAGCAGGGCGGTCGTATGGTGGAAACTGGCATCGGTACGGGCTCCCAAAACGAAAGATTGATTAAGCGCCACCAATCGGCGCAGCTCAGACGCCCTCGCCCACCGACTTTGCCAGCCCCCTGCGCAACGGCCCTGAGAACATGGTCACACTACATAACCTGGTCATCAGCATCATAACGCTGAATCAGGTCGAAGCCAGTTTGCCGCTCCCTAGCCAAAACACCCTGTCAGAAGTCAGGCTAGACAATGGACATAACGTCATGACTACGATTAAATCGACCAGTCAAAATGGTCCAACCAATGCCTTCCGTGAGAGTCGGATTCAAGAACGACGCCGAGACGCAGCCACATGAGGGAGAGAAAACCTTGACGGCACAGCCTCCACAAACTTCGCGCCGAGTGGACAGGATTCATAGCTTAACCGCCATGCGTGGCCTAGCTGCTCTATCGGTTTTCGGCTTTCATGTTTCGACAACAGGCGTGTTCGCGAACAACGACGACGTGAGCGACACTATCGATGTCTTGATGAAGCCCGCAGGTACGGTAGGTGTATCTTTCTTCTTTATCCTCAGCGGGTTCGTCTTAGCATGGTCTAGTCGAGCAGAAGACAAATACAACACATTTGTTTACAGACGGATAGCACGAGTGTATCCAAGCCATTTGGTCACATTCTTGATCGCCATGACTATCTTTGCTTTCGAAACGACTCAGGTTTTCACAGCAGTGCTTAATTTACTTTTAGCGCAAGCATGGGTGCCAGATCCCAATATTTTTCTCGGAGTCAATGGAGTCACCTGGTCACTTTCATGTGAGTTATTCTTCTACTTAATGTTTCCATTTCTAATAAAAATCCTAGATTCTCTCACAATGCGAGCTTTAATGGTAACTATCGTATCGATCCTAGTGCTAATATTCCTCTTACCTGTAGTGGCAATGATCTTGCCGGAACAACCTACCTTTATCGCGGAGGTCCACGGAGAACCTCTTGCCGGACAATCGATAGTGCAGATGTGGTTTGTCTACATCTTTCCAATATCAAGAATTTGCGAGTTTATACTAGGTATATCATTAGGCTGTGTAGCCAAAAGTACCTGTAAGTTTGCACAGTGGCTACCACTGTTTGTGACATTGCTCCCCATCAGCTATGTGATCGGAATGTTTGCGCCGTGGACCTTTACTGCCGTTTCGGTGACTGTCATCCCGTTGGCCGGAATTGTGGTTAGTCTTGCATCCAAGGAAATACAGGAAACATTGCAAAGACTACCTAGATGGATACAATCCAGACCCCTGAGGTACTTCGGCGATATCTCATATGCGTTTTACCTTATGCACGGCATTGTCATTTCATGGATGCATTCCAATCTTGGAAAACTTAATACCAGTATCACAGGATCTGTAATTTTCCTTCTGGGTGCACTATGTCTCAGCTTCATTTCTGCAGCAGCCCTACATCACGGAATCGAACGTCCTGCCTTCCATCTACTTACCAGAAAACTACCTTGCAAATACAAATAGGCTGTGCAACTCGAGAAAGGTGATAGTACGTCATGAAATTGCTATTCGTTACCGGCGGTAGCCCTGCAACAGTATTTGCGATGACGCCGCTTGCGACATCCTGTAGAAACGCCGGACATAGAATTCTGATCGCAACCAACCGAGAATCCACTCGAGCAGCAATGAATGCAGGCCTTCCCACTATCTGCATATCCGAAAATTCAGTTAGGTCACATATTCGGAAATTAAGAATGTCAGGTAATAGCGAAATGAAGGAGGACGATAGCATGGATCTGCTTGATTTCGGCGAAGTCTTTGCAAACATTGCCGTCGAGTATCTTCCAAAACTGCGTAAAATCGTAGAGACCTGGAGGCCGGACATTGTGATTGGAGGTCAGTTGCACTACTCAGCCGGGTTGGTATCACGTGAATTTGGACTGCCCTACATTAGGCTTGCTTGGGACATGGGCGAACCACCAGAACTTGACCAAGTAGCCGAGAATACAATAGCCTCACGTCTACCGTTTACCAAAAAAAACGGCCTCGCTGAGCCCACGTTGAACATCGGAGTCTGCCCGCCCTCTGTATGCGACCCAAGAATTCCCGTTGACGTTGTAATGCAGTGGATACCGTACAATGATCAGATTGAGCTACGTACGGATTTACTCGACAATAGTTACCGAACAGTATTCCTTACTGCTGGCACAAAGGTAAAATACCCTGACTATTTCTACTCCTACCTTCGGGCTATGGTTATAGAACTTCAACGTGTTGATGCAAGACTATTAGTATCAGTCCCTCAGGACGCAGCTCAACAAATGCATCGCGATACCGGTGCACGGGTCGAGTGGCTTCCCTTCGATTCCGTTTCCAAAACCGTTGACCTCGTCGTGCATCATGGCGGTGGTGGCACGGCCTTAACAGCAATCGCGTACGGACTTCCTCAAGTCGTTCTTCCAAATATGCCAAAACTTGTTCAGCCAGCACAGCGCCTTGAGAAGCAGGGGGCAGCCAGAGTCCTGCTGCCGCAAGAAGAGAATAAACCCGGCGCCTTAATTGAAACGGTCGAATCCGTTCTCGAAAACATCGAGCTCTATAGAAGACGATCCGCGCGATTACGTGAAGAGATGTATTCTATGCCTACACCAAACGATATAGTTGAAACTATAGAAAGAGTGAGGTGAAACAATTGTTGATAGAAGAGAGAGAAATTGCGCATATCTGCTACACAACGATGGACATTGACCAAGCGATGTTTAGCCTTGGAAAATCGTTAGGAGTTGAATGGCATAGCCCCACTACGGATAACGTCGGACAACATGAATATAAGATAGTATTCTCTAAAAACTTTAAACCCGCCATTGAGTTAATACAAGCTGATAAAAGCAGCCCATGGAGCCCTTCTTTTGGGTTAACACTACACCACTTTGCTTTTTGGTCAACAAACCTAGCCAATGAAGAAAATCGGGCACGGAAAAACGGTTTAAAAATAGAATTCGACGGACGTCAATACGGACGTTCATATTTCTATGCGCGAAACTTAGAATGGCCATTCTATCTTGAATTTCTTGGCCCTGATAGAAAAAATACATTCGCAAAAGAATGGCCTCAAATTAACGATAGGTTTTGGTCCAACTTAATCTTCGAGGAAGCTGAGGAAAAGTATGAAAACTGACGTTCTGATTGTAGGTGCAGGGTCTGTTGGTCTAACCTTAGGGAACTATTTGGCCCGATTTGGCGTTGATAGTATCATAGTTGAAAAGTCTAAACAAATTAATCCGCATCCACGTGCGATGGGAATAAATGGGCGAACAGGGGAGTCTCTACGCGCGCTCGGTGTGTTCAGTGACGTCGCACGTTTGTGTTACGACCTTGAGCATAGAGGATACCGACGACTCACCGGTGATACGCTAGACTCCATTGACTTCACGGAGTACGACACAGTAGACGGACTACGGAACTCAAATTCTGCCGTAAGCCCAGGCATACTCCCGGGGACATGTCCACAGCCAGTATTGGACAGAATTCTCACTGATAGCTACGTTAGACATGGTGGCTCAATACGGTATGGCGTAGAATTTGAAAGCGCAACTCAGACGGATGAGATCGTGCGTGCAAGGGTCCGCCGTGGAATCGACGTCCAATCGATAGATGCCGCATTTTTAATTGGTGCCGACGGAGCCCGTAGCGCTGTACGTAAGTCATTAAAAGTACCTTTCCCAGGATCAGAGTTAGGTGGCCCGATGAGTAGTGTACTATTTAAGGCAGACCTATCAGCTATTACCAAAAATGAGCCCTTCGTCGTTTGTAACGTGTCTAGTTTGGGTGGTGCTGCTGGAATCCTCCCTGTCAACGGCCGCGATAGTTGGATCTATGTAACCGAGTTAGGAGGCAGCAAGAACGATGTTCTATCTAACGACAGTAACACTGCGAAACATTGGATATGTACGTCGATCGGACATCCCATCAAGGATATCAAAATCGTTAGCGTAATGAACTGGAGGGTTCAGTCCCATATCGCAGATCGTTTTAGAGATGGACGAGTCCTTCTCATTGGTGACGCTGCTCACGTCGTTCCTCCTGTGGGTGCGCTTGGGCTAAACACTGGGATAGGCGACGCGCAGAATTTGGCCTGGAAAATTGCACAAGTTCTCTGTGACAAAACTAAGTCTGCATTGCTTGATTCATATAATGAAGAACGTCGACCCTACGCAGCTATGGTTCGCACTCAAGCAGAACTTCGATACAATAATCCGAGTATTCATTGGACCAATGCAGCGGCTCAAGAACGACTCAGTAATGCTCCGGTAACGATCGCAAGTGACGATATAATCTACAATTTCCGCTACCGTTCTAAGGCGATATACCCGCCAATGATCAAAGGCAAAGATACGTGCGATGATCTGGATGTGACAAAAGCGGCATTGCCGGGAAAACGACTGCCACATGTGTGGCTGACAAAATGTATGTCCACTCTTGACCAGGTTACAACTCGATTTGTTCTTTTTATACACGGGTCAGACAGCCCTTGGATTAGCGCATTTAGGGAAGCGTCGAAGAATTTCGGCATAGATTTGGATATCCGCGACATCGGTGTACCGCCCTTTTCTAGTCACAATCTAACCGATGTCTTCGGCATATCCACATCTGGCGCTCTCCTGGTACGCCCAGACCAAGTTATTGCCTGGAAAGCCGGAAATTCTAAAGTAAACAATATTAAGGATATAACGGTCCGGGTACTCGGTGCCCTATTATGCAGAAGCGGACTCAATCAATCCCATGCCTTGGTGGGGAGTGAAGATGAAATTGTCCAAAACTAACTTATTGCCAGTGCTAATTACAGGTAGTTCGAGGGGGATAGGCGCCGCGATCGCGCGATCCCTTTCAGTTGCTGGATTTCCGCTATTACTACATGGTCGTAAGCCGTCGAAAGAACTCGACACAATTAGTTCCGAGGTCAGTTCACATGGTGTTCGGTGCGCTACTGTTCCATTTGATCTATCAAACACTGCCGATATTGGGCCATGGGTCGCTTGCGAGATTAGGTCAGCGTTGAACCGTCTTAACGCCGATGGTCTTTCTGGTCTCGTTAACTCTGCGGGTGTGGGTTGCCGAGGTACATTAGATAAGTTGGCTGTTGATGCGCTGCAGAAGGCTTTTGCGGTCAACACGCTCGCGCCTGTCTTTGTGACACAATCCGTCTCACCTTTAATCAGGAACGGAGGTGCCATCGTCAATATTGGTTCTTTAGCATCGCGTTCTCCTTTTCCAGAAATACTCGGGTACTCGATGACAAAGGGAGCCTTAGATACATTCACGGCAACAAGCGCCGCCTACCTTAGTAAACGTGGAGTTCGCGTAAACACCGTTGCACCGGGGCTCGTCGAAACCGACTTGCATAGCAAATGGCGGACCGGTCAGAAAGCGGAGCGTATAACCAATACCGATATGTTCATGCATGATCCCGTATCTATACTAAGTCCCGAAGACGTCGCAGACTGCGTGTCATTTCTATTTTCCGAGAAGTCTATTCGGATTACCGGGCAACGTTTAGTTGTGTCTGGAAAATACGAGTATAAGGAACAATGCCATGAATAGGTTCGAAAACGATGTCTACATTGAAGGAATTAGCACAGTTTTGGGTCAATCAAAAGACCTGAAGGAGGCGGTCAAAGCAAACGAATACTCTGAGGAGGAGTATGTCGCCAATGCGCTCACACATGTCTCTGTTGTCGAGGGCTTATATCCTCCAGAACTGGCTGTCGAGGCTGTGAATGATGTCATAACGAATGTTAGCCGCACCGAATTTATCAGGCTTCATTTTCATGCCTCTACCTATTTTCAAGGACAAGATCTCTGGACTCCAGCTGCCTACATTCAGAATGAGTCTCTCAGTATCAGCGTTCCATGGATCGAGGTGGATCAAAAGTCCAATGGAGGCCTTGCAGCAATTCATCTGGCCCGTCAGCTGCTTAGCAGCAAGCAGCAAGTGGGGGACGTACTAATCACTACTGCGGAGCGTTATGCGCCACCTGGATTTAACCGATATAGATCTGAGAGCGGAACGGTTATGGCAGATGGTGCAACTGCAATGATTCTCAGTACGGAGAAATCGCCGCTCCGTCTGGTTGATTCCAAACTGACAGCAGATAGTAGCTTGGAGCCTATGTACCGTGGGGAGGGATTTCGAAGTGCAAGTCAAGGCGGAGAGAATGCGCTCGATCTGCGGCAGCGAAAAATGCAGTTCATGCTAAATCACAGGCGAGATTTGGACTCGATCTCAGCACGTATTGCCGGAGGTCTTGTCGACGTTATGGAAAGTCTTCTTTCGGCAAACTCGCTAAATTTTAGCGATGTGTCTCGTATTGTGCTTCCAAACAACGGTAAATCCGTATACTGGTGGCGCCTGTTAGAACAGAAGGGAGTCTCTCTATCGCGAACTACCTGGGACTTTGGAAAATCGATCGGACATCTCGGTGCTGGAGATCAAGCTGCGGCGCTAAGCGATCTTCTTTCGAGGCGTAGCGTTTCGGCCGGAGATTACCTGCTAATCGCGGGATCAGGTTACGGTTTCTCTTGGGGAGCTGCGCTTCTTCAGGTTGAGCCAAGCTATGATGGCTCCGCCGGCGCCACATCACGTTACTCGGTTGCGCAAGTTGGAGGTCAACAGTGAGCGGTTTCGACTGTACATCAGTACATGACGTCAATTTTGACGCTGAGAAGGTTAGGTTTTCACACCAACTAATTAATAGGAACTTTGGTCCAAGTTACCAACGTTCCCTCTTAAATGCAACACTGGCAGTTTTCGGATTGGATGAAATTAGCACGCGCATGCTGGAAGCAGTTTCGTCTGCCGGTGTAGGGCACGTGCTACTGATCGATAGTACGACCGTTCAGCCGTGGGATTCAAACGTGAACGTCGTTGACGTTGGCGAAAGCCGAGCAACCACCTGGCGGAATTACCTTTTGGCCCGACGGCCGGAGATGTCCGTCACCATCTGCTCGAGCGTTACGCGTGCGGAGCAGGCTTCGATCGTAAAGAAGTCCGATGTCGTTTTCTGTAGTTTGGAGGATGTGGCGTTCTGCGAACGACTAGCAGACCTCTGTGAAGAACTTGACACACCTTTTGTGTGGTCTGGCCTTGGTCCTTCGGGCGGGGCAGTATCTACGTTCATTGGAGACATTACCGACTCCGTCGCTCGGTTTGCGCGACTGGATCCTGAAAATCGCATTTACTTCCGTGGGATGTCGGGAGCGATAAATCTTGAGTGCACGCTCACAGGCGTTGTTGCGGCAAGCGAGATTGTTAGGCTTCTACTTGGACAGAGGCCTCTTGCATTTAATCGCGAACTTTGCATTGCAACGGATCGTCTCAGTCTGTTGGCAGTGAATCTACCAGATTCTGCACCGCACCGAACTTTCACCGACCCACTCTCTGCACCTGCCTACTACGGGCTTCTATCTGAACCAGCTGCTTCAGCGAGTGATACTCATACGATCTCGGTACATGATTTACAGCGGATGCTGAAGGACAAAGACAAGATCCAACTGGTCGATGTTAGGGATCCTTATGAGTATGAATACGCGCATATCGAAGGGGCCGTTCTAATGCCTATGAGTAGCTTTTTTGATGGGGATGCTTGGACCGATTTGGACAATACAAAGACTCCTGTGTTCATATGTCGGGTTGGAATCCGGTCAGCGGAGGTCCTCGCCCTTGCACACGCGCGTGGGCTGGAGAATGCAATGCATGTCGGTGGCGGCATGGTAGCTTGGTCTGCAACTATCGATAGGAGTGTATCTGCATACTGAAACATTAGATTGATCATCCGATAGTCAGTTGAAACACAGATTGAAAGGAGTACCCAGATGCATAATCCGGTGCAAAGCACGCAGCGTATCGATTCAAGTATGTCCAACTGCGCAATGATCTCACATGAAGAATGGATCGATAGGTTTTCCGGACTCCAGGTGCGATTGAGCGATGAAACCCTCAAGACTCCATCTTCATGTCACCCATCTACGGACATGAAAGTTGCCACGACAGTGGTCTCGAGAGCTATGGGATCCGACTCTGCAACTTGTATCTCTGCACCCTCAGCTGGCGGGAGGTATCCGTATGAAATCTATGTAGCCTCACAGTCGAATGGTCGTCATGCGTTGTATAAAATTGATTTTGAAACGAGGTCCTTTCGCTTATTAAAGTTGAGTTCCGATTCACTACAGTCTCCAAATGTGTCTACAGCGTCTCTAACGTTCGCAGTGGTGGAACGGCCATGGAAGTCGGCGTCAAAGTACGGCGATCGAGGATGGTGGTATACCCAGATCGACGCTGGCCATGCGCTAACGCAACTTGAGTTGGCTGCTCGCTTTAGCAATGGAGGACACGTGGAGCGCCTGGAAGTATTTGATTTAGCAAAGGAATTTGAAACTCTGCATCTAGACAAATATTGTCGCGCTGTATTCGGTGGTTTTCGGATGCGCGTTTCGGCGAAGGAGGCTTCGATTGCAGCTGATTTTTGGAAAATTGAGGACTGGACTTCTATCGACGGAAGTCTATATTTCGTAGACTCTTGTGAGCGGCTATTTTGGGACCATATCAGGTGCTGCTACGAAGTCCCTGAGAATAGAAAGACGTTCTCTGGGCTCGCCAGCGAGGGTGTCATGTCTACTACCGAAGGGTTTACTTGTGAGGATTTCATCTTAGCGACGAAATTACGCGAGTCGGCAAAAAAGTTTGAGCGACATGGACTCTCCACCTCCCATATTCCTCAGCTCCTTGAAACGACGGCTTTCTCGGTGAGTGAGGTTGATCATGATCTGTGTGCCTCTGTATGGCTTGATCCTGAGTTGATCAGCAAGCCACCGGGTGGAATTGAAAGACGGCTTTCGAGTACACGGCTTACTTGGCAAGATAAGGTCAGGATGTTTAATGGACAGACGCATCTTGGACACGCGGCTGGTGCTCTTGTCTTTCATTGTAAGAAGGAGGTGGTTCCGCATTCTGGACCTGGTCGAATGAAGGAACTTTTGACATCTAGCGCACAAATTGCGCAGCATATTTACCTTCAGGCTGCGTTAAAAGACGTCGGGATAACTGCAATCGGAGGATTCGATGATCGGCAGTTGACCCAGTTACTAAACCTTTCGGCGGAAGATACGATTCTTTATGCCGTTCTGTTTGGCGCAGCCTCGGAAACCTCGTATAAGCCTGATCGCGCTGAGGCCAGTTTCTACCACGGAGAACGATAGTGACCATATTATCTAGTATTTTCGATAAGTACATTACGGCGGGATTCACAATTAGTGACCGTAGGCAGGAACTTTCTGGTAAAGCGCTCCGTGATATCGTCGATGGTATAGTGAACGAGTACTCTACTTGTGGTATCGGCGCGGGTAGTAGAGTTGGAATTTGGTCACGGAACAGCGTGTCTTACGTCGTTAGCTATCTTGCCCTTCTTAAGCTTCAAGCTGTGCCTTTTCTTTTGGATCATGAATTGACTTGGATGGAGCTTAAGGTATTATTTCGTTCTTGCGGCATCCAGTTTCTGTTGCACGAAAGTGATATGCATAACATCACGTGTTTAGGTGTGAGCTTTAGTCAGAACGGACTAGACGTGATCGGTACGGATTGCAAGACCTGGGAAGATTCTCCGGACTTGCATCCTAGTACCGAAGTTTGCCGGTTTACCTCCGGCACTTCGGGAGTTCCAAATTGCATTGAGTTCAGTGGAAGTGCGGTAGTTAACGCGGCCGAAGGCTGGTGCGCCGGTACTGGTTTGAACAGATCAGATCGTATTTTGTGTTACGCATCTCTATCTAATGGCCTGGCGTTCAACACTTCGCTTTTGCCTGCTGTACTAAAAGGCTGCCGGCTACACGTTTCGTCTGCCTTGCCCACCGCTCGGTCGGTTGAACACAACGTACGAATGAGACAGCCGACATGGATCGTCGGCTTCCCAGCTCTCTTTGATTCACTTGCTAGGAGCGCAATTGATCCATATGCATTCAGGACTGTCAAAAGACTTGTGTCGTCTTCGGCACCACTTTCTGTGAAGACGAGCCAGCGTGTGCTAGATGTTGTCGGAGTCGGGATCAGCAACTACTACGGAATAGCAGAGGCCGGGCCCGTGACCTTTTCATTTCCGCATAGTATCGGCAATGGCGATCTTGGGAAATCGCTTCCCGGAGTTTCCATCAAGGCCGGATCATTGACTAACCCTAGTCGTGTTGCAGTCAAAACTAACTCGATGGGAACGAGATATTTAAACGCACCTGGTCTCTTCGAATCTAGGCTTGATGCTTCGGGACATTTTGTTACGGAAGACATGGGCGCGTTAGATGGCGGGCGATTGATACTACACGGACGCAGGACCGACGTAATTAATGTAGGAGGTCGAAAGATTAGCGCTTCTGAGGTAGAGGCTGCACTGTTGGCTATCCCAGAGATTACAGAATCGGCGGTATTTGGTCTAGAGGTTGGTGATGACATAAGTCTGTGTGCGGCAATTACGGATCCTGTCGCTATTACTGACGCTGAAATCCGAAGCAGGCTTCAAGATTTGATAGCACCATACAAGATTCCTTCGCGAATATTTCGGACGACAAAGATCCCTCGAACTAGTACCGGAAAGCTAAACAGAGCTGCTCTGTTTTGGACTCTTGATCTCGTTGATACGGAAAGGAAACACAATGAATCGCAATGAATTAGAGATGCGGGTCCTGGAAATTGTTCTGGAAAGCGCTGAAGGCGGATTAACAGCCAGTGAACTGGAGGAAGCCTCTGGATCGTTGAGAGCGGTCGGGTATTCTTCTTTGGCTTACATTAGGATGCTGGATCGTCTTGATAATGAACTAGGAGCTTACATAGATCCTGAGGAGACGGGAACTTTGTCGACTCTGGACGAAATTGTCGCGATGGTTTCAGAAGTCTTGGACGTTTCATGAGCAAGCAAACCAAGGTTATGGTTGGGGTGCTCGGTTGTGGTCGCCTGGGTAGTGCAATATCAGCAGCTCTACGAAGCAGCGGAGAGCCTTTCTGCCAACTCGATAGTCGCAAAGTTGACTCGTGGTCAGGTCTCGACTGTGATGTCGTCATCAATAGTGCATCTGCTGAAGTTACAGATTCAGCTGCTGAGTACTGTGCATCTGTCGGAGCAGCTCTCATAGATTGCACAGGCGCGGAAATTGGACAGGGATACCCAAATACAGTGCGTCTTGCGCAACGTTTGCCTGTCGTATGCGCTCCAAATCTCTCATATTCGCATCATCTGCAGCTAGAGGCCGTGCGGCTGGTCTCCGAAAGTATCGAGGGCGCCCTTGCGCACGGGCTAGTAAATAAGCCATCCGTATCGGTAAGGGATAGGCATCCAATCTGGAAATCTACTGCTCCATCTGCTACTGCGGTTCGATTGGTAGCGGCTGTTGGCGAAGGCAACGCGGAGTTAGACACTTCTATTACGGTCTCAAGGCGAGGCGGGCCGGTTGCAGATCATGGCTTCGACGTCGACTGGGATTACGAGTCGCTGCGGATCACCCAGACGGTTGAGTCACTGGAAGTCAGTGCTAGGACCGCTGTCTGGCTCACAAAACATGTACCTCACCTCTGTGCAGGTATTTACCAACTGACCGACCTGCTGGCAGAGCTCAGGTTCGAATTCTGATCACCGTAACGTAGGAAAGGTAATGACAATGTTTTCAGAGAACGACTCACTGAACAAAGCCGACCTCCAATTGGTTCGAACACTTGCTTTCGGTGCTAGAATGCTGTCGCTTGATGGCCACGATGACTTCAACCAGGGGCAGGTGTCCGGACGAAGGCCCGGTCGGAATGGATTCTTTGTAAAGACAGCGCTGCGGGGATTTGACGAAGCTACACCGACGGACATGGTTTGGGCAGACCTATTAGAGCGTAGCATGCCGGATCCCAAAGCACCTCCAGAACTTCCCCTTCATGAGGCAATTTATAAAGCTCGCCCTGACGTGAATGGAATTGTGCACAGCCATGCTCCTTGGACCCTTTTGTTCGGTGCCACTGACATGGTCCTTCGACCGATTTCTCATGCAGGTGCGCTATTTATGGGTTCTACCGCGGTATTCACTGAGACTAGCAATACCGTGCTTGAAGCTGACCTTGCAGATTCAATCGCTTCTGCGCTTGGAGACGGAATTACTGTATTTCTCCGCAACCATGGGAGCGTAGTTGTAGGAAAGAGTGTAAGGCATGCTGTGGTTTTCGCTCAGATGTTGGAGCATGCATGTCACTTGCAGATTCTCGCTTCGCAATCTAAGGCAGAATTCCACTGGGCGAGTGACATGGACGTCCAGGCAAAGCAGGAGTTCATTTTTTCGGATCTGTCTGTACGATCGTACTGGGACTGGTCAATGCGCAGAGTATTGCGGGAGATGAAAGATGTCAACGATTGGCCATGACATGTATCGGCTTGGCGGTGCTCATTTGTTAATGGTGAGGCCCCTGTATCGAAATCGAGGTTGATCGACTTACAAATATAATTTCGCTGCCGAAGGTGAATGAAATTTCTTTGGAGATACATAGGAGAGGGCAGAATGGCGATCCAGTCTATCGAGGCCTACACTTTCCCGAGTGAAGATGAGATATCAGAGGCTCAGCCTCTTTGGCGTGTAAAAGGTGAGGGACTAACGGTCCTTGTCCACGATGTGCAGCGTTACTTTATTGACCCTTATGAGCAGCCTCTGCGTAGTAAGTTACTTACCAACATAGCTCGCATAGTCCAAGCAGCGCGTGTTGCTGGGTATGAAGTCATATACACCGCGCAGCCAGGGGGCATGACACCGGTGCAACGCGGTCTTTTATTTGACGTCTGGGGTCCGGGGATGGATACCGAGCAGGCACATACGGAAATTGCGCACGCAGTCAGACCGGAACAAGATGAACGGGTATTTACAAAATGGAGATACAGTGCCTTCCATGGAAACGATCTTTGGCCGCATTTACAAGATCGTAATTGTAAGGAGCTGGTGGTATGCGGCGTCTATGCTAGTGTCGGAATTCTTGCCACATGCATTGAGTCGTTTAGTAACGACGTGAGGACATTTGTTCCTTTTGATGGTATAGCTGGATTTGATCGCGTCTCTCATGTGTCGACATGCAGATATCTGAATCAAAATGCTTCGGCCGTTTTGTCGACAGACTCGCTCATTACTGATATATTGAAGGAGCAAGGAAAATGAATGGTGCTGAATCAGGCGTAGATATGCTTGCACAGCTTGATGAACTGCAAGCTGATGAGAATCGAGACTTCCTATTGATGTCACGTCCTTTCTACGACGACCTCGTACATCTATTTACAGGAACATCTCGTTCGGTCGAACGCTTGTGCGAACTAGATACGCAGACTCACAATTCGTCGACATCTAAGTCTGTATTTATGATCCCCTATTCGCAGATTGCGGAGCGAGGCTATACTTTGCGATCGTGCCGCCACCCCATAAAAATTATCGATGTGAAGTCCGAGTACTGGATAAAGAGAACTCGATTTGTAGCTTCATGTGAGAACAGCAAAAGCAGAGATATACATGGTGACTTTACTTCCACAGATGAACAGTACGCGGAGATAATTAGCGATATCATCTCGAAGGAAATATCGACCGGTGCTGGCTCGAACTTCGTGATAAGCAGAGAATGGGTCGCGCACGTCAACAATTTCGAATTTCGCGAGGCATTAGGAGTTTTCCGAAATCTACTCGTACGGGAAATCGGATCGTACTGGATATTTCTCGCGAGGTTCGGAAGGACTTACTTTGTAGGTGCGTCGCCCGAGCGTCATCTATCGATAGCGTTTAATGAATTGGCTATGACACCAATCTCGGGAACGTTACGGACGCCAAATGGGCACCCGACGGATGACCAGTTAGTCAACTTTGTTCTTGATGCGAAGGAGGCCAGAGAGTTACAGATGGTTCTTGATGAAGAACTTAAGATGGTTTCCGGCATCGGAAGTTCACCTATCAGCGTGTACGGACCAAGTCTTCGGTTTATGTCAAGGCTGGTTCATACGGAGTACGCTATACGCGCGCATAGCAAGCGATCTGTTTCACATGTTCTGGCAGGTTCCCTATTTGCTCCAACCGTTATGGGGGCTCCAATAGAGAACTCTGCGCGCGTTATCGCCCGACACGAGACTCATGATCGTCGATATTATAGCGGCGTGCTCGGCGTTGTAAACTACGAGTCGACGGCTCCGACTCTCGATTCAACGATCATGATACGCACTGCAGAGATCTCGGACAATTCTGTGCGAATACTCGCTGGTTCAACAATAGTCCAAGACTCCGTCCCTATGAAGGAAGCAAGTGAGACACGCGCCAAGGTTCAAGGTTTGTTGGACTCGTTCGATGCTAAAGAATCGGGACGCTCCGCAACGGCTTCTCTAAGAGATCGAGTAAGGCTGCCGCTATCTGTTCGAATGGTCTTGGATGAAAGACAAGCTAATACGGCATCGTTTTGGCGCGACACATCAAGCAGTCTTGATCTTGGAACGGCCTACGGTCTGTGCAGTGAACATCTAAATATTGGAATCGTTGATATGGAGGATGCTTTTTCTAATATGCTCCGAGTGTTGCTAGAATGTTTAGGATGTAGCGTGTCAGTGTACACGCCTAGCGAGGCAGTTTCATGTCATCGTAAGCATCGACTCATGTTTATGGGTCCTGGGCCTGGGAATCCAATTTCAGAGGATCCCGCAATGCGGTCTGTAGCGACCTTGATTCAAGATCGTCTTCGAAATCGTCAACCGTTTTTGGCGGTGTGTCTCAGCCATCAGATTCTCGCGAATGTGTTAGGTTTTCCAATTCGTAGGCGAAGAGTGCCAAATCAGGGTGTCGTGCGAACAATTGACTGGTTCGGCGACCCAATTTCAGTGGGGTTTTACAACTCCTACGAGGCCTATTTTCGGAATTGTCGAAAAGAACCAGTGCGGATTGCCGAGGTGGATATGTCGTTTGCGAACGAGTCTTCCGAGATCCACGGATTCCGTGGTGAATTCTTCGGAAGTTTTCAGTTTCATCCAGAATCGTCACTTAGTCTCGATGGCAGGGAAACGCTGATGTCGGAGATTTTACGGATTCTGAGTCGGGAGATGCCTGAACAGAGTTGTGATATGCAGAGCGATCGGGTAGGACGCGCTCTCTGATCGCATTGAGTGAATGGAGGTTTTTTTATGCGTATAGTGATTGCTGGTGCTGGCATAGGCGGATTGGCAGCGGCTGCGGTTCTTGGTGAGCAGGGCCATAGCGTTTCTGTGCTTGAGAAAAAACCGCTTGTATCTGAACTAGGAGCGGGATTGCAACTAGCGCCGAATGCCTATGATGCACTTAGGCGTATTGGTGTCGGTTCCGAGGTTTTAGAAGACGCGGTTGCGATTGAACGAATAGAGATTCGTGATGGATTCACTGGGTCTCCGATTATTAGTCTGAATACTGACAGCCAGTATTGCAATTACTTTGGTAGCCAGTATATAGTTATGCATCGAGGTGATCTTCAGCAAATTTTACTTCGGCGATGCTATTCCTTAGACTCCGTACAGGTGATAGCGGGGTCTGAAGTTCGAGATTTTGAGGAGGGACCGTTGGATGTTGTGGTCCGAGACTCGGAGGGGGCTGAGATTTCTGCTGATTTGTTGGTTGGGGCCGACGGGATTTATTCAACTGTTCGGGAGTTCTTAGTAGAAAATGATGAGTTGCAGATCTCCGGTCATACCATATATCGATCGGTAGTGCCGATTGAACGTGTGCCGACGAAGTTTCGGCAGAGACATGTTTGTTTATGGGCGGGAGCTGGATGGCATTTTGTGCACTACCCGATTGCGGGCGGCAATTTGCTCAATTTGGCGATCGTAGTCGATAACGGCGCCTCTAAGCTCGCCCAAGGTATTGAAGCTACGAGAGCGCAAGTACTCGACGTCTGTCCTGAAGTCAGCCCTGAAATTTTGTCTCTCTTATCGCTAGGTACCGGGTGGCGATCTTGGGTGCTATGTGATAGAAATCCTATTGATTCTTGGGCGTCTGACCGTGTGGTATTGCTAGGGGATGCCGCGCACCCGATGCTTCAGTATGCCGCGCAGGGGGCATGTCAGGCTCTTGAGGACGCGATTACGCTGGGCGGCTGCTTGAGGGACTCAGAGGGACAGGATCCTTCCGCTGGCATCGTGAAATACGTTCGTGTGCGTCAACCTAGGACGTCGCGGCTGCAAGCGGATTCTCGGTGGCTCGGAGACAAGATTTACCATGCGGTCGGCGAGCAGGCCAGTTGGCGAAACAGATTGTTAGGAAGCATGGGGCAAGAGAATCTATTTGGCGTTCTTGATTGGTATCATCGCTTCGGCGGCGGTGATGAATCCTATTTTTCTTGAGCTAATGTCGGCTTTGGGCGTTATGAGTCGACATCATTGTGATCTTCTGGGATGGTCTATCCCGGACGGTGGGGCTCGTTTATGGCGGCCGTTGAAGGCATCGCGACCTGCGCAGAAGCTGGCGTCGACTAGCCCTGTGAATATACCTTGAACGGTGGCTTTCAAGGCGAGATTGTCTTGAGTAGCGCGTGTAGCGACTTCGTTTGGGTCCGTAGCCTGTGCGTTCAAGGCCTAACTGATCGGCGAGGGTGTAAAGACGAGTTTGATTCTCTGTGGCGCACAGGGCGCAGGAGGTCGGCGTCGGGGATGGGGTCGAGTTGCGGTCGGCCGGATGCAGCAGGGTGACACCAGTACTGTTGAAGTTCGTTTCGAAATCCTTGGATGCGGTATTCCTTGTCAGCCATGATGGCATGGGGACTGGTGGCAAGTTGGCGAGCATCTTGCGTAGGACCTCGCGCTCGTGCTGGCTCCGGCTGGTGATGGCTTAGGTTGCCGGGAATGACGATCTCAGGCGCATACACCAGAATCGGTGTGAGTGGGAGGCACAGTACCGTAGTAGGCCCAGCCGGCCAAGTCCGAGCGTTTGACGATGGGCCGGAGCGGGCGCACTCGACGAGACAGGGAAGGGGAGAGAGTAGAGAGAAGACAGCAGGCGCACGTCGGCGGTGTAGATGCTGGTGACCACTCTCGATGTCGATAACCCGGCAGCGATGTGACGACTGCCAGGGTGATACATCGGCATCGTAGATGGCTGGGGCGATTCCCACCTGCGGGCAGGTCGGGATGATCTCGAGGCCTCCAACAGGTTGTCAGCAGTGACGCACGGTGCGGTCGCGGGAGTCACCAGATTGATATCCATGACGAGTTCGCCTTTCAACAGGTCTCGGAACTGGCACTTAGCAGCGCCGGGACTGCGAGACTCTCACCCCCGTCAGCGTTCCCATGCCGATCCACCCTTTAGGATCAATCATCTAGACAACGGTAGCCAAGTTGTGATAGTAACTAGATTACCGGATGGGAGAATTTAGTCGATTGCTGTTGTTGGCTCCACAAACGGGAAATGAGACGCCGCCACACGAAAGGAGGACACCTTGACGGCTACCGTTCTAGTTCGCAAGGTTAGACATGTATTCGCGTAAGTAAAGTTACGAGAGCTTTGTAGAAGTATCCTGTTCCGCGAATAGAGAACCAGCTAACCATTTTTCTGGTACAGTATCGAGATGATTAGAATCGTCAAAGTTCCGGAATTCTTCATAAACAGGTATGTCATTTCGCGTTCGCGTTTTTGAGGTTGGCATATGCCATCTCCAATTCTCGACATGAGAAAGTGAGGAAGATTAATGGCAGGACCAAACGAATCCGATACAGAAGCCAATACTGTTTTGTCGCATGACAGTACGACATCCAGCATCACAACCCGAATCTTTTGGCGGTCGATGATTCTGGCCGCTGGCGGGTTTGTAGGTCTTGTTGATAGTAGTATCATCGCAATCGCAGTACCAGATATTGCATCGGATTTCGATGCGCCAGTAAACGTTGTCCAATGGACAAGTTCTGGCTACCTATTAGCCATGGCGACGGTAATTCCACTCACGAGTTCACTCTGTCACCGATATGGAGCCCAACGCACATGGGTGGTCAGCCTTGTGGTGTTCACGGGTGCTACGCTGGCTGCCGGTCTCGCCTGGTCCCTTGGCTCACTAATTGTATTTCGCGTAATCCAAGGATTAGGGGGAGGTATGTTGTTCCCTCTTATGAGGCTTCTGGCCGTAGAAATCGCAGGCCAGTCTCGAATGGGGCGGGTAATGGCACTAACCGCAGTTCCTGTCCAGGTTGCGCCGATAGTTGGCCCCGTCCTGGGTGGGGTAATCATCGACCAGTCATCCTGGCGGTGGGCACTTTGGGCTAGTATTCCGCTGGCGCTAATAGCGTTAATTCCTGCTGCCGTCTGGATACCGAATAGACTTATAGATGACGTGAATCGAGTGGACTACTGGTCGATTCTAGTGCTTATGCCATCCGTGACAATTGTAATTCTATTTTTGACGCGTGTGTCTTCGTCAGAGTTTTCAGTATCCACCTTCATATTTGGAATAATTGCCGTTTGTCTTCTATTTGGCTTCTTCAGGCGTGCCAAGTCTTCGACAAGAAGCATAGGTTTTGAGTTGACATTTCTGAGAATCAAATCCTTCAGGGCTACCTCCCTTATCGTGTTCTCAAATAATTTTAGCATGATGGGAGTCACATTCTTGATACCATTGATCATCGAAACATCCGACCCCAATGAATCTGTGATTACTGTCGGTCTTTCTCTCGCGCCACAAGGTATCGGAACGCTGCTATCAGTCCTATATGTTGGAAAGAAAATTGACGTCTCTGGGGATCCTCGAAGACTCGTATTTGCAGGTTTGACAGGTGTGGCTATTACGACTTTTGGACTCGCCGTCTACGCTAATAACCTATCAGCGCCCGCCGCGTTGGTTTTACTTCTCATTCGCGGCATAGCTTTGGCCTTCGCTGTTGCTCCAACGATGCTAACTCTTTATGCGGGGTTGCCGACTGAGAAGTACGCTGAGGCCACTACCACAAATGCCATCGTCCAGCAGATTGCAGGAGCATTTGGTGCTGCATTTGCTGCCGTTTCCGTACAGGTGGCCAGCCAGTACGCCAGTGACCGAAATTCGGTATTTAGCCTAGTTTTTGCCGCCCTCGCGATAATAACCGCGGCAACCTTGCTTTCTACTCGCGGACTGCCTACAAAGAACAGTGGGTAGTGGGCTTGTAATGAGATTGCAATAATGTAGCAACTAGCGGAATCGGAGGTGTATGAAGTGAGTCATATTATAGTTACTGGAGGAGCTGGTGGAATAGGGGGTGCAGTTCATGAGAAACTGGTTTCCGAAGTTGACTCGGTGTCTCTGTTTGATAATGCATTTCCTGAGCGTCCCTTAAATTGGGCTTGTGAAAACTCGGGTGGCACACGGATCAAATGCGATGTCACAAGCATGTCTGAGGTGGTCGGTGCGGTTCGGCTCGCTGAGGCCGAGCATGGAGCGGTGTCCGGACTCGTAATCGCAGCTGGTATTCTCAGGCCAGGTCATGCAGAAAGTACCGAACCTCAAGATTTGAAAGATATGCTTTCAGTCAATATTCTAGGAGCATCAAATGTAATTCAAGCCGCAGTCCCCTCTATGATTCGCAATGGTGGCGGCCAGGTCGTCGTCATTTCTTCTAACTCTGCTCGCATAGCTCGGGCCGATCTAGCTGGATACTCTGCCTCAAAAGCGGGGCTGAGCATGCTCGCTAGATCTTATGCTCTACATCTCGCGGAGTATGGGATTGGTGTCAATATAGTTTCCCCCGGAAGTACTAGGACGGACATGCTCGGTGTCGCCGTTGCCGATGCTGAACGCGGTGGGGCAACTCGGGGGACGCCGTCGAGGTTCAGGGTTGGTATTCCAACTGGCCGGATTTGTGAGCCCGAAGAAATTGCAGAGATCGTCGCCTTTATCGTATTAGGGAAGGCGCCGCAGCTTGTGGCAGCCGATATAGTTCTCGACGGTGGAGCCAGTCTGGGAGCCTGACCAAGCAAAGGAGGCCTATGTGGTGTGTCAAGTGGCGGTGGGTGGTTTCGTGGCTGGTTGTGGGTTGTAGAGGG
>NZ_GL882538.1:0-17224 GCF_000195595.1 Actinomyces sp. oral taxon 170 str. F0386
CCCCAGTCCGAGAAACACCACGCACCCCAAAGGTCCGATCACCCCCGACTGCCTCACCCAGCCCCGCGGCGGGTGTTAGAGCCCGTGCAAGACGTTCCACAGCAGACCCGAGCACTTGGAGACCAGCACCGCGCCGATCCTGACCGGGGCGGCTGAAACTGCCGAGGGTCCCGGGGCACTGTTGGTATGGGTGTCAGGTCCAGGGGCAGGGTGTGGGCCGAGCCCAGGTACTCAATGACCTTGTCCCGGCGTTCTTCCTTGACCGCGATCTGCACGACCGTGGCCCCTGAGGAGGTCTTGACCTTAGCCTAATCGAGGCAGTCTGAAACACAAAACAAGCACTGTCCGAAAAACACCCGGCACTCTAAAGAGCCCCAAAACCGGACACGAATGTTGTGCATCAAGTCATTCATTGACTATGCGACGTCGTCGTACATGCCACGCCAAAGTTCCGCCGAGTACGGCTCCAGCAACACCAAAAAAAATTAGTTGCGCCATTAACTGGGCCTTATCTGTTACTCGGTCAGGAATAGTTACAGATAGCCAACCAAAAAAAATGATAGGGGCAGGAAGGCAGTAGAGTAGCACGCTTTGAAAATTTCTAAATCGATTCGCTGGTGGAACCCAACCACTAACAAAGGCGGCACCTAGAGGAACAATGAGGATCAACAGGAAATAAACAGCCGCACTAAAAATAGATCCCGGAACAAAAAAATTTCCGACAACGCTAACAATGGTGCGTAAGACAATAATAGACAGTGCTCCTAATAACCAAGACACGAGAACCGACATTAAAAGAGACCAGTTTCGCCTCGGCGGCAATAGCCTAATCATTATCGACTCTGATTCCTTTAGAGAACTTGTTGAGGATTTCATCAGAAATTCCTGGGCCCGTCAACCCTAGGACAGCAATGGGTCCACCGTTTGTATTTTGTGCGACGAACGCATAGTCCTTTTCTCCAGCATCGTCAGAAGTGCTGGTAGACGCTCGGTAGTTTAATTGCCACAATTCACCTGGCCCTTCGTTCAATTTTTGGGGCTTGAGCGCCGTACCGCCTCCAAAAATCTCCACCCCTGCTAGAGCTAAAGCCATAGACTTCGCATCAGTAGGTGGATTTTCAAATATATCCCCAGTGCCATGAGACATCACTAGTAGACGACATCTTAGATCATCATCGTAAAATTCAGACTTATCCTGCATTGCATAATCCCACCCTGTAACAGCTGCATCTCCAGGAATGTCTACTTTCTGCCATTCTTTTGGGACATTAAAATTGGCATGACCTATAGACACCCTTTTCCACCCCTTCGGTGTTTTGTGATCCGAAATACATGCTGTAGTCTCTGCGACTGTGGCCCCTAAAACTAACAACTGCATGAGATGCCGACGATTCATTAGAGAATCTACCTACTTTCCGCGAGCTTTCTGATTATTTTGTGCATAGATCCATTACTTTCTGAGAGCGCCGAGCGCCCTTGGCCGGAGCGTCTGATAG
Organism: Actinomyces sp. oral taxon 170 str. F0386; assembly: GCF_000195595.1. Taxonomy (GTDB): domain Bacteria; phylum Actinomycetota; class Actinomycetes; order Actinomycetales; family Actinomycetaceae; genus Actinomyces. The sequence continues at coordinate 1,497 of NZ_GL882538.1, forward strand.
ATATGTTTGACTGACTATCTTAGAACCTTCCTCTGTGTTACTGAATGTCAAGCCACCTTTGCCAAGAGCGCCAGCCTGCGCGCCAATGGAGAAATCTCCAGAGGATACATCGTAAACCGTCTGTGTGTTAGTGGCTTCTTCGTACATTAACTGTAGCATCGGGTCGCTCGAATTCGGCGAATCTGGGTTTGCAAAACCAGGTGGAATTTGTATCTTTGGGACACCTCCTTTTTTAATGTCTGACGTCGGATCGTAGTGATCTCTAATCCATTGCTCGACAATAGCGCGGTTCTGATCGGTGACGGGAAGCGTTGTTGTCGATACAGTTTTTGTTTTATGTGCATCCGAATCGGAAACGCTTCCGCTAGCGTGCTCGTTTCCATTCACGGGACCATTTGTTTTTGTTGCGTTTTCACCTTCCGTATCAGCTTGCGTGAACGTTATGGATACTAATTTACCATCTTTATCATAGGAACGAGACATAGCACCCTCGAACCCTCCGGATTTGGCTTCTCCAACCACCACAGCATTTGCGCCAGCCTCGTATGATCCCTCATAAGAGACAGTCGTTACACGTTCGCCCTCGTGACCCTTCCTGTTATCGGTTTTTTCGGACCAGGTGTGCCCTCCTTTGGCTTCGAGATACACACCTGCATTAAGATCGCGAGAGCGGTCTTTATCGGAGTGCTTTCCTTTTGGCTTTCCGTTGGTCCGCACTCCAGCCTCTGCGTTACCGTCAGCAGATACCTTGACATCATGACCACTGAAGTCCGGGCTCCGAGGTGGCTCAGCCAATCCGTCCCCAAGTTGTTTATAAGCCTCATAAACTTTATCAACGCCCGGCACGCTCATTACGGCCTGCTGTTTCTTGTACTCCTTGTAATTATTTATAAACTGCTCCATTTCTTCTTTAGAATCAAACTCCCATGAATCTCCAGATTTAACGGTAGCCCCTTCGCCTCCAGATAGATCTACCCCCAACTTCATTTTGCCAACTTTACCTTTTCCGCCAACACCTGCCGTTACACCCAAAGTTCCTTCGCCTACTGCTGTGGCGGTGTATTTCGTTTTCACCTCGCCAGTATCTGGATCTACATACCTTTCTTCCTGGGTGGCCATCGAGAGGGCTCCACCAATTTTAACAAAGACAATTTTTGCGTCAAGCCCTATTGATTCCTTGGTGGACGACACGGTGCATGAATTTGGCTTCTTACTGTCGGACTTAGGTGTCGCGGAATTTGAGCTACCATTTTCTGATGTGCAAACCGATGTGCTTCCACTTCCCCCTATTTTCGAAATAGCACTTTCGATTTTACAAACATAGGTTTGCCCATACGAACTTGTCACGCCTATGGTTGCGACTATTAAGGCAATAACCGCAACTATTATTCCCGCATATTCTACTGAAGTCTGTCCGTGGTCTATGTGTTTCCATGGATGTCTAGCCATCAACATTAAAAAGCTCCTCTTGAGAATCGACCAACCCATTAAATCACTTTGCCTCCCTTCTGCGGTGGAGGCGTTTGCCCTGTCCTTCGCCCTCAATTAGTAGTCGTTGAACAAGATCATTAAATAGGGATTCTATTTCTGGTTCGGATTCAGTTGATCTAAAGGGTGGTGCGTTGATTTGGTCGAGGCTGAGGGAGAGGGTGTTCGATGTGATCGAGGCGATGGGTAAGGTGGTGGTCAGTCTCGTAATCGGAAAGATTTTCGATCAAAAGGGACTGATCAAGCGACTGCTTGTTCGTGATAGTGGTTACTAACGCGCCAGATGCTATCCCGATGCTGGTTACGGTCCCAGCCTCGAACTCGATCGCCGAGCGGGCGGTGAAGCGGGGTGCCCCGAGGCGCTTCCGAGGTATGGTGGCTACCGCCACCACAAGTCCACGACGATTGACATAGACAACGTCGATGTCGTACCTCATACCAAAGGTATGGATCCAGTTGCAGCGCTCGATCCATAGAGCGCCGGCCAGGCGGTCAGTTCCCAGGAGGCCGGTGTTGCGCTCTCTCCGCTTCCGTGCCCTCCATAGTGGGATGTCCGTTACTCGACCGTTGATCACCAGCACTTCGGGTGGCGCACCAGTCGGTGCCCACGTCGGAGTAGTGACTCCTGCCAAGCCGTTCTTGTCTGCGTTGTCGTTCCGCGAGCTCATGCCACTGCGAGCATCCATGACAGCCAACCTCCTAGTGCCAGATAGGGGCCGAATGCGATAAGTGTTTTGCGACCCACAAGATGGCAGATCATCAGCGCAATGGCGACGATTCCGCCGATGAAGAATCCGAGTATGATGCCCATTGCGGTCTCAGCCCCACCGAAGTAGCCGAGCCACAGTCCCAGAACCGCACACAGCTTCGCGTCACCTAGCCCCATGCCGGAGCCGGGGATCAGCACCATCGCTCCTACTAGGGCGCCCGCACACGTCGCGCACAGAGTAATCTGGAGCGCCGTCCGCGCTGCATCGGGGAACGGTGTCCCCATCGCCACGCTGAATGCGAGAAGAGCCAAGGTTGCTGCGCCGGCCCACAGCGATGCGGGGCCAAGAATGCGATTGGGTAGCCGGTGGCACACGGCGTCAACGCTGCATGCCGCTCCCAGAAGCGCCACGATAGGAAGCGCCACAATCGTCTCGCTCCAGGCCTCGCTGAGCGCCCCCCACGCGAGCGTCAGTCCGCACAGAACAGTCGCAAGAACCCCCTGTGAGGCGGGCGTCAGTAGCCACCTGGCGCGGAAGGTGGTTGGCTCGAAGGCCGGGTTTTCGGGGGAGGAGCCTGCACCTGCGGGTGCCTCTTCGTCCACGGGGTCTGTTTCCTGATCCGGCGCGTTCTCCTCGTCGCCTTCGGATGAGGTGGCCACTGCCTCCGCCTCGGCCTGCTCAAGATCGGCCACGTACTGCCGCGCGAAGGCTGAGATCGGGCGGGCCGCAACTGCGACGGCCGTACCACCAATAGTGATGGCGGCCAGTAATGCTGGGACGTTCACCACCACACTCTCGCACGCTAGTCGCATTCCCGGTATGGGGCAGACGCCCCGTCCGTGCCCCGAAGGCCTTCGTCGTGCTGTTCCCTCACGTGTCCAGCACCACGCCTTCACCTTGCTACCCGCCCTGGTGCGGTCCCATCGGAAACGGGTAGCCTGACCGGCGGTGCCCGCTGACGGGACACCGCATCTCCATTCCGTTCCCAGCGACGTTGGCTCCGCTCGACGTCGTGACGCGGGTCTGCCGCGGCGGGAACCGACGGGCCCCTGACTGCGGGGCTCCGGACGTCGCATCGGGTTCCCCCGATTCCTGACGGGCCGGCCCTCTCCGCAGGTGGCGTGTGCCGTCGAGCCACTGGTGGGGGAGCGGTCCGGCACGCAGGCAGCAGCCAGATACAGACACGTCCCCATGGAGAATCAGTAGTGCCTACTATTCAGCAGCTGGTCCGCAAGGGCCGCTCGACGAAGCGCTCCGCGTCCAAGACGCCGGCGCTCAAGGCCAGTCCGCAGCGCCGTGGCGTGTGCACCCGCGTGTACACCACGACCCCCAAGAAGCCGAACTCCGCCCTTCGTAAGGTCGCCCGTGTGCGCCTGTCCACCGGTATCGAGGTCACGGCCTACATCCCCGGTGAGGGCCACAACCTCCAGGAGCACTCCATCGTGCTCGTGCGCGGTGGTCGTGTGAAGGACCTTCCCGGCGTCCGCTACCACATCGTGCGCGGCGCCCTTGACACCCAGGGTGTCAAGGGCCGCCAGCAGGCACGTTCCAAGTACGGCGCCAAGAAGGAGAAGAAGTAATGCCTCGTAAGGGTCCCGCGCCCAAGCGCCCGATCGTCGTCGACCCCGTCTACGGCTCACCGGTCGTCACCCAGCTCGTCAATCGCGTCCTGCTGGACGGCAAGAAGTCCACAGCCGAGCGCATCGTCTACGGCGCCCTCGAGGGCGTCCGCTCCAAGACGGACCAGGACCCGGTCTCGGTCCTCAAGCGCGCGCTGGACAACATTCGCCCCGCCCTCGAGGTCCGCTCCCGCCGCGTCGGCGGCGCCACCTACCAGGTGCCCGTCGAGGTCCGCCCCGGCCGCGCCACCACCCTGGCGCTGCGCTGGCTCGTGGACTTCTCCCGCCAGCGCCGCGAGAACACCATGACTGAGCGTCTCATGAACGAGATCCTCGACGCGTCCAACGGCCTGGGCGCCGCGGTCAAGCGCCGCGAGGACATGCACCGCATGGCCGAGTCCAACAGGGCCTTCGCCCACTACCGCTGGTAACGCCGGTAGCAGCTCCGTACCCCACACGAACGAAGGACACCACAAGTGGCACTTGACGTGCTGACAGACCTCACCAAGGTCCGCAACATCGGCATCATGGCCCACATCGATGCCGGTAAGACCACCGTGACAGAGCGCATTCTGTTCTACACGGGCATCAACTACAAGATCGGCGAGACGCACGACGGCGCCTCGACGATGGACTGGATGGAGCAGGAGAAGGAGCGCGGTATCACCATCACCTCCGCGGCCGTCACCTGCTTCTGGAAGAAGAACCAGATCAACATCATCGATACTCCCGGCCACGTGGACTTCACGGTGGAGGTCGAGCGCTCCCTGCGCGTGCTCGACGGCGCCGTCGCGGTCTTCGACGGCAAGGAGGGCGTGGAGCCGCAGTCCGAGACGGTGTGGCGCCAAGCGGACAAGTACAACGTCCCGCGTATCTGCTACATCAACAAGATGGACAAGCTGGGCGCCGACTTCGACTTCTCCGTCCAGACCATCCGGGACCGCCTCCACGCCACCCCGATCGTCCTCAACTTCCCGATCGGCGCCGAGAACGAGTTCTCCGGCCTCGTCGACGTCCTGGAGATGCGGGCCATCCGCTTCCCCGAGAAGGACGCCAACGGCAAGGACACCCGCGGCTCCGTCGTCGAGTACGAGGAGATCCCCTCCGAGCTCGTCGCCAAGGCCGAGGAGCTGCGCGGTCAGCTGGTCGAGACGGTCGCCGAGGCCGACGACACCCTCATGGAGAAGTACCTCGAGGGCGAGGAGCTCAGCGTTGCCGAGCTCAAGGCCGGCATCCGCAAGCTCACCGTGGCCGGCGAGGCCTTCCCAGTCCTGGCCGGGTCCGCCTTCAAGAACAAGGGCATCCAGCCCGTGCTCGACGCCGTCCTGGACTACCTGCCCTCCCCGCTCGACGTCCCCGACATCGAGGGCCACGCCGTCGGCAACGAGGAGGAGGTGCTCACCCGTCCGGCCGACGAGAAGGCTCCCTTCGCCGCCCTGGCCTCCAAGGTGGCCACCCACCCCTTCTACGGCAAGCTCGTCTACGTGCGCGTCTACTCCGGCAAGGTCTCCCAGGGCGACACGGTCCTCAACGCCACCAAGGGCAAGAAGGAGCGCATCGGGAAGCTCTTCCAGATGCACTCCAACAAGGAGATCCCGGTGGAGGAGGCCCACGCCGGCCACATCTACGCCCTCATCGGCCTCAAGGACGTCACCACCGGTGACACCCTGTGCGCCCAGGACTCCCCGATCATCCTGGAGTCCATGAGCTTCCCGGACCCGGTCATCCACGTGGCTATCGAGCCCAAGACCAAGGGTGACCAGGAGAAGCTGAGTGTGGCCATCCAGAAGCTCTCCGAGGAGGACCCCACCTTCACCGTCTCCCTCGATGAGGAGACCGGCCAGACCGTTATCGGCGGTATGGGCGAGCTCCACCTGGACGTGTTCGTGGACCGCATGCGCCGCGAGTTCAAGGTCGAGGCCAACGTGGGTGCCCCACAGGTCGCCTACCGCGAGACCATCCGCAAGAAGGTGGACAAGGTCGAGTACACCCACAAGAAGCAGACGGGTGGCTCCGGCCAGTTCGCCAAGGTGCAGATGAGCTTCGAGCCCCTCGTGGCCGATGAGGTCGCCGAGGCCGCCGACGGCGAGAAGGCGCACTACGAGTTCGCCAACGCCGTCACCGGTGGTCGTGTGCCCCGCGAGTACATTCCCAGCGTGGACGCCGGGGTCCAGGACGCCATGCTCACCGGTGTTCTGGCCGGCTACCCGATGGTGGACATCAAGGCCACCCTCGTCGACGGCGCCTACCACGAGGTCGACTCCTCCGAGATGGCCTTCAAGATCGCCGGCTCCATGGCGTTCAAGGAGGGTGCCAAGAAGGCCTCGCCGGTCCTCCTCGAGCCCGTCATGGCCGTCGAGGTCCGTACTCCCGAGGAGTACATGGGCGACGTCATCGGTGACCTCAACTCCCGTCGCGGCATGATCGCCTCGATGGAGGACGCCGTCGGCGTCAAGGTCATCCGTGCCAACGTCCCCCTGTCCGAGATGTTCGGCTACGTCGGCGACCTGCGCTCCAAGACGCAGGGACGTGCCGTCTACTCCATGACCTTCGACTCCTACGCCGAGGTTCCCAAGAACGTCGCCGACGAGATCATCGCCAAGGTCAAGGGCGCCTGACGCCCGCACACCGGGGGCCTGCACCGGCTGCACTCAACCGTGACGCAACCGCGCCAGGCCCCCGGCCCGACGGCGCCCCGTGCGCCGACCGGGTCCCAGTTCAGTAAGATTTCCAACATCCACCAGTAGAGACTCTCGACGCCCGGACAGCTAGCATGTGTGCTAGTCGAATCCCGACGAAGAGAACTACCCGAGTCCCAGGAGGACACCAGTGGCCAAGGCCAAGTTCGAGCGGACCAAGCCGCACGTCAACATCGGAACGATCGGTCACGTCGACCACGGCAAGACGACGCTGACCGCTGCGATCTCCAAGGTTCTGCACGATGAGTACCCCGAGCTGAACCCCTTCACCCCCTTCGACGAGATCGACAAGGCTCCCGAGGAGCGTCAGCGCGGCATCACCATCAACATCGCGCACGTCGAGTACGAGACCGACAAGCGCCACTACGCGCACGTCGACGCCCCCGGTCACGCCGACTACATCAAGAACATGATCACCGGTGCCGCCCAGATGGACGGCGCGATCCTCGTGGTCGCCGCCACCGACGGCCCGATGGCCCAGACCCGCGAGCACGTCCTGCTCGCCCGCCAGGTGGGCGTCCCCGCCCTCCTCGTGGCCCTCAACAAGTCCGACATGGTGGACGACGAGGAGCTGCTCGACCTGGTCGAGATGGAGGTGCGCGAGCTGCTCTCCTCCCAGGACTACGACGGCGACGAGGCTCCCGTCATCCGCGTCTCCGCTCTCAAGGCCCTTGAGGGCGACGCCGAGTGGGCCGGCAAGATCAAGGAGCTCATGGACGCGGTGGATGACTACATCCCCACCCCCGAGCGCGACATGGACAAGCCCTTCCTCATGCCCATCGAGGACGTCTTCACCATCACCGGTCGCGGCACCGTCGTCACCGGTCGTGTGGAGCGCGGCAAGCTCCCGATCAACTCCGAGGTCGAGATCCTGGGTATCCGCGAGGCCCAGAAGACCACGGTCACCGGTATCGAGATGTTCCACAAGCAGATGGACGAGGCCTGGGCCGGCGAGAACTGTGGTCTGCTCCTGCGCGGGACCCGTCGCGAGGACGTCGAGCGCGGCCAGGTCATCTGCAAGCCCGGCTCCATCACCCCGCACACCGAGTTCGAGGGCCACGTCTACATCCTCACCAAGGACGAGGGCGGTCGCCACAACCCCTTCTACTCGAACTACCGTCCGCAGTTCTACTTCCGCACCACGGACGTCACCGGTGTCATCACCCTCCCTGAGGGCACCGAGATGGTCATGCCCGGTGACACCACCGAGATGAGCGTCCAGCTCATCCAGCCCATCGCCATGGAGGAGGGCCTCGGCTTCGCCATCCGTGAGGGTGGCCGCACCGTCGGCTCCGGCCGCGTCACCAAGGTCATCAAGTGACCCTCTGACGCTCCGCGCCTCCGCGTAGCACCAGACCTCCCCGGTCAGAACGCCTGTTCTGACCGGGGAGGTCTCTGTGTGCCGTGCAGGTATTCCCAGTCCTTACCGATAACGTGAATATTCGCGGTAACGACATCAACAACGCGAGATCGTGACAGAGGCGTAACAAAAGGTATCGCAAAGCAGTAACAGACGATTTCAGATCCATTACCGGCCCGGTTTTTCTTGGTTTCCTGGACTAGTTTATCGGCAGTGCCCACGTGTGGACGCTAACGCTCTTGAGTGGGCGGTTCCAACGTTGTTCCGTTGGTGCCGTTGGGCAAGACGGAGACGTTCGCCGGAGAACACGCTCCCTATTAATACCCCTGCCACGCGTCTGCCCTCCCCGGCGGCGCACAGTGAAAGGAAATCCCAACCCATGAAGCACAATGCCAGTACGCTGGGGCGCCGGGCTGCGGCCGCAGCCGGTGTCCTCACCCTGGCTGTTCTCGGCCTGGCCCCCATGGCTCAGGCCGAGGATGCCAAGTACGGAAACATCAAGGAGGAGGCTCTAGGCTCCTTGACGATCCATAAGCACCTCACTGGAGACGGCGCCCCCGTCGGTACTCCCGACGGCACCGCTTCGAACGGGGGTGGCAAGGGTGCCCCCGTACCGGGCGTCGTCTTCACCGCCTACCCGATCACGGGGATCAATCTCAAGGATCCTGCGGACTGGAACAAGGTCAGTGCCCTGTCCGCTCCGGGTGCCGTCCCGGACAGCGCCTGCGCCGACCCGGCCAGTCCCACGCTGGACGGCTACACCTTCGAGGCGGGGATGACGTCGCCGGACACGGATGCCTCCGGTGCGGCAACCATTAGCGGCATGCCGGTCAAGGCCTACCTCGTGTGCGAGACCAAGGCCCCCGGCAACATCGTTCAGAAGGCCAAGCCCTTCGTGGTGACGATTCCTCACCCGAATACCGCTGCTGAGGATGCGGACGGCAAGTGGCTCTACGACGTCCACGTCTATCCCAAGAACGAGAAGATCGAGGTCTCCAAGACCATCGAGAATCAGAAGGCCAACGGCTACTCCGTCGGCGCCAAGGTCCGCTTCCCGGTCACCTCAACCCTGCCGAAGCTGGACGACACCTCCTACTACAAGTACTTCCAGCTCAAGGACACCCTGGACGCGCGCCTCACGGGGCCGACGGCTACGGACATCACCCTGGACGGGTCCCCGCTCGACGCCGCTGATTACAACGTTGCGACGACCGGTCAGACTGTGACCGTGACCTTCACCAAGGCCGGCCTCGCCAAGCTCAAGGCCGCCCCGGGCAAGAACGTCCAGGCGATCTTCGAAGGAACTGTCTCCGAAGCCGGCGATGGTGCTATCTCCAACACCGCCCAGCTCATCTCCGATACCACCTACGTCACCACGCCTCCGGACCCGAGTGAGCCCCCGGCTGACCCCGGGAACCCGCCGACGACCGACACGGTGACCAGCAACTGGGGCAACCTGGTGATCGCGAAGGTGGATACGAATGACAAGGCTCAGAGTAAGGCTGGTCTGAAGGGTGCTGAGTTCCAGCTGTTCAAGGCCAAGGACGCGTATGCGGGCACCTGCTCCAAGGAGAAGGAGGGGGACGCGATCTCCGTGGGTGGTCAGACGACGTTGACCACGGGTGATGACGGCACCATCAACGTTCAGGGGCTGTTCGTCTCCGACTCCGTTGACGGGGCGGGGCGTGACAACAAGGTGAACGCCACTGAGCGCTGCTACGTGCTGGTGGAGACCAAGGCGCCTGCCGGGTTCGTGCTGCCTTCCGGTGATGATGCTGTGACCGCTGTGAAGGTCAAGGTCGGTGCCGATGCTACGGACAACGTCACCATCGAGAACACCAAGCAGGCGGTTCCGGGTCTGCCTCTGACCGGTGCCAACGGCATGCTCATCCTGACCGCCTCTGGTGCGGCTCTGCTGATGATCGCCGTCGGCTCTGTCCTGGTGGCCCGCTACCGCGAGCGCAAGCAGACCACGAACCTCACCGCCTGATGTCGTCCTCCGCCGGCTGAGACTTGTGGGCCTCAGCCGGCGGCCACCGCCGAGCAGCTCAGGTCTCACCCATGAGGCCGCGGCCTGACTGGCCATGGTGCAGGCGCTCGACGTCCCTCAATCCGTCGAGCGCCTGCATCTTCATATGCGAACTTGCACCATCTCCATCCCAGACACCGACCCTGGAAGCGCACGAGTCCCATGATCTCCCGCATCGCACGCAAACCCCGCATCGCCCGGACTCCGCGCACACGCGCCTCGAGCATCCAGAAGCACCGCCGTCCCCGTGCTTGGCGCCTGTCGATCTCCGCCCTGGTCACCTCCATCATGGCGGTCACAGGCATGGGGCTCCTGGCCTATCCGACCGCTGCCTCCTGGGTCTCCCAGTACAACCAGTCGAAGGTGACTGCCGACTACTCCGCCCAGGTCGACGAGGCCCGTCCCGACGCCAAGACCCAGATCGCCCAGGCGCACGCGTACAACGACGCGCTCTCGGCCGGTGCGGTCCTGGAGGCCAACAACCACGTGCCCACCGGCGCCGGCTCGAGCTCTGACGACTCCCTGAGCTACGCCTCGATCCTCAAGGCCAATGACGAGGGTCTCATGGCCCGCCTCAAGATCCCCTCCATCTCCCTTGACCTGCCCGTCTACCACGGCACGGCGGACGACACCCTGCTCAAGGGCCTGGGGCACCTGGAGGGGACCTCGCTGCCGGTCGGGGGAGAGGGGACCCGCTCGGTCATCACCGGGCACCGCGGCCTGGCCGAGGCCACCATGTTCACCCACCTGGACAAGGTCAAGGACGGTGACAGTCTCATCATCGAGGTCTTCGGGGAGGTCCTCACCTACCGGGTCACCAGCACGAAGGTCGTCGAGCCCGAGGAGACTGAGGCCCTGCGCACCGAGGCGGGCAAGGATCTGCTCACTCTGGTGACCTGCACACCCCTGGGCATCAACACTCACCGCATCCTGCTGACCGGTGAGCGTATCTACCCGACTCCGGCCAAAGACGTCGCAGCGGCCGGCAAGCGGCCCGAGGTTCCCGCCTTCCCGTGGTGGGCCGTCGCGTTGGTAGCAGGGCTCGTCGTCGTTGGCCTGTACCTGTGGCGCTCGGGCTATGCAGCGGCCCGGGCCAAGGAGCGTGCGCTGGCCAGGACACGTGACAAGGAGCGGGAGCCGCGTCCCCAGACCTGGGCGGAGCAGATGCAGATCTGGATGGATGACGACGCCGGCGTCGAGCCCCGGCGCTGGTTCACCGACCTGCCGGTTCCACCGCAGATCTCCGAGGCGGAGAACCGGGAGCTTCTGGAGGAGATCGCGTCGCTGTCGGAGCCGTCTGGACCATCAGATGTTCAAGAGCTCATCGACACGGCGGAGATCCCGGCGGTGAGCGCGACACGCCCGAGCGCGGGTGCCAGTGGGCGGACTCACAGCATCTAGGCCCGGTCTCGGGTTCCGCTGCCCGTGCGAGCCCTGATAGCGTAATCCGGCCGGCCAAGGGCACGCTCTTGCATGCTCCTGGCTGTGCCACCCCGGGGTCACCCTGGGACCCATTCTGACGGACCCGTTCCTCCCGAACGGGTTTCCGTGTGTCCAGACCGGTTCACCGCCTCCCACCAGGGGAGCGGCGTGCGCCCTCAAGCGACACGCCCGAGCGCGTGGACCGGCCAGAAGCAAGTACAAGAGAGGTTAGGCGCCATGGCGGGACAGAAGATCCGCATCCGGCTCAAGTCCTACGACCACGAGGTCATCGACTCCTCGGCGCGCAAGATCGTCGACGTCGTGACCCGCGCAGGCGCGACGGTCGTGGGCCCGGTGCCGCTGCCGACCGAGAAGAACGTGTTCTGCGTGATCCGGTCGCCGCACAAGTACAAGGACAGCCGCGAGCACTTCGAGATGCGCACGCACAAGCGGCTGATCGACATCGTCGACCCGACGCCCAAGGCCGTCGACTCGCTCATGCGTCTCGACCTGCCCGCTGACGTCAACATCGAGATCAAGCTCTGAGGACTGCCATGACAACGCTTAACACGCCGGCTGCCGCCGCGCCTGCCAAGGCGCTGCTCGGCACCAAGCTCGGCATGACGCAGATCTGGGACGAGAACGGGGTCCTGCGCCCCGTGACCGTCGTCCGGGTCGACACCAACGTCGTGACCCAGGTCCGCACCATCGAGACCGATGGCTACGAGGCCGTTCAGCTCGCCTTCGGCGACATCAACGCCCGCAAGGTCACCAAGCCGCTCGCCGGTCACTTCGCCAAGGCCGGGGTCGAGCCCCGCCGCCATGTGGCCGAGGTTCGCACCTCCCTGGCCTCGGAGTTCACCCCCGGCCAGGAGCTGGCCGCCGACACCTTCGAGGTCGGCCAGCTGGTCGACGTCACCGGAACCTCCAAGGGCAAGGGGTTCGCCGGTGTCATGAAGCGCCACGGCTTCGCCGGTGTGGGCGCCTCCCACGGTGCTCACCGCAACCACCGCAAGCCCGGCTCCATCGGTGCCTGCGCCACCCCCGGCCGCATCTTCAAGGGCCTGCGCATGGCCGGCCGCATGGGGCACGCGCGCCGCACCGTCCAGAACCTCAAGATCCGCGGCGTCGACGTTGACAAGGGCGTTCTGCTCGTCAACGGCGCGATCCCCGGCCCCAAGGGCTCGGTCGTCGTCGTCCGCACCGCCGTGAAGGGAGCCTGAGACCATGACTGAGGCACTCACCGTCGACGTCGTCGACTCCGCGGGCAAGAAGACCGGCAGCGTCGAGCTGCCTGCCGAGGTCTTTGACGCCCCCCTGAACATTCCGCTCATGCACCAGGTGGTCGTCGGCCAGCTGGCTGCGGCCCGCCAGGGCACCCACGCCACCAAGACCCGCGGCGACGTCCGCGGCGGTGGCCGCAAGCCCTACCGTCAGAAGGGCACCGGCCGCGCCCGCCAGGGCTCGACCCGCGCCCCGCAGTTCGTCGGCGGTGGCACCGTCCACGGCCCCCAGCCGCGCGACTACACCCAGCGGACCCCCAAGAAGATGAAGGCCGCCGCCCTGCGCAGCGCCCTGTCCGACCGCGCCCGCAACGGCCGCGTCCACGTCATCACCGAGTTCGTCACCACCACGGTGCCCTCCACCAAGAACGCCTTGGTCGCGCTGCGCAACCTCACCGACCGCAAGGCCCTGGTGATCGTGGACCGTCAGGACGACCTGTCCAGGCTCAGCCTGCGCAACGCCCCTGAGGCGCACGTCCTGTGGGCCGACCAGCTCAACACCTACGACGTCCTCAAGTCCGACGACGTCGTCTTCACGGCCTCTGGCCTGGACGCGTTCCTGGGCAAGGGTGAGGAGGAGTCCAAGTGAGCCTCGAGAAGTCCAAGAACCCCCGCGACGTCATCATCGCGCCGGTGGTCTCCGAGAAGTCCTACGCCTGCATGGACCGTGGCCAGTACACGTTCATCGTGGCTCCGGGATCCAACAAGACCGAGATCAAGCAGGCCGTCGAGGCCATCTTCGACGTCAAGGTCTCCTCGGTGAACACCATCAACCGCAAGGGCAAGACGCACCGCACCCGCACCGGGATCGGCAAGTCCAAGGACACCCGCCGTGCGATCGTCACCCTGCGCGAGGGGACCATCGACATCTTCGGTGATGTGGCCTAGTGCGCCACGGAAGGTAAAGGACCGATATGGGAATCCGTAAGTACAAGCCCACGACCCCGGGTCGTCGCGGCTCCTCCGTGGCCGACTTCGTGGAGATCACGCGCAGCACGCCCGAGAAGTCGCTGGTGCGCCCGCTGAGCAAGTCCGGTGGACGCAACTCCTCCGGTCGTATCACCACCCGTCACAAGGGTGGCGGCCACAAGCGCGCCTACCGTCTCATCGACTTCCGTCGCCACGACAAGGACGGCGTGCCCGCCAAGGTCGCTCACATCGAGTACGACCCCAACCGCACCGCGCGTATCGCCCTGCTGCACTACGTCGACGGCGAGAAGCGCTACATCATCGCCCCGAACAAGCTCCGTCAGGGCGACGTCGTCGAGGCCGGCCCCAGTGCCGACATCAAGCCCGGCAACAACCTGCAGCTGCGTCACATCCCCACCGGTACGGTCGTCCACGCGGTCGAGCTGCGTCCCGGTGGCGGAGCCAAGATCGCCCGCAGCGCCGGTACCTCCGTCCAGCTGGTGGCCAAGGAGGGCAAGTACGCGCAGCTGCGCATGCCCTCCGGGGAGATCCGCAACGTGGAGGCCGCCTGCCGCGCCACCATCGGCGAGGTCGGCAATGCCGAGCAGTCCAACATCAACTGGGGCAAGGCCGGTCGCATGCGCTGGAAGGGCGCGCGCCCGACTGTCCGCGGTGTCGTCATGAACCCGGTGGACCACCCGCACGGTGGTGGTGAGGGCAAGACCTCCGGTGGTCGTCACCCCGTCTCGCCGTGGGGCAAGCCCGAGGGCCGCACCCGCCGTCCCAACAAGTCCAGCGACCGCCTCATCGTGCGTCGTCGTCGGACCGGCAAGAAGCGCTGATAGGAGCCTGAGTCATGCCGCGTAGTCTGAAGAAGGGTCCCTTCGTCGACGACCACCTCATCAAGAAGGTGGACGCTCAGAACGAGAAGGGCACCAAGAACGTCATTAAGACCTGGTCCCGCCGTTCGGTCATCACGCCGGACTTCCTGGGGCACACCTTCGCCGTCCACGACGGTCGCAAGCATGTGCCGGTCTTCGTTACCGAGTCCATGGTGGGCCACAAGCTCGGTGAGTTCGCTCCGACCCGCACCTTCCGCGGGCACGTCAAGGACGACCGCAAGTCGCGTCGCTGACGGACGTCGGAAAGTTTGAGAGGCAGAGAACATGGAAGCCAAGGCGCAGGCCAAGTACGTGCGCTGCACGCCGATGAAGGCGCGCCGGGTCGTGGACGTCGTCCGCGGCAAGCGCGCTGTTGAGGCCGTCAACGTGCTCCGATTCGCTCCGCAGGCCGCTGCGGTGCCGGTGCGCAAGGTCCTCGAGTCCGCAATCGCCAACGCCCGGTTCAAGGCTGAGCGTGACGGTGAGCGTTTCGACGAGAACGATCTGTTCATCATTGAGGTGTTCGCCGACGAGGGTCCCACCCTGAAGCGGTTCCGTCCCCGTGCGCAGGGCCGGGCCAGCAGGATCCTCAAGCGGACCAGCCACATCACCGTCATCGTCGGGGACAAGTCCGACGCCGCAACGAAGGAAGGAGCCCGGTAATGGGGCAGAAGGTCAACCCGACCGGGTTCCGCCTGGGCATCACCACGGACCACCGCTCGCGCTGGTTCGCCGACTCCACCAAGCCCGGTCAGCGCTACCGCGACTTCGTGGAGGAGGATGTCAAGATCCGCCGTCTCATGGAGGACGGCATGGAGCGGGCCGGTATCTCCAAGGTCGACATCGAGCGCACCCGTGACCGCGTGCGCGTCGACCTGCACACCGCCCGTCCCGGTATCGTTATCGGTCGCCGTGGCGCCGAGGCCGAGCGGCTGCGCGGTCAGCTCGAGAAGCTGACCGGCAAGCAGGTCCAGCTCAACATCCTCGAGGTCAAGAGCCCTGACCTGGACGCCCAGCTGGTGGCTCAGGGCATCGCCGAGCAGCTCGCCTCCCGTGTGTCCTTCCGCCGCGCGATGCGCAAGGGCATGCAGTCCGCGATGCGCGCCGGTGCCAAGGGCATCCGGGTCCAGTGCTCCGGCCGCCTGGGCGGCGCCGAGATGAGCCGCAGCGAGTTCTACCGCGAGGGGCGCGTGCCGCTGCACACCCTGCGTGCGAACATCGACTACGGCTTCTACGAGGCCAAGACCACCTTTGGCCGCCTCGGCGTCAAGGTGTGGATCTACAAGGGTGACATCACCGAGCGCGAGTTCGCCCGCCAGCAGGCCGAG
>NZ_GL882538.1:17266-275912 GCF_000195595.1 Actinomyces sp. oral taxon 170 str. F0386
CCCGCCAGCAGGCCGAGTCCGGCTCCCGGGGCCGGGGCCGGGGCGAGCGCCGCGGCGGCCGTCGTGGCGACCGCGGTGAGCGCGGTTCGCGTCAGAACACCGAGCAGCAGCAGGCCGCCGAGCAGACGCCGGCCGCCGAGGCCGCTGCCGCAGACCAGGGAACGGAGGCCTGAGCCGTGCTCATTCCCCGCCGGACCAAGTTCCGCAAGCAGCACCGCCCGCACCGCACGGGCCTTTCCAAGGGCGGTAACCAGATCGCCTTCGGTGAGTACGGCATCCAGGCTCTCGAGCCCGCCTACATCACCAACCGCCAGATCGAGGCGGCCCGTATCGCCATGACCCGCCATATCAAGCGTGGCGGCAAGGTGTGGATCAACATCTTCCCGGACCGCCCCCTGACCAAGAAGCCCGCCGAGACCCGTATGGGTTCCGGTAAGGGTGCACCCGAGTGGTGGATCGCCAACGTCAAGCCCGGACGCATTCTGTTCGAGCTCGGCGGTGTCGACGAGGCCCTCGCCCGCGAGGCCATGCGCCGCGCACAGCACAAGCTTCCGATGAAGACCCGTTTCGTGACTCGTGAGGGTGGTGACGTCTGATGGCAATCGGTTCCAAGGGCCTGACCCCCGCCGACCTCGACGGCATGGACAACGAGCGCCTCTCCGAGGAGCTCTCCAAGGCCAAGGCCGAGCTGTTCAACCTCCGGTTCGCCTCGGCGACCGGCCAGCTCGAGGACCACGGACGTCTCAAGGCTGTGCGTCGCGACATCGCCCGTATCTACACGATCGTGCGCGAGCGTGAGCTCGGTATTCGCACCGCCCCGAGCACGGAGGAGTCCAAGTGAGCGAGCAGACCAGCACCGAGAACGTCGAGCAGTCCACCGAGCGCCCCCAGCGCAAGGTGCGTCGCGGCTACGTCGTCTCCGACAAGATGGACAAGACGGTTGTCGTCCTCGTCGAGGAGCGCTACAAGCACTCCCTGTACGGCAAGGTCCTCCGTCGTTCCAAGAAGGTCAAGGTCCACGATGAGCACAACGATGCCGGCGTCGGCGACCTCGTGTCCATCATGGAGACCCGTCCGCTGAGCGCCACCAAGCACTTCCGCCTCCTGGAGATCCTCGAGCGCGCCAAGTGACCCTCGGCTGAACGCCGCCCTCGACGACGTCGAGCCGGCCCCGCGACGCCGCAGCATCCCACTCGGGAGGCTGCGGCGTCGTCATATGTCGCCTTCTCAGACCCAGCCTCGGCACGGGTCTACTCCACGAACCTCAGCTCCTAGCGGCCGAGGGTCAACCGCACTCCACGACACCCTCACCGTCGTGGAGTGCGGCTATGGAGCGACTAGTAGCGTCTGGCGGTCGTGCAGTACCCGCGTTGCGTCTGCCCGATGTCCGCATCAGGCGGTTGCGAGCGCGCCTCGGTACGAGGTGAGTCGACGAAGGACCTGGAAGCCCGGGAAAAGCCGGTGAGCAAAGGCACAGGGCGGGGCGGTCATCTCAGGTACCGCTTGATGCTGCGGCTGGACTAGGCTAATGGAGTTGCGCGCGCCCTCGGTGCGCCCGACAGAGACCTCGTGCAGTCTGCGCCTGTGTCTGTCGGGAGAGCGTACCGCGGGCATCCCCTATCCCTGGGTCGGCCTCGTGCGGCCTGCGGCCGGGGGAGACGTGTGCAAGACCAGAAGAACGTTCGGCCAGGCTCAGGAGCTTCCTGAGAACCGGCTCGACGACAGGAGAACACTCAATGATCCAGCAGGAGTCGCGACTGAAGGTCGCCGACAACACCGGTGCCAAGGAGATCCTTTGCATCCGTGTTCTCGGTGGCTCGGGTCGGCGCTATGCGGGTATCGGCGACACGATCGTCGCCACCGTCAAGGACGCCATTCCCGGCGGCAACGTGAAGAAGGGCGAGGTCGTCAAGGCCGTCGTCGTGCGTGCTCGCAAGGAGCGTCGTCGTCCCGACGGCTCGTACATCCGCTTCGACGAGAACGCCGCCGTCATCCTCAAGAACGATGGGGAGCCGCGCGGTACGCGCATCTTCGGCCCCGTCGGCCGTGAGCTTCGCGAGAAGAAGTTCATGCGCATCGTCTCGCTCGCCCCGGAGGTGATCTGAACATGGCACGCATCAAGAAGGGCGACCAGGTCATCGTCATCGCCGGTAAGGACAAGGGCAAGACCGGCCGCGTTCTGGAGGTCCTCAAGGGCAAAGACCGCGTCATCGTCGAGGGCGTCCAGCGCGTTACCAAGCACACCAAGGTGGGGCAGTCCCAGCAGGGCGCCCGCACCGGCGGCATCGAGACCGTTGAGGCGCCCATCCACGCCTCCAACGTCATGCTCGTCGACCCCAAGACCAAGAAGCGCACCCGCGTGGGCTTCCGCGTCGAGGAGGGCGTGCGTCCCGACGGCCGCAAGCGCACCGTCCGCGTGCGCTACGCCAAGAAGAGCGGGGAGGACCTGTGACCATGGCTGAGAAGACCACCCCCCGTCTCAAGACGAAGTACACCGACGAGGTGCGCCCCGCCCTGCTCAAGGAGTTCCAGCACAGCAACGTGATGGAGGTCGGGCGCGTCGTCAAGGTCGTCGTCAACATGGGTGTGGGTGAGGCCGCCCACGACTCCAAGATGATTGAGGGCGCCGTGCGCGACCTCGCCGCCATCACGGGTCAGAAGCCCCAGGTCACCCGGGCCCGCAAGTCCATCGCGCAGTTCAAGCTGCGTGAGGGCATGCCGATCGGCGCGCACTCCACGCTGCGCGGCGACCGCATGTGGGAGTTCCTGGACCGTCTGGTGTCGATCTCGCTGCCTCGCATCCGCGACTTCCGCGGTCTGAGCCCCAAGCAGTTCGACGGCAACGGCAACTACACCTTCGGTCTGACCGAGCAGGCCGTCTTCCACGAGATCGACCAGGACCAGATCGACCGTGTCCGCGGCATGGACATCACCGTGGTGACCACGGCCAAGACCGACGAGGAGGCCCGCTCGCTGCTCAAGCAGCTCGGCTTCCCCTTCAAGGAGAAGTGACATGGCGAAGACCGCTCTGATTGAGAAGGCGAACCGCAAGCCCAAGTTCGGTGTCCGTGCCTACACGCGCTGCCAGCGCTGTGGCCGCCCGCACTCGGTGTACCGCAAGTTCGGCCTGTGCCGTATCTGCCTGCGCGAGATGGCCCTTCGCGGCGAGCTCCCGGGCGTGAGCAAGTCCAGCTGGTAAGAACTTACGTCGCAGGTCCGGTGAGGAAACCACGACGAGGAAGGGCCAAGGCCCACTCATGACAATGACAGACCCCATCGCAGACATGCTGACCCGTCTGCGCAACGCAAACAGCGCCTACCACGACACCGTGTCGATGCCGTCGAGCAAGCTCAAGGTGAACATCGCTGAGATGCTCAAGTCCGAGGGCTACATCGCCGGCTACGAGGTCACGGACGCCGAGGTCGGCAAGACGCTCACGCTGAGCCTCAAGTACGGAGCCAACCGCCAGCGGGCCATCCAGGGCCTGCGCCGGATCTCCAAGCCCGGCCTGCGCGTCTACGCCAAGTCCACCAACCTGCCCAAGGTCCTCGGCGGCCTGGGAGTGGCGATCCTGTCCACCTCCTCCGGCCTCCTGACCGACAAGCAGGCCGAGTCGCGTGGCGTGGGCGGCGAAGTCCTCGCCTACGTCTGGTAAGAGAAGGAACGGAGGAAAACCATGTCTCGTATTGGACGACTCCCCGTTCCGGTTCCCGCCGGAGTGGACG
Organism: Actinomyces sp. oral taxon 170 str. F0386; assembly: GCF_000195595.1. GTDB lineage: Bacteria > Actinomycetota > Actinomycetes > Actinomycetales > Actinomycetaceae > Actinomyces. Next base: position 20,993 of record NZ_GL882538.1, read on the forward strand.
TCACCATCGACGGCCAGGACGTGACGGTCAAGGGCCCCAAGGGCACCCTGTCCCGCACGATCAGCGAGCCCCTGAGCGTCACCCGCCAGGAGGACGGCTCCATCCTGGTCACGCGCCCCGACGACGAGCGCCGCTCGCGCTCGCTGCACGGACTGTCGCGCACCCTCATCAACAACATGGTGATCGGCGTTACCGAGGGCTACTTCAAGCAGCTCGAGATCGTCGGCACCGGTTACCGCGTCGCCGCCAAGGGACAGGGCATCGAACTGTCCCTCGGCTTCTCCCACACCGTGACTGTCGAGCCCCCCGAGGGGATCACCTTCACGGTCGACGGCAACCTGAAGATCACCGTCTCCGGTATCTCCAAGGAGCAGGTCGGCGAGGTAGCGGCGAACATCCGCAAGATCCGTCCGCCGGAGCCCTACAAGGGCAAGGGCGTGCGCTACGCCGGCGAGAACGTGCGCCGCAAGGTCGGAAAGGCTGGTAAGTGACCATGGCTTACTCGATCAAGAGGGGCAAGGGAAACCCCCGCGTCATCGCCCGCAAGATCCGCCACCAGCGCGTGCGCAAGCACGTCTCCGGCACGCCCGAGCGCCCCCGTCTGGTGGTCACCCGGTCCAACCGCCACATGGTGGCTCAGGTCGTGGACGACACCATCGGTCACACCCTGTGCGCCGCCTCCACCCTGGAGGAGGCCGCCAAGGGCGTCGAGGGCCACAAGGTGGGTGCCGCCCACAAGGTCGGCGAGCTGATCGCCGAGCGCGCCAGGGCGCTGGGCATCGAGGCAGTCGTGTTCGACCGCGGCGGCAACAAGTACCACGGCCGTGTCGCGGCCGTCGCTGAGGGCGCCCGCGAGGGCGGCCTGAAGCTGTGAGCACTAAGACGACGAGAAAGCAGAGGAACATCTGATGGCTGCACCGCAGCGAGACAGGTCCGCGTCGTCCGACGGCTCGGCCCAGCGCGAGAACGACGAGCGCCGGGGCGAGGGCCGCGGCCGCCGCGACCGCAACAACGACCGCCGCGACCGTGGTCGCGGCAACGACGACAAGTACATCGAGCGCGTCGTCACCATCAACCGCGTGTCCAAGGTCGTCAAGGGCGGCCGCCGCTTCACCTTCACGGCTCTCGTGGTCGTCGGTGACGGTGAGGGCACCGTCGGCGTGGGCTACGGCAAGGCGAAGGAAGTTCCCGCCGCCATCGCCAAGGCCGTCGAGATCGCGAAGAAGAACTTCTTCCACGTCCCGATGATCCGCCGCACCATCCCGCACCTGGTTCAGGGCGAGGACTCCGCCGGAGTCGTCCTTCTGCGCCCGGCGTCCCCCGGTACCGGTGTTATCGCCGGTGGCCCGGTGCGCGCCGTGCTGGACTGCGCCGGTGTCCACGACATCCTGTCCAAGTCGCTGGGCTCCTCCAACGCGATCAATATCGTGCACGCCACGGTGGACGCCCTCAAGCAGCTTGAGCAGCCCGAGGCCGTCGCGGCCCGCCGAGGCCTGCCCCTGGAGGACGTCGCCCCGCAGCCCATGCTGCGGGCCCGCGCCGAGGGCGAGGCCGACAAGCGCGCCCAGGCCGAGAAGCAGGAGGCCGAGAAGGCCGCTGAAGGAGTGGGTGCGTGATGGCTGAGTCCGCATCGAAGCAGATGACCAAGCAGCTCAAGGTCACTCAGATCCGCTCTGGCATCGGGGGTACCCACCGCCAGCGCGAGTCCCTCAAGACCCTGGGCCTGCGCAAGATCCGCCAGTCCGTCGTGCGTGAGGACACCCCCAGCGTGCGCGGTCTGATTGCCACGGTGCACCACCTGGTCACCGTTGAGGAGGTCTGAGATGGCTGACACCGAGAACACGCAGGAGGAGAAGGTGCGCGTCGTCAAGCTGCACCACCTGCGTCCCGCCCCCGGCGCCAAGAAGGCCAAGACCCGTGTGGGTCGTGGTGAGGCGTCCAAGGGTAAGACCGCCGGTCGCGGTACCAAGGGCACCAAGGCTCGTTACCAGGTCCGTCCTGGTTTCGAGGGCGGCCAGATGCCGCTGCACATGCGTCTTCCCAAGCTACGCGGCTTCCGCAACCCCAACCGCGTCGAGTACCAGCCCGTGAACGTCGGCCGCATTGCCGAGTTGTTCCCCGAGGGCGGCACGGTGACCGTGGAGGACCTCGTCGCCAAGGGCGCGGTGCGCAAGAACCAGCTCGTCAAGGTCCTCGGCGGCGGCGACGTCACCGTGGCCCTGACGCTCACGGTCGACGCCTGGTCCGGCTCCGCCAAGGAGAAGATCGAGGCCGCCGGCGGTACCATCGCCACGCGCTGAACGCCGTGAGGCCGCACCCGATGGGGAGTAGCCCTCTGAAGGTGCTGCCGTCGCGAGTCACGAGATAGCAGGCCCCGGTGGCCCAGGATTTCCTGGGTCACCGGGGTTTCTCGTGCTCCGACGTCGAGTATCCCGGTGACCCCTGACCACCCACGGTGAGGTGCGCTGGGTCACCCGACGGTGCATAGCCGGGACGAGACGTGACAAAACCCGCACCTCATCGGCGTTGCAAGGCTGTCTCAGCGCCCAGGCCGAGACCTCGGCGGGGTAGTCTGGGCCGAGCGCAGTTCCCCTGCGCTCCGCCTTGCTGCCCGCAAGACCGAACCCACCCCCGAGTCCACAGGAGATCGAGTGCTCAGCGCGTTCACCCAGGCGTTCAGAACGCCAGACCTCAGGGCGAAGCTGCTCTTTACCCTTGGCATTATGGCCCTGTTCCGGCTCGGGTCGATCCTGCCGGCTCCCGGTGTCAATCTGGCCAACGTCAAGACCTGTATCGGTCAGACCCAGGACCAGGGGCTGCTCAGCCTCGTCAACGTCTTCTCCGGTGGTGCGCTGCTCCAGTTGAGCGTCTTCGCGCTGGGCATCATGCCCTATATCACCGCCTCCATCATCATCCAGCTCCTGCGGGTCGTCATTCCCCGTTTCGAGGAGCTCCACAAGGAGGGCCAGTCGGGCACTGCCAAGCTGACCGAGTACACCCGCTACCTGACCATCGGCCTGGGACTGCTCCAGTCGAGCACCATCGTCGCCACCGCCAACAGCGGACGGCTCTTCCCGGGCTGCACCGCTCAGATCATCCCCGGTGGCTCGGTCATCACGATGCTGCTCATGATCATCACAATGACCGCCGGCACCGGCCTCATCATGTGGCTGGGCGAGCTCATCACCGAGCGCGGCATCGGTAATGGCATGTCGCTGCTGATCTTCACCTCAATCGTGGCCCAGTTCCCCTCCAACATGTTCTCCATCGCCGGCGGCAACGGCGGCGCGGCCAAGTTCCTCATCGTTGTGGGCGTCGTCCTGGTGGCCACCCTCGCGGTCGTCTACATCGAGCAGGCTCAGCGGCGCATTCCAGTGCAGTACGCCAAGCGGATGATCGGGCGCCGTCAGTACGGCGGCTCGACCACCTACATCCCGGTCAAGATCAACACCGCCGGCGTCATCCCCGTCATCTTCGCCTCCTCGATCCTGGCCATGCCTCAGCTCGTCGCCGGCTTCGGCACTCCTACGAGCAAGTGGGTGCAGTGGATCATGACGCACCTGCAGCAGACGCACCCGATCTACCTGACCGCCTACGCCATCCTCATCCTGTTCTTCGCCTTCTTCTACACGGCCATCACCTTCGACGCCGAGGAGATCGCGGACAACATGAAGCGCTACGGCGGCTTCATCCCGGGCATCCGTGCCGGCGAGCCCACCGTGCGCTACCTGTCCTACGTCATCAACCGCATCACGACGGCGGGCTCCATCTACCTGGTGGTCCTCGCCCTCATCCCGACGCTTGCCGTGATCTGGCTGGATCTGTCCCAGCACCTGCCCTTCGGCGGAACCACCATCCTCATCATGGTGGGCGTGGGCCTTCAGACGGTCAAGGAAGTCAACTCCCAGCTGCAGCAGCGCCACTACGAAGGGTTCTTGTCATGAGCGCACGCATGGTTCTTCTCGGTCCCCCCGGAGCGGGCAAGGGCACTCAGGCCGCCCGGATCGCCGAGCGCCTCGGTATCCCGGCCATCTCGACCGGAGACATCTTCCGCGCCAACGTTGCCGGCGCCACCGAGCTCGGCACTCGGGCCAAGGCCTACATGGACAAGGGTGAGTACGTGCCCGACTCCATCACCAATGCCATGGTGGGCGACCGCATCGCCCAGAACGACTGCGTGGCCGGCTTTCTCCTGGACGGCTACCCGCGCACCACCGCCCAGGTCGGCGAGCTCGACTCCATGCTGAAGACCTCGGGCCTCGCCCTCGACGTCGTCGTGGAGATCACCGCCGACGCCGAGGCCGTCGTCGCCCGACTGCTCAAACGGGCCGGCGAGCAGGGGCGCGCCGACGACACCGAGCCGGTCATCCGGCACCGCCTCGAGGTCTACGCCGAGTCCACCGCGCCTTTGGCGGGCATCTACGCCGAGCGCGGCCTGCTGGTCCAGGTCGACGGCATGGGTGAGATCGACGTCGTCACCGCCCGCATCCTGGAGGCCCTCGCATCGCGCGGCATCACCGGCTCCTGAGGCCCGGCCTCACCGGCGGGTCGTCTGCTCACGCGGACGGCCCGCCTCCGCATGCTCCGACCCGCCCCAGCAGCTGCCGGGACGCTGGACCGACTGCGCCGGAACGCTGACCCGACCCGCACGGTCCCACACAGCCCACGAGATCACAGGAGGCAGCCGTGCTCTCACGCGAACAGATCCAGATCAAGACCCCCGAGCAGGTCCGCCTCATGCGCCGGGCCGGACTCGTCGTCGCCGACATCCATGCCGCCCTGCGCGAGGCGGTGCGTGCCGGGATCACCACCGGCGAGCTCGACGCCGTCTCGGCCGGCGTCATCGAGGCTGCCGGCGCCCACTCGAACTTCCTGGGCTACTACGACTACCCGGCCACCGTGTGCATCTCCGTCAACGATGAGGTGGTCCACGGCATCCCCGGCGAGCGGGTCCTGGTCGACGGCGACCTCGTCACCTTCGACTGCGGCGCCTACGTCGTCGACGACGACGGCACTCAGTGGCACGGCGATGCTGCCTTCACCACCGTCGTCGGCGGGACGTACCGCAACGAGACCGATCGGCTCGTGGATTCCACCACCCGCGAGGCCCTGTGGGCGGCGATCGCCGCCGTCGCCCGCGCCGCGGCGGGGGAGGGGAGCGGACGCGAGCTGCGCCTCAACGCCGTCGGCGACGCCGTCGAGGCCGTGGTGGCCGCGGCCGCCGAGCGCGAGGGCCGCGAGCTGGGCATTCTCCAGGAATACGTCGGCCACGGCATCGGCACGAGCATGCACATGGCGCCCGACGTCCTCAACTACTCGGTCAAGCGACGCGGGCCACGGCTGCGGCCCGGCATGGTGTTGGCCATCGAGCCCATGCTGACGGCCGGCAGCCCGGCCACGCGTGAGCTCGACGACGGCTGGACCGTTGTCACCCAGGACGGCTCCCACGCCGCCCAGTGGGAGCACACCGTGGCCATCGTCCCCGGTGGTGTGTGGGTCCTCACCGCGCCCGACGGCGGTGCCGAGGGACTGGCCCCCTACGGCATCGAGCCCAAGCCACTGAGATAGCAGACGCGCTCCGTCCGGTCACCCGCCGCGGCATCGTCGTCGACCCGCCGCCATGCGCCGGTGTGTCAGGAAACACCGCAGGGTGGCGCCATCTAGCATGGTGGAGCCCGGGCGGTCTGCCGTAAAGTTATCCGCTGGACGCGCGTCCGTCGATGACGTATGCCCGCATCGCGATATCGAGACCCTGGCAACAGTGGCTCGCCTGTGGTAGGGCCTGCAGCGGCGGCCGCGACCGCCCGGCGACGTCGTCGTCGGGGTGAACTCGAGCGAGAAAGCACCGATGGAGGAACATGGCTAAGAAGGACGGAGTCATCGAGGTCGAGGGATCGGTCGTCGAGGCCCTTCCGAACGCGATGTTCCGGGTGGAGCTGAGCAACGGGCACGTCGTGCTCGCGCACATCTCCGGAAAGATGCGGCAGCACTACATCCGCATCCTCCCCGAGGACCGGGTGGTCGTGGAGCTGAGCCCCTACGACCTCTCCCGCGGCCGAATCGTCTACCGGTACAAGTGACATGTCGGCTCCCAGAGCCGGCGGAGGAACATCATGAAGGTCAAGCCGAGCGTCAAGAAGATCTGTGACAGCTGCAAGGTGATTCGTCGCCACGGCCGCGTCATGGTCATCTGCGAGAACCCGCGGCACAAGCAGCGTCAGGGCTGAGCCCCCGGCGCCGGGCCGCCCAGATACCTGGACGACCCCTTTCCAGCACCCATCCCAGCGCACCCGCACCACGGGTCCGCAACCCCCGGTTCTCGGAGGCCGGGGCCACCAGACGAGGTGGGGGAGATGGGTGACGACCTCCGGGAGCACACAGGAGAACCACACCGTGGCACGCATTTCCGGTGTCGACCTGCCTCGCGAGAAGCGAGTCGAGGTCGCACTCACCTACATCTTCGGGATCGGACGCACTCGCGCGGACGAGACCCTGAAGGCGACGGGCGTCAACCCCGACACCCGCGTCAAGGACCTCACCGAGGAGGAGCTGGTCAGGCTCCGCACCCACATCGACGGCAGCTACCAGGTTGAGGGTGACCTGCGTCGTGAGGTCCAGGCGGACATCCGCCGCAAGATCGAGATCGGCTGCTACCAGGGCCTGCGTCACCGCCGCCACCTGCCGGTGCACGGTCAGCGCACCAAGACCAACGCGCGTACCCGCAAGGGCCCCAAGCGCACCGTGGCCGGTAAGAAGAAGGCCAAGTAAGCAGCAGCTCGCGCCCCGCCCTGCGGAGAGCGCAGTGACGACCTCATCACGAAGAAGGAAGAATGCCTCCCAAGACCCGCGCCGCCGCGCGCAAGACGCGCCGCAAGGACCGCAAGAACGTTACCCACGGTCACGCCTACATCAAGTCCACCTTCAACAACACCATCGTCTCCCTGACGGACCCGCAGGGTGCCGTCATCGCCTGGTGCTCCTCCGGCCAGGTCGGCTTCAAGGGGTCGCGCAAGTCGACCCCCTACGCCGCCCAGCTCGCCGCCGAGTCCGCCGCCCGGCGCGCCCAGGAGCACGGCATGAAGAAGGTTGACGTCTTCGTCAAGGGCCCCGGCTCCGGCCGCGAGACCGCGATCCGCTCCCTCCAGGCCGCCGGCCTCGAGGTCGGCTCCATCACCGACGTCACCCCCCAGGCCTTCAACGGCTGCCGCCCGCCCAAGCGCCGCCGCGTTTGAGCTTCATGGGACGACGGCGCAGCACCTGCTGCGCCGTCGTCCCACCACGTCCCGCCCAACCGGCGGGGCGCGGAGTAGGGCCGGCTCGGGCGGGCCGGCAGCTCCAACCATGAGGAACGGCGTCATATAGCGGGCGCCGCGACGAAAGGAAACCACGTGCTCATTGCACAGCGACCCACGCTCACCGAGGAGGTCGTGGTCGAGGACCGCCGCTCGCGCTTCGTGCTCGAGCCCCTCGAGCCCGGCTTCGGCTACACGCTCGGCAACTCCCTGCGGCGCACGCTGCTGTCCTCCATCCCGGGGGCGGCCGTGACCAGCGTCCGCATCGACGGGGTGCCCCACGAGTTCCGCACGATCCCCGGGGTCAAGGAGGATGTCGCCCAGATCATCCTCAACATCAAGGAGATCGTCCTGTCCTCGGAGAACGACGAGCCGGTCGTCATGTACCTGCGCAAGTCCGGTCCGAGTGAGGTCACCGCCGGCGACATCACCCCGCCGGCCGGCGTCGAGATCCACAACCCCGATCTGGTCATCGCCACTCTCAACGAGAAGGGCAAGCTGGAGATCGAGCTGACGGTCGAGCGCGGCCGCGGCTACGTCTCCGCCAACCAGAACAAGGACCCCAACGCGGAGATCTCCCGTATCCCGGTGGACTCGATCTACTCGCCGGTCAAGAAGGTCTCCTACTCCGTCGAGGCCACCCGTGTGGAGCAGCGCACCGACTTCGACCGTCTCATCGTCGACGTCGAGACCAAGTCCTCCATCACCCCGCGCGACGCCCTGGCCTCCGCCGGTAAGACGCTCGTGGAGCTCTTCGGCCTGGCCCGCGAGCTCAACGTCGAGGCTGAGGGCATCGAGGTCGGCCCCTCGCCGATCGACGAGGCCTTCCAGCAGGATCTCGCCCTCATGATCGACGAGCTCGACCTGCAGGCCCGTTCCTCCAACGCCCTCAAGCGCGAGGGCATCCACACCGTCGGTGAGCTCGTCTCGCGCAGCGAGGCCGACCTGCTCGACATCCGTAACTTCGGTGCCAAGTCCATCTCCGAGATCAAGGACAAGCTGGCCGAGCTGGGGCTCTCCCTCAAGGGCTCCCCGGTCGACTACGTCTCGGACGACGACTACGCCAACCCCACCTTCAGCGACGAGACCCAGGCCTGAGCCGGCTCGTTATTCATCTAGGAGACAACCATGCCTCGCCCCACCAAGGGTCCCCGCCTGGGCGGTAGTGCCCAGCACGAGCGCCACCTGCTCGCCAACCTGGCCACGCAGCTCATCGTCCACGAGTCGATCAAGACCACGGAGGCTCGCGCCCGTCGCCTGCGTCCCTACGTCGAGAAGCTCATCACCAAGGGCAAGCGCGGCGACCTGCACGCCCGTCGCACCGTGCTCAAGAAGGTGACGGACAAGTACGCCGTCTACCGCCTCTTCGAGGAGCTCGCGCCCCAGTTCGAGGGCCGCGAGGGCGGCTACACCCGCATCATCAAGACGACCCCCCGTAAGGGCGACAACGCCCCCATGGCGGTCATCTCCCTGGTGCTGGAGCCGGTTGCCCGCAAGGAGGTCGTGGACGACGCGATCGCCACCGCCAAGAAGGCTGCCCAGAAGGCCGTCGCCGACGAGGACAAGGCCGCGAAGAAGGCCGAGGAGAAGGCTGAGAAGGGCGGCAAGGCGGAGAAGGCCGAGTACGCCGGTGCGGTTCGTCTTGAGGAGGGTGCCACGGATGCTCCCGACGACGACCACCTGGTCAAGGGCAACGAGGACTCCATGAAGTACCACGTTCCCGGCTCGCGCTGGTACGACGCCACGGTCGCCGAGGTCTGGTTCGCCAGTGCCGAGGAGGCTGAGGCCGCGGGCTTCGCCCCCGCCGGCGGCGCCGCCGCCCAGAAGGTCGAGAAGTGAGCCGGGGCTGACGCTCTGAGCAGCACTCCGGGGAGGGCCGGTCACCATCAGGTGACCGGCCCTCCCCGTGTCTTATGAAGGCGGTGGCTCAGAGTGGGCTCAGTGAGCCATCTGCCGCCGTTTGCCTGGTCACGTCGCTGACCTCCTGGCGAATGCGGGCGGCGTCAGCCTCCCTGCCGCTCCACTGGAGTACCGAGGCGTAGGTGCCGAGGGTATCGGCGAGGCCCCGGTTGAAGGCCTCCGGCTGCTTGCGGGCCAGACCTCGGTAGAGGTCGACCGCCTCCCGCGCGGTCTCCAGAGCCTCCCGTCGGTGGCCCGCCTCGGCCAGGCGCTTGGCGAGCCGGTGCAGGCACGGCGCCAGTGCCGGGGTGTGAGTCGCGGGGGCGCGCTCGGCCAGCTCCCGACGGATCGCCGCCGTTTCACGGATCGCCGCCAGAGCGGCCGAACGATGTCCCGTGTCAACCAGGCACGTCGCGACGTTGTGCAGGGAGGCTGCTAGAGCCGGTTTGTAGGCTGCCGGATCGATCTGCACCAGGCTGCGATAGATGGTGACCGCCTCCTGAACGGCGGCCAGGGCCTCGTGCGTGCGTCCGGCGCGGTTGAGGTTCAAGGTGAGGATGTTGAGAGCCCGGGCCAGGTCGGCGGTGTAGGAGGCCGGGTTGGCACGGACCAGACGCCGATAGATGTCAATGGCCTCCCGGGCCGCCGTGAAGGACTCGGGCAGCTGCCTGGCCGTGTACAGGCCGACGGCGAGGATGTACAGGGACTCGGCAAGATCCGAGGTGTAGGTCGTAGGACTGCCCTGGACCAGGGTGCGGCGGATGCTGACCACCTCACGCGCCGCGGTCAGAGCACGGTCCAGGCGGTCAGCGTCGCGCAGGCAGGCGGCGTACGCCTTGAGAGCATCGGCCAGATCGGGCAGGTGTGTATCGGGGGCGCTGCGAGCCAGAGTCCGAGCGATACTGACCGCCTCCTGGGCTGCGGCGAGTGCCTCATGGCGCCGTCCCACGTCACTCAGACGCCGGGCCAGTGTCCCTAAGGAGCGGGCCACTTCGGGGGAGTACAGGGCGGGTGTGCGGCGGGCCAACCCCCGGTAGAGCGCGGTAGCCTCCTCGGCGGCTTCCAGCGCCTCATCGCGGCGCCCTACCCCGGCCCTGCATGCGGCCAGGACCTCCAGGGCGCCGGCAAGCTCGCCGGTGCAGGAACCGGGCTCATCCTTATCGAGGCTGCGGTAGAGGCTGACGGCCTCCCGGGCCTGGCCAAGGGCCTCATCGACGTAACCCACCGTGCGCAGCCTTGGAGCCAGACTGCTCAGGTCCGCCGCGAGTCGGTGGATCTGGGTGCCCGGGTCGGACTGTGTTAGGCGCCGTCGGACACTGATGGCCTGCTGAGCGGCGATGAATGTGTCGCTCGGGCGCCCGGACTCGCCCAGACGGCAGGCGAGCGTGGTAAGGGCCCGAGCCAGATCGGCGTCGTAGGTGGAGGGCTCATCCCGGCTCAGGCTCCGGTAGAGCTCGACGGACTCCTGCGCGGTGGCCAGCGCATCGCGCAGCTCGCCGGCCGCGCTCAGGTCGACGGCGAGCCGGCCCAGAGACTCGGCCAGACCGGGAGCATGGGCGTCGTAGTTCCGCTGGGTCAGGCGCCGTCGAATCCTTACCGTCTCCCGAGAGATCGCGACCCCCTCGCGAATCCTGCGGGCCTCGTGCAGGCGGACCGCCAGGACTGACAGGCCTCCAGCGAGGTCGGCCAGGTAGAGGTCCGGGTTGACCCGGACCAGACCGCGGTGGATCTCGCTCGCCTCCCGAGCGGCGTCCAAAGCCTCGCCCCGGCGCCCCGAGCTCGCCAGGCGCTCACTGAGCTCCAGCAGCCGGCTGGCACGAGCCACGCCCTCGGGGCTGACATAGGGGGAGAGCGACACGTCTGAGAGCCTCGGAACTGGGGGAACGATGGTGGGCCCACGTTAAACGGCGAGCATGCGCCTCGCGATGGGGAGACGTCACCGGGGACGCGCCCTGTCGGCCGCTCCTTTAGAATCGACGAAGGGCCGGTAGGGCGGGTATCGCGATCATGAGGAAGGGAGCCGGTGTGGGCGCGCTGTTCAGCCTGGACCACGTGGGGGTCCAGGTCGTCGCCATGACGGCGACCTTCATCCTGTGCCTCACCCTGGGTGCCGAGCGTCACCTGCGCCACAAGGACGCCGGGGTCAAGACGCACGTCCTGGTGGGACTGGGCTCGTGCCTGTTCACCCTTGTGTCCGCCTACGGATTCGCCCCGATCACCGGATCCGATGTCGCCGTGGACCCCAGTCGTGTGGCCGCGCAGATCGTCTCCGGCATCGGCTTCCTGGGGGCCGGGGTCATCTTCGTCAACAATGACACCGTCCGCGGCCTGACTACCGCCGCCACTGTCTGGCTCAGTGCCGCCATCGGCATGGCCTGCGGAGCGGGCATGATCCCTCTCGCCGCGACCGCCGTCGCGCTCGACTACATCGTCGTCCTGCTGCTAGGGCCACTCACCTCGCGCCTGCAGCGCCGCCACGGCGAGGTAACCGTACGCATCGACTACGAGGTTGGCCGCGCCATCATGCCCGAGATCCTCCAGGCCGCCACGGCCTCCGGCTTCACGGCCACCTTGGAGGAGACCGAGATGACCCGCGGCGAGCACGGGCGCACCATGAACGCCGTTATGCGCTTCCACGGGCAACGGCCCGCCGCCAACCTCATCGAGTCCCTGTCCGGCCTCGACGGCGTCGACGGCGTCGAGCGCCTCGAGGGCGGTCGGCTCGACTGAACACAAGTGACTCCTGGATCCTGGCGCCTCCTACTCCAGGGCCCGGATGATGGCCTCGACGGTGCCCTTGGCGTCGCCGAAGAGCATGGAGGCGTTCTCCCGGAAGAAGAGCGGGTTGTCCACCCCGGCGTAGCCGGTGGCCATGGACCGTTTGAAGATGATGACTCGGCTTGCCTCCCACACGTGCAGCACCGGCATGCCCGCGATCGGTGAGCCCGGCTCCTGGGCGGCTGGATTCACGGTGTCATTGGCGCCGATGATGAGAACGACGTCGACGTCGTCGAAGGAGTCATTGACCTCGTCCATCTCTAGGACGATGTCGTAGGGGACCTTCGCCTCGGCCAGCAGTACGTTCATGTGTCCGGGCAGGCGGCCCGCAACCGGGTGGATGCCGAAGGTGACCTCCACACCCTCCGAGCGCAGCATCTCGGTGAGGGTGGCCACCGGGTACTGGGCCTGGGCGACGGCCATCCCGTAGCCGGGGGTGATGACCACGCGTCGGGCGTTCTGCAGCAGGTGGGCCACCTCGTCGGCGCTGGTCTCGTCCACCGATCCCTCGTGCTGAGGGCCGCCCGCGGCGGCGCCGGTGGAGTCGGTTCCGTAGCCGCCCAGCAGCACCGAGACAAAGGAACGGTTCATGGCCTGGCACATGAGGTAGGACAGGTATGCCCCCGAGGAGCCCACCAGCGCCCCGGTGATGATGAGCAGGTCGTTGTCCACCATGAAGCCGGTGAAGGCGGAGGCCCACCCCGAGTAGGAGTTCATGATCGAGACGACTACCGGCATGTCGCCGCCGCCGATCGCCAGCACCAGATGAGTGCCCAGTGCCAGGGAGATCACCGTCATCGCCGCCAGGAAGGCCCAGCCGGTACTGGAGCCGGCCGGTGCCGCCATGAACCCCACCATGAGAAGCAGGGAGACGATGAGCGCCCCGAGGTTGAGCAGGTTGCGGCCCGGTAGCGTCATCGGGCGCCCCGGTACGCGGCCGGCCAGCTTGAGGGCCGCCAGGACGGAGCCGGTGAAGGTCACCCCGCCGACGAACACGCCCAGGAAGACCTCGCCCAGGTGGAAGGCTCCCAGAGAGGCGGACAGGGCGTCGGGGGAGACGTAGGAGTTGTAGCCCACCAGGACGGCTGCCAGCCCCACCAATCCGTTGAGCGCGGCGATGAGCTGGGGCATCCCGGTCATGGCTACGCGCCTGGCCACCACCAGCCCGATGACCGAGCCCAGGGCCAGCCCCATGACGATGAGCAGCAGTGTTGGCAGCACGCCCCGCGCGGGCTGGTTGCTCAGGGCCAGGCCGATGGCGGCGAGCACCGCCACTCCCATGCCGACGGCGCCCGCCACGTTGCCTGCCACCGCGGTCTCATGGCGGGACAGACCGGCCGCGGCCAGAATGAACAGGATCGCGGCGGCGATGTAGGCCAGGACCACGGGTGAGGGCAGAGACGGCGTGGCGGCGATCAGTGTGCTCGACGACGCAGCCGGCGTCAGGATCGGCATCTGAGTCATCATCCGGTCCTCACCTCAGTCCTTCGTGAACATGGCGAGCATGCGGTGGGTGACCGCGAAGCCGCCGACGATGTTGATCGTGGCCAGGACCACCGCGGCCAGGCTGATGGCGCTGATGACCGGGTGGGGGTGACCGACTTGCGAGATCGCCCCGATCAGGATGATCCCCGAGATCGCGTTGGTCACCGACATGAGCGGCGTGTGCAGGGCCGGGGTCACGTTGGAGATGACGTGGAAGCCCAGGATCACTGAGAGCATGAGCACGATGTAGTGGCTCGTGGCGGCCGATGGCGTCACCAGCACCAGGGCTGCTGCCACGAGGCTGACCGCGGCCAGCCCTAGCCACTGCCGGGAGCGCGAGAGTGCCCGGGCTGCGCGGGCGGCCTCCTGTGTGGCTGCGTCGTCGGCGTTCGCCTGTGCCGGGTGGCCCGGGGCTGGAGCGGCCGAGACCTGGATCTGGGGAGGTGGCCACAGCAGCTCGTTGTCGTGGGTGACTGTGATAGCCCGGACCACCTCGTCGTCCAGGTCCACGACGAGCTCGCCGTCCTCGGTCGGGGTGAGCAGAGCCAGCAGGTTGACGATGTTGCGCCCGTAGAGCTGGGAGGCCTGCGCGGGCAGCATCCCCGCCAGGTCCGTGTGCCCCACGATCGTGACGCCGCCGTCGGTGGTGACCACCTCGCCGGGCGCTGTCAGCTCGGTGTTGCCGCCAGTGGCCGCGGCCATGTCGATGATGACCGATCCGGGGCGCATGGCCTCGATCGCGGAGCGGTCCAGGAGCACCGGCGCGCGGCGGCCCGGAATGCTCGCCGTGGTGATGACGACATCGGACTCGGCGGCCTGCTGGGCGTAGAGTGCGTTGGCCGCGCTCGCCTGATCGGCGCGCATCTCCTTGGCGTAGCCGTCGGAGGACACCTCCTGGGCGCTGGGCAGTGGTACGAACTGCGCTCCCATGGACCGGACCTGATCGGCGACCTCGGGGCGCACATCGGAGCCGCGTACCTGCGCGCCCAGGGAGTAGGCCGTCCCGATCGCAGACAGCCCGGCCACCCCCGCACCGATGACGTAGACAGTCGCGGGTGGGAACTTGCCCGCGGCGGTCACCTGCCCGCTGAACAGCCTGCCCAGGTATGAGGCCGCCTCAATGACGGCCCGGTAGCCGGCGAGGTTCGCCTGCGAGGAGAGCACATCCAGCGACTGCGCCCGCGAGATCCTCGGGACCACGTCCAGGGCCATGCAGGTGATGCTCCGCTCCTGCAGCGCCTCGAGGAGCTCGGGCCGGCGTGCCGGGTCCAACCGACAGATGAGGACCGAGCCCCGGGTCATGAGCGCCAGGTGCTCCTCGGTGGGCGCCGAGGCACTCACCACGACCTCGCAGCCCCAGATCCGGACGCCGCTGGCTGACTGGGCCCCGGCGGCCTCGTAGGCGTCGTCGGGGAACTGTGCCCGCGTCCCGGCGCCGCGCTCGACCAGGACCTCGTAGCCCATGCGGATCATCCGCTCCACTGTCTGCGGGCTCGCAGCGACGCGTGGCTGATCCGCAGGTTCGCGGGGGACTCCGATACGCATAGTGCCTCCTTGCACGACACGGGTGCCGTCGCAGCACCTCACAAGAAACTATCGGCAAGATAGAAGGTGGTGAGGTCTGCGGCAAGGGACTGTTGGTGTCGGTCCGGTGACGTGGGCGGAGAGACGGACCAAAGAAACGGCCCGCACGCGGTGCGCGAAGGCACTGACGGTGGATGGAACAAGGGCGATTAGGGGCGGGTCATGTCCCAGCAGCGGGCGCCACCGGTCATGCCGGCCTCGTTGGGGACCACGACGACGTCGTCGCCGATCTTGGCCAGCTGGGTCGCCGTGATCCGGCGCGAGTTGCCGCCACCCAGGTAGAGGCGGTCCCACAGGTACATGGGGCGCAGGGCGTCGACGACGCGACGTACCCGGCGCGACCAGTGGGCGTCGCCCAGGCGCAGCCGCTCGTGCTCGCCGATGTAGTCGTCATAGGTCAGGCCCCAGCGCACCGGACCCTGGGAGACCTCCACGTGAGGGGCCAGGACGCCGTTGTCGAAGACGGCGTTGCCCAGGCCGGTGCCCAGGGTCACGATCATCTCCAGTCCGTGGCCGGTGACGACACCGGCCCCGGCGACCTCGGCGTCGTTGAGGACCAGAGAAGGGATGCCCAGGGCCTTCGAGACACTGGTGCCCATGTCAAAGCGGGCCCAGGCCTCCACCAGATCGGGCAGAACCCTGGAGCGCGGGCCGTCCCTGGTGATGTAGTGCGGCGTGGCGATGACGACCCCGTGGCGGATCATGCCCGGCATCCCCACCGTCACCCGGTCCGCGCCCGGCAGCTGGGACGCCAGTGAGGCGATGGTCTCCACCAGCTTCGTCGGCGGTAGCGGGTAGGGGGTCGGGGTGCGCACGGCGCGGGAGATGATGTTGCCCTCGCGATCCAGCACCGAGGCCTTGATGCCGCCGCCGCCGCAGTCCACGGACAGAGTCGTTGTGCTCACGGCGGCGAGCCTAGTGGAAGTGCATAGTTCCTGGGAGAGAGGCAGTGGGGCGGGCGACGACTCGAGAGCTGCGCGGCGCGGATGGTTGCCGAGAGCGTCTGTGCAGCCCAGGCCTGTACCGCATGCTGCATCTCGAGAAACCCGTGCGGTTCAATAGGGACATGCCACGCATCCGCCTCGACCTGGCCTACGACGGCACCTTCTTCTCCGGGTGGGCCGCCCAGCCCGGTCTGCGTACCGTCGAGGGAGTCCTCACCTCCGCCCTGGCCACCGTCCTGCGCGAGCCCGTTCGCCTTGCGGTGGCTGGTCGCACCGACGCCGGTGTCCACGCCGCGGCCCAGGTAGTCCACCTCGACGTGAGCCCCGAGGCCTGGGCCGCGCTGCCCGGACGCTCCGACCGCCTCCCCGAGGCCGCCCTGCTGACTCGAATGGCGGGGGTCCTGGCTCGTGAGGCGCAGACCAGCCTGCCGCGCACCCCGCGTGGAGCCGGCGACGTCGTCGTCACCGGGGCGCGCATCGTGCCGGAGGCCTTCGACGCCCGTTTCGGGGCGTTGTCCCGCCGCTACACCTATCGGATCGCCGACGCCGACGCTCCTCGCAACCCTGCCCGGCGTGCCACCGTTCTGTGGCTGCCGGACCGGCTCGACGTCGAGGCCATGGAGGCCTCTGCCAAGCCCTTGCTCGGCGAGCACGACTTCCTGTCCTACTGCAAGCCCCGCCAGGGGGCCACAACCATCCGCACCCTGCGCGCCCTGGAGTGGCGGCGAGTCGCGGCCGGACCGGATGCAGGGCTGGTGACTCTGTCCGTCGTCGCCGACGCCTTCTGCCACTCCATGGTCCGCTCCCTGGTAGGAGCCGGTCTCGCCGTCGGGCAGGGACGCAGACCCGCCGCCTGGCCCGATGAGCTCCTGGCCGCTCGTAGTCGTGACGGCGCCGCCCCCGTCGCCCCGCCGCACGGGCTGACCCTGGAGGAGGTCGTCTACCCGGCCGATGACGAGCTCGCCGCCCAGGCTGAGCGTGCCCGGGCCACCCGCCGCCTGACCTGCTGACAGCGCGCTCAGTGACAGGTGGGCCGCGTGGTGCGATTCACGGAACTGGAAAGCCGCACCTTTTGACCCTCCCATGGACCGCCCGGTACTGTTGGCAATCGTCGTGCAGCACACGTGCGCGTGTCCGCGGTGCCGTCCCACTCGCCCCGGATCGCCTGTGCTCCGACCACTCACCTGACCATGGTGGTCTCGCCGAACTGCGAATGCTTCACCGCGCTTCGGCGTGCCCACTCGCCAAGAGAAACGAAGGCAACGCCCGTGCGCACGTATACACCGAAGCCCGGCGACGTCGAGAAGAACTGGTACGTCATTGACGCCACCGACGTCGTCCTGGGTCGACTCGCGGCCCAGGCCGCCACCCTGCTCCGTGGGAAGCACAAGCCCCAGTTCGCGCCCAACGAGGACTGCGGCGACTACGTCGTCGTCATCAACGCCGACAAGGTGGCCCTTACCAACGGCAAGGCAGACAAGAAGTTCGCCTACCGCCACTCCGGCCACCCGGGTGGTTTGACCGCCGTCTCCTACCGCGAGCTGCTGGCCACTCGCCCCGAGCGCGCCGTCGAGAAGGCCATCAAGGGCATGGTTCCGCACACCAAGCTCGGTCGCGCCCAGCTCAAGAAGCTCAAGGTCTACGCAGGTGCCGAGCACCCGCACGCCTCCCAGAACCCGAAGCCGTTCGAGATCACCCAGGTCGCCCAGTAAGCGCTCCCGCGCTCGGCACCTCGCGACAAGCAAAGGACATATCGTGGCTGAGACCACTGTCGACATCGACGCGCTGGACGAGGAGAACGCCCCCTCCAGCTACACCACCGAGACCGAGGAGGCCGCCCCGGGGCGCGGCCAGTCCATCACCGCCCCCGGCTCAGGCCTGGGTCGCCGCAAGGAGGCTGTCGCCCGCGTGCGCCTCGTTCCCGGCACCGGTCAGTGGACGCTGAACGGCCGTTCCCTGGAGGACTACTTCCCCAACAAGCTGCACCAGCAGCTCGTGCGCGCCCCCTTCACCATCCTGGACCTCGAGGGCCGCTTCGACGTGATCGCCCGCATCAACGGCGGCGGCGTCTCCGGCCAGGCCGGTGCCCTGCGCCTGGGTATCGCCCGCGCCCTCAACGAGATCGACCGTGAGGCCAACCGCGCCACCCTGAAGAAGGCCGGCTTCCTCACCCGCGACTCGCGCATCGTGGAGCGCAAGAAGGCCGGTCTGCACAAGGCCCGCCGCGCCCCCCAGTACTCCAAGCGCTGATCCGGCGCGGTCCCGGTCGGACCGACTGGACCCGCTCGCCCGCTGTGCACGATGGCGGCCGTCCCCTCTCCGGGACGGCCGCCATCGTCATCTGTCAGGGGCTGCCGCGAGCGGCCTTGACATCGCAGGATGATCCGACTGGCCGCCGCCGATGGGCGGGATCTCGGGCGGGACCCCTCCGTGACGAGCTCCCGGGAGGACATCAGACCTTCCCTGCGCTTCGGTCGTCATGCCCCCGTACCGCGCGGCCCGTGGCAGGATGGTCATGTTTCGTCACCCTTCAGGAGGATTTCCATGGCTCGTCTCTTCGGAACCGACGGCGTACGCGGCCTGGCCAACGACCTGCTCACGCCAACTCTGGCCGTACAGCTCGGTGAGGCTGCGGCCCGCGTCCTGACCAAGGACACGACCGCCACCCGGCGCACCCGCAGCGGTCGTCCCCGCGCCATCGTGGGCCGCGACACCCGTGCCTCCGGAGAGTTCCTCGACCACGCCATCAGCGCGGGGCTGGCCTCCTCCGGGATCGACGTCACACGCGTGGGCGTCCTGCCCACCCCGGCGATCGCACACCTGACGGCAACCCAGGACATCGAGCTGGGCGTCATGATCTCCGCCTCCCACAACCCCTTCCCGGACAACGGCATCAAGTTCATCGCCCGCGGCGGCTACAAGCTCGCCGACGCCGTCGAGGACGAGATCGAGTCCCTCCTGGGCAAGGTTGACGGCCGGCCCACCGGGTCCGACGTCGGTCGCGTTGTCAAGGGCGAGACCGTCGCCGACCAGAACTACATCAACCACCTCGTCGACTCCGCGGCCACTGACCTGTCCGGGCTGCGCATCGTCGTCGACGCCTCAAACGGAGCCGCCTCCGTCGTCGGGCCGGCCGCACTGCGTGCCGCCGGCGCCGAGGTCATCGTCATCAATGCCTCCCCTGACGGCCTCAACATCAACGACAGCTGCGGTTCCACTCACCCCGAGCAGCTGCAGAACTATGTCAAGGCCGTCGGCGCGGACATGGGCGTGGCCTACGACGGCGACGCCGACCGCTGCCTGGCCGTGGACGCCGACGGACAGCTCGTCGACGGCGACCAGATCATGGGCATGCTCGCCATCGGCATGAAGGCCGACGGCACCCTCGGCTCCGACACGCTCGTCGTCACCGTCATGAGCAACCTCGGCCTCATCCTGGCGATGCGCGAGCACGGCATCCGCACCGTTCAGACCGGGGTGGGAGACCGCTACGTGCTCGAGCGGATGCTCCAGGGCGGCTACACCCTGGGCGGAGAGCAGTCCGGCCATGTCATTGACACTATCCATGCCACCACCGGTGACGGCGTGCTCACCTCCCTGCACGTGGCCGCGCGAGTCAAGCGCACCGGCAAGACCCTGGCCGAGCTGGCCAGCGTCGTGACCCGCCTGCCCCAGACGCTCATCAACGTCAAGAACGTCGATAAGGCGGCCGTCAGCACCAACCAGTCCGTGCAGGACGCCGTCGCCTCCGCGGAGAAGGAGCTGGGCGAGACCGGCCGCGTCCTGCTGCGGCCCTCGGGTACTGAGCCTCTTGTGCGCGTCATGGTCGAGGCGGCGTCCCAGGAGGAGGCCGACCGCGTGGCCCGATCCCTGGCCGACACCGTCAAGAGCAACCTCAGCCTGTGAGCTGACGGAAGGTTCCTCCTCGGGGCCGGTCGCAGGCGTGGCCACTACAGCGGTGGCCGGCGTCGCGACCGGCCCTTCATCATTGACGCCATCGGCCCGGTGCGATGGGGGAGAATAGGCCCGTGAAGCCTCCTTATTCGCTGGCCCTCCTGACGGACCCGCCGACCTGGCGCGGCACGGCCCTGAGCGGGAGGCCCCTCGATCTGCTCGCCGTGTTGGCTGCGAGCCCGCAGACCCGGGTGAGCGATGACATCCTCATCGAGGCCCTGTGGCCCGACGACGTCCCGGCCCGGCCCCTGCGGGCGCTGCACGTCGTCGTCTCCCGGGTTCGGGCGGTGGTGGGGGAGGGCGTCGTCGAGCGTCTCGGTGACGGGTACCGGCTGGCGCTGCCGGCGGCGCAGATCGATGTCTGCGACCTGGCGGACCGGGCGGAGCGGGCCCGCACCCGTGCCGTCGAGGGGCAGTGGGACCAGGTTCTGGTCCTCACCGGCTCCTTGCCCCAGGTGCCCGCTCACTGCGAGGCCGGCGATGCCGTCGGAGCCGGACCCGCCCCTCTATCCCGCCTGCGGGAGCGCGCCGTTGCCCTGGCCGAGGCTGCTCGCTGCGACCGGGGGCTCGCCCTGGAGGCCACCGGTGAGCACGAGCGGGCCGCAGAGCTGTTGCGCGAGGCCGCCCAGCGAGACGCTGGAGACGAGATCGTCCTGGCCGCCCTCATGCGCGCCGAGTCCTGGGCCCGCTCACCCGCCGCGGCCCTGGAGATCTATGAGCAGTACCGCCGCCGGCTGCGCGATCGGGGAGCCGTGCCGGGACCCGCCCTGCGCGCCGCCCACGAGGCCGTTCTGGCCGCCGAGAGCCCTGTGCGCCGCGGCCTGGAGCCCGAGCCCGAGCACTTCCTGGGGAGGGAGGCGGACGTGACCGGTGTTCTCAAGGCCCTGAGCACCCGCCGGCTGGTGACGCTCACCGGTCCCGGCGGGGTCGGCAAGACGACCCTGGCCCAGGTGGTGGCGGCCCGCAGCCGTCGCCCTGCCGTCTACGTCGTCGCCCTCGCCGAGGTATCACCCGGGGCCGATCTGACCAGGGTCCTGCTCGACGCCGTCGGAGGCCCCGGAGCGGCTGACGGCGACCCGCGCCGCGCCCTGGCCGCCGCCCTCGCCCAGCCTGGAACCGTCCTGGTCCTGGACAACTGCGAGCATCTGGCCGACCAGGTCGCCGACCTCGTCGGGCCGCTCCTGGGCGCCTGCCCCGACCTGCGCGTCCTGGCGACCTCGCGCCGCCCCCTCGATCTGGCCGCGGAGCACGTCCATCGCCTCGAATCGCTCGATTCCGTCTCGGCGGCCGAGCTCTTCCGCGCCCGCGCTCTGGCCGCTCGCCCCGGCCAGGTCATCAACGATGACGATCTGGCTGAGCTCCTGACGCGGTTGGACGGCATTCCCCTGGCCATCGAGCTGGCCGCCGCGCGCACCCGCAGCCTGTCGGTCGGTCAGGTCGCCGAGCGGCTGCCCGGCAGACCCGATCTGCTGACCGCCGCACGTGACGCGCCGGCCCGTCAGCGCACCCTGAGAGCGGTCATCGAGTGGTCCTGGAACCTGCTCGACCCCGCCGAGCGCCGCGCCATGGCGCGCCTGGCCCTGCTCGCCGACGGCTTCACCCTCGCCGCCGCGGAGGCGCTTGTCGGTGCGCAGGCCGCCGACCTCCTCGATGCCCTGGTCTCCCACTCCCTGCTCGTGGTACGCGACCGCGGCCTGCCCCGTTTCCATATGCTCGTCACTGTCCGTGACTTCGCCCTCGAGCAGCTGTCCGCCTCAGGTGACGAGGTGGCGGCCCGGGCGGCCCTGCACGAGTGGGCGGTGGACCTGTGTTCCCAGATCCGCTTCCCCATCGACGCCGGCGACTTCGGCGACGTCAGTCACCCTGAGTCGCGCCACCACGACCGCCTCTTCCAGGAGGTCGCCCACAATGAGGCCGTTATCCTTCAGCAGCTCGACCGGCTTCTGGCACGGGCCGATGATTACGGCTCGGATCGCCTGTCGGCGGACCTGCGTGACGCGATCTGCTTCATCGGCGCTGCACTCATGCGACTGTGGAGCGTCACCTGGAGCTATGAGCGCATCGCTGACTACGGCTCGCGCCTCATCGGTCCTGCCGTCCAACCGGCCCAGAACCTGCGCGGCAACGAGGCGGGGCTGAGCGTCCTGTCCCTGTGCGTCACCCTGTTCGGGCTCCTGAGTCACATGCCCACCCAGGTCCGCTCCCTGCTGCCGGCCTCCTTCAACGGCGAGGGGCCGTTCTCCCGAGTGAGGCGCTTCCTGCGTGCGGGTGACGAGCAGTGGCCCGAGCTGGCCCGTGACGCCGACCCCTGGGTCGCCTGGGCGGCGACCCGCTGCCTGGCCGCTCAACAGGAGGACGACGGCGACCCCCAGGCCTCCCTGGAGACCATCGAGGCCCTCCTGGATCGGTTCCACGGCAATGACGTGGCCGGTATTCACCTGCTCGAGCTGCACCTCCACCGGCTGCAGGTTCTCATGTCACTGGGGCGCTACAGCCAGGTCGTTGAGGCGTGCACGCGAGCCCAGGTGCTCCTGGACCGGGTCCTGCCCAGCTGGAGTGAGTTCTTCCGTACGACACTGCGACTCGAGGGGGCCTACTGCGCGGTCTACCTCGATCCTCGTCCCGAGGCGGCAGACAGGTTGCTGGAGAGTCTGGAGTCCGTCGACCTGCCGGGAACCATGCGCTTCATCGCCCGCTCCGTGCGCGGCGAGCTGGAGCTCACCCGCGGGCGAGTGCGCACCGCCGCCCTCGTCCAGCGCGTGAGCCTGCGCTATGCCGGGCACTGGCGCTCCATCCTGGGATCCGGATCCCAGTGGGAGCTCTACATCCTGAGCATGTGCCTGGTCACCGACGTCGAGCTCAGACCCGACGACGCCGTCGAGCTCGATGCCGGCGCCATCCGCGCCCGAGCCGCCTTTCTGCTGCACGACATCCTCTCCGATCCCGCTCCGCGGCAGCGCGACATTCCCACGATCATGGCCTTCGCCGCGGCCGTCGGCCTGTCCGTCGTGGCTGCTGAGGATGCGGGCTCTGATCGGCGGTCAGTAGGGGCCGAGCTGATCACCACCGCCCTCGCCGTGGGCACAAACCAGACCTGCCGCCTGCTCTCCCACAGCTACCTGCGCACCCGCACCGAGCAGCTCGACGCCCGGGCGCTGGTTCAGGCCGGGGAGAGGATCCGGTCCCTGGACCGTGCTCAACTGGTTGCGCACGCTGCCGGTCTCGCCCGCCGTCTGGCGGGCGAGACCGGCTGAATCTCCGATGTGCGGGCTCAGGCGTTGCGCCGCTGGTAGCGCAAGACCGTCAGAGGCGCCATGACGGCCAGGACCAGGAGCGAGCCGATGATCGCGGCGCGTACGTCCCCGGCCGAGCCCGCTGTCCCGTCCAGCAGGTAGCGGCCGCCGTCGACGATGTGCGAGACCGGGTTGTGGCGCACGAAGGCCTTGAGCCAGCCCGGCAGCGTCGAGGTGGGCACCATGGCGTTGGACAGGAAGGTCAGGGGGAACAGGACGATCACCGTGAAGGAGGTGACCGCCTGGGCCGAGGAGAAGACCGTCCCCAGGAACAGGAAGGTCCACGCGATCGCCCAGGCGCAGCCCGCCGCCAGGGCGATCGCGCCGATCGTCCCCGACCAGCCGTTCTCAGGCCGGTACCCCAGGACGTAACCGGTGAGCACCGTCAGTGAGGTGCAGATGAGGTAACGCAGCACGTCGGAGACCATGGGGCCCAGGACCGGCGCGATTCGCGACATCGGCATGGTGCGGAATCGGTCGAAGACACCCTTGTCCATGTCCTCGCGCAGGTCCACCCCCACGCTCTGGCTCGTGGTCAGGGCATTCATAATGACGAGCCCAGGGACGATCGTCGGAAGGTAGGCCTTGACGTCCCCGGCGATGGCGCCGCCGAAGAGCTCGCCGAACAGGACGGTGAACATCACCGGCTGGATGAGGATGTCGTAGAACTCCCCGGGGTTGCGCACCATGGTGATCAGTGAGCGCCAGGCCATGGAAAGGGTGTCCGGGACGAGCCGTGCCTCGCTGAAACGAGAGACCCCGGGGGAGAAGGTGGTGCTGGACGGCGTGGTTGCGGTTGCTGCTGGGACGGTCATGACTGCTCCTTGACGTCTGAAGGACGGGCGGATGGGGAAGCGGGCGAGGGCGCCGACGGCGCAGCGGAGGAGCCGGGCGAGGTCGCCTCGTCGTCCTCATGGGGCCGGCCGGTCAGGGCCATGAAGACCGAGTCCATGCTGGGGCGGTCCACCGAGATGGTTCTGGGGGACAGACCCGCGTCGCGCAGGGCAACGAGCACCTCGGCGGCCACCGAGGCCTCGCTCAGCGGTGCCTGCAGATGAGCGCCTTGGTCGACGATCGCAGGAGCACGGCCGGTGATCCGCTCGATGATCTCGGCGGTCGCGGTCTGGTTCTCGGGTGCCGCCGGGGTCAGGACGAGTGAGCTGCTGCCCACCCGGTCCTTGAGCTCGTCGGGCGTGCCCTCGGCTATGAGCCGACCGGTGTCGATGATGCCGACCCGGTGGGCCAGGCGGTCGGCCTCCTCCAGGTACTGGGTGGTCAACAGGATCGTCGAGCCGCCCTCCACCAGGGAGCGGATGACGTCCCACATCTGCTCACGCGTGCGCGGGTCCAGACCGGTGGTGGGCTCGTCCAGGAAGACGAGCGGGGGCTGGGCGATGAGGGAGACGGCCAGGTCCAGCCGACGCCGCATCCCACCGGAGTAGCTGTTCACCCGCTTGCCGCCTGCCTCGGTCAGGCTGAAGGCGGCCAGCAGCTCGTCGGCCCGCTCGTGCGCCCGACGTCGACCGAGCCCCAGCAGGCGCCCGAAGAGCCGCAGGTTCTCCACCCCAGTAAGCATCTCGTCGACGCTGGCGTACTGGCCCGTCACCCCGATGAGGCTGCGCACCGCATGGCGCTCGCGGACGACGTCGTGCCCCAAAACCGTTGCCCGACCGCGAGTGGGTGCCAGCAGGGTGGTGATCATGCGCAGCGCCGTCGACTTGCCGGCTCCGTTGGGGCCGAGCAGGCCGTAGACGATGCCGGCGGGAATCTCCAGATTCAGGGAGTCGACGGCGGTGAAGGAGCCGAAGGTCCGCGTCAGGCCATCGGTCCTGATCGCCGGGGACTGGGATGGTGAGGGTGCTCTGGTTGCTGTTCGCGATGTCATGCCGGCAAGGCTGGCCCCCGGCGGTTTCACAGCGGCTTCACCGCGACGCCACCCGGTTTCACGCCGTTTCATCCTGCTCTTCCACGGTTTCATGCCCGACATCGAGGACGTACCTTTCCTTCGAGGAATGCATTTTCCTGATTTCTCCGCGATCCACCTTCTGGTGTGATTCAAACAGGTGTGGATGCCACTATTTTTGACATGCAGACCTCATTATGTCTGTTTTGCTTGATTGACGACAATGGTATGTCGTTTTACGATTCAGTCATGATTAGCGGCAACATCGCAAGCTTGCGCAAAAAGCATCGCTGGACTCAGGAAGCGTTGGCAAATAAGGTCGGTGTCTCTCGGCAAACCATTGCCAAGTGGGAGGCGCCGGGCGGTAATCCCGACATTTCCTCATGTATTCGATTAGCGCAGGTGTTCGATGTTGCGATCGACGATCTTGTCAACGGGGAAACTTCATTTGTCGCCATGCTTGATCGTCCCGGCAAATACATATTTGGCACCGTTGTGATCGATCCGGGTGGGAGACTCACGCTTCCAGTGCGCGCCAGAAAAGTTTTCAACATTAAGCCCGGCGACGAGCTCCTACTTATCGGCGACATCGATCGGGGGCTTGCTTTGATGGATACGCAGTTCTTTGTGCAGGCTGCTCGTCACGTGGAAGGAGATCATCATGCGGCGCATGAAAATACTGAAAACTAAGCGAAAGGGGATGCGTGCGCTGATAATCGTTGGCGCCGTGCTTGGCTTGCTCGGGGGTGGTGTGACTTATTATGCTCATCGAAATATGACGTATGATCGGGCTGCTGAGACAGTTGTTCGTCGTGCTGGCTTTGTTGAAAGGCGGGTAGAGCTGCCAGGCGGCGCAATCATTCACTATGGTGAGGGACCGAGCAATGGTTCGCCGCTCATGTTGGTTCACGGTCAGCAAACAACGTGGAGGGACTATAGTGCGGTGCTCGGGGAACTGTCTCAACGCTATCACGTGTTTGCGGTCGACTGTTATGGCCATGGTGGATCGAGCAAAAATACCGCAGATTATACGGCGATCAAGAATGCAGTTGATTTCGTGTGGTTTATTCGGCATGTCGTCAAGTCTCCTGTCTTGATCTCCGGTCACTCTTCGGGGGGTCTGTTGGCGACCATCGTTGCCGCCAGGGCTCCACAGCTTGTTACGGGTCTATTGATTGAGGATGCGCCATTCTTTGCGACTGAGCCTGGTAGGGCTGAGAAGACATTTGCTTGGCTCGGGTTTCGCGACATGCATCATTTTTTACGCAGTGGTGAACGAAATTTTACGCGTTACTCGCTTGAGCATACCTATCTTGCGCAAGTTCTTGGACAAAAGAACTTTGATACGTTTGTTAAACGGCCTGCCCTTGATTGCATGAGGCGCCATCCCGGCGAAATACCGCGTCTTTGGTACTATCCTCCTGAGTTACATGTCAATGAGTTCTTCGATTTGACGGCGAATTTACAGGATAGTACGGGCCCTTACGATTTGCGGTTCGGTGAGACCTTTTATGATTTCTCGTGGTTCACCGGTTTTGATCAGGTTGAGACACTGAAAGCTGTGCACTGTCCGTCAATTCTTTTGCATGCTGCTCATCCGTCGAACATGCGGGGCTACTATGATGATCGTGGTGTGCTGCTCGGTGCCATGGATGATCGTGACGCGTCGCATGTTCATTCGCTTCTCTCTCGTAATACTCTGGTTGACAACATTAAAAGCGGTCACGATATTCACTCTGAACGTCCAGAGGTTTTTATTAAGGCTGTCGACGATCTTCGTTAATCTTGTCGCAGGAGCGGGATATGAGTGTTTTCTGAGTATTTAGATCGGCGCCGCCATCACGCTGTTAACGCTGGGTGACGTCGGCAGCCGGTGGGTGAGCAGCTCGCTGCGGTAGCGCCTCAGATCAACGCCGCGCGAGCCCACGATCATCGATGTCTCCCGGATCGTCCCGACCACCCGGGTGAGCATCACTGGTGGAGGCCATGGGCTGCTCGGTGGCGCGCTGATCGAGGGGACCTGGTAGGTCCGCTGCGCCGGACTCTTCGGAGGAATCTACCTGTTGGTGTCCGGATCTGTGACAAAGGACTTCCAGCCCCCAAGTCTTGTGATGAAGGCCTTGGAATCATGCGGTTGCGCTCCGTCAGTACGAGAACGATCTGAGCCTTTGTTACAGATGTGGACATCCGTCCCCCCTTCTGACTCCTGGTGGTGCGTGCTGGGAACTACCGCAGCGACCAAGCGGTACTCGCGAGCCTCGGGCCACTGGCCATGGGCCGACCGCCCCGCCCGCCTCGGTCACAGCATGACGATGAGGAGTCAGGACTTGCGCAGCAGGACCCGGCTCATACGGTGCTCGGCGTCCTTGGTCAGGACCAGGGTGGCCCGGCCACGGGTAGGGGCGATGTTCTCGCGCAGGTTGACCAGGTTGACGCTCTCCCAGATCTCGTTCGCCCCAGCCAGGGCCACGTCGTCGGGGATCTCGGCGAAGCGCCGGAAGTAGGAGCCCGGCTGGGTGAAGGCCGTGTGCTTGAGAGTGAGGAACCGGTCCAGGTACCAGCGGCGGATGTCGCCCGGGTCGGCGTCGACGTAGATCGAGAAGTCGATGAAGTCGCTCACCGCCAGGGTCGAGGCCCCCGGCCGGGAGCCTCGCGGAGCGGGCTGGAGGACGTTGAGCCCCTCCAGGACGAGAATGTCGGGACGCTCCACCGTGACGTGCCGCTCCGGCACGATGTCGTAGACCGTGTGGGAGTAGACCGGTGCCTGGACGCGCTCGCTGCCGGACTTCACGGCCGCCACGAAGTCCAGCAGGGCGCGGCGGTCGTAGGACTCGGGGAAGCCCTTGCGGGCCATGAGGCCGCGCTCCTCAAGGACCCGGTTGGGCAGCAGGAAACCGTCGGTGGTCACCAGGTCCACTCGGGGCGTGTCCGGGAAACGGGTGAGCAGGTGGGCGATGAGTCGCGCCGTCGTCGACTTGCCGACGGCGACCGATCCGGCCACCGCGACGACGAAGGGCGTAGGTGGCTCGTTCACCCCCAGGAAGGCGCCGGTGCGGTGCGCGCGCTCGCGCGAGGTGGCGATGTAGTCCTCCAGCAGCGCGGTCAGCGGGCGATAGACGGCATCCACCTCGGCCAGGTCGATAGGGTCTCCCAGACCCCGCAGCTTCTCGACGTCGGCCTGGGTCAACGGCAGTGGCGCCGAGGATGCCAGGGCGGACCACTGGTCGCGGTCCAGCTCGATATAGGGCGAGGCACCTGGGATACCCAGGTCGCTCGGTCCGCTCAGCTCGGAGATCACCGACACAGTGTCGCAAAAAGAGGTGCTCTGCGGACAATCCCTGAGAATCGAAGCGGACTCGGCGGAGTATCTGCGGGGTATCGACTCGGATATCAACCGTGAGATCGGTAACGGGACATGCGAGGCCCGGTCCGAGGAGTCTTTTGGAGAACACCGACATCACACCAACGTGGCCCGGCGCTCGTTGTCAACGCCGCGTCAGCATGATTCGATCGGACCATGTGTGGAATTGTCGGCCACGTCGGCCCTTTGACTGAAACTGGTTCCTCCCGTTCTCTTACTGTTCTCATGGACGGCCTCGGCCGTCTGGAGTACCGCGGCTACGACTCGGCAGGCGTCGCCCTGGTGGGGCCCGCCGGCCTGGATGTTGTCAAGGAGGCGGGCAAGCTCGCCGGCCTGCGCGAGCTGCTGGAGTCGACCCCGCCGGCCCCCGCTACCGCAGGCATCGGACACACCCGCTGGGCCACTCACGGGGGCCCGACGACGGTCAACGCCCACCCTCATCGCGCCGGCCACCTCGCCGTGGTCCATAACGGCATCATCGAGAACTTCCGTCCGCTGCGAGAGGAGGTCGAGGCTGCTGGGCGCGAGCTCCTCTCCGACACCGACACCGAGGTCGTGGCCCACGTCCTGGACATCGACTTCACCGAGCGTCTGCGCCAGGACCCGTCCGCCGCCTCCGACCCGGCCCGGGTCGCCGAGCTCCTGGTCGCCTCGATGCAGGCCGTCACCGACCGTCTCGAGGGTGCCTTCGCGCTCCTGGCCGTCACTGACCTGGCCCCCGCGGCCATCGTCGCCGCCCGCCGTTCCAGCCCGCTGGTCATCGGCCTGGGGGAGGGTGAGAACTTCCTGGGCAGCGACGTCGCGGCCTTCGTCGCCTTCACCAAGAAGGCCGCCGAGGTCGACGACGACCAGGTCCTCCTCCTGACCGCCGACGCCGTGCACGTTTGGGACAAGGACGGCAACGACGTCGAGCCCAAGACCTGGGAGGTCTCCTGGGACGCCTCCGCGGCCGTCAAAGGCGGCTACGACACTTTCATGGACAAGGAGATCCACGAGCAGCCCACTGCCGTGGCCGACACCCTGCGTGGTCGCGTCGACGAGCGCGGCGAGCTCCAGCTCGACGAGATGCGCATCGACCCTGCCGTCCTGCGCAGCGTCGACAAGATCATCGTCATCGCCTGCGGTACCGCCTCCTACGCCGGGCACGTCGCCAAGTACGCCATTGAGCACTGGTGCCGCATCCCGGTTGAGGTCGAGCTTGCCCACGAGTTCCGCTACCGCGACCCGGTCGTCAGCGAGAAGACGCTGACTGTGGCCATCTCCCAGTCCGGCGAGACCATGGACACCATCCAGGCGGTGCGCCACGCCCGTGAGCAGGACAGCAAGGTCCTGGCCATCGTCAACACCTACGGCTCAACCATCGCCCGCGAGGCCGACGCCGTCCTCTACACCCATGCCGGCCCCGAGGTCGCCGTGGCCTCCACCAAGGCCTTCCTCGCCCAGATCACCGCCTGCTATCTGCTGGGTCTCTACCTGGCCCAGCTGCGCGGCAACAAGTGGCCCGACGAGGTCGCCGAGTACCTGGACAACCTCGCTGCCATGCCGGACCGTATCCAGCACGTCCTGGACAACCAGGAGGCCGGGGTGCGTGACCTGGGCGCTGAGCTGGCGGACAAGTCCTCCTTCCTGTTCCTGGGCCGCCACGTCGGCTTCCCTGTGGCACTGGAGGGCGCGCTCAAGCTCAAGGAGCTCGCCTACGTCCACGCTGAGGGCTTCGCCGCCGGTGAGCTCAAGCACGGCCCGATCGCGCTCATCGAGGAGGGTCTGCCGGTTTTCGTCATTGTGCCCACTCCGCGCCGCCCCGTCCTGCACGACAAGGTCATCTCCAACATCCAGGAGATCCGGGCCCGCGGCGCGCGCACCATCGTCATCGCCGAGGAGGGCGACGTCGATGTCGAGCCCTTCGCCGACCACATCATCCGGGTACCCGCCACCCCCACGATCCTGTGGCCGCTGCTCACTGTGGTCCCGCTGCAGGTCTTTGCCGCCGCCCTGGCCGGGGCCAAGGGCCTGGACATCGACCAGCCCCGCAACCTGGCCAAGTCCGTGACTGTCGAGTAGGTCCGACGGCGAGTCACCCCTCAGCCGCGCCGAGCCCCGGATCTTCCGGGGCTCGGCGTCTACAGGGCTGGGCGCAGGGACTTGACCTGCGGCTTGATGCGAGCCTCGGAGCGCTGGGAGGACAGGGCCAGGTTGTCGTCGTTGTCGACGTGGTCGGCCTGGGCGACGACGAAGGCCTGCGCCATGCCGCCGTCGTGGGCCAGTGAGAGGTGCCAGTGGCCGATGCCGGCCTGGCGCGCGGCCATCGCGGCTGCCCCGGTCAGGCGTAGCCGCGGCGGGGTGCCGGGGGTCGAGGTCACCTCGATGTCCTTGTACTCCCAACCTTCAGGCGCATCCAGCCCCAGCTCGGCGTGGGCCGATCCCAGTGCCTTGAGAACCGCCTCTTTGGCGGCCAGTCGCGCTCCCAGGGAGGCGGCCCGCTTCCGGCAGACCGACAGCTCCGCGGGGGTGAAGAGACGTTCGCGCAGGCCGGGTACCCGGTCCATGTAGCCTTCGAGGCGGGTGACGTCGACCAGGTCAGTCCCTACTGCGCGGATCACTCGGCCATTGTGCCGGTTCAGCGGGGGTGGTGAGGGCTGAACGCGCCGCCTACTTCTGGAAAGGACAACTTCTTCCTCGGTGCTCGAAGACTGCGGCAACTACTCAGAGAGTCTCATTTTCTGAAACCTTCCGTCTCAGAACCTTGCTGGAGGGGCGAGGAGTGATGAGCGGAGGACAATGGGACAGGTGAGTGACCTCAACGACTTCACGCGTTCCGACGACGTCATCGATCCCATGACCTGCGCCTGGCCGGCCCAAGAGATCGCGGCGGCGGAAGCGCCTGTCACCGCGGGCACCGACCGCTACATGAGAGCCGCCGCCCACGCGGTGGCCCGGGCCGCCCTGCGCGAGCTGCGTCAGGGCCCCACGGCTCCCGGCGCTGCGGTTGCCCCCGCCCGGCCCGCCTACGCGCCTTCTGCCCCGGCCAGCCCCGCCGGAGTGCCGGGCTCTCCGGCCTCACCGGCGTCACCGGGCTCACCGGCAACGTCGTCGGGGGTATCAGCCGACAGGGCGGGAGCCTACGTGAGTCCGGGGTGGATCTCGGGGGCGCCGGTACTTCTTCTGGTCGGCGGAGGGCACAACGGGGCCGACACCCTCCTGGCCGGAGGCCTGCTGGCGCACAACGGCTGTGCGGTCACCGCCGTTCTGGCCACCGAGCACCCCCACCCCGTCGCCCTTGAGGAGGCCCGCAGCCACGGCGTCATCATCCACGGCGCCGGCTACCGCAGCGATGATGGGGCTGACTGGGACGGTGCTGAGGCCATCGCCGCCGTCGAGGCCTTCCTCGTTCACGGGGGACTCGTCCTCGACGGACTCACCGGCATCGGGGCCACCGGGCCGCTGCGGTCCGACGCAGCCGCTCTCATCGCCCCGCTCATCGCGGCCGGGTCACCGGGCAGGCGCCCGCTGCGCGTCGTCGCCGTCGACCTGCCCAGCGGAACCGGCGTCGACGACGGCACCGTCGATGGTCCGGTCCTCGCCGCCGACCGCACCATCACCTTCACCTGTCTCAAGGGGTGTCTGTGCCTGTCTCCGGCCCGGCACCTGTGCGGCGTCGTCGAGGTCGTTCCCCTCGGGCTACCCGCACCGACGAGCCAACCCATCGCCCGCCGTCCCGTCGATGGCGCCCTCGGGGACTACCTGTCACAAGCCGTTCCCGAACCCGGCACCGATGACCACAAGTACACTCGCGGCGTTGTCGGCCTGTGGGCCGGCAGCGAGACCTACCCCGGTGCGGCCGTCCTGGCCGCCAACGGCGCGGTGCGCGCCGGAGCCGGCATGGTGCGCCTGGCCGCGCCTAGACGCGTGGAGGACCTTGTTCTGGCGGCTCGGCCAGAGGTCGTTCCAGCCGTCGGACGCAGCCAGGCGCTCGTCCTAGGGCCGGGGATCGACCCTGACGACACCGCCAGGACCGAGGAGCTGCGGGACGTCCTGAGTCCCACCTTCGCTCCCGCGCGCGGCAGCAGGAGCGGCCATGATGCCGACGATACCGACGATGCCGGGGTGGGTGAGAGGACAACCGGGAGCGCTGCCAGCGCAGCGGCGGTCGGGTTGCCTGCCGTCATCGACGCCGGAGCGCTGAGCATCCTGGCTGAGCTCCTCACCGGGGGCCTGCGCTGCACGCCGCTTCACGTCCTGACCCCGCACGCCGGTGAGGCCGCCACCCTCCTGACCGCACTGACGGGAGCGGAGACGCCCGCGCAGACACCTCGGGGGTGGGATCGCGATCGTGTTGAGGCTCACCCTGCCCGCGCCGTCCGGGAGCTCTCCCGCCTCACCGGCGCCACTGTCCTGCTCAAGGGTGCCACCACGCTCATTGCGGTCCCTGACCATCCTCTGGTCAGCGTGGACTGCGGACCAGGTTGGATGGCGACCGCCGGAAGCGGGGACGTGCTCGCCGGCGTCCTGGGCGCTGTCCTGGCCGGAGTCGCCGCCCGCTGGGAGCGGAGGACGACACATGCAGCCACTGATGCACCTCCGGATGCGGACTCGGCGTCCGGCACTCTGGCCGGAGGTCTGCAGGCCCCGATGGTTGATGCCGTGCTCGACTCGGTGGCCGCAGGTGTCAGGCTGCACGCGCTCGCCGGTGCCTACGCCGCCGCAGTGCCGCAAGGAGCCGGCATTGTCGGCGCTGGTGGGCACCCGGTCGCCGCCCTCGACATCGCCTCATCCCTCGGTCCGGCCCGCCTCGAGCTCAACTGGCTTCAGGCGGTCCCGCACCACTGAGCCATGGCGGCCACCGGCGTCAACCGGGCGATGCGGATGGTCGAGTGCGCGAGCAAACAGGTTCGCCACCGGCCACCCAGTGCGACAATCGCGCCGTGACCACCTCAACGGACCCAGCAGCAACGATCTCGTCCACCACCACGGAAACCGGGCCTGACCGGTCGGCGCTGCCCGCAGCGGCCACCTCCCGAGCCGTCATCGACCTGGAGGCCGTGGCCCACAACGGACGGCTCCTGGCGCAGACGGCGGGTGTGCCGTGGATGGCCGTGGTCAAAGCCGATGCCTACGGTCATGGGTTGGGGCCGATCGCCCTGACGGCCCTCTCCGCGGGGGCCTCCTGGCTGGGAGTGGCCCAGCTCGCCGAGGCCCTTACCCTGCGCGCACTTCTCGATGAGGCCGGCGTGGCTCGGCCCGTTGAGGAGCCCTCCGGGCAGGCTCCCCGGGTCCTCAGCTGGCTCCTGCCCGTTATGGATCCCGCCCGGGCGGCTTGCGAGGACTCACCCCTGCGCGCCGCCCTCAAGGCAGACCTGGACCTTTCTGTCTCCACCCTGTCCCAGCTCGAGGCCCTGGCGGCTGCGGCCCGGGCGCAGGCGACGACGGCGCGCCTCCACCTCAAGGTCGACACCGGTATGTCGCGCGGCGGCGCCATGGCCGAGGACCTGCCCGCTCTGGCTGCCGCGCTGAGACGGGCCGTGGATGAGGGGGCGGTCGACGTCGTCGGCCTGTGGTCCCACCTGTCCCGCGCGGACGAGCCCACCAGCGGTTCCACCGAGGAGCACCTGGTGCGGTACCGGCAGGCCGAGCGGATCGTGTGTGAGGCGGGCCTTACCCCGTCCATCCACCACCTGGCCGCTACCGGAGGGCTCCTGTGGCACCCGGAGGCTCGCATGGACCTGGTGCGAGCGGGAATCGGCCTGTACGGACTGAGCCCCGACCCGTCCGTGACCACCGGTGCCGAGCTCGGGCTGCGGCCGGCTATGCGCCTGGAGTCCGAGCTGGTGCAGGTCAAACGCATCGACGTCGGACAGGCCGTCTCCTACGGAGGCACCTGGAGCGCCCCCACCGACCGCTGGGTGGGACTCGTCCCGCTCGGCTACTCCGACGGCGTCCCCCGTGCTGCCAGCTCGACCGGTCCGGTGGGGATCGGCGGCATGATGACCGCCATCGTGGGCCGGGTATGCATGGATCAGGTGGTCATCGACCTCGGTCCGGCCCAGGATGAGACCGGCTCCTCTCTGCCGGCGCCGGCTCAGGTCGGGGACACCACCGTGCTCTGGGGCGCCCCGGACGCCTTGGGACAGGAGGCCGTGCCCACGGTGGATGAGTGGGCACAGGCCTGCGGCACCATCAACTACGAGATCGTGACCCGGCTCGGCGCTCGTATCCCGCGCTGCTACGTCGGAGCCGGGGCCGGTGGCGACTACGCTCGCCCTTAGAGGACGGCAGACGTCGGGTATCACCGATCCCCTGGACGGATGAGGAGGACACATGAGCGGTGCACCACATGCACCTGAGACCGTTTCCGAGATCACCGTCACCACCGGTGACGCCAATGAGACTCGAGCCCTTGGCGCCCGCCTGGCTCTCCTGCTGGGGGCCGGCGACCTCGTCATGCTCTCCGGTGGGCTGGGGGCCGGTAAGACCACACTGGCTCAGGGCGTCGGCGCGGCCCTGGGAGTGCGTGGCCGCGTCTCCTCACCCACCTTCATCATCGCCCGTGTGCACCCCTCGCTGTCCGAGGGGCCCGACCTCATCCACGTCGACGCCTACCGGATCGCCTCCCTGGAGGAGATCGACGCGCTCGACCTGGACTCCTCCCTGGAGCGGTCGGTGACCCTGGTCGAGTGGGGTGAGGAGAAGGTGGAGGCCCTGAGCCCCGACCGCCTGGAGGTCCAGGTGCTTCGCCCTCACGGCGCCGTCGGAGCCTCGGGGCTCGGCGCCGTCCAGGCCGGCTCCGATCCTCCGGATGGCTCGGCAACGGAGGATCCGGTCGTGGATTTGGGCGAGGTCGACGATGGCAGGCGAACAGTCGTCGTACGTGCCCTCGGCCCGCGATGGGTTGGCGTCGACCTGAGCCCGCTGGCCGCTGTCACCTCCTACCAGCCTGGAGCGCCACTGTGAACACGCCTTCTCCGGTTGCACCGGTCTGCGACGCGATTCCCATCTCGCGCGCCTGGCGCCGTGGGCACCTGGCGAGCCTTGCCGGCCTCGTGCTCGTGATCGCCCTTCTGTCCGTCACTTTCCTGGTAGCGGGAGCGGCACGGGCCGTCACGGACCCGCCGTCCACCGGCGCCGGCGACATTGCCACCTCCGACTCGACTGCCCAGACCACGCCGGCCGCTCCCGCCGGGAGCCCGACGGATGGCTCGGCAGGCTCAGCGGGCGCTGACTCGCGCAGCTCGGCCAAGTCCCTCATGGAGAGCGACTGTGTCGCCCAGGTGCGCCAGAGCACCGGTGAGCAGGGTGAGATCACGGTCGGAGACTTAAGGAGCGTCTACGCCTGGGCGCCCGGTTTCCTCGATGGTTCCCAGCCCTCCGCCCAGCCCGTCGACACCGGGGACTGGGCCGCGACCGTCTCCGCGGCCGGCAAGCCTGTCGGCCTGCTCGAGGTCGTCAAGGACAAGGGCCGTGCCACCTGCACTCCCGTGTTCGACGACGACCTGGCCATCGACGTCGACCAGATGGGCGACGCCCAGCTCATCCACGACCGCAATGCCAACGCCTGGTACTCGCTACGCGGTACCACGGTGACGGCGCTGGGGGAGGCCGCCACCCGACGCCTGGCAGGGCCCATCGAGCTCAGCGACTACGGGGAGATCCTGCGCGAGCGCGCCGGCTCCAAGCCCAAGACCGCCGCCACGCAGAGCGAGGCGCGCTCCGCCACGGGCGGCTGGGCGATCTGGGGGCCGGTCCTTGCGGTTGTCGTCGTCGGGATCGTTACCGTCATCATCACGGTCCGCCACGAGCGCAAGGTGACCGCGCCGCTGCGCCAGGCCCGCAACCGCGCCGACATGGCCGAGCGCGCCGACCGACTCAGCCGGGACGAGCCCGACGAGCGGGGCGTCGCGGTACGGCGGGGCATCCCCCGCGCAGCCATCGACCTGTCTCTCCTCGGAGACGGGACCGAGGGGGATGCCGGTACAGGCACGACTGGCGGCGAGACCCTGGGTGACACGATCCCCGAGAGCCGCGCCAACTATCCTCGGGACCCGAGGGCATAGGCTGGCCCGGTGCGAATCCTCTCCATCGACTCCTCCCTGGGGACACAGCTCGCGGTTGTCGACACGGCCGAGGCCGTCGACGCCGCCGACACCGACTCAGCCACCGGCCGACGCGCCCTGCGAGTGCTGACCCAGGCCGAGCAGACTAATACCCGCCGGCACGCCGAGTCCCTGGGGCAGATGCTCTCCGAGTCGCTGTCCGCCCCCGACGTGGCCGACTGTCCACTGGACGCCGTCGTCGCGGCCATCGGGCCGGCCCCCTTCACCGGGCTGAGGGCCGGACTGGTGACGGCAGAGGTCGTCGGGCGCACCCGCGGCGTGCCCGTCCACGGCGTCTCCAGCCTCGACGCCGTCGCCCGCCGAGCCCTCGACGAGCTCGGAGCCCACGGTGTCGAGCGGGCCCCCGTCGTCCTGGTTGCTACCGACGCCCGCAGGCGGGAGGTCTACGGGGCACTCTTCCGCGCCAACGGACCCGACGACGTCACCCGCCTGACCGAGATCAGTGTCTGCCCTCCGGCTCAGGTCGCCGAACGCGTTGCCGAGCAGGCACCGGGGCAGGTCGGTGCGGACGGAAACGTCGACGTCGTGGCCGGTTCCGGCGTCGCCCTCTACCCCGAGCTGGCGGAGTTGGCCTCCTGCCACGAGGCGCTCGCCCCCGTCTCCGGTGACGCTCTGACGCAGGTGCGCATCGCCCTGGCCCGTCTGGACCGCGGTGAGGAGCTGGGTACGAAGCCGCTCTACCTGCGCCACGCCGATGTGCAGGTGCCCGCTGCCCGCAAGCGCGTGCGCTGAACGTAGGCCCAGGGTGACTCAGATGTCCGAGGCGAAGAACGCAGGACGGGCACCCGGGCTGCGGGAGATGGCCGAGGGGGACCTGGATGCCATCGCCCGCCTTGAGAGCGAGCTGTTCGGGGCCGAGGCCTGGAGCCGAGGCCTGCTGGCCACCGAGCTGGAGGCCTCTCAGGGAGCCGAGGCCGACCGCCGCTACGTCGTTATCGAGTCCGATGATGCCGCTGTGGAGACCGGTGCAGACGCTGGAAGGATGCAGCCGCGGCTCCTGGGATACGCCGGGCTCTACCACGCCGGCGGCCTGACCAGCGCCGACCTGCTGACCATCGCCACCGTCCCAGCGGCGCGTGGCCGAGGACTGGCCTCTCGCATGCTCGCCGAGCTCGTGGGCACTGCTCGAAGGACAGGCTGTCCTGACGTCCTGCTGGAGGTGCGCCAGTCCAACGAGTCCGCCCAGAGGCTCTATGCCAGGCACGGGTTCGTTCCCATCGGCCGACGTCGCCGCTACTACCAGGCGCCGCCCGAGGACGCCGTGGTCATGCGGTTGACGCTGCGCCCGCGCCTGGGCCCGGTCGGGACGAGCGAAGCCCATGAAGTCAGAGAGACGACCTCGGAGTGACCCGGAACAGACGGGTGGGCTGAGCCGGATGGACCGCTATTTCCGACCAGGAGGATTGCAACGGTCGCGAAGGTTAGATAGCCACGGCAGGTGCCGGCCTTAAACACGGTCCTTTGCCTCGAATGGCCCGATTGTCTGAGACCTCACAGATTTGTCTGACACCCTCATGACGAAAAGGCGGCCTCAGGTCGTGCTGACCACATATTCAGCGGCGTTGAATCCGAAGTTGAGGCCTGACGAAATCCCCACGATTCTGCGGATGATCGACGTATCTGCGCTGGTGGAGGCCCGGATGGGACCAATGGGTGCCTGAGCGCGGCTAGCCTTTTGCCGTGGCCAAAACATCTGCTCCTTCCCTGAAGAGGCGGACCGCCTTCTCCACGACCGTCTTCATGAAGCGCATGATGGCGATCTCGGGGCTGGTGTTCCTGTTCTTCGTCCTCTTCCACGCCTACGGCAACCTTCACTACTTCGAGGGTGAGGTCGCCTACGATCACTACGCCGTGTTCCTGCGAGCGCTGCTGGTGCCGATCATGCCTTATGGCGGCGTCCTGTGGATCCTCCGCCTGGCGCTCATGGCCTGTCTCCTGGTTCACGCCGGCAGCGCCTTCCACCTGTGGGTGCGCAACAAGCGGGCTCGTGGCAATGACAAGTACGCCGTTAAGAAGCCCGGCGCCGAGTACTTCGCCTCCCGCTACGCCATGCGCACCATGCGCTGGGGCGGCGTCATCCTGCTGCTGTTCATCATCTGGCACATCCTGCAGTTCACCACCCTGTCACTGACGCCGGGGGGCCAGTACGTGCATGGACGCGCTTACCTCAACATGTACTACGGCTTCCAGCTGTGGTGGGTATGGCTCATCTACGCGATCGCGCTGGCGGCCCTGTGTCTGCACGTGTGGCACGGCGTATGGTCCGCCCTCCAGACGCTGGGCGCGGTGCGAGGAGGCACCATCCCCTTCATCCGGCTGATCGCCTTCGTCGTGGCCTTCGCGCTGTTCGCAGGCTTCATGGCCGTCCCGACGGCGATCCTCTTCGGCTATGTCGACGCCCCCATGACCGCTGCCGACTACTACCCGCAGTTCTGTGACGCGATCGGCTCCTCCGCCGAGCACTTCGCCGAGTGTGTTGCGGCGACCCACTGAGAGTGAACGACTATGACTGAACTTATCGACGGCCTGTACTACGAGGGCGAGAAGATCGCCGACACCAAGGCCCCGCACTCCGTCCCGATCGACAGGCGCTGGGAGCAGCGCAAGTTCGAGGCCAAGCTCGTCAACCCCGCCAACCGCCGCAAGCTGGACATCATCGTCGTCGGCTCCGGCCTGGCCGGCGGCGCCGCTGCCGCCTCCCTGGGTGAGCAGGGCTACAACGTCAAGGTCTTCTTCTACCAGGACTCGGCTCGCCGGGCGCACTCCATCGCCGCCCAGGGCGGTATCAACGCCGCGAAGAACTACCGCAACGACGGCGACTCGACCTACCGCCTCTTCTACGACACGGTCAAGGGCGGCGACTACCGCGCCCGTGAGGACAACGTCTACCGCCTGGCGGAGGTCTCGGCCAACATCATCGACCAGTGCGTGGCCCAGGGCGTCCCCTTCGCCCGTGAGTACGGCGGCCTGCTGGACAACCGCTCCTTTGGTGGCGTGCAGGTCTCCCGCACCTTCTACGCCCGCGGACAGACCGGCCAGCAGCTCCTCATCGGCGCCTACCAGGCCCTTGAGCGTCAGGTGCACGCCGGCACGGTCAAGGAGTTCCGTCGCCACGAGATGGTCGAGCTCATCATCGTCGACGGCCGTGCCCGTGGCATCGTCACCCGCGACATGGTCTCCGGGAAGATCGAGACCCACCTGGCCGACGCCGTCGTGCTGGCCAGCGGCGGCTACGGCAACGTGTTCTTCCTGTCCACCAACGCGATGGGATGCAACGCCACCGCCATCTGGCGCGCGCACCGCAAGGGCGCCTATTTCGCCAACCCCTGCTACACGCAGATCCACCCCACCTGCATCCCTCAGTCCGGTGACTTCCAGTCCAAGCTCACCCTCATGAGTGAGTCGCTGCGTAACGACGGACGCATCTGGGTGCCCAAGAAGGCTGAGGACTGCGACAAGGACCCGCGCGACATCCCCGAGGAGGCGCGTGACTACTACCTCGAACGCATCTACCCGGCCTTCGGGAACCTCGTGCCGCGTGACATCGCCTCGCGTCAGGCCAAGAACATGTGCGACGAGGGCCGCGGCGTGGGACCGGCCATCAAGGAGCGGGACCCCAACGGCAACGAGCGCATGATGCGGCGCGGTGTCTACCTGGACTTCTCCGAGGCCATCGGCCGCCTGGGCAGGGACGCCGTCTCCGCCCGCTACGGCAACCTGTTCGAGATGTACCAGCGCATCACCGGGGACGACCCCTACGAGGTCCCCATGCGCATCTACCCCGCCGTGCACTACACGATGGGTGGCCTGTGGGTGGACTACGACCTGGAGTCCAACGTCCCCGGCCTCTACATCGCCGGAGAGGCCAACTTCTCCGACCACGGCGCCAACCGCCTGGGTGCCTCGGCCCTCATGCAGGGGCTGGCCGACGGCTACTTCGTCCTGCCCGACACCATGAACGACTACCTGGCGGACATGCTGCGCTTAGGCAAGGTCGATCCGAACGCCCCCGAGATCGCCGAGGCCAAGCGGTCCGTCGAGGAACGCGTCGCCCGCCTCATGGCCCTGCGGGGCTCCCGCAGCGTGGACGACTTCCACATGGCCCTGGGGCGCATCATGTGGGAGTACTGCGGCATGGAGCGGCGTGACGCCGGTCTGCGCGACGCCATCAAGCAGATACGGGCCCTCAAGGAGGAGTTCTGGCGCGATGCCCGCATCACGGGCCAGGCCGATGAGCTCAACCAGGCCCTGGAGAAGGCCGGGCGGCTGTTGGACTTCTTCGAGCTGGCCGAGCTCATGTGCATCGACGCCCTGCACAGGCGTGAGTCCTGCGGCGGCCATTTCCGGGCGGAGTCCCAGACGCCTGAGGGTGAGGCCCTGCGGCATGACGACGAGTTCCTCTACGTCGCCGCCTGGGAGTGGGGCGGGGAGAACCGTCCGCCGATCCTCCACAAGGAGGACCTCGTCTACAAGGACATCGAGCTCAAGCAGCGGAGTTACAAGTGAACATCAAGCTCAAGATCTGGCGCCAGAAGAACAAGGACTCGAAGGGCCACTTCGAGGAGTACGCCATGAGCGGGATCGAGGAGCACATGAGCTTCCTCGAGGTCCTCGACCTGCTCAACGAGCAGCTCTTCGCCGAGGGCAAGGAGCCGGTGGCCTTCGACTCCGACTGCCGCGAGGGTATCTGTGGTCAGTGCGGCGTGGTCATCAACGGGCAGGCCCACGGGCCGATCCGCTCCACCACCTGCCAGCTGCACATGCGCCACCTGGCGGAGGACCCCTCCTTCAAGGACGGCTCCACCATCACGATTGAGCCGTGGCGCTCCACCGGGTTCCCGGTGCTGCGCGACCTCATCGTGGACCGCTCCGCCTTGGACCGCATCGTCCAGGCCGGCGGTTACATCTCGGTCAACACCGGTGGTGCCCCCGAGGCCCACTCGGTACCCGTGCAGAAGGAGAGGGCCGACGCCGCCTTCGAGGCCGCCGCCTGCATCGGCTGCGGTGCCTGCGTGGCCGCCTGCCCCAATGCCTCGGCCATGTTGTTCACGGGAGCGAAGATCTCCCACCTGGGTCTGCTGCCGCAGGGCCAGCCCGAGCGTCTCGCCCGTGTGGTGAGCATGCTCAATCAGCATGACGCCGAGGGCTTCGGCGGCTGCACCAACATTGGTGAGTGCGCAGCCGTGTGCCCCAAGTCGGTGCCGCTCGAGGTCATCTCACGCCTCAACCGGGACCTCGGTCATGCCCTGTGGAAGGGCCAGCACGCCCACTGACCTCTGACCTGCCTCATACGCCGAGCCGGGCATTCTTCGCGTACCCCAACAGAAATTCTGTAGGGCTACGCGAAGAATGCCCGGCTCGGCGGTGTTCCAGCGGTGTCCGGTTCTGCCGGTTCTACCAGCGCACCCCGGTGGGGTGGATGCCGTGGCGGGCGAGCTCGCGGCACATGGTGGGGGCGTCGTTGGGCCAGGCGTCCTTCCAGGTCCAGCGGGCGACGTCGTATCCGGCGCGGATGAGGGCGAGCTCGCGCTGGCGCTCGTCCCAGACGGTGTCGTCGGCGTCCTTGCCGAAGCTGTTCTTGGCGTACTTGATGCGGCCGTCGAACTCGCCTCCGACCATGGTGTGGGGCCAGAGGAAGTCGAGGCGGTAGAGCTCGCCGTCGATGCGGACCTCGTGCTGGAGGGCGGGTTGGGGCAGGGTGGCCTGCCACATGCGGATGCGGGAGACGGACTCGCCGGGGGACTCGGCGCTCTCGTCGGCCAGGTGGGCGGCGGTGCGGGCGCTGCGGATGCCGCGGGCGCCGGTGGGGAGGCGGTCGACGGCGTCGGTCAGTTCGGCGTGGGTGCACCGGCGGCCGGCCAGGGCGGCGTCCATGGCGCACACGCCCTGGGTGAGCCCACCCCACCGGGCCAGATCAACGACTGTGTCAGAGGCGTTGGACACCAAGACTCCTCTGACCGTTTCCAATGCGCCGAGCCCGGTTCTCTCCCGACGTTGCAGAAGAGCGGTGCTCGATCGATCCGTGCGACGTCCGAGGCACTGAACCCGCCTCGGAATGCGCCCCACCAGCGGGAGCCCGAGCCACACGGCCGCCGACGGGCCGAGCAGGACCAGGTCCCCGTGGGCCTTGGCCACCGCAGCCCGGATGAGGGTCAGATGCCGGTGGTCATGCCTACCAGCGTGAGGGTTGAGCTCAAGACGTGAGAACTGGCATCAGATGCTCTGTGGACTGGCGGTGTCGATACCCGTCTGTGGAAACCGGCGCGTACCAGAATCACGCCGCCCGGTACCCAACCGCGAAGAGGGCATTCTTCGCGTACACCAACAGAAATTCCGTAGGGCCACGCGAAGAATGCCCGGCTCGACGTCGGGCGCTAGCCGTCGATGGTGACACTGACCCCGGTGAAGTCGGGGATCCGCGGTGTGCTCGGATCGGCCTCGGGGACGCCGTCGCCCACGAGGAGGATCTGGGCGCCGGCGCGCTGGGCGGCGATATAACCGGAGGCGGCATCCTCCAGCACCAGGCAGGAGGCGATCGGCATTCCCAGGAGCTCGGCGGCCATGAGGTAGGCGTCGGGGTCCGGCTTACCGCGCTCGACGTCTTCAGCGGAGACGACGACGGAGGGAATGGGGACCCCGGCCTCCTCCATGCGCACCCGCATGAGCTCAATCGGAGCAGAGGTCACCAGGGCCAGAGGAACACCGACCTCGATGAGTGCGGTCACCAGAGCCGCAGCGCCGGGGATCTCCGCCATCCTCCCCGCCGTGCGCACGATCTCCTCCCGGGCGAAGCACTCGTGGATGGCGTCCTGCTCC
This sequence comes from Actinomyces sp. oral taxon 170 str. F0386, assembly GCF_000195595.1. Taxonomy (GTDB): domain Bacteria; phylum Actinomycetota; class Actinomycetes; order Actinomycetales; family Actinomycetaceae; genus Actinomyces. The sequence goes on from NZ_GL882538.1 coordinate 64,410, forward strand.
TCCGCCGCCAGGTCCGGCAGGAACCGGCGGATCGTGTCGATGCCGGTACGGCCGGGGGAGTAGGCCATGATCTCGTCGAAGCGCTCACTCATGCCGTAATCACGGGCGAAGGAGCTCCACATCGACTCCACGACAGCCGAGGAGTCCACCAGCGTGCCGTCCATGTCGCACAGGACCGCCTCTGCCCGGGCCAGGGGCACCGGTTCCTCGGTGGAGCTGTCCGACAACGACAGCAGCTGAACGGTCACGGTGCCTCCTGAGGTGAGACCGATGGAAGGAGAAGGAAACACGGATGCGAGTGTCGTCCAGGGTATCAACGAAGGAGGCGGCATAGGCTGGGCTATGCCCACACCCCGGAGGTGCCGCGGCGGTGGGAGCCGACCAGGTGGGTGTCGATGATCCCGATCGCCTCCATGAGGGCGTGCATCGTCGTCGGACCGACGAAGCGGAAACCTCGGCGCTTGAGCTCGCGGGACAGGGCCGCTGACTGAGGCGACTGAGCGGGGATGTCCGCGAGCCGGTGCGGCCGCGGAGTGGCCTCCGGCTGGAACGACCACACGAGGCCTGCCAGACCGCCGTCGACGTCACTCGCCTCCCGAAGGCGCAGCGTCGCGCGAGCATTGGTGATGGTGGCCAGGATCTTGGCCCGGTTGCGCACGATCGTGGCATCGCCCAGCAGTCGGTCCACGTCCGCCTCCCCGAAGCCGGCCACCGCCTTGGGATCGAAATCCACGAAGGCCTGGCGAAAGGCCGGTCGCTTGCGCAGGATCGTGGCCCAGGACAGGCCCGACTGGAAGGCCTCCAGACTCAGCCGCTCGAAGACGCCCCGCTCGTCGCGCACCGGCATGCCCCACTCAGTGTCGTAGTACTCGCGCAGCAACGGGTCGCTGGTCGCCCAGGCCGGTCTGGCCAGGCCGTCGTCGCCCACCACAAGGCCCGGGTTGTCGGGCTCGGTCATTGCAGTGCCTCCTCATTCGTCTCACCTGTACCGCATCCCGGTCGGCTCATCCCAACGGTAGCGGTGACGGCGGCCTCGCGGCCCGTGCCCGCTTCGCCTGGCCTTGTCCGTCGCCTGCATCGGCAAGCGATAGGCTGTGGGCTTGTGAGTGACCCCCTCATCCTCGGCATCGAGTCCACCTGCGACGAGACCGGCGTGGCCCTTGTGCGCGGCCGCGAGCTCCTCGCCGACGTCACCGCCACCTCCATGGACCAGTACGCGCGCTTCGGCGGGATCATCCCCGAGATCGCCTCGCGAGCCCACCTGGAGTCCTTCCTGCCCACCCTCGACGCCGCTCTGGATAGGGCCGGCGTCGACCTGAGTGAGGTCGACGCCGTCGCCGTGTGCGCCGGTCCGGGACTCATCGGCTCCCTGACCGTCGGCATCTCCGCCGCCAAGGCGCTGGCCGCGAGCCTGGACAGGCCGATCTACGGCGTCAACCACGTCATCGGGCACCTGGCGGTCGACGAGCTGGTTGACGGCCCCCTGCCCGAGCGGTTCATCGGCCTCATCGTCTCCGGCGGGCACTCCAATCTCCTGAGCATCCGAGACATCGCCACCGACGTCGTCGAGCTCGGTGGCACTCTCGACGACGCTGCGGGAGAGGCCTTTGACAAGGTCGGCAGGCTCCTGGGGCTTCCCTACCCCGGCGGCCCGCACGTGGACCGGCTCTCCCAGGAGGGGGACCGCACGGCCATCCGCTTCCCTCGGGGGCTGGCCGCCGGTAAGGACAAGGAGCGTCACCGCTACGACTTCTCCTTCTCCGGGCTCAAGACCGCGGTGGCCCGCTACGTCGAGTCGCTGGAGGACGCCGGCCAGGAGGTCCCCAGTGCTGACGTCTGCGCCGCCTTCTCCGAGGCCGTCAACGACTCCCTGACGGCCAAGGCGGTCCAGGCCTGTCTGGACAACGACTGCGACACGCTCGTCGTCGGAGGCGGCTACTCCGCCAACTCCCGCCTGCGCTCCCTGGCCGCCGAGCGCTGCGAGGCCGCCGGTATCACCCTGCGCCTGCCGCCGCTGCGCTTCTGCACCGACAACGGCGCTCAGATCGCCGCCCTGGGCTCAGCGGCCGTGCGCGCCGGCGTGGCCCCCAGCCCCATGGGCTTCGCCCCAGACTCAGGAATGCCGCTGGATGTCAGTATCGCTCACTGACGCCAGCTGACATTCACTGAAGCCGGCTCCGGCGCGTTCAGGTCGAGGTCGGCGGCGACGCCCCGGATGATGATCTCGATCTTGCGGTCCAGGCCGCCCCGGTCCAGCCAGCTCTCGTTCGGAGTCAGCGCCTCCGGCAGATCCGGTGCCCGCTTGGTAGCCGCGAGCCGACTCGCCTCCTCCAGTCCCGTGGAGTCGTCTCGGCCGGAGGAGAAGGCGCTCGGTTCCGGTTCCTGCCCTGCAGTCGGTGCGGACAGCCCGGAGCGTCCGACGGGGGAGCGCATGATCTCGATCTGTGCATGCGTGGAGATGACGGTGTCGCCCACAAAGTCCAGAACCACTCCGGCCTCCTCGGCCCCCAGTCCTCCGTCGACCAGGACCTGACACGCCTGGGACACCGGCCCGGCGAAGAGCTGATGCGCCCAGGGCACCCTCATGATGACACCGGCCAGACCGGGATAGTCCTCAAGCATTCCCCAGACGGACTCGACATGAGCTCGCACCGCGTCAGGCCAGTTGTCCTCGGAACGGGGGACGTCGACCTGCGCGGCGATCCGTTCCAGGCAGGCGGCCAGGAGGTCCTCACGCGAGGAGATCGTCCGGTACAGCCCGGAGACCGCCACGCCCATCCGCTTGGCCACGGCGGTGAGCGTGAACTCCGCGATGCCGAGCCCGAGCGCAGCCTCAACCACGTCGTCGCGCGTGAACCCGGGCCGTGGGCCCGTGGGCTTGCCCAGTCGTGTCATGGTCCAACCGTAATGCGTTCGCAGAATGGTTGCCCGTGGTTCAGCAGAGCGAGTAAGGTGCACCTTAACCAGGACTGAAGGCCTTTCAGTATTAGATCTGGCACTGGATGGAGGCTCCTGATGAGCAAGCAGACAACGCCGTCGGCCCCGCCGTCGACATCTCAGCCCGTAACGTCCCAGTCACTGCTCGCCGAGCCGGCCCCTACGGTCGAGCGCGCCGCCGAATCTCACCCTGCCGACTCTGGCGGTCCGGAAGCGAGCGCACAGACGGGAACGGGGGGCAATGCCCAGCGCTCCCGTGAGGGACAGGCCGCCATCGCCCGCCTGGGTGCCCCCATCCGTATCAGGCTGCGGATCGGGCAGGTTCTCGTCCTTCTCTCCGCGGTCCTCGCAGTTGCGCCCTATATCGCGCTGGTCCAGCTCGGTGACATTCTCCTGGACGCCTACCGGGCGGGCGTGAGCCCCGACTCGCAGCGCGTGCACAGTGCCGTCATGGTGCTTGTGAGCGCCTACTCCGCACGATTGCTCCTGTACTTCATGGCGCTGCTCATCACCCATCTGGCCGACCTCTCCCTGCGGGACCGGCTGCGCCGTGACATCGTCGAGCGCATCTCCCACGCCCCACTGGCCTGGTTCACCGAATCCACCTCCGGACGTATCCGCAAGGCCGTCCAGGACGACACGACCACCGTGCACACGGTCATCGCCCACGGCCCCGTCGAGCGCCTCAACGCCATCGTCACTCCCTTGGCGCTTCTCATCTGCGCCTTCTGGATCGACTGGCGCCTGGCCCTGCTGGCCTTGTCCACGCTCATCCTCTACGTGCTGACCTACTCCGCGTCCCTACGGGGCATGAATGAGAAGACCGTCGAGATGGACCGCAAGCTGGCCGCGGTCTCCTCCAGCATGGTCGAGTTCGTCTCCGGTATCGGCGTGGTCAAGGCCTTCGGCCGCGTCGGGCGCGCCCACTCGGCCTACCTCACTGCGGCCGACGAGTTCTCCTCCTTCTACCGGGCCTGGGCGATGCCCCTGGTGACCGTCGCCTGCCTGTCCTTCACCTGGGTGTCGATCCCGGTGCTGCTCCTGGTCAATCTCGGTGGAGGGGCGCTGCTCATGCATGCCGGGACGGTCACCCTTCCCCAGGTCCTGACCACCACCCTCATCGCCCTGGTCCTCCCCGGTGCTCTCACCACCGTCGCGTCGATCTCCTGGTCCTACCAACTGGCCGGAGCGGCGGCGCTGCGCCTGTGCGAGGTCCTCGACACCCCCGTGCTGCCCATATCGGACTCTCCGGAGCGGCCCCAGTCGGCGAGGGTGGAGATCGAGCATGTCTCTTTCTCCTACGGGGACACCCTCGCCGTCGACGACGCCTCCCTCATTCTGGAACCCGGAACCGTCACCGCTCTGCTTGGCCCCTCCGGCTCGGGCAAGTCGACGCTGGCCACCCTCATCGCCCGCTTCGCTGACCCCGACGCGGGAGCCGTGCGCATCGGCGGGGTGGACCTGCGCGACATGGATGAGGACACCCTGTACTCCACCGTCTCCTTCATCCTCCAGGACGCCCAGCTGCTGGGCACCACAGTGCGGGAGAACATCTCGCTCGGGCGCCCCGACGCCGACCTGGAGCAGGTGCGCGCCGCCGCCCGGGTCGCCCGCATCGACGAGGAGATTATGGCCCTGCCGGACGGCTACGACACCGTTCTGGGACAGGACACGGGTCTGTCCGGCGGGCAGGAGCAGCGCATCGCCATCGCCCGCGCCATCCTGCTGAACACCCCCGTCATCCTGCTCGACGAGGCCACCGCCATGGCCGACCCCGAGTCCGAGGCTGAGATCCAGGAGGCTCTGAGCGCCCTGGTGGAGGATCGCACCGTCCTGGTCATCGCCCACCGTCCAGCCGCAGTGCGTGGTGCCCACCGCATCGCCGTCATGGACCGTGGCCGCATCGTGGCCTGCGGCAGCCACGACGACCTGCTGGATGAGCCCCACTACCGTGCTCTTCTGCGGCAGACCGGTGAGCTCGACGACGTCGAGACCCCGGTCACGGAGAAGACCGCCAAGAGCTCTACGAGCTCGCCGGCTCTCAGCCCCGACTCGGTTCGTGCCGAGGACGAGGCGGATGACGTCACCGTGACCCGGGGGCCGGCCGGTACGGGTTCCCCGCGCAGCACCCGCTCGCTGCTGGCCCGCTTCCACCGGCTCATGGTCGAGTCCTCCTGGCGGCGGACGCGCAGCTGCCTCATCCTGGCGGCGGCCAATGGGATCACGGTGGGGCTGGCGCTTCTGGTACTCCTGCCCGCAACGGTGTCTCTGGGCTCCGGTGCGCCCCGCTGGGGCCTGTCCTTCGGGAACTGGCTCCTCATTCTGATCGTCCTCGGCATCGGGGCGGCCGCGCTGGAGTTCCAGGGACAGCGCAAGGGCATGTCCGGGGCGCTCGGCTTCATGCACGATGTCCACCACGCGGTCGGTGACCAGATAGCTCGCCTCCCGCTGCGCTGGTTCACCTCCGACTCCGCTGGAACCCTGTCCCGGGCCGTCAGTCAGGAGATGGTGTCGCTGGGAGAGTCCGCCGCCCACTTCATGTACAGGCTCACCTCCACGACTGCGGCCTGCGTCGTCGTCTGGGCGGGTTCGTGGGCATGGGACTGGCGCCTGGGCCTCCTGCTGACGGTCGCAGCGCCAGTGCTCGCCGGGTTCGTCCGTATCGCACGCCGCCTGCTGGACCACGGAAAGTCGATCTCCGAGCCCGCCGAGCGCGAGCTCGCCACCCGGGTGGTCGAGATCGCCCGATGCCAGGGCGCCCTGCGCTCCTGCCGGGCCGCCACCGGCTACAGCCGCCTGACCGCGGCCTTCGACGACGGTGCCCGGGCCTCCGGACGCGCCCTGTGGTGGGAGACCGCGGGCAACATCGTCAATGGTGCCCTCAGTCAGGTCATCATCGTCGCCCTGATCACCCTGACGGCCTCGCGAGCCGTCGGCGGCACCATGGAACCGCTCGTGGCCGTGGCCATTATCGGCATGTGCCTGCGCTTCACCACCATGATTGATGAGATCGGCGCCAACGTCATGGGCATGGAGGAACGTCGCCAGATGATGAACCACCTCGATGCCGTCATGGATGCCGAGCTCATGGCCGAGCCCGAGGGCCGCACCGACCTGCCCGAACCCGGCGCCGTCGGACTCGATGACGTCGTCTTCGGCTACCGGACCGACATGCCCGTGCTGGACGGGGTGTCGCTGGACGTCCCAGCGCGCAGCATGTGCGCGATCGTGGGGCCCTCCGGCAGCGGCAAGACGACTATCGCGCGGCTCCTGGCCCGCTTCTGGGACGTCGACTCGGGAACGGTGCGGGTGGGCGGCACGGACGTGCGCGACATGCCGACCGCCCAGCTCATGGAGCAGCTCTCCATGGTGTTCCAGGACGTCTACCTCTTCGACGACACCCTGGCCGCCAATATCCGCATCGGCAACCCGGTGGCCGATGACGAGCAGATTCGCTGGGCAGCGGACCTGGCCGGCGTCACTGAGATCGTCGAACGGCTGCCACACGGCTGGGACACCCGTGTGGGAGAGGGTGGGCGTGCCCTGTCCGGGGGCGAGCGCCAGCGCGTCTCCATCGCCCGGGCACTGCTCAAACGTGCGCCGATCGTTCTGCTCGACGAGGCCACCAGCGCCCTGGACGCGGAGAACGAGGCCAACATCGTGGCCGCCATGGAGGAGCTGCGACGCACCTCGACACTCATCGTCATCGCCCACAAGCTCGAGACGATCGCCGCCGCCGACCAGGTGATCGTTCTCGACGACGCCGGGCACGTCGCCCAGCGCGGACGGCACGAGGACCTTGTGGAGGTGGAGGGCCCCTACCGGAGCTTCTGGGAGCAGCGCACCCGCGCCCGCGGCTGGGCTCTCGTGTAGAAAAGCGAGGCGTGCCTCGGGGGACTCGTCAGGACCTGGCCGCCAGCGACAGCACCTCGGTGGGACGCAGGGGCCTGCCGGCACGGGCCTCGGCCAGCAGCAGCCTGACGGCCGCCTCCCTCTGCCCGTCGTAGGCTCTGACGGCGGCGATCTGGCGCTGGTAGGAGGCCCCTGTCTCCAGGGTGGCGCGCACGGAGTCCAGCTCGGCGGCGCAGCCCAGGTCCTTGGCGACTGGCGTGAGCTCGGTGAGCATCCGCTCCACCGTGTCGCCCACAAGCTCCTCCTCGCCGGCTGAGTTGACGATGAGGATCGCGTCCATGCCGTAGCGGGCCGAGCGCCACTTGTTCTCGGCGACGTACCAGTCTGGCATCGCGTCGAGATCCTCGCCCCGGTCCAGGGTGCGGGAGAAGGACTCCACGAGGCACTGGGTCAGCGCCGCGATTCCGGCCAGCTCGGTGAGGTTCGTGGCGGCGTCGCACGCCCGTATCTCGATGGTGCCCAGTCGTGGCGAGGGACGCACGTCCCAGCGGATCTCGGTGAAGTCCTCGATGACGCCGGTGTGCACCAGGTCCCCGGTGTAGCTCTCCAGCTGTTCCCAGGTGCTGAACTGCTCGGGGGCGCCGGCGGTGGGCAGCTGCTGGAACATCATGGCCCGGTTGTCCGCGTATCCCGTGTCCGCACCCGCCCAGAACGGTGAGGATGCGCTCAGGCACTGCAGGTGGGCGGTGCGGGTGAGCAGCGCCTTGAGGATCGGCAGGACCTTGGCCCGGTCCTCGACCCCGACGTGCACGTGGGTGCCGAAGATGAGCATCTGATGACCCCACAGCCGGGTGCGGTCCACCAGACGGGCGTAGCGCTCGGCATTGGTCACCTTCTGCACCAATGGGTCCGCGAAGGGGTGGGTACCGGCTGAGGCCAGGTCCACGCGCAGCGGGTCGGTGACTGGAAGGACCCGGTCGAAGGCGAGTGCGATGTCCTCTACGCACTCCGACACGGTCCGGCGCGCTCCGGAGACCAGTTCGATGGTGTTGAGCATCATCTCGCCGTGCACGTGCGGGTCCGGTCCCACCTTCTGGAGGATCTCCTCGGCGCACTGACGCAGGTCGAGGCTGTCTCGGTCGATGAGGGCCAGCTCCCACTCCACGCCCAGCGTGGACCGGGCTGAGCTGGCGAAGGGCAGGGACTGGGGCCGGCGAGCCGGCGGCAGCTGCGAGTCCGCCAGGGCGGGGGCGGTGCTCTGGTTCATGTCCTGCATGTCCTGGTCGTCTCCTCGGGTTCCGTCGGTCCCTGACGGGTCGTGGCAGGTGGTCTCGGTGGCTAGTCGCTGGAAGGCACGCAGCCGGGTCAGTGGGATGACGAGTCAGTCGATGGTGTGCTGTCGATGGGCTCGACGACGAGGACGACGCCCTTGGCCTTGTCTCCCACGCGGGTCAGGATCCAGGTCTCGGCCTCCTGGCCGCTGAGCCTCAGTGAGGTGCGCAGCGCATCGGGTGAGACATCGACCCCCCGCTTGAGGATCTCCAGACTTCCCACCCCCAGCTCGCGGGCTCTGGCCCGCAGGGTCTTGAGCCGCAGCGGCAGAACCTCAGTGAGCCGGAAGGAACGAACGAAGGGCGTGGTCGCCGTGTCGGGCATGTTCTCCGACGTGAGATAGCCGATCCGTGGTCCCACCGGCCGGGCGGACAGCGTCTGGCAGAGGCGGGCGACGAGCCCGGCCCGGATGGCGGCGCCGTCGGGCACGTGGATGATGCTGCCCAGGTCGTCGGGAGAGGTGATCGGATCGACCTGAACCGGCGGTTCGGAAGGATCGGTGACGTCGTCGGCCATTGTGTGGGCGGTGATGCCATTCGCCCCCGAGTGCAGGACCAGCGCGGAGCGCCCGGGACCCTCCGGTGTCAGCGGACCGCACCAGATGGCGGCCTCCACCACGTCGCCGTCCACGCTCACCCATTGCGTGTGGGAGTCCGACGGCAGCGCGGTGTGGTTGATGCCGGGGGCGACCTTGACGCCGAGAGCGGGCACGGTCTCCCGCAGCGCGAGCACCTGAGACAGGGCCGGTGACCACTGCTCGGGATCGCTGATGCGCCGTCCCTCGGCGCGGCGGGCGGGGTCGGCGAAGACGGCATCCACCCCGCGCTCGGCCAGGTCGATCTCCAGGGCGTCGGCGTACTCGACGCTCGCGTGGGGGAAGGGCATGAGGTTGATGGTGGCCAGGGCGGCCGTGGCCTCGTCGTGGTCGACAGCAAGCACCGGCAGGTCGAGCCCGGCCAGCGCGACGGCGTCGCCGCCGATCCCGCAGCCCAGGTCCGCCACCTTCGTCACGCCGGCGGCCGCGTAGCGGGCGGCGTGATGGGCCGAGACCGCCAACCGGGTGGCCTGCTCCAGACCGTCGGCGGTGAAGAGCATCTGCTGGGCGAAGGGCCCGAACTTGGCGGCTGCCCGGGCGCGCAGGCGCTGCTGGGTCAGAGCGGCCGCCACCAGGGCGGGGGAGTGGCCCTCCTCGCGCAGGGAGCGTCCCAGTGACAGGGCCTCGGCCGGGTCGTAATGGGGCAGGGAGGACAGGAGCTCCCAGCCCTCGGGCGTCAGAAGGAGCGCGACGTGGTTCTCAGCCATCACCCCAGATCATTCCATGGCGAACCGGCCAATGCGCGTGATGTTCGCTGGGTGGGCGCGTGGAGGAGGCCCCTACCGGGCCGGTAGGCGGCTGCCGGGGCAGCCGTGTGGGTAGTGTGGTGAGCCAATGAATGCCCCCGCACCCCGGCGGTGGCGGACTGCAGTGGACGGAAGGACCTGGAGCTGATGGCCGACGAGGAAGCACGTATCAGTGCTATCGGTGGGGCCGACGCCGTTGCAGGCCGTGGAGACGACGACGGGAGCCATCCCCAGCCGGCTCCTCGCGCCATAAGCCGTCGCAAGGCTCTTCTGCGCCGTCTGGTGCGGGTCTCGCTGGTCGTCGTCGGAGTCCTGGGACTCATCACGGTCGGGGCCGGCATCTGGGCCTGGACCGTCAGTGCCGGTCACATCCAGGTCGCCGGTGAGAGCGGCGAGAACAGTGATACAGCAGGCGCCCCGGTGGCGATCGTGCTGGGTGCCGCCGTTCACGCAGACGGGCAGCCCTCGCCCTGGCTCTCCTACCGTCTTGACACCGCCGCCGACCTCTACACCAGCGGCCGTGTCGAGGCGATCCTGGTCTCCGGGGACAACCGGCGCGTCGGATACGACGAGCCCACCGTCATGCGCGACTACCTCACCTCCAAAGGGATCCCCAGTCAGGCGATCGCCCTGGACTACGCGGGCTTCGACACCTACGACACCTGCGTGCGGGCCCGCAGGATCTTCGGGATCGAGCGCGCCCTGCTCGTAACCCAGGACTTCCATGAGCCTCGGGCGGTCGCCATCTGCCGCTCTGTCGGTGTCGACGTCGATGGCGTCGGTGACTCCCGTGCTCGCCGCGACCGCATCAGCTGGGCCGTCAGCTGGACGCGGGAGCGCCTGGCCACGATCAAGGCCGCTGCCGACGTCGTCTCCAGACGCGACCCGACCCTGGGACGTCGTGAGACGAGCGTGGGCGAGGCGATCGTCTGGACGCGGGAGCACCGGCGCTGACGAGGGCTGACGCCCACGGCGAAACCACCGCCACGCTTTGGCACTCGCGTTGACTGAGTGCTAACGCCGTCGTAGATTCTCCGTCAGGCGCAGCGGAGTGCTCGCCCTGGTCCTGGGACGCAGGCGGGCGCCTTCTGCGACTCGCACTCCTGCTTCGTGCCGGACCGGCCCCCGCGACGGCGGTCGGGTACGCCTCGGGAGGGCGATCAAGCCGTTCTACTGCACGTTGAAGAGAAGGAGGAGGTCTCCGATGTCGATCTCCATCAAGCCGCTCGAGGACCGCATTGTCGTCCAGACCGTTGAGGCCGAGCAGACCACCGCATCCGGCCTGGTCATTCCCGACACCGCCAAGGAGAAGCCCCAGGAGGGCAAGGTCGTGGCCGTGGGCCCCGGCCGCGTCGATGACTCCGGCAATCGCGTTCCGGTCGACGTCGCCGAGGGCGATGTCGTCATCTACTCCAAGTACGGGGGCACCGAGGTCAGCTACGCCGGTGAGGACTACCTCATCCTGTCGGCCCGCGACGTCCTGGCGGTTGTCACCAAGTGATCCGCTGATACCGCGTGCGCCCCACGGCGCCGCGGCGTGTTGAAGGGGAGGCACCTCGAGGTGCCTCCCCTTCAACGTATGTGCGCACATATGCCTGCTGCATGTCTGCGCCGTATCCGGACAATTGTCCGGACGTTGAGTTGGGGACGTCTGTGCTGTCGATTCCCTGAAACAGGGCGGAGCGTCAGGCCGGTTCGTTGGCGAAACGGCGTGCTTGCTGCTCGTAGTAAGCACGCCGCTCCTCCTCGCTCATGCCTCCCCAGACGCCGTAGGGCTCGCGAGTGCTGAGGGCGTGGTCCCGGCACTCCTCCAGGACGGGGCAGTCCTGACAAATGGCCTTTGCTCGTTCGTCCCGTCGTCGACGGGAACCGCCTCTCTCTCCTTCGGGATGGAAGAAAACCGAGGAGTCCATGCCGAGGCAGGCCCCTCGGTACTGCCACTCCCAGAGGGTGGAGATCGGGCCGGGCAGACGCGATGAGTCGTGCATTGCCTCCCTCCCCTCCTTTGGATATGGCGGTCGGGCACACCGAACTTGATGCGCTATACGTAACGATAAGATCGCACGGTGCGTTAATCAAGAAGAATCATTCTATCTCACAACGAAATTTTCTCCAGATTTGCTGGACGTCTGCGTTCCGGCTATCTGGAAACGTGTGTCATATTGTGGCGCTCGAATAGCAGAAACGTTTTGTGAATGATGCGTGTATGTGGAACACTTTTTTCTGAAACGTTCCGCATTCATTGTTGCTTTATTTTTGGGGTGTAAGTCACGTTGTCGTTCCGGCTCTGGAGGGTTCTCGGCGGGTCATGTCTCCTCCGTGGTCCGGACGTAGGCTGCTCCTCTTCGGGGGGCGGGACTGTCAGGCGGGTGTCCTGCGGATATGCACGGGACGCTCGGGTCGTCCTACGATGACCCTGTGAGCGACTCGATCACCAACCCTGACGCCTTTGCCCCCACCGGCCTCACCTACGACGACGTGCTCCTGCTGCCCAGGCTGACCGACGTCATCCCCTCCGAGGTCGATACGACCTCCAGACTGACTCCGAGGATCAGACTGGCCACCCCGCTGCTCTCGGCCGCCATGGACACCGTCACCGAGTCGGAGATGGCCATTGCCATGGCCCGGCAGGGTGGGATCGGGATTCTCCACCGCAACCTGTCCATCGAGGAGCAGGCTCAGCAGGTGCGGCGCGTCAAGCGCTCGGAGTCCGGCATGGTCACCGACCCGGTGACTGTCGGACCGGACGCCACCATCGCCCAGCTCGACGAGCTCTGCGGTCACTACAAGGTCTCCGGCCTGCCGGTCGTCGACGAGGGCGGCAACCTTCAGGGGATCATCACCAACCGCGATCTGCGCTTCGTCCCCACGGAGCGCTGGGCGAGCCTGACCGTGCGCGAGTGCATGACGCCGCGGGACCGCCTCGTCACCGGCGCGACCGGAATCTCCCGGGAGGACGCCAAGGCCCTCCTGGCCGAGCACCGCATCGAGAAGCTGCCCCTCGTGGATGCCGAGGGGCGCCTGACCGGACTCATCACCGTCAAGGACTTTGTCAAGACCGAGCAGTACCCCAACGCCACCAAGGACGCTGAGGGGCGTCTCGTGGTGGGGGCCGCCGTCGGCTACTGGGGGGACACCTGGGAGCGTGCCGGTGCCCTGACCGAGGCCGGCGTGGACGTCCTCATCGTCGACACCGCCAACGGCGGCGCCAAGCTGGCGCTGGAGATGATCTCCCGCCTCAAGTCCGACTCCGCCTTCAGTGGCGTCGAGGTCATCGGCGGCAACGTCGCCACCCGTGAGGGCGCTCAGGCGCTCATCGACGCCGGGGTCGACGCCGTCAAGGTCGGAGTGGGGCCCGGCTCCATCTGCACCACTCGCGTCGTGGCCGGCGTGGGTGTGCCGCAGGTGACGGCCATCTACGAGGCCGCCCGGGCCTGCAAACCCGCTGGGGTCCCGCTCATCGCCGACGGAGGCCTGCAGTACTCCGGCGACATCGCCAAGGCCCTCGTGGCCGGGGCCGAGACGGTCATGCTCGGCTCCCTCCTGGCCGGGTGCACGGAGTCGCCCGGCGACCTCGTCTTCGTCAACGGCAAGCAGTGGAAGCGCTACCGCGGCATGGGGTCACTGGGCGCTATGAGCTCGCGCGGCCGCACCTCCTACTCCAAGGATCGCTACTTCCAGGCCGATGTCTCCTCCGACTCCAAGATCGTCCCCGAGGGCATCGAGGGCCAGGTCCCCTTCTCCGGTGCGCTGGGCGACGTCGTTTACCAGCTCATGGGCGGGCTGCACCAGTCCATGTTCTATGTGGGTGCCCGCACGATCCCCGAGCTCAAGGAGCGCGGGCAGTTCGTGCGGATCACGAGCGCCGGTCTCAAGGAGTCCCACCCCCACGACGTCAAGATGACCGTCGAGGCCCCTAACTACACCGGGCGCGACGGCGTCTGAGGCGCCAGCAGACACTGTCGCGCAGGAAGCCGACCGGAGTGATCCGGTCGGCTTCCTGCGTTGGGAGTCCCTTACCGGTTGTACGGCGGGTGAGTTCGCAGGGGCTCAGCAGATGGGCGAGTCCGGTAGAGGCCAGGCGGTCTGGGCCGGACTGCGCGAGGGGTTCTTGCGCGCTAGCCACTCGTTGAAGGACTCCGCCCAGGTGCGGTGGGCCTGGGCCTGGAAGGCCACGAGCTCGTCTGGGCCGAGCTCCGAGATCTGCGGGTGGGCGGTGGCCAGGGCCTCGAGGATGTCGAGGGTGGCGGCTACATCCACCTCCGCGGTGTGGAGGTCCTCATCGACGTGCACGCCGTAGACCTCGCAGAGGTCGCCCAGGCGGCGCTTCCCCCTGCGGTAGCGGTCCACGGCCCGGTCCAGGACCAGGGGGTCGGCAATAGGTCCCAGCTCGCGTCCCAGGCGCGAGCGCATCGTGGGCAGGCCGTGGCGAGCGAGCTCGGTCTCCATGAGGGTCAGGTCGTAGGAGGCGTTGAAGACGATCACCGGGGTCCCGGCCGTCATCGCCGCCACCAGGTGATCACTCACCTCTGCCAGCACCTCCGCCACCGGCCGGCCTTCGGATCGGGACCGCTCGGTGGTCACGCCGTGCACCGCGGAGGCGGCCTCGGGGATCTCCACGCCAGGATCGGCGAGCCAGGTGGTCACCGACTGCTGCCGGACTCCATCGGCCCGACGCTCCGCCCTCCAGACGAGCGCGGCCGTGACCAGGCGGTCGCGGCCGGGATCCACGCCAGTGGTCTCAGTGTCGAATCCGAGCAGCGGGCCGAAGGGCCAGGCGGGATCGGTGGTGGAGATGGACGCGGGTGAGAGGGGCGGGGTGCTCATGAACCCAGCATGCCACCGGGGTATGACATCAATGGCGGTTGCCTGCGTGCCTCGCCCAGCATTGGTGCCGTCATGCACGCCGGCTGCTCCGGTAGATATCGGCTGGTCCCACTAGGATCGGACCATGAGCACAGAGGTCGAGATCGGACGCTCCAAGCGCGCCCTGCGCGCCTACTCCTTCGACGACATCGCCCTGGTGCCGGCCCGCCGCACCCGCGACACCTCCGAGGTGCGCGTGGGCTGGCAGATCGACGCCTACCACGTGGACCTTCCGGTCATGGCCTCGCCCATGGACTCGGTCATGAGCCCTGAGACCGCCATCATGGTGGGGCGCCTGGGCGGTATCGGCGTCCTGGACCTGGAGGGCCTGTGGACCCGCTACGAGGACCCCACCCAGGCCCTGGAGCGCATCCGTCAGGCGGACTCGTCCCAGGCCACCAGCGTCCTGCAGGAGGTCTACCGCGCCCCGGTGAAGCCCGAGCTCATCACCGAGCGGCTCACGCAGATACGCGACTCGGGCGTCGTCGTCGCCGGGCGTCTCAGCCCGGCCCAGACCCAGAGGCACTGGCGCACGGTGGTCGAGGCGGGTGTGGACCTCATGGTCATTCGCGGCTCTTTCGTGTCGGCCGAGCACGTTTCCGGCGCGGTCGAGCCCCTCAACCTCAAGCGCTTCATCTACGAGCTCGACGTGCCCGTCGTCGTGGGCGGGGTGACCACCTACACCGCTGCCCTTCATCTCATGCGCACCGGTGCAGCCGGGGTCCTCGTGGGGCAGGGTGGCGGCGCTTCCTCCTCGGTGCGTCAGGTTCTGGGTCTGCACATGCCCATGGCCACGGCTGTGGCCGACGTCGCCGGGGCCCGGCGCGACTACCTCGACGAGTCCGGTGGCCGCTACGTCCACGTCATCGCAGACGGTTCGGTCGGCAACTCAGGCGACGTCGTCAAGGCCATCGCCTGCGGCGCCGACGCCGTCATGCTCGGTGCCGCCCTCGCCCGCGCCCAGGAGGCCCCCGGCGGCGGCTACCACTGGGGAGCCGAGGCCCGCCACGAGCGCCTGCCGCGGGGCTTCCGCAGCCACGTGGGCACGGTCGGCACCATGGCCGAGATCCTCAATGGTCCCTCCGACCGCGCCGACGGCACTCTCAACATCATGGGCGCCCTGCGCCGCACCCTGGCCACCACCGGCTACGCCGATGTCAAGGAGCTCCAGCGGGTCGAGGTCGTTCTGTCCCCGTATGCCGGCTCTGCCGGTTCCTGAGTGGGCCCCACCACGCCAACCCGTGTTTTTGAGAGGTGGAACAGTGCAACAGAGCCGTGATCTCGGGTAGTCTCAGCCGGGACGGCAGCCGTAGAGCTGCTGAAACCGGTGCGGGGGCATGATCCGGTTCCTGCACCGCTAGCCCCCACATGTCACAAGGAGCTTTCACATGGCCCAGGTCACCGCCACCATCGCTTCCAAGGTCGGTCTGCACGCCCGTCCCGCCGCCACCTTCGTCAAGGCCGTCGCCGAGAAGGGCGTCCCGGTCACCATCGCCAAGGAGGGTGGCGCTGCGGTTGACGCCTCCTCCATCCTCGGCGTCATGACACTGGGCGCCGGCTTCGGCGACGTCGTCACCCTGGCCTCCGACGCCGACGGCGCCGATGCCGCTCTCGAGGAGCTCAAGACTCTCCTGGAGACCGACCTGGACGCCTGAGAACAGGTCCGACCGAACGGGGCGCGCTCCACCTGTGGAGTGCGCCCCGTCCGCGTTGGGGGTACTCGGAAGCGCCCGTTGCGGATCGCGCCACGGCGTCGTCGCGGCCCCAGGCCGCGACGACGCCGTTGATCAGATCGACTATGAACCGGGTGGGGCCGTCTCGTGTGGACTCAGCATGGCCCCGCCCAGTCTCAGTCCTGCTCGCCCCCAGAGGGGGTCGGCTTGATCCACCACCACAGGCCCATACCGGCGGCGATGGCGAGCAGGCCCAGGCCCGCCCACAGGTTGGCGTTGATGCCTCCGGTCTTGCTCATCTCGTCGGCGCTGTTGAACAGGACCGAGCACACCACCAGGTAGAGGCCGATGAGACCCAGTGCGCCGGTGATGACCGCCCGGATGTCCGTGAGTGAACGATTGCTCATGAGTGTTCTCCTTCGTGTGTCCGGGCGGATCTAGTGGAAGATGCTGTTGAGCGTGATGACCATGAGGCCGGCGATGATCCCCAGCGGGATCGGACGGCGGTACCAGGGCAGCTCGTGCAGGTACGGGTCGGTGCGCTCACTCTTGGGGGTCAGGGCGTAGACGAAGCCCTTGAGCTCGGAGTCGGGCTTGGGGCGGGTGACCATGGAGACCAGCACCGTGATGACGACGTCGACCGTGAAGGCCACGCCCGCCGCCAGGAAGGCGCCGCCCTGCCCCGGCATGACCAGGCGCTCAGTCCAGATGAGGATGTTGACCCCCAGCGCGCCCAGGGTGCCACCGACGAGCCCGGTCCAACCGGCCTGGGACGTGGCCCGCTTCCAGAACATTCCGATGATGAAGGTCGCGAACAGCGGCGCGTTGAACATCGAGAACAGCGTCTGAAGGTAGTCCATGAGGTTGGAGTAGTTCGACGCGATGATCGCGGTGAGGATCGCGACCACGGAGGCCGTCAGGGTCGAGAGCTTGCCGACCTTGAGGTAGTGGGCATCGTCGGCGTCCTTCTTGAGATAGTGCTGGTAGATGTCCACGCCCCACACGGTGTTGAAGGCGGAGATGTTCGCGGCCATCCCCGCCATGAAGGAGGCCAGCAGCCCTGTGATCGCCAGGCCCAGCAGCCCGTTGGGCAGCAGGTCGCGCATGAGGTAGAGAACCGCGTCGTTGTACTGGTAGCTCGTGTCGGCCCCGGACTTGAGCCGCTGGATCTCCGTGACCAGGACGCCGGCGACCATGCCTGGGATGATGACGAGGAAGGGAACGAACATCTTGACGAAGGTGCCGATGATCGGCGTCGACTGGGCCGAGGAGATCGAGTCCGAGGCCATGGCCCGCTGCACCTCGACGAAGTTCGTCGTCCAGTAGCCGAAGGACAGCACGAAGCCCAGACCGAAGACCAGGCCGACGACGGACAGCAGGTTGGAGTCGAAGCCGGAGATCGAGTTGCCCGGCCAGGAGTGCAGCTGCTGGGACGGGTCGGTCCCGGCGAGCCTGGCTGCTTCGGTGATCTTGCCGGTCAGGCTCTGCCAGCCGCCCACGCGGTGCAGGCCGATGAGTGTCAGGGGAAGCAGGGCCGCCACGATGACGAAGAACTGGAGAACCTCGTTGTAGATCGCCGCGGAGAGCCCACCCATGGTGATGTAGGAGAAGACGATGACGGCGGCCACGATGAGCCCCACCCACAGGGGCCAACCCAGCAGCCAGTTCATGATCTTCCCCAGCAGGTACAGGTTGATACCGGCGATGAGCAGCTGGGCCAGTGCGAAGCTGAGCGCGTTGACCAGGTGGGCCGCCGTCCCATAGCGCCTGAGCATGAACTCGGGCACCGAGCGCACCTTGGAGCCGTAGTAGAAGGGCATCATGACCAGGCCCAGGAAGATCATGGCCGGAACCGCGCCGATCCAGAAGTAGTGGAAGGTCGGCATGCCGTACTGGGCGCCGTTGGCGGACATTCCCATGATCTCGACCGCGCCGAGGTTCGCCGAGACGAAGGCGATACCGGTCACCCAGGCGGGCAGGGAACGGCCCGAGGTGAGAAAGCCGTCGGCCGTGGCCGCCTTGGACCGGGCGATGAGCCCGACGCCGATGACGAAGGCGAAGTAGATCGCGATGGGGATGTAGTCGTACCAGCGTGCGGCGATGAGCGTGCCGGACGAGGCCGACGAAGCTGACAGAACATGCAGCGTGGAGGACATCGGTGTACCTCTCAGGGGATAAGTGTCAAATGGGCAGGGTCATTCATGCCCGCGCGGCAGGCTAGCATAATCGGTCCTGAACAGGGATTTTGCGGGACGCTGTCCGCCAGGGAAGATCTTACGAGCTCGCTGAGTGGTACGTGTGCCCACGGTGGCCGTCTGTGGCGTGAGAAGACGGACGAGGATGGGTGGTCGGTCGGTGCGCTCGTGATGGGTAGAGTGCCCTCCATGACGTTGATTGCAGCTGCAGACGGATCCTCCCTGGGCAACCCGGGACCGGCCGGCTGGGCCTGGTACGTGGACGATGACTGCTGGGCCGCCGGAGGGTGGGAGAGCTCGACCAACAACCGCGGCGAGCTCACCGCCGTCCTCGAGCTTCTGCGGGCCACGGAGGCCGCCGGGCTCGCCGGCGAGGAGCTCCTCATCCAGTGTGACTCCCAGTACGTCATCAACTCTCTGACCAAGTGGCGCCACGGCTGGAAGAAGCGTGGTTGGCGCAAGGCCGACGGCAAGCCCGTTCTCAACGCCGACCTCGTCAAGGACCTCGACGCCGCGCTCACGGGCCGCACGGTGCGTTTCGAGTGGGTGCGCGGGCACGTCGGCCACCCCATGAACGAGGCCGCCGACTCCCGGGCCCGCGGCGCCGCCACTGCCCACCAGCAGGGCTGCCCCGTGCCCTCCGGTCCGGGCTGGACCCGGGGCGGCCGCGCACAGGAAGCGGTACCCGACGTGGCCTCTGACGCAGCGCCGTCGAGCGGGCCGACCATCGTGCCGCAGACCGACGCCCTGTTCTGAGGGTGGGTGGATCGGGGCGGCACGTCCTCAGGATCCCGACGATCGTCTCTCACAGGAACGGCACAGGCGCATCAAACACGTGGCATAAGGCCTCAGATGAGGCTTGCAGCCATGACGACGACGAGCCCCGCCCTCCCCACACCGGCCACCTCTGCCGCCTCCCGTCCCACCTCCTGGAGCCGGCTGGCTCCTCTGCGCCGCCACATTCCGACGGTCGCCCTCTTCGCGGCCGTCTCCTTCTCCGGCTGGACCATCGACTACGCCCTGGTCCTCATCCTCAACTCACTGACCGGCTCGGTCCTCTACCCGGTCACCGGGGCCCGGATCGTCTCCTGCGCCCTGGGCTTCCTGCTCAACCGGCGTCTGTTCCGGGCGGCTCCGGAGACCCTCTGGCGCTCGGCCGGTGGCTACGCGGCGGTCCAGGGCGGGATCGCGGCGACCTCGTACGCCGGCATCGCGGTCCTCACCGGGGCCGGAGCGCCTCTGTGGCTGGCCAAGGTGCTCGTGGACTCCACGCTCTTCATCGTCAACTACCTGGCCCAGTCCCGTCTCGTCTACCGGGCCCCGGCGGAGCAGCCCGTCCCGGCGCTGGCGACGGCGGCCTGAGGACCCGGCTGCGGTTCAGGACTGGGCATCGCGCATAAGGATGACGAGCTGCACCCGGTCACGCAGGTCCAGCTTGGTCAGGATCCGCGTGACGTTCTTCTTAACCGAGTCCGGGGCCAGGACGAGTTGCTGGGCGATCTCCGCATTCGTCAGCCCCTCGGCCACCAGCTCGGCCACCTCGCGCTCACGCGGGCTGAGGCGGCCGAGGCGCCGTCGTGCCGTGCGCTGCTGAGGTGAGGCGATAGGGCTGAGTATGTGCCGGTTGAGCAGCTCTCGGGTGATGCGTGGGGTCAGAATGGCGTCCCCGGAGCTGACCGCCCGCAGCGCCTGGTGGAGCTGGGCCGTGCGGGTGTCCTTGAGCAGGAAGCCCGAGGCACCCGCGGACAGGGCCCCGAAGGCGAACTCGTCCTGGTCGTAGGTGGTGAGCACCAGCGTCCGGATCGAGGGGTAGAGCTGGGTGATGCGCGCTGTGGCATCGATTCCGTTGAGAACCGGCATGCGCACGTCCATGAGGATGACGTCGGGGAGCGGCCGGCGCTCCTGAATCCGTTCGGCGAGCCGGTCAAGAGCGTCCTGTCCGTGGGCGGCCTCGGCCACGACCTTCAGATCGTCGGCCCGGTTGATGATGAGGGACAGTCCCATGCGGGTGGCCCTCTGGTCATCGACGATCATGACCGTGATCGGGGCCCGGCACTCCGGAGGCATCGGCGAGGAGAGGGACACGAAGGTCATGCTTTCTCCAGATCGGGTATGTGGACCGGAACGACGGCGCGCAGCACCCAGCCTCCGGCTCCTGGGGCGATGCTGGGGCCGACGTCGAACGCACCGCCGCGCTCGCGGATCACGGAGGCCAGGTTGGTCAGTCCGTGACCGGTCGACGGCTCGTGGGAGTCCTGAGAGGAGTCGGCCTGTGCCGTCACCTGCCCGTCGTCGGACACGGTGATCCGAGTGGCTGAGCCGGTGTGGTCCAGGGCGATGACGACGCGCGTGGCACCCTCGGCATGCCGCATGACGTTGGTGAGGGCCTCCCGGACAACGATGTAGACGAGCTCCCCGAGTGCCCGTCCCATGGCGGTGTCGCTGGGACGCCGGCCGGTCTCGGTGAGGGCCGTACTGATGCCGGTCGCCCGTACGGTGGTCAGCAGGTCCTCCAGCTGATCCCAGCCGTGTGCGCCCGAGGCGATCATCGGGCGCGAATCGGCCAAGGTGCCAGAACCGACATCGTCAAGAATGGCGGGTGAGGACTGCAGCGAGGCGACTGCGCTCCGCGTGTCGGCCAGTCCGTCGCGGGCCAGGGAGTTGACCAGGTCGATGGCCTCGTCGACGTCCGGGTTGCCGCTGGCACCGTGGAGCCCCTCGGACAGGGCGATGATCGCGGTGAGGGAGTGGCCCACGGAGTCGTGGAGCTCGGCGGCCACCCGGGCCTGGTAGCGGGCGGCATCGCGTTGCACCACGAGCTGCTGCTCGGCCGCCTGGGAGGCGAGCTGGGCATCCCCGTGCTCCAGGGCCTCTCGACGCGACCGGGCGATCGATGCCACGGTGACCACGGCGACGAGGAGCGCGGCCTCTTGCATGAAGTCCGACAACGGTACTTTCTCCCGCATGAGGCCCGTGATCGGACCGTTGATCGACGCGAGATAGGGGATGAACATGCAGATCAGGGTGGTGGCAATGCCCAGGAGCCGGTCTCGGACGCTGGCGACGGCGATCAGAGCGTAGACCGCCACCAGTAACGGGATGAGGAACTCTGCGGAGTCGCTCTTGATCATCTTGATCATGAGGGCCACGTTGTTGATGATGACGATCAACAGTGGCCAGCGTCGTCTCCAGATCAAGGACAAGCCGGTTACGACGGCGAGCACGTACTTGAGTACGAGGACGTGGGCGCCGAGAGAAAGGGCGAGCACGGTAAAGATGATCTGGACCAGGTTGGCGATGATGACGACACCCCACAGCCCCACAGGGCTGGCGCGGTACCACTCGGCGATGCGGTCCAGGCGTGTGCGCGGAACCCTGGGCCCGGCCTCGGAGACCCGTTCGATGGACGTGCCGCTCATGACTGGTGTCTCACTGTCGGTCGCAGTGGTCGGTCTCACTGTCATCTCACCGCCGTCTGACCGTCTGGAGCAGAGCAAGGGCGAGGGCAGCCACCCACATCAGGCAGACGAGCCCATCGATGGCGGCTGATCCCGGCGAGGTCATGGCTCCAGGATCCAGGGGCGCGGTCGCTCGGGGCAGTGCGGTCATGGGAATGAGGACGCTCAGTGGGTGGGCCGCCAGAAGCATCGCCGTTCCCGCGATCGTCCCCAGAACCGCAGTGATAATCGTGGTGGTGAAGGACCTCATGAGGACTCCCAGCCAGGTGATGAAGGTCAGGATGACCCACATCCCCAGCACGGTGGTGCCGAATCGAGGCAGGTAGGCGGCCAGGCCCAGCAGGCTGAAGCCGGCGAGGAGGCCTGTGATAGCCGTGGTCAGAACGAGGATCGCAGTGGTGGCGACCGCCACCTGCAGCCCGTGGAGAAGCTTGCCCACGATCATGATCGTCTCCAGGTGGCTGGCTCTCATCCGCCGCCAGCCGTCCCCTTGGCGCTCGCCAGCGGCGATCTGCGCCGCGAAGACGCTCAGGACAAGCGGCAGGAGCCACATGGAGAGCGGGAGGGTGGAGTGGGGCCAGAGGGCGTCCCAGGTGATGCCCTGAGGCTGGAGCTCGTTCTGGTAGGTCCGGTACTGCAGGTAGCCGGACAGTGACGACAGTGTGCACAAGGCCGTGACCGCGCCCCAGTACCACCGGTTGGGGGCCTTGCGGTTCTCCCAGTACCAGGCGGCGTGCACCGAGGCCCGAAGACGTGCAGCAGCCGGCGTCCAGGCCGTGCGGTCGGCTGGGCGCGTCGACGTCGGAAGGTTGGAAGTGGAGAGGGGTGTCGAAGACATGGCGCGACTCGGAGCTGGAGGTGTGGATGTAGCGACGGTGCTCATCACAAATCGTCCTTATGGATAATAATGGCGCGGGTGACGAGGGTCCAGGCCCTGGGACCGCCGCGCCAACGTGGCCGTCCTTACCGGGCAGAATCAGGGCGGCGGCGTGCTGTAGGCAGCTGTGAACGGCGGGGGAGTGCGGCCGGGGGTGATCAGCTCCAGGAAGGCCTGCTCCCGGGTCCTGCGCATGGTCTGGACCCTGTAGACGGTCGTGCCCGAGGTGACGATGCCGGTGACGAGGTCGCCGACGTCGTTGTCGGGCAGCATGGCGGTGCGCACCACGTTATCGCGCACCTCGTGGACCATTCCGAGGGAGGTCAGGAGGGTGGAGACAGCCGTGGGTGCGGAGACCACCATCTCAAGAACGCCGTCGCTGTCCAGCCCGGACAGAGGGCCCTGGTAGCGCAGGCTCCCGGCGCAGAGGATGCCAACAGTGTCGGCCATCTGCTCGATCTCTGACAGGGCGTGGGAGGAGACGACAACCGTCATGCCCCTCTGCCTGGCCAGGCTGACGATGAGCTGACGGATCTCTGCAGCAGTGTCAGGGTCGAGCCCGTTGGTGGGCTCGTCCAGCAGCATGAGAGGCGGGTCGGTCAGAAGCGCCATGGCCAGTCCAAGGCGCCGCTTCATCCCCATCGAGCAGCGGCGGACCTGCATGTTCTCCTGGCCGTGCATGCGAACGGCATCCAGGGCGCACTCGACACGGCTGCGCTCCAGACCCAGGTAGGAGGCCATCATGGCGAGGTTCTCCCTGCCGGACAGTCTCGGGTAGTAGGAGGCATCCTCGGTGAGAGAGCCGATGGATCCCGGAGGGAGGCGGCGGTGGACGCTGACGGGGTGGCCCAGAACGCTCATGTGGCCCGACGTCGGGCGGATCAGTCCCAGCAGGAGCCTCATCGTGGTGGACTTGCCGGCGCCGTTGGGGCCGAGGAGCCCGTAGACGCCTCCGGTGGGCACCCGCAGGTTCAACCCGTCGACGACGTTGATGCCCTCGTAGGAGCGGGTCAGGCCGTCGGTGGTCACCGCGAGCTCTCCGACCGGGGTAGGGAGGGCCTCAGGGGCGGTGGGGGCCACGAGACGTGGGCTGAGAGGTGATGAGGTGACCGGAGGTTGCGGGGAGGGGGAGATCGGGACGGTGTCCGTGGCAGGACTGCTAGTCGCTACCTCCTGCTCAGGGAAGGAGATGGTGGGCGGCGCGGGTGCAGTGGCCGTCGACGGGGAGCTCGGTGTCACAACCGAGGGTGCGATGCTCATGAACCCATGTAACCGGTTGGAATCCTATGAGCGCACCACTCTTATCCTATTTGTCCCCCTCGGGGGACGAACGCGGTGCCGCTTCCAGCTCCTCGGAGGGGTGGATGCGGCACCGCGTCATGATGTGCGGGTCCGGGCGGGTCCGACGTCAGCCCCGCTCGGAGTCTGAGAGGCCCTCAGATGAGGGTGAGCGACTGGCGGGCGATGGCCAGCTCCTCGTTGGTGGGGACCACGAGCACCGTGACCTTCGAGTCCGGGGTGGAGATGACGCGGGCGTCGTCGGAGCGGGCGGCGTTGAGCTCGGGGTCGATCTCCACGCCCATGAAGCCCAGGCGCTCGCCGAGCTCGCGGCGCAGGTTCGCGTCGTTCTCGCCGATACCTGCGGTGAAGGTCAGTGCGTCCAGGCCTCTCATGACGGCGGTGTAGGCGCCCACGTACTTCACAAGGCGGTGCAGGTAGATGTCCATGGCCTCACGGGCCTCCTGCTCGCCGGCACCGATGCGCTTCCACACCTCGCGCATGTCGTTGTCCCCGGCCAGGCCCTTCATACCGGAGCCGCGGTTGAACAGGTGATCGATCTCGTCGATCGACATACCCGCCACACGCGCCAGGTGGAAGACGGCGGCCGGGTCGATGTCGCCGGTGCGCCCGCCCATGACCAGCCCCTCCAGCGGCGTCAGCCCCATGGAGGTGTCCACGGCGTGCCCGGCCGCGACCGCCGAGGCCGAGGCGCCGTTGCCCAGGTGCAGGACGACCTGCTTGAGGTCGTCGCGGCCCAGAAGCTCCGAGACGGCCCCGGAGACGAACTGGTGGCTGGTGCCGTGAGCCCCGTAGCGGCGGATGGAGTAGGTGTCGGCGACCTCGCGGTCCAGCGCGTAGCGGGCGGCCTCCTCAGGCAGGTCCTGGAAGAAGGCGGTGTCGAAGACGGCCACGTGCGGCACGTCGGACAGGAGCCGGCGGCCCACCTCGATGCCCTTGAGGTGGGCGGGGTTGTGCAGCGGGCCCAGCGGCACGAGCTGCTCGATACGGGCCACGACGTCGTCGTCGATGAGGGCCGGACCGGAGAAGTAGCGCCCGCCCTGGACGACACGGTGGCCCACGGCCACGATGTGGGCGTCGGCCAGCGATGGGCCCTGCTCCTCGAACAGGCGCAGCACCTCGGACAGGCCGAAGCCGTGGTCGGGGACCGGCTCGGTGATCTCGATACGCTCCTCGCCGTGCTTGTGCGTGATGGCACCGGTCTCCTCTCCGATGCGCTCTACCAGGCCGGAGGCGAGCGAGGCGCCCGAGTCAGGGTCAACCAGCTGGTACTTGATGGAGGAGGAGCCGGAGTTGATAACGAGGACGGTGCGCTGAGTCACGGGGTGCCTTTCAAGAACGATATGGGATGAACGTGGGGATGACTGGATGACTGACGGGGATTCTGGCTGAGATCTGGTGCCGTGGGGCCGGGCCCACCCAGAGGCTGGACAGCCCGGCCCCACGCCGCTCAGAGGTCTCAGCCCTGGGCCTGGACGGCGGTGATGGCGACGGTGTTGATGATGTCCTCCACCAGGGCGCCGCGCGAGAGGTCGTTGACCGGCTTGTTGAGGCCCTGGAGGACCGGGCCGATGGCGATGGCGCCCGAGGAGCGCTGGACCGCCTTGTAGCCGATGTTGCCGCTGGACAGGTCCGGGAAGATGAAGACGTTGGCCCGCCCCGCCACGAGCGAGTCGGGGGCCTTCTTGGCGGCCACAGCCGGGTCGATGGCGGCGTCGTACTGGATGGGGCCCTCGACGGCGAGTTCAGGCTCCTTGGTCCGCACCAGCTCGGTGGCCTCACGGACCTTGTCCACGTCCGCGCCCTTGCCGGAGGTCCCGGTGGAGAAGGACAGCATCGCCACGCGCGGCTCGACGCCGAACTGACGGGCCGTGGCGGCTGAGGAGATGGCGATGTCGGCCAGCTCTGCGGCGTTGGGCTCGGGGTTGACGGCGCAGTCGCCGTAGACGAGTACCCGGTCCTGCAGGAGCATGAGGAAGACCGAGGAGACGATCGAGGTCCCCGGCTTGGTCTTGATGATCTGGAAGGACGGGACGATCGTGTGGGCGGTGGTGTGGGCGGCGCCCGAGACCATGCCGTCAGCATCGCCCATGTGGACCATCATCGTGCCGAAGTAGGACACGTCCTGGACCTTCTCGCGGGCCTGCTCCAGGGTGACGCCCTTCTTGGCACGCAGGCGGGCGAACTCCTCGGCGTACTTCTCCAGCAGCTCGGGGTCGTTGGTGGCAGTGACCCGGGCGGCGGCGATGTCCAGGCCCAGCTCGGTGGCGCGGGCACGCACAGTTGTCTCGTCCCCCAGCAGCACCAGGTCGGCGATGCCTCGGCGCAGGATGGCGTCGGCGGCTCGCAGGACCCGGTCGTCATCGGGCTCGGGCAGGACGATCGTCCTGCGGTTGGTGCGGGAGCGCTCCACCAGCTCGGCCTGGAACATGATGGGGGTGACCACTTCGGAGGGCTCGACCTCCAGTGCGGACAGGAGGGCGTCGACGTCGGCCTCCTGCTCGAAGGTGGTCACGGCGACGTCGATCTTGCGCTCGGAGCCGTGGGCGAGCAGGCCCTGGAGGGATCCTGCCGCCGAGGCGGCGGTGAAGGTGTCCAGCGGAGAGGTGATGACCGGGATGTTGACGTCCAGGCCTTCCAGGAGGCGCAGCGCGTGGGGTGCCACGTCGAAGCCGCCGTTGAGGATGAGGCCGGACAGGATCGGGAAGCTGGAGGAGGCCTGGGCCGCCATGAGCGAGATGAGCATGGCGGAGCGGTCTGCCGGCACGATGGCGAGCTGCCCCGCGGTCAGGCGCTCCAGGACGTGGGAGACGTCCATGGCGCACACGAGGACGGACTCGGCCTCGCGGTCCAGCAGGGTCTCGTCGCCGGCGATAAGCGTGCCCTCGACGGCGCTCAGTACCTCGCGGACCGCCGGAGCGGCCAGGAGGGGCACCTCGGGCAGCGTGGTGGAGGTGATGCCCTCGATCGCGGCCAGGGCCTCGGTGACGCTTTGACGGGTCTCAGGGCGGCACTTATTGGCCACGACCGCGACGGTGCGGGCGTGGTTGTCGGCGATCTCAGCCATGGAGACCTCGACGGACCCGACGACGTCCTCCACGTCGTGCTGGCCGGAGACCACCAGCAGGACCGGCACGCCGATGTTGGCGGCCACCTGGGCGTTGAGGGCCAGCTCGGGATTGCCTGCGACGTCGGTGAAGTCCGAGCCGTCGATGATGACGACGTCATGCTCGCGCGCCAGGGCCCGGTAGGCGTCGACGATGCGGGCCAGTGCCTCCTCGGGGTCGGCGTGGAACTCGTCCCAGGTCGCGCCGACGCACTGCTCGGCCGGCGTGGTGGAGCCGGCACGGTTCAGCAGGAGGCTGAGAAAGGCATCACCCTTGCGGTCCTCCACAAAGGGGCGGAAGACGCCGACCTTGGCGACCACCTTGGTCAGACAGGAGACCAGCCCGAGGGCCACCGTTGACTTCCCGGTTCCGGCGTTGGGTGAGGCGATGTAGATGCTGCGCGCCACGTTGGTTCCTTCTCGCGTTGTCTTGGAGTCAGGGGCGCCGGCTCATTCCGGTGCCGTACGAGTCCGATTGTGCCCCTCCCTGCGGGTTGTCTGCGACCAAAGGCCCGGTCTCCGTCCGTCTTGTGATGTGGGAACGGGCACATAAGGGACTTGGGCTGGGCGTCGGGAGGGCCGAGAAGGTGCTGATCGGTCAGAGTGCCCGGCTCCCGGAGGGGGCAGGTGCGGTCTCGGTCCTCCCGGTGCTGGGATCGACATGCACTGCGACGTCGCCCCGTGCCTGGCCGTAGGGGCGCTGTGTTCCCTGGGAGAGCCAGACCGTGTAGGTCGACGACGGATCGTCCGGCTCGGGGAGGAGCAGGGCGACGGGCCAGCCCCCGCTCGCCTCCTGCGCCGCTGCGACGGCGCGACGTGGACCGATGTCCTGGTCATGAGCGCTGCCGGTTTCGGCCACGTTCTCAGTCCGTGCCGCGGAGGCGAGGGAGTCAGGTCGGGTGGGATGGATGCTGAAGGCGCTTGCGTAGTAGCCCCACAGGAACAGCAGGGGGAGCAGGACCAGTCCGGCCGCCTTGAGCAGGTCGGTGTCCCTTGAAGGGCGCTTGAGGCGCCAGCGGGCGGACAGGGCGGTGCGTCGGTAGCGCTGCAGAGGCCACCACACCCTGAGTCCGCTGATAGTGAGAACCAGCAACACTATGCCAGAGGTGGCCACCAGGAGGCCGCCAATGGTCAGGCCTCGGTGCTCGCCCCACCAGTGGGTGTGGGGGATCTCCTGGGACATCCAGTCCACATGGCCGGGGCCCTGGCAGGACAGGAGGCAGCGGTGCAGGTTGTCCAGGGCGGCCACCCAGGACGGGGTGGTGGAGACCTGTCTGATCTCGCTGCTGTTGGAGGGGGCGACCGTGTAGGTGGCCTGCACGGTCCTGACCTCGATGACATCGCCGACCCGGATGGCGGACAGGACGGACTCGTCGGGACGAGTGCTCTCCACCGTTGTGACTGCCTGGGGTAGCGAGGCCTGGTCGGGGCCGGCATCGCGGGCGTAGGCGGCCGGGTTCAGTGAGCGCATGATCTCGCTCTGATGCGGCAGGATCGCGCCGCTGAGAGTGATGACCAGCAGAACCAGTCCGGCTGACGCCGACAGCCAACGATGGGCGAGTGCCGTCGCCCGAGAGACTCGGGAGGGGTGGGAGGGGAAGGGAGAGGCTGTGGGGTTCATGGCAGGACTACATGAGAAGAGGGCTAGAACCCGGCGGGAGCCAGCAGCGCGGTCAGGGTGCACAGACAGGTGAGAGCTGCAATGAGGACGTAGGCGCGGCGCCCACGGTAACGGCGCACCCACAGTGAGTGGGCGCCGCTGAGGCACACGGCGGTGCCAGCGACCTGGATGACCAGGGCTGCGCCGACGGCCAGTGGGCCGACGGTGGCAAGAGTGGGGGCAAGGGCGTAGACGATGACGCACCTGAGGCCTGAGGCCCACAGTCCCAGCATGACGGCGTGGATGTCGGCACTGACTAAGACGGGTGCCTCCGCGGACCTGGGGGCATCGGTGGTGTTAACAGGGGTGAGGTCCTCGGAAGGGTCGGTGTCGGCGGTATTGGAGACACCGGAGGGGCAGGGGGACGGGAGCGCGGGGGTGTCGACGTCGTCGTCGGCACCTCTGCCGGACGACACATCAACATAATCAATAACAGCCGTACTCTTCATACTGATGAATACGGTAACGGTCAGGATAAATCGCGTCAACGTTCCATCGAGAGATGGGGCTGTGATGTCAGACAGGCTGTCTTGAGGGAAATAACCGCTGGTAGGAGCCTGTTTTGTAGGCCGGAGAAATAAGGGGTGATGCTCGGTTCGGCTGCGATCCGGTCTAGCGCAGCAGGGGGATCGCGGAGACGATCGTCAGTGCGACGATGATCGGCTCGAAGACCCTCTGGTCCATGCGCTCAGCGAGCCGGCGACCGGTCAGGGCTGAGACGATGACGACCGGCGCGGCCATGACTGTGAGCGACAGCGTTGTAGCGTTGACCAGGCCGGCCGAGACGGAGAATGGAAGCTTGACGAGATTGACCAGGAAGAAGAACCAGGCGGTGGTGCCCAGGAAGGCCTTGACCGGGTAGCGGCATGCCAGGAAGTACATGGAGGTCACGGGGCCGCCGGCGTTGGCAACCATCGTCGTGAAGCCGGCCAGACTGCCGTAGACCAGGCGGGCGAGGCGATTGCTGGCCGGGGTTGGCGGCGCCGTCTCAGATCCGTCGTCGGGTCCGTTCCTGCTCGCCGAGCGTCGCTGAAGCAGAGTGACGCCGACCAGGATCAGCAGGATGACGCCGATGAGGCGACGGGTGGAGTCGTTGGAGGCCAGGTGCAGAAACAGGGCGCCGGCGCCGACTCCTGCAAGAACCGCTGGAACGAGCCTGCGCAGCATGCGGAAGTCGGCGTCGCGGCGGTAGCTCCACACGGCAAGCAGGTCGCCAGTCATGAGCATGAGCAGGATGGCCCCAGTGGACTCCTTGGCCGGCAGTACTGCGGTGGACAGGGCCACGGCGATCGTGGCCGCTCCGGGCAGCGTGGTCTTGGCGATACCGCACAGGGCCGCCACGACCATGAGCAGGATCCAGGAGGTCGCGGTCAGAGTGGGGAGCACAGGGGCCTCTCAACGGTGAGAAGGGTCGGAGCGTGATATGGAGTTTGTCCAGACTAATGCACAGGCACCGACGGCGAGACCAGTGGGGAAAGGCCTCGCCGTCGGCGCAGTGGGGTGGTGGGAACCGGTTCAGAGTCGGGCAGCGGCCTCAAGGAGGTTGCGCGCTGAGATCTGAAGTCCTTCGACATTGCCGTACTCGGCGTCCTCGTGCTCGATGTTGACGTCCATCTCCGGGTCGATCTCGGCGATGGCGGTCAGGAACGTGGCCCAGTAGTCGGTGTCGTGCCCCAGGCCGAGGGCCACGAATCGCCAGGCTGGGTCCTGGGGCCAGGCGTTGCACCAGTAGCCGTATGCCACCGGGACCTTGCCCTTGGCCTCGGCCGGAACATGGCCGAAGTCGGTGTCCAGGACCCCGCGGTAGGCGGCGCCGGGGAGGATCCTGGTGTCCTTGGCGTGGACGTGTCCCACGAGGGAGCCCAGGCGCTTGGTGGCCGTGATCGGGTCCATCTGCTGCCAGAACAGGTGGGAGGGGTCCATATTGACCTTGATGTTGGTAGCCCCGGTCTCCTCGATGAGCCGCTCGAAGGAGGGGACGTTGAAGACCAGGTTGCGCGGGTGCAGCTCGAGGCAGACCTGGACGTCGTTGTCCCGGGCCAGGGCATCGATCTCCTTGAAGAAGGGCACGACGACGCTCCACTGGTAGTCCAGGATCTCCATGTCGATCCCGTTCCAAGGATTGACCACCCAGGTGGGGTACCTCGCGCTCGGGTCGGTGCCCGGGGTACCGGACATGGTGACGATCTCGCCCACCCCCAGCAGGCTCGCCAGGCGGATGGCCGCCCGGATGTCCTCGGCGTGCTTGAGACCCTCGTTGGGCAGGGGTGAGGTGGGGTTTCCCGAGGTGTTGAGGCCCGAGAGCCGCATTCCCCTGTCCTGGAAGAGGCCCAGGTACTCCTCGCGGGCGGTGGGAGAGGCCAGGAGCGCGTCGACAGGACAGTGCGGGGAGGGGATGAATCCTCCGACGTTGACCTCCGCCCCGGTGAGCCCTGCGTCCTTGAGGACGTCGAGGGCCTCAGGCAGGGAGCGGTCCTGGAGGCAGGCGGTGTAGGCGCCGTAGGTCAGTGGCATGAGTGGTCTCCTTGTACGTCTTTGTGCTGCTGTGTCTCTGAACGTGTCGCGGTGGGCTGGGCAGGGTGTGCCTCACAGGCTCCCGAGCTCGGGCAGGTCCGTGACGTCGACGGCGGTGCCCCCGGCCGCGGCTGAGCGGGCCACGGCGTCGGCCAGGAGCATCTCGCGGTAGCCGTCGGCGAAGCTGGCACAGGGTGGCAGGGCGCCCTGCTCGGGCGTCACGCCCGCGACCTGCTGGAGGAAGGCGTGGGCCTGGTAGGTGAACTGCTCGATCTGGGTCAGTCCGACCCCGCCGAAGGCCATGGAGGAGCCGCGGGCGAAGTAGGGGAAGTCGGGGTTCACCAGGACACGGCGGGCCCCGCCCAGGCCGGCCGGCGAGTTGACGTCGTCGATCTTGATCTCACCGCAGCGGGCCAGGTCCCAGGAGGCACGGCCCTTGGTGCCCAGCACGTCGACCATGAGGGAATTGGGCAGTCCCCAGGCCACGCGCGAGCAGGAGAAGGTGCCCACGGCGCCGCTGGCGAAGTGCGCGGTGAAGGTGGCGACGTCGTCGTTCTCCACCGGCTCGTAGGTGACGTTGTCGGAGTCGCCGGTGTCGAGGGCGGTGCCGCGGGTGATGTGGCCGGTGGCCACGGGGCGCTCCTTGATGGAGGTCATCATGGCAGCGCCCGAGACCGAGACGATGGGGCCGCAGATGACTTCGGCGGTGTCGATGAGGTGGCTGCCGACGTCGCCCAGAGCCCCCGAGCCCATGGGGCCCTGGTAGCGCCAGGCCATGGGCGTGGCCGGGTCGACCCCGTAGTCGCACCAGTAGCGGCCGTCGAAGTGGTTGACCTCGCCCAGGTGTCCCTCGGCGACGAGCTTGGCGAGCTCGGCCACGGCGGCGTTGCGGCGGTAGGTGAAGCCCACGCCGGTGACGACGCCGGCCTCCTTCTCCGCCTGGGCCATGGCGCGGGCGCTGGCAAGGGTGTCCGCCAGGGGCTTCTCGCACAGGACGTGCTTGCCGGCTCTGATGAGGGCCTCGGCGATCTCGCGGTGCAGGGCGTTGCCCACCACGATGGAGACGATGTCGATGTCCGGGTCCTCGGCCACGACGCGCCAGTCGTCCACGGCTCGCTCGTAGCCGTAGCGCTGGGCGGCGTCCTCGGCGAAGGGGAGGTAGGCGTCGGCGATGGTGTGCAGACGGACCTGCGGCAGGCCCAGGTCGAAGACGGTGCCGACCTGACGCCAGGCGTTGGCGTGGGTGGTGCCGGCCATTCCGGCGCCGATGACGGCGACTGACAGGGGAGTGATGCTCATGGTTTGCCTCGGGTGTCCTCATTGACGGGTGGGTGACTCACGGAGCCTGCGCTGACATGAGTTCACGCGCGTGAACTCATGGCTTCAGTCTGCGTTCCGGTGGTGGTGATGTCAACCGGTTCTGAATGATTCGTCAGGACAAAGATGTTCAGTCTATGGGGCGGGTGCAGAGGCTGGGACCGTGGTCCCCGGTCGGGGAGACGGCTCATGGTGCCCTCGCTGTCCGACGTCGTGTGGCGCGGGAGCCGGTTCCGCGCTGGGTGGGGTGGTCGTCACCGATGAAACGTGCGGTGCCAGGCTCGCCGTCGGTTCCGCGCTGGGGGCGGTCGTCAGCGTCCCAAGGAGGAGGCTCGGGTGACCAGCTCGGGCTCCAGGACCACACTGCGGGCCTCGGTTCCGGTGTCCGGTCCGTCGTCGGGCGCGAGCCCGGCGCGGCGGCACACCAGGTCCACCGCACGCTCGCCCAGGAGGACCTCGGGCTGGTCGACGCTGGTCAGGGAGAACTCCTCGCGCAGGGACAGGTAGGTGTTGTCGTAGGAGACCAGGGCGGCGTCGGTCCCCACGGCGCGCCGGCTCTCGCGCAGGACGGGGACGGCGTCGATGGCCAGGACATCGTTATGAATGACCAGGCCGAGCGGTTCGGGGTGGTCCTGCAGCGCCGCCCGGGCGGCGGGGCCGGCGTCCTCGCCGCAGCTGCGCACCTCGAAAGCCATCCCGGCCGCCTCAGCGGCCCGGGCCAGCGAGAGCTCCCGGTCGTGACGGGAGGCCGCGTCGGTCAGGCGCGGGCCGATGTAGCAGATGGTGCGCATCTTCAAGGTCGCCAGGTGGTCGACGACGAGGTGCGCCGCGGCCTCCTCATCGACCCGCACAGAATCGACCCTTCCGCCGGGGCTGCGTCGCCCGACGACGCACACGGGTACCTCCTCGCCGATGGCCACCAGGTCCTCGCCGGGCAGCCAGGGCGAGACGAGGATGATGCCCGCGACCCGCACCCCCAGCAGGCTCTCGACGGCCTGGTGCAGGATCTCCGGCTGGTCGGAGCCGACCGTGACGAACAGGGTGAGGCCGCGCCGTGCGGCCGCCCGTCCCAGGCAGGCCGCGACCTGCTCGAAGAAGGCGTTACGCAGGTTGGGCAGGACCAGGCCGATGATGCTCGAGCGCTTCCGGGCCAGTGAGGACGCTGAGACGTTGACCCGGTAGCCGAGAGACGCGGCCACCTCCTCGATGCGCTCGCGGGTGTCGGCGGCGACCTTGGGGGAACCGCTCAGGGCCAGTGAGACCAGGCTGCGCGAGACCCCGGCGGCGCGGGCGACGTCGCTCTGGGTGGCGGCGCGGCCGTTGGTGCTCACCGATCTCCTCACCTCGTGTCTCCTGCCCGCGCGGGCACCTACGAGACCTCAGGTTACCTGTGGGAGGCGACTCCACGGGGTTCGGATGGTACTGGCCTGGGGACGTCCGTACTGCACGAGACCCCGGATTCCGTGGAGTGCATCCCCAGACCCGGCCAGTTGCTCCTTCTGACGCAGCCTCTCAGTGCGACGACGCCCCCGATCTGCGGCGGTCGGGGGCGTCGTCGTGAGGTACCTACTGACGGGGCGGAGCGGGAAGGAGCGGGGTCCCGGTCCGCTGTCGAAGCGTCTCAGGCCTTGAAGAGCGTGTCCTCAAGGTAGGCGCGCGCCTTGCGGGCGTACTCCAGGGGGTTGGCGATGGCCGGGTCCTGCTCGGCCTCCACCAGGATCCAGTCGCGGTAGCCGTGGTCCACCAGGAACTTGTAGGGCGCGATGAAGTCGATCGTGCCGTCACCGGGAACAGTGAACATACCGGCCAGGAAGGAGTCGAGGAAGGAGCGCTCGGCAGCCTTGGACTCCGCCATCTTCTCGGGGCGCACGTCCTTGAAGTGGACGTGCTTGACGCGGTCGATGGTGGCCTCCAGCAGGCCCATGACGTCGCCGTCGCCCACGTAGGCGTGACCGGTGTCGAACAGGAGCGAGACCTTGGTCGGGTCGGTCAGCTCCATGAGACGGATGGTCTCCTCCTTGGTCTGGATGACCGTGCCCAGGTGGTGGTGGTAGACGAGCTCGAGGCCGTGGGCGTGGGCGACGTCGCCCAGGCGGTTCAGGCCCTCGGCCAGAAGCGGCCACTGCTCCTCGGTGAGCACCGGCTTGTTGGTGAAGATGCAGACGTCGCGGATGCCCTGGACCGAGCCGGTCTGCTCGGAGACGACGACGCGGGTGGCGCCCAGGTACTCCAGGTAGGCGCAGGTGGCCTCGAAGTCGGGGATAACGGCCTCGACGCCGTCGCGCAGGATGAAGGAGGAGAACCACTGGGCGACGATCTTGATGCCGCGGGCCTCGGCAGCGGCCTTGACCTCCTCCTTGGGAGGGAAGAAACCGGCGCACTCGGTGCCCGCGTAGCCGGTGTCGGCCAGGTCGAGGAGCATGTCCTCCAATGTGTTGAAGGCGCCGACCTCGGGGATGTCGTCATTGCGCCAGGTGATCGGGTGCATGCCCCAGGAGATGCCGTGGGGGTCGGAGATGGCGGTTGCAGGGTCGAGGGTGAAGGACATCGTTGCTCCGTGTTCTCGCTCGTGTGATGGTGGGCGGTGGTGAATGGATGGGTGGCGGTGATGCTCGGGTGACTGGTGCGCCATCGGCTCGCGTCCGCCAATGGTGCGCTCCCGGGAGGAGGGGCCGGCGTCGGTGCCGGGCGGTGGGCCCGTGCAACGAACCTAGCAACAGGACTTTGTCCTGACAAGCCCTTTTCGGGTCCTCCCGGGAGCGCGTGTGCTGGGGTGGGTCAGGAGTAGAGCTTCTCCATCTCGACCTCGATCTCCTCCAGGGACTTGTCCTTGGTCTCCGGCATGATCTTGAACAGGATGACGGCCACGACCAGGTTGAGCACACCGTAGATGGTGTAGGTGACGCCGCCGCCCAGGGTCTCCATCATGGGCGGGAAGGTCCAGGTGATGATGGCGTTGGCGGTCCACATGCAGAAGATCGCCGTGCCGTTCATGATGCCGCGGACGTTGGCCGGGAAGATCTCACCCATCATCGTCCACACGATGGTGCCGTTGGAGGACTGCACGATGAGCATGAAGACGGACATGAGTCCCAGGATGAGGTAGGCGGCCCAGGCGGGCGGGGTGGTGTGGTTCGCCATGTGCGGGGCGATGAAGAACTGGAAGGTCGCGGCGATGCCCAGCAGGGTGACGCCCACGCCGATGACGTCGCCAATGAGCACCTGGCGACGACGGAACTTCAGGATGAGCCAGATGCCGATGGCCGAGCCGACGACCGACATGACGCCGTTGGCCACCTGGGCGGTGATGGAGGCGGAGGTGGACATGCCGGCGTACTCCAGCACCTTGGGGGCGTAGTACATGACGGTGTTGACGCCGGTGGTCTGGTTGACCACGGCCAGGAAGATGCCGACCAGGAGCAGCTTGCGCAGCCAGGGTGTGGCCATGACGTGGCTGAAGCCCCTGCGCTGGGACTCCTCCTCCTTCTCGTGCTGACGAGCCTCGACCATCTCCATGATCTCGTCCTCGATGGAGCCGTCCTTCTCCGGGACGCGCACGCGCTTGAGGGAGCCGATGGCGTCGTAGAGGCGCTCCTTAGCCAGGTACCAGCGCGAGGACTCGGGCATGAGGCGGATCCCGATCCACAGGGCCACGGCCGGGATGGAGCACAGGACGAGCATGTAGCGCCAGGCCTCGCCGTTACCGGCGCTGATGCTGAGTTGGTCGAGGAAGGCGTGGTACTCGGCTCCGCTCATCGAGCCGCCCTTGGAGGCCTGGAGCTTGGTGATCTCGTCGAAGACGTAGGTGCCCGGGGAGAAGTGCCCGCTGGGGTCGTTGGCGATGGTGATCTTCGGACCACCCTGGAGGGAGTTGATGATGGCGTTCATCGAGAAGGCGAGCAGCTGACCGGTGACGATCATGAGCTGGTCGATGGCCACGATGGAACCGCGGATGCGTTTGGGCGCCGTCTCCGCCAGGTAGACGGGGACGGTTGCGGAGGCGGCTCCGACGGCGAAGCCCAGGACGACGCGGAAGGGGTACATGACCCACACGTTGGGGGCGATGGTGGTTCCGATCGCGCCGACGAAGAACAGGACGGCCAGCACGGTGATGTTGTGTCGCCGGCCCCAGCGGTCCGACATGAGCCCGCCCAGCAGGGCGCCCAGTGCGGCGCCGACCAGCAGGGTGCCGCCGATGGCACCTTCCTCGAAGGAGGTCAACTGAAGGCCCCTGGCGTCAAAGGGCATGTACATGTACGGCAGGGCGCCGGAGATGACGCCGGTGTCGTAGCCGAAGAGCAGTGAGCCGAGCGTGGCAACGGCGGCGATGGCGACGACGCCGCGGTGCTTGCCCGAGGCCGGGGTCTTGGCGACTGCCTCATTGAGCTCTTCCCTGGTGAGTCCGCGCAGGGACGTCGTGACTCCCTGTGACATAGGGGGTCTCCTCTCAGCCCTGCGGCGACAGTGCCGCAGGATTGTTGTGATGGTTGGTGATATGTGTACTGATATTGAGGGTGATGGTGGCGTGGAGGAATCGCGGCCTCAGACGTCGAAGGTGGTCCGGCCCTCGACGCGGGGGACCTCATGCCACTGACCGTCGGCGGCCGAGGCGACGACGGCCTCATCGACCTCAGCAGCGCACCAGGCGTCGGCAGCCGAGGGGGCGATCTGCTCGCCGGTGATGATCGACTCGATGAACTGCGCGGCCTCGATGGCCTTCATATCGTCGAAGCCCATGGAGGTGCCGATGGCCGGTTGGAAGCGCTGCCACTGGCCCCACTGGGGGCCGGCCATGGCGCGGGTGTAGCCGTGGGAGGCGCCGCCGTCGAGCACGGGGCAGATCTCCAGCTCGTTGAGACGCTCGAAGTTCCACCGGGCCGAGCCCTTCGTGCCGTAGACCTCGACGACGTACTCGGCGCGCGGGCCCACGCTGACGCGCGAGGACTCCATGGTGCCCACGGTGCCGTCCTCGAAGCGCACCAGCATGGAGACGTAGTCCTCGTTCTCCACCGGGCCAACCTCGTCGCCGATCTCGAAGCCGGAGTGGCCGATGCCCATCTTGGTGGGAATGGGGCGCTCGGTGATGAAGGTGTCGGTGACTGCGGTGACCGAGGCGATGCGTCCCACGATGTACTGGGCCAGGTCCGCGCCGTGGCTCATGAGATCGGGCACGACTCCGGCCCCGGCCTTCTCCTTCGACGCCCGCCAGGTCAGGGGGCCCAGAGGGGAGGAGTTGTAGTCGGCGATGAACCACACGCGCACGTTCGTGATGCGGCCGAGATCGCCACCGCGCACCAGGGAGCGCAGGTACTCAATCGCCGGGGTATGGCGGTAGTTGAAGCCGACGGCGGTGACGAGGTCCGCCTTCTCGGCGGCCTGGGCGATCTCGCGGGACTGTGCAGCACTGACCCCCATGGGCTTCTCGATCCAGAAGGGCTTGCCGGCCTCGACGGCCGCGAGGGCCATCTCATGGTGAAGGAAGTTGGGGGCGCAGATGGAGACGGCCTCCACCTCGGGGTCGGCCAGCAGATCGTGGTAATCGGCGTAGGCGCGCTCGAAGCCCAGGTTGTCCACCGCATCCTGACGCACTTGGTCCACCGGGTCGGCGGCCGCAACTAGACGCGGGACCACGCCCAGCTCGGGGAAGCGCTCGGCGATGGCGCGGTAGCTGCGGGCATGAAGCCGTCCCATCCATCCCAGGGAGATGACTCCGATGCCCAGTATTCTCTTGTCGGTCATAACGTTCCTTTCCGACAACACTGTCGGCTGCTGTGTGTGAGGAAGTACGTCCGGAAGCCCCGGGAAGCACCCGTCGTTAATGACGTCACAGGAACATATCAGAGTGACTTTGTCCTGACAAGATGAAAGTTGGATGAGAATTACACCAATGTGGCCCGGAATGTGGGTCGGACCTGCCCGAGCGACCTTCGTCGGCCTGCAGGTGCAGGGGGGCGTGCTGCTCGATCGGGTCGTAAGTGCGGTCGATGGGCGGACTGATTGTGAACCTATGAGTGGCCATCTACCTGCTGAAACGGCGTCGTCGGATAGGATGGGGCGAACGGTGTCCGAGGTCGGGTGCCGGGTCTCGCGCAACGCGCGGGATCGGTAGGCACAACGGTGTGAGAAGGGAGGCGTCTGCGGTGAAGGAACTTCGAGGACGCGGTGGCCGGGTCACGATCAGGACCGTGGCCGAGCACGCCGGCCGCTCCATCTCCACCGTCTCGGCGGCACTCAACGGCTCCGACGGCGTCGCTGAGAAGACCCGTGGTGAGATCCTGCGCATCGCCGCCGAGCTCGGCTACCAGGCGGATCCGCGCGCCCAGTTCCTGCGCCGCAGCCACACCGGGCTCATCGGCGCCAGCTTCGCCATCGGGCAGGCCTACCAGGGACTCATCGTGGACGGGCTCTACCAGGCGGCGTCCCGGCTCGGTCACGGTCTGGTCCTGGCCACCTCCACCCCGCACCGCGACGTGGCCGACGGGCTGCGTTCCCTGCTGCTCGAGCGCTGCGAGGGCATCATCCTCATCAACCCCGACATCCCCGTGGACGCCCTGGCCCGCATCGTGGACCGTACCCCGGCAGTGCTCATCGGCAGCAGCACCGAGCTGAACGATGTCGACGAGATCCACTCCCGCGACGATGTCGGCATCCAGCTGCTCGTCGACCACCTCGTAGACACGGGGCGTCGTCGAATCACCCATATCGACGGTGGGCGGGAGACCGCGGCGAAACGGCGCACGACCCGGTTCGCTGAGGCCATGGATCTGAGAGGTCTGGGGCGGGATACGCGGGTGGTGCCCGGGGGAGGTGACGAGGACAGTGGTGCCAGGGCGGTCCGTCACCTCATCGAGTCCGGAGAGCTGCCCGAGGCGCTGCTGTGCTTCAACGACCACTGCGCTGTCGGGGCCCTCATGGAGCTGCGCCGACAGGGCGTGCGGGTCCCGCAGGACATGGCCGTCACCGGCTACGACGGCATCCCGGTGACGGCGGCCTCGGCCTTCTCTCTGACCACGGTTCGCCAGAACGCCGGCCTCATCGCCGAGGTGGCGGTGCGAGCACTGCTGGCCCGTATGCACCCGGACCAGGACGGTCGGATCCCGGCCGAGGTGGTCGGTGAGGACCGGCGTCTGGTAGGGCGCCTCTACCGGGTGGTGCCCGATCTGGTCATCCGAGAGACGACGGCCCGCGGTGCATGACCATCAGGAAGACCTGGGTGAGGCCCATGTTGCCAGTCGCACATGAGACCTTCTGCCGGGCCGGACGTGGCGTACGGTGACGCCGACTGTGATACCAACTGTGATGCCAACACCGTGGGGCGCAGGCCCCTGCACACTGGGACAGGAACCATGATCAACGGAGAACTCATCGACCTGGTTGCCGGCGACTACGAGGCGCGCATCGCCTCGTCGGGCGCCATGCTCGTCCACCTGCGCCGCCAGGGGCGCGACCTCATCATGCCCTTCGACGCCGAGGCCGAGCTGCCCGCCGGCTGGCAGGGCAAGACCCTGCTGCCGTGGGCCAACCGCATCGCCGGCGCCCGCTACGACTACTTCGGGACCGAGCTCCTCGTGGCCTGCAACGAGCCGGCCACCGGCTCGGCCCTTCACGGCCTGGCCGGCTGGATGGACTGGCAGGTCGCCGACGACGACCCCTCCGGCCCCGACGACGGCGCACCCCGTAGCCAGGTGGTCCTCGAGCTGAGCCTGCTCGCCTCCTACGGCTACCCGTGGAGTCTGGAGGCCAGCACCCGCTTCCGGCTCGACGCGGAGCAGGGCCTGAGTGTCACTGTGACGGCCACCAATGCCGGTGCGGCCCGCCCCGCCCCGCCGGTTCCCGGCGCCCCCCAGGCCGACGACGAGCTCGTCCCCGCCCCCTACGGTGTCTCCTGCCACCCCTACCTGACCCGCTCGGTTCCCCTGGACGACTGCGTCCTGACCATCCCGGCGGCCGAGGTCCTCGATGTCGACGAGCACATGGTGCCCACGTGCCGGCGCAGCGTGGAGGGCACCGACTGGGACTGGCGGGGCGGCCGGCTCGTCGGTGCCACTCGGACCGACAACGCCTACACCTCCCTTCCCGAGGGGGCCTGGCAGGTGAGCCTGCGCGGAGGGCAGGGGAACCGCGCCGTCGTCATGAGCTCGGATACCCCCTGGGTGCAGGCCTACACCGCCGATGAGCTCGGCCGCCCCGGCGTGGCCGTTGAACCCATGACCTGCCCGCCCAACGCCTTCAACAGCGGCGAGGACCTCATCGCCCTGGAGGTGGGGCAGTCACACTCCTTCACCTACCGCCTGCGCGAGGAGGACTGAGCGCGCAAGCAGCCTGCTGAGCCTGGAAGCGCAGAGAATGCACGGTGGGCGCCGTCGAGATGGATCGCTCGACGACGCCCACCGGCGTCTACAGGGGCGTGCTTCGCCCGGGTGTCAGCTCAGGCGCACCGGCTGGCCGGAGTGGGCCGACTCCGTGGCGGCCTCGGCCAGGCGCAGGGCCGCGATGGCGTCCCCGATACTGGTGGGCGGCGTGGTGCCGGCCTCGACGGCCTCGATGAAGGCGCTCAGCTCGATGCGGTAGGCGTCGGCGTAGCGCTCCAGGAAGAAGTCGAGGTAGGGCTCCTGGGCGTCGGTGACCTCGCCATTGGACAGGCGCACCGTGGTGGCGCGGATGTTCTCGGCGAACAGGGCGCCCTCGCGTCCCGAGGCCTCCAGGCGCTGGTCGTAGCCGGAGGAGCAGTGGCGGTTGTTGATGATGGTGGCCACGGCGCCCGAGGCGGCCTTGAGGGTGACGACGGCGGCGTCGAAGTCGCCGGTGTCCTTCAGGGCCGGGTCGAGGTTCTGTCCGGCGGCGTAGACCTCCTCGATCTCACCCAGGAAGAAGCGGGCGGTGTCGAAGTCGTGGATCGTCATGTCCCGGAAGATGCCGCCGGAGACCTTGATGTACTCCGCCGGCGGGGCCGCCGGGTCGCGGCTGATGATGGTCAGCTGCTCGATGTCGCCGATCCTGCCGGCCTCGACCGCGGCGCGGGCGGCGGCGAAGCTGGGGTCGAAGCGGCGGTTGAAGCCGAACATGACGGGGACCTTGACGGAGTCGAGCTCGGCCTGGGCGGCCTCGACGTCCTTCATGTCCAGGGCGATCGGCTTCTCGCACAGCACCGCCTTGCCCGCCTTGGCGGCTGCCAGCAGGTGGGGGATGTGCAGCGGTGTGGGGGAGCCGACGATGACGGCGTCGATCTCGGGGTCGGCGAAGACCTCCTCGGCGTCCTTGCAGGACCGAGCCCCGTAGGAGGCGGCGAGCTTCTCCGCGGCGTCCTCGAAGGGGTCGCAGACCAAGGCGAGCTTGGCCTGGGGGTGGGCAGCGATGGTCTTGGCGTGGACGTGGCCGATGCGGCCGGCGCCGATGACGGCGATGGAGAGCATCCTTGCTCCTTCTGCGTGTGAGTGCGTGTCTGAGTTGGTTCCTGAATGGCGGTCAGTGGTGAGTGGGAGGGCGGGGGACGACGCGGAACGTGTCTGGGCGCGTCGCCTCCCCACCCAGGTGCGGCGGATGCCGCCTGTAGCCGACCGGGCTCCCACCAAGGCCCGGGCGAGCCGGATCAGGGCTGCTCAGGGCTGGGGCATGATGACGTCGCGCACCAAGGCGTCCAGGTCGGCGTCGGCCTGGAGGAACCCGCGCAGGGTGCGGCGGGTGGCGCCGAAGGAGTCGAACTCCTCGGGTGTCATGCCGTCGGGCTCGTAGGCGCGTACGAACTCGGGGATCGATAGGAGCGTCTCCATGATCTCAGGGGCCACGGGCTCGTCGATGCGCTCGACGACCTTGTAGTCGGAGTCATTGATGAGCTTCTGCCAGGCGAAGGGCGGGGAGACGACCAGGTCGCCACCGACCAGCTCGGACCACTGCAGCACGTTGCGGAAGGCGGCCGACAGGACGCGGGCGCGCAGGCCGCGGGCCTGGAACTCCTGGTAGGCGCGCTTGAGGGCGGCCACGCCGCCCCACTCCAGGTGGCCGGGGTCGATGAAGAGCTTGTCCCGCTTGGCCACGATCTTGAGCCAGTCGTCCAGGCGACCGCCCATGAGGGTGACGACCGGGCCCATGGTGGAGACATCCTTCCCCTCGGCCTCGCGGCGCTTGAGACCGCGCTCGATGGCCTCGCCGGTGGCCACGGCCTGGGGCACCGAGAAGGAGACCGTCACGTTGACCGACACGCCCCGGTAGGTGGCGTCCTCGATGGCCTTGACGCCCACGGAGGTGGCGGGGATCTTGACGATGATGTTCTTGGCCAGGTTGGAGAACTCCTCGGCCTGGTCGGCCAGGGCCTTGGCGCTGCGGGCCAGGCGCGGGTCGGTCTGCATGGACAGGCGGCCGTTGCGTCCCTTGTGCTCCTCGAAGATGGGCTCGAGCAGCGTGGCGGCCTCGATGCTCAT
Organism: Actinomyces sp. oral taxon 170 str. F0386; assembly: GCF_000195595.1. Lineage (GTDB taxonomy): Bacteria > Actinomycetota > Actinomycetes > Actinomycetales > Actinomycetaceae > Actinomyces. The sequence goes on from NZ_GL882538.1 coordinate 107,255, forward strand.
CTCGCGCACGACCTGCCAGCCGATCTCGGACTCGGTGGCCTCGGGCATCTCCTCGGCGAGCTCGGCGATGCGGGGGAGCCACACGTCCTTGCGCTGGTTGATGCAGGTGTAGGCGATGGTGGGGTTGCAGGTGGCGCCGACGCCGCCGAAGGAGATGGACTGGCGCAGCTCGTCGGGGTCGGCCGAGTCGTTCCACAGTGCGGTGGGCGTGTTGCGAGCAGCGTCGAGAAGGGGGCCGGGAGTGTATTCGATGCTCATCTGTTCTGTGCTCTCTTTCGGGTTCATCCGCGCAGGCGTCCTTGCAGCCGCGGTCCGGTAGCCCCTATTGAAGTGCGCTCAGCGTCATCTGTCAACAAATTGTCAGGACAAAGATTCCTGGGAGCGGCGGTGGTGCTCGTGCTGGCGCACGGGTTAGCTCGAGAACAGGGAGGTCTCGAAGGTGTAGCGCGAGGCGCGGTAGATGTGCTGGCCGTACTCGATGACGCGGCCCGACTGGTCGTAGGTGATGCGGGTGGCGGTCAGCAGGGCGGCGCGGCGGCGCTCGTGGAGCAGCTCGGCCTCGCGGGTAGTGGCGTTGCGGGCGCCGATGACCTGCTTGGCGGTGGTGGGGATGATGTCCTGGGCGCGCAGGAGGTCGTAGAGCCCGCCATCCTCCAGATCCTCGAGCGTGGGGGCCATGGAGGCCGGCATGAGGTTGGAGAGCACCGCGATCGGCTCGCCGTCGGCGCAGCGGATGCGGGCGCAGGACACGACGGCGGTGCCCTCCTCGACCTCGAGGTGCTCGGCGTCCTCCGCATCGGCCTCGTGCTTGGTGTAGTCCAGCACGGTGGTGGAGGTGGTGTGGCCGGCGGCGGACAGATCCGACAGCAGACTGGTCAGCTGCATCGGCCGGTGGACGTGCATGGGGGAGACGATCGTGCCCACGCCTCGACGGCGCTTGACCAGGCCGCGGTCCACCAGGTGCTGGAGGGCCTGGCGTGCCGTGGGGCGAGAGACCTCCAGGCGCTTGGCCATGGAGAGCTCGTCCTCGAGGCGGGTGCCGGCCGGCAGCGTGCCGTCGAGGATGAGCGAGGCCAATGGCTCGGAAATTTGCGAGTGCAGCGGCGTCTTGGAGGCGCGGTCGATCGTGATGTCGAGGGCGAAAGGGGATGCTGAATCGGACATGAGATAAGCCTGTGCGTCAGACGTGACAATGCCTTGAGCATACGGACGGTGTGCGCTGATGTCACGCACTGTCGTTATCGTGGGCGTCGTGATGACGGGGGTCGCCGTGGCCGCTGTGTCTGTTGGCGTGAGGCGAGTGCGGGTGTCGTCCTGCGTGGACGTCCCGGCCCGTCTCGCGATTGCCTGACGTCAAATGTTCTGACAAATGCTTGACCTGGAGGCGTGCCGTGAGGCAGGCTTCGCAGTGACGCCCGGCGCAGGCCTTATTCCTCGAGACCTGCGGGCCCCAAGGATGTGGAGACGCGATCACCGTGACGACAGCAACGACGGCAACGACCAAGGTGACCGAGGCGGTCGCGCCCGAGAGACTGCCCGGAGGCACCGATCGGCTCGACGTGCTCACCATCGGGCGCTGCGGCATTGACATCTACCCCCTCCAGATCGGTGTCGGGCTGGAGGACGTGGAGAGCTTCGGCAAGTTCCTGGGCGGAAGCCCCACCAACGTGGCGGTGGCCGCAGCCCGCTACGGGCACCGCGCCGCCGTCGTCACCGGCGTGGGCAACGACCCCTTCGGGCGCTTCGTGCACACCGAGATGCGTCGCCTGGGAGTCGACGACCGCCACGTCGTCACCAAGGCCGCCTACAATACCCCGGTCACCTTCTGCGAGATCTTCCCGCCGGACGACTTCCCCCTCTACTTCTACCGCGAGCCCTCGGCGCCCGACCTGGAGCTGACCTGGGACGACCTGCCGCTGGAGGCCGTTAGCGACGCCTCCATCTTCTGGATCTCGGTGACCGGACTGAGCAAGGAGCCCTCGCGCTCGGCCCACCACGCGGCCCTGGGCACCCGTGACCGGAGGCGCTTCACGATCGCCGACCTCGACTACCGCCCCATGTTCTGGAAGGACAAGGAGACGGCCCACCGGGAGGTCTCCAGGATCCTGCCCAAGGTCACCGTCGCCATCGGCAACCGGGAGGAGTGCGAGGTCGCCGTGGGCGAGCGCGACCCCGAGCGCGCAGCCGATGCCCTCCTCGAGGCCGGCGTTGAGCTGGCCATCGTGAAGCAGGGCCTGGAGGGGACGCTGGCCAAGACCCGCACCGAGCGCGTGGAGATGCCCGTGACCTCGGTGACCACGAAGAACGGCCTGGGGGCCGGTGACGCCTTCGGCGGGGCCATCTGCCACGGCCTGCTGTCGGGATGGTCCCTGGAGAAGACCATCTTCGCCGCCTCCACCGCCGGGGCCATCGTCTCCTCGCGCCTGGAGTGCTCCACCGCCATGCCCACCGAGCCCGAGCTGCTCGAGCTCATGCGCGCCCGCCGCGACGAGGTCGCCCCGAGCCTGACGGACCTGTGAGGAGACCCCGATGAGCGCGATCCCCACTCCCGCTGCAGCCACCAGTACCGCCTCCGGCGGCGGTTCCAGGCCACTGACGCACACCGTCACCGAGATCCGGGCCACCGACCCCGGTCGTATCGGCCGGGCCCTGGCCCAGCGCCCCCGCGCCGAACTGGCCAGGGCCGGGCGCCTCATGGTCATCGCCTGCGATCACCCGGCCCGCGGGGCCCTGGGAGCCGGCGAGCGGCCCCTGGCGATGGCCGACCGAGAGGACCTCCTCCAGCGCTGCGTGGCGGCGCTGTCCCGCCCCGGCGTCAACGGGTTCCTGGGAACCGCCGAGATCATCGAGGACCTGGCGCTCCTGGGCGCTCTGGACGGCAAGCTCGTGTGGGGCTCCATGAACCGGGTCGGCCTCCAGGGGGCCTCCTTCGAGATGGACGACCGCTTCGGCGCCTACGACGCCGAGGGCATCGAGGCCTCCCACCTCGATGGCGGCAAGATGCTCACCCGCATCAACTACGCAGACCCGGCCAGTGCCGCGACCCTGAAGGCCAGCGCCCAGGCCATCGACTCCCTGTCCGAGCGCGGGCTGAACGCGATGATCGAGCCCTTCATCTCCCGGTGGGAGGGCGGACGGATCGTCAACGACCTCAGCGAGGAGGCCGTCATCCGCTCGATCTGCATCGCTCAGGCGCTGGGGTGCAGCTCGGCGCACACCTGGCTCAAGCTGCCCTGCGTCAGCGGGCCCGCCTCAATGCGGCACGTCATGGCCTCCACCTCCCTGCCCAGCCTCATTCTGGGCGGCGAGGTCTCGACCGACCCCGAGGCCACCCGGGCCTCCTGGGCGGCGGCCCTCGAGCTGCCCAATGTCAGGGGACTGGTCGTGGGTCGCTCCCTGCTCTACCCGGGCAATGACGACGTCGAGGCCGCCGTCGACGCCGCCGTCGCCCTGCTGTAAGCACCTGATGCACCCGCAAGCGGGCTGACCGCCCCGGCCCGCAGCCACCGCAACCGCCGTCAATCGGCCCCCGGTCGGGCCCCCAATACGAGACAATCCGCACAAGTACCACCCAGGAGCTGAAGGAGCACCACCATGGGCCACACCGACCGCATCGCCCAGCCCGAGACGTCGGGCCAGTCCCGCTACGTCATCCGCGCCGGCGAGCTCGCCCACGACAGCTACGAGCTGGACCTCACCCCGGAGCGGGCCGGCTGGGAGTGGTCCTCCCTGCGAGTGGTGGCGCTCGACCCCGGCGGGAGCCTGACCGTGCCCGCCGGTGAGCACGAGTACCTCGTTCTGCCCCTGTCGGGGGGCTGCAGCGTCCAGGCCGGCAGCGAGCGCTTCGAGGTCGCCGGACGCGAGTCGGTCTTCACCGACATCACCGACTACGTCTACGTCCCCCGCCGCACCGAGGTGACCCTCACCAGTGCCAGTGGTGCCCGTATCGCCCTGCCCGGTTCCAAGGCGACCACCGACAAGCCGCTGCGCTACTGCCCGCGCTCCGAGGTCGGCACCGGCCTGCGCGGCGCCGGTCCCTCCTCTCGTCAGGTCAACAACTACGCCCTGGGCAACGACGTGGAGACCTCCCACCTGCTGGCCTGCGAGGTCCTCACCCCCGGGGGCAACTGGTCCTCCTACCCGCCCCACAAGCACGACGAGCACTCCGAGGTCGAGCGGGTCCTGGAGGAGATCTACTACTACGAGGTCCGCTCCGGCGACGACGGCGACGCAGAGGGATTCGCGCTCCAGCGCATCTACCCCTCTCCCGGTCACGACATCGACGTGTGCACCGAGGTGCGCGGCGGCGACGTCGTCGTCATGCCCTACGGTTACCACGGCCCCTCCGTGGCCGCCCCCGGCTACGACCTCTACTACCTCAACGTCATGGCCGGCCCCGCCGAGGACTCCGTGTGGCTCATGACCGACGACCCCCACCACACCTGGGTGCGCCAGACCTGGGAGGGGCAGGAGGTCGACCCGCGCCTGCCCATGACCCCCATGAACGACTAGCCGATCCTCCCTTCGACCGCCCCCACCACCTGAGAAGAGCAGAGAAGAACCACGATGAGCAACGAAGCCTACGCCGGCACGATCCGTCTGACGGTCGCCCAGGCCACCATCCGTTTCCTGTCCAACCAGTACTCCGAGCGCGACGGCGTCGAGCAGCGCCTCATCGCCGGCGCCTTCGGGATCTTCGGCCACGGCAACGTGGCCGGCATCGGCCAGGCCCTCCTGCAGAACGAGATCGCCCGCGCCGACGGCGAGCAGGAGATGCCCTACATCATGCCCCGCAACGAGCAGGGGCAGGTGCACGCGGCGGCCGCCTTCGCCAAGACCACCAACCGCCTCCAGACCTACATGTGCACGGCCTCCATCGGCCCGGGCTCCCTCAACATGGTCACCGGCGCCGCCCTGGCCACCACCAACCGCCTGCCGGTGCTGCTCTTCCCCTCCGACCAGTTCGCCACCCGCGTCCCCGACCCCGTGCTCCAGCAGCTCGAGGACCCCACCAGCCTGGACGTCTCGGTCAATGACGCCTTCCGTCCCGTCTCGCGATTCTTCGACCGCATCAACCGTCCCGAGCAGCTCATCCCCTCGCTGCTGAACGCCATGCGCGTGCTCACCGACCCCGCCGAGACCGGCGCGGTCACCATCGCCATGCCCCAGGACGTCCAGGCCGAGGCCTTCGACTGGCCCGTGGAGCTCTTCCGCAAGCGCGTGTGGCACGTGCGCCGCCCGGTGCCCGAGCCCGCCGCCCTGGAGCGCGCCGTCGCCCTCATCAAGGCTGCCAAGCGCCCCCTCATCATCGCCGGCGGAGGCACCGTCTACGCCGGTGCCAGCGAGGAGCTGCGCGCCCTGGCTACCGCCACCGGCATCCCGGTGGGCGACACCCAGGCCGGTAAGGGCGCCATCAACTTCGACCACCCCAGCGCCGTGGGCGGCGTGGGCTCCACCGGCTGCGACTCCGGCAACCACATCGCCGACAAGGCCGACCTCATCATCGGCGTGGGCACCCGCTACTCCGACTTCACCACGGCCTCCAAGACCCAGTTCAAGAACCCCGACGTGAAATTCGTGAACATCAACGTCACCCCCTTCGACGCCGCCAAGGAGAGCGCCGAGATGGTGGTGGCCGACGCCCGCGAGGCCCTGTCGGCCCTCACCGAGGCGCTCGCGGACTACCGCGTGGAGGCGGCCTACTCCGATGAGATCACCCAGGAGAAGGAGGCCTGGCTCAGGGCCACCGAACGCTGCTACCACCTGGACCACGGGCCCCTGCCCGCCCAGACCGAGGTCTTCGGCGCCCTCAACGAGCTCATGGGGGAGGAGGACGTGGTCATCAACGCCGCCGGCTCCATGCCCGGTGACCTCCAGGCCCTGTGGCAGGCCCGCAGTCCGCTGCAGTACCACGTGGAGTACGCCTTCTCCTGCATGGGCTACGAGGTGCCCGCCGCCATGGGTGTCAAGCTCGCCCGGCCGGACGCCGAGGTGGTCTCCATCGTGGGTGACGGCACCTACCAGATGCTCCCCATGGAGCTGGCCACCGTGGTCCAGGAGAACATCAAGGTCATCTACGTCCTGCTGCAGAACTACGGCTTCTGCTCCATCGGTGCCCTCTCGGAGTCCCGCGGCTCCCAGCGCTTCGGCACCAAGTACCGCCAGCGTGGCGAGGGCAGCCACCTGGCCGACGAGCAGGTCATCGACGGCGTCGACATCGCCGCCAACGCCCGCTCCTGGGGACTGGACGTCCTCGAGGTCCACACCATCGAGGAGTTCAAGGAGGCCTACCGCAAGGCCGAGGCCTCCAACCGTCCCACGATGATCCACATCGAGACCGACCTCTACGGCCCCAACCCGCCCGGGTCGAGCTGGTGGGACGTCCCGGTCTCGGGCGTCTCCGAGCTGGAGTCCACTCAGCGCGCCTACGAGGAGTACCTGCGTGACCGCAAGCCTCAGCGTCACTACCTGTAAGGCCACTACCTGGAGGGATCACAGGTAGGACGCGGAAGTGGTGCGTTTCCGCGCCATCCGCGACGGCGGGGCCCACGGCGGACAGTGCTGTGGGCCCCGCCGTCTGCCTCGGCCCGTGTACGTGAGCCTCTGACATGGGCTCTCGGGGCGTCGTCGGGAGCCCGAGGGCGACCCGGGAAGATCACGATGTGGTCAACGCCCCCATTTTGTTCTGACAAAATGACGTCATCCGCTGCCTAGGACGTTAGGCTTGGGGCACACGCAAGGCGCTGGGCGCCCGGCCGGTCCGCCACTGAGACCTTGGTCGGAGTCCTGTCAGGCCCACCCCACAGGCGGGGACGGGCCCGCGAAACCGACAATCAGGAGTCGATAACGATGAGAACGATTGCGCACTGGATCGACGGAAAATACTACGAGGGCACTCCGATCGGCCGCTTCGCCGTCGAGAACCCGGGAACCGGTGAGGTCGAGGCCGAGCTGCTCCAGGCCTCCGACGCCGACCTCGACCACGCCGTCGAGGTGGCCCGCCGCGCCCAGAAGGAGTGGGCGAAGGTCTCGCTGGCCAAGCGCACCGCCATCATGTTCCGCATGCGCCAGCTGGTCCTGGACCACCAGGACGAGATGGCCAAGATGATCGTGGCCGAGCACGGCAAGAACTACTCCGACGCCGTCGGCGAGATCCAGCGCGGGCGCGAGACCCTCGACTTCGCCACCGCCATCAACCTGGCCCTCAAGGGCGAGCACTCCTTCGACATCTCCACCGGTGTGGACATCCACACCCTGCGTCAGCCGGTCGGCGTCGTCGCCGGCATCTGCCCCTTCAACTTCCCGGCCATGGTGCCCATGTGGATGCATCCCATCGCCATCGCCACCGGCAACGCCTTCGTCCTCAAGCCGGCCTCGGCCACCCCCTCGGCGGCCCTGCTGACGGCCGAGCTCTACAAGGAGGCCGGCCTGCCGGACGGCGTCTTCAACGTCGTCTCCGGCAACCGCACCATGGTCTCCAAGGTCCTCGAGCACCCCGGCATCGACGCGATCTCCTTCGTGGGCTCCACCCCGGTGGCCCACATCGTCCAGAACACCGGTGTCACCCACGGCAAGCGCGTCCAGGCCCTGGGCGGGGCGAACAACCACGCCATCGTCATGCCCGACTCCGACCTGGACTTCGCCGCCCAGCACATCTCCGCCGCCGCCTTCGGGGCCGCCGGCGAGCGCTGCATGGCCCTGCCCGTCGTCGTGGCCGTGGGCGGCTGCGGCCCGGACCTGGCCCGCCGCGTCAAGGCCCACGCCGAGAAGATCAAGGTCGGCTACGGCATGGACGAGGGCGTCGAGATGGGCCCGGTCATCGACGCCAAGTCCAAGGAGTTCATCACCGGCCTCATCGATGACGCCGAGGCCAAGGGGGCCGAGGTCGTCCTCGACGGCCGCCCGCTGGTCATCCCCGGCCACGAGAAGGGCCACTTCCTTGGCCCAACCATCGTCGACAACGTTTCTCTGGAGTCCTCGCTCTACACCGAGGAGGTCTTCGGACCGGTGCTCGCGATCGTCCATGCCGACACCTACGAGGAGGCCATCAAGCAGGTCAACTCCTCGCCCTTCGGCAACGGTGCGGCCATCTTCACCAACGACGGCGGCGTGGCCCGCCGCTTCGAGCTCGACGTCGAGGCCGGCATGGTCGGCATCAACGTGCCGATCCCGACGCCGGTGGCCTACTACTCCTTCGGCGGATGGAAGGAGTCGCTCCTGGGTGACACCCACATCCACGGTCCCGAGGGCGTGCGGTTCTACACCCGCGCCAAGGCGGTCACCAGCCGCTGGCCCTCGGAGAAGACCTACGCCGCGACCATGTCCTTCCAGCGCGAGGAGTAAGCGCGGCCGCCCGCCACATCACCGCGGACGCACCTTGGGCCTTCAGAGACTGATCCCGCAGGATCAGTCCGCGAGCCCTAAGGTGCGTCCGCGCATTGTTGGGACCGCTGGAGATCAGACATATTTGTTAGTACAAAGACCTAGGTTTCTGACTGGAGAAGGAGTACAGTGGACGCCAAGTCCGAAACGATTCGGAAATCGCCTCGCGAAGGAGACAACGATGTCCAAAGCCGTCAACACCAACGACCCCAAGTACTCCAGGCTCACCATCGGCGTCTGCCCCGACCAGTGGGGCGTCTGGTTCCCCGAGGACCCCAAGCAGATGGACCCCCGTCAGGCCTGGGAGGAGATGGCCGAGGCCGGCTTCGAGGTCATCGAGACCGGCCCCTTCGGCTACTTCCCGACCGACCCCAAGGAGCTCCAGAAGTGGTGCGACGAGTTCGGCATGAGGGTGGTCGCCGGTACCGGCTGGGGCATCCTGCACAAGCAGGAGGCCTGGGAGACCACGCTCAAGACCTTCCGCGCCATCGCCGAGACCCACGCCGCCGTCGGCGCCGAGTACATCGTCCACCTGCCCCCGCTCTACCGCGACGACAAGACCTGGGAGTGGACCGACGACCGCGTCCTGTCCGACGACGCCTGGAAGCTCTACGTCGAGCACGCCAACGCCCTGGGGCAGATGCTCCTGGACGAGTACGGCCTCAAGATGGTCCTCCATCCCCACGGCGACTCCCACATCGAGACCCCCGAGGAGATCGCCCGCATCTTCGACGCCACTGACCCGACCTACGTCAACCTGTGCCTGGACTCCGGGCACGTCGTCTACGGCGGTGGCGACCCAGTCGAGCTGTGCCGGAAGTACCCCGAGCGCATCACCTACGTCCACATCAAGGCCTTCGACGAGGACATCACTCGCGAAGCCCACGAGAAGGACTGGCCCTTCGGCGAGGCCGTCACCAAGGGCGCCTCGGTCTGCCCGCCCGCCGGCCTGCCCGAGATGCACGAGTTCGTCGACGCCCTGGCGGCCCTGGACAAGCCGATCTACGCGATCTGCGAGCAGGACTGCTACCCCTGCGAGCCCTCCTTCCCCAAGCAGAACGCCATCAACATGCGCACGTACCTGGCCGAGTGCGGCCTGGGACTGGCCTGAGGCCTCTTGCCACCCGACTTGGCCGACCTATCACTGACACCACCTCAACGAGGAGACACATCATGACTGTACGCATCGGACTCATCGGCGCCGGCGGCATGGGCCGCGCCCACCTGGCCCGCATTGCCAATGATCTGTCCGGCGGCGAGATCGTCGCCGTGGCCGACATCAACCACGACGCCGCGGTCTCGGCCGCGGAGCCTTATGGCGCCAAGGCCTACGACAGCGCCGATGAGCTCATCAACGACCCGAACGTCGACGCCGTCCTCATCGCCACCTTCGGCAAGGTCCACGCCCCCGACGTCATCAAGGCCATCGAGGCCGGCAAGTACGTCCTGTGCGAGAAGCCCCTGGCCACCACCGCCGAGGACTGCATCGCCATCATGGGGGCTGAGCAGAAGGCCGGCAAGAAGCTCGTCACCGTGGGCTTCATGCGCCGCTTCGACGCCGCCTACAACGAGATGAAGAAGGTCCTCGACGACGGCGAGAACGGCCAGGCCCTCCTGGTCCACAACCGTCACCGCAACCCCACCGTGCCGGAGTCCTACACCTCGCGCATGGCTATCGACGACACGGCGATCCACGAGATCGACACGATGCGCTGGCTCCTGGGCGAGGAGATCGTCAAGGTGCGCGTGGAGCGCCCCAAGTCGACCACTCACCGCTTCGACCACCTCATCGACCCGGTCGTCGTCGTCATGTATACCGAGTCCGGCGTGCGCATCGATGACGAGGTCAACGTCAATCTGCAGTACGCCTACTCCATTGAGTGCGAGCTCGTGCTGGAGGCCGCCGCGGTGAGGCTGGGCGACCAGGAGAGGATCCACATCCGCGACGTCCACGGCAACCGCAACGCCATGTGCCAGTCGCACATCGACCGCTTCGAGGCCGCCTTCAACCGCGAGGTGCAGGAGTGGATCAACGCCGTGGCCCGCGATGAGCACACCGGTTCGACCTCCTGGGACGGCTACGCGGCCACCTCCGTGGTCGACGCGGCGGTCGCCTCGCTGGAGGACGAGTCCTCACCGATGGTCGACGTCACGCTCATCGCCAAGCCCGCCTTCTACGCCTGACAAGCCTCCCCGTCGTCGTCCGCCACGGCGCACGGCTGCTGCCGGGGCGCTCGCGATTGCTGCGTGTTCGTCAGCGCTCCGGCAAGCTCACCGGGCAGACGGCGACGGGGTCCGCCTACCACGTTCGTCCCGGGAGGTGTCCGTCCCCGTCTCCCGGGACGACGACTTTTCGGCGGCGGGACGGCGTGAGTCCGTGACACCGCCGAAGGATTAAAAATGTCGGCCTCAACTACTTCCCCCGACGCTATTGTCATGACATTATGGGTGTTGTCGACATGGCCGTCGGCCCCTGAGAGGAGACCTCCTTGGTAGACATCGCCCTTGACCCGAACATGTACTACCGCACCATGTCCACGGTGCGTACGCTCTACAAGGCCGCAGAGCTGGGCTTCGAGCACGTCGAGCTCTCGCCCAACGCGGACTTCCACTTCTGGCACCACCGCCCCGCCGCCGACGATGCTTTTGTCGCCGAGCTCAACAAGGCCCAGAAGGAGACGGGCGTCAAGGTGCGCACCCTCAACCCCGTCTTCAACTGGTCCTCGCCCGACGAGGAGGAACGGCGTGCCCAGGTGTCCAACTGGCGTCGCCTGCTCGAGCTCGCCGACCAGATCGACGTCCGCGAGATCACCTCGGAGTTCTCCGGGGACCGCAACCAGGCCCGCCGCAGCGAGGAGCAGTGGTTCCGCTCCATCGAGGAGCTCATCCCCGACTTCGAGCGCTATGGCATCCGCCTCAACATGGAGGCCCACCCCTACGACTTCGTCGAGCTGCACGACCCGGCCCTGGGGCTGGTGCGTGCCGTCAACAAGGACTGGATCGGCTACGAGTTCTGCTGCCCGCACGTCTTCCACCTCTCCGACGGCGCCGGTGACGTCGAGCGCATGATCCGCACCGCCCACGAGGTCGGCAAGCTGCGCGAGGTGCACATCGCCGACGGCTTCAACCACCGCGCCAACGACGGCAACCGCTACATCATCAACCCGCCCGGCGCCGACGTCACCGTCCACCAGCACAACGAGGTCGGCAACGGCGAGATCGACTGGGACGCCGTCTTTGCCACGCTGCGCGACATCGGTTTCGATGGCGTGCTGTCCGTCTGCGTCTTCGGCTGGCACGAGCACGCCGATGACATCAACCGCCGAGTGCTGGCCCGGCTCCACAAAGAGCTCGGCTGACCCTCATCGGTCCTCTCCGTCCACTGTGAGGACCGCTTACCTTGCCGGCTCCCGCTCGTGCACTGCGGGGCGGTGGCCGGCGGACCGGGCCTCCCGGTTCATCCAGCAGCGCCCTTTTTCGCCCCCGCCAATGACGGCGGACGACCCAAGGAGTTCCGTCCAATGTCCACACCATCGAATTCTGCGGCGCAGTACACGCCGGAGAAGATCCGGGAGCTGGTCGATCAGACCCCCGCCTCGGGTCCGAAGCGCTCGCTCGGACTCATCGCCCTGGTCGCCACCCTCGGCTCGCTGCTCTTCGGCTACGACACCGGAGTGATCTCGGCCGCGCTGCCGTATATGTACCTGCCTCACGACGCCAACGGCCTTCAGATCAACTCGGTGGAGGAAGGCCTCGTGGGGACCTTCCTGTGCCTGGGCGCCGCGTTGGGCGCCTCGGTCGGCGGCAAGCTTTCCGACAAGTACGGGCGTCGCCACAACATCACGCTCCTGGCCGCCGTCTTCTTCTTCGGCGCACTGGGATGCACCTTCTCGCCGAACATCTGGGTCCTCTACTTCTTCCGGATCGTCCTGGGCTTCGCCGTCGGTGGCGCCTCGGCGACGGTCCCGGTCTTCCTCGGTGAGACGGCCCCCAAGCGCATCCGCGGAACGCTCGTGGCCGTGGACCAGATGATGATCGTCTTCGGTCAGTTCCTCGCCTTCTCGATGAACGCGGTCCTGACCCAGATCCACGGTGGTCCGGAGGTCACCGTCGCCAAAGACGTCGTCAACAGCTCCGGTGAGGTTGTCGCCAAGGCGGGCGAGACCGTTTCCTGGGAGTCGGTCCAGCACCTGGCCAACGTCGCCGTCGAGTCCGGTAACGGTACGACCTGGCGCTACATGCTCGTGCTGGCCTCGCTGCCGGCCATCGCGCTGTGGATCGGGATCCGTCTCATGCCGGAGTCCTCGCGCTGGTACGTCGCCAACCTGCGTATCGCCGAGGCCATCGGAGCCCTCAAGCGTGTACGTGACGAGTCCAAGGACGGCCCCATCTCCGACGAGATCGACGAGATGCTCGAGGTCCAGCGCAGGGAGGCCAGTCAGGAGAAATGGGGCCTGGCCCAGATCCTCGGCGTCAAATGGACCCGGCACCTGCTCATCATCGGCATCATCCTGGGCCTGGCCGACCAGCTCACCGGTATCAACACGGCCATGTACTACACGCCCAAGGTTCTCTCCGCGGCCGGTCTGCCCATGAGTGACGCGATCTCCCTCAACGTCGTCTCCGGATTCATCTCCTTCGTGGGATCGGCGGTCGGTCTGTGGCTGGTCACCAAATTCGCCCGCCGGCACGTGGGCATCTACCAGGAGGCCAGCATCGTGGTCTCACTGGGGCTCCTGGCCGCGGTCTTCTTCTTCCTCATCCAGCCCTATCAGGACGCCGACGGCAACATCAAGGGCGCTCCCGCCTTCGCCCCCTACCTGGTGCTGCTCATCGTCTCCCTGTTCGTCTTCGCCAAGCAGTCCGGAACGGTCACCTGGGTCCTCGTGGCGGAGATCTTCCCCGCCAAGGTCCGCGGCACGGCCATGGGGCTGGCGGTCGGCGCCCTGTGGATCGCCAACGCGATCGTCGCCCTGGTCTTCCCCATCATGATGGAGGGGCTCGGGGGAGCGGGCACCTACCTCATCTTCTGCCTCATCAACGTGCTCTCCCTCATCTTCTACATGAAGTACGTGCCCGAGACGAAGTACCACTCCCTGGAGGAGCTCGAGGAGCGCTTCGAGAAGGAGTTCAGCTGACGCGTTGGGGTACGGGGCTGCTGCAGTGCTGCGCCACTGACATGCCGGCGGATCTGAACGGATCGGATTGAAGCCGACCTCCCGGTTCTGACACACTGTCGCAGTCCCCGCCCGACGTCGTCAGCGTCAGCTGATGCCACATCTGAACAGACATCTACACACAATGCCGCCCATGACGTACACGGTGACCGGTCCATGAACCCGCATCCGCCGCGCAGCGCACCGCCCGCCCCGGTTCGCCTCAGGCTGTACGCATGGGCGGCAGGTCTGTTCCTCGGAGCCCTCGAAGGGGCGCTGGCCGTCGTCGTCGCGGACATCCGCAGCGGTGCACTGGCGTTGGTCTGCGTCGTCGGTGTGGCCATGGTTCTGGGGACCGTCGCCAGCAGGCCCCTCGCCCGGCACCTGGGCCGCAGGAGAACCGGCCTGGTCGTGGCCGTGCTGGCCGCAGTGGGGGCGGGGCTCGCAGCGGGGCTCGACGGTGTCCCCGCCCTCATCGGTGCCGGGCTCGCAGGATCGGCCGCCGGTGGGATGCTCGTCGTGGCGCCACTGGTCTGCCACGAGCTCTCCCTGAGGGGGCACAAGCGTCTCATGCCGCAGGCCATGGCCCTCGGTCCTGCTGGGGCGGGCGTCGCGACCCTGGCGGCCTGGTGGAGTCCGGCGCGCACCCCCACCGCCTGGGTGGTGGTCGCAGTGGCCGCGCTGGTCCACTTGTTCTGCGCCCTGCGCCTGCCCGAGAGCCCGGCCTGGCTGGTGCGGCAGAGCCGTGACGTCGAGGCCTTCGAGGCGCTGCGCCGCCTGCACGGGACCCTGGAGGCCTCTGTGGCCATCGACTGGACCCGACTGGATGCCGAGATGATGGCCGAGCAGCAGGCTCTGACCCCTGCGGACCTGCGGGTGCCCCAGGTGCGTACCGCCGTGCTGACCGGCGCCGTCCTCATCCTTGCCCAGGAGGCGCCGCTGGGTGCGGCGGCTCTGGTCCTGGCCCCGCTGGTCGCGGTCGACCTCGGGCTCGGAGCCGGTGCGATCGCCACCAGCGCCGCGGTCTGGGTCGGGTTGGCCCTTCTTGCCCTGGTGCTGGTGACCCGGATCGAGCAGCTGCGCTTCCTGCGCGTGGTCCTGGGCACTGTTGTGGCCGTCCTGGGGGCGACCTTCCTGATCACCGGCCTGACCCTTGGGGGAGTGGGCGGTGCCTGGACGATCGTCATCTCACTGGCGATCCTCGTGGCCAGCCAGTCGGTACTCGTCCTGCCGGCCTGTCAGGGTGCGATCGACCCGAGGATCCCGCCGTGGCTGGTCGAGGCTCAGCGGCGAGCCTCCGCGACGGGTGGGGCCCTGGCGCGCGCCGGCGTCCTCATCGCGGCGCTGCTCGTCGTGGCTCATCTCGGGGCATCTGTCCTGTATTGGGCGGCCTTCGCGCTGTCGCTGGTCAGCGTCGTCGTCGTGCTCCTGCGGCTGCCGCGCGAGCTGAAGGTCTGAGGGGGTAAGTGCAGAGCGGGTCTGAGGGCAGGGTCCGCGCATCCGACTTCGGACCTATGGTTTGTCAGGACAAATGTCGTATGGTGGGAGTACGGCCGGAGAAGGCCGCCCGACGGTCTGACGTCGTCGACACCTGACAGAGAGGCACCTGAGCATGACGAGCAACGAGGCAGTCCAGGCCTCAGAGACAACCGAGTCCATTCCCGAAACCATGAAGGCCGCGGTCCTGCGTGACCACGAGGTCGGCCTGGAGATCGAGACCCTGCGCACCCCCCGGCCCAAGAGTGGTGAGGTCCTCATCAAGGTGGCCGCCTGCGGGCTGTGCCACTCCGACCTCCACGTCATCGGTGGCGCCATCGCCTTCCCTCTGCCGGCGGTGCTCGGCCACGAGGTCTCCGGCACCATCGTGGAGCTCGGCCCCGGCAACGACCACACCGGTCTGAAGGTCGGGCAGAAGGTGGCCGGGGGCTTCCTCATGCCCTGCGGTCAGTGCGACGCCTGCGCCTCGGGACGCGACGAGCTGTGCGGTCCCTTCTTCGACCTCAACCGTCTTAAGGGCGTCCTCTACGACGGCACCACCCGCCTGGCCACCCCCGACGGCGAACCGGTGGCGATGTACTCCATGGGCGGCCTGGCCGAGTACGCCGTCGTGCCCTCCACCGCCGTCGCCCCCGTGCCCGACTCCATCGACATGGTGCCGGCGGCCATCCTGGGCTGCGCCGCCATGACCGGCTACGGGGCTGTACGCCGCGGCGCCGACCTGCGCTACGGGGAGACCGTCGCCGTGGTCGCTACCGGCGGCGTGGGCACCAACATCGTCCAGATCGCCCGGGCCTTCGGTGCCAGCCAGGTCATCGCCATCGACGTCGATGACGACAAGCTCGCCCCAATGCTCGGCTACGGGGCCACCGCCGTGGTCAACTCGGTCACCCAGGATGCCCGCGAGGAGGTCTTCCGACTCACCGGCGGTAAGGGCGTCGATGTCTCCTTCGAGGCTCTGGGCATCCCCGCCACCTGGACCACCGCTCTGGACGTCCTGGCCGATGGTGGTCGAATGGTTCCGATCGGCCTGGGCGCCGGTGTGCAGACGGCCGGTGTGGAGATCAACCGCACCGTGCGCCGCTCGCAGTCGATCCTCGGCTCCTACGGGGCACGCACCCGCCAGGACCTGCCGGCCGTCGTCGACCTGGCCGACAAGGGCGTCATCAACTACCGTGACGTCGTCTCGCGCCGCCTGCCGCTTGATGAGGCCGGTGCCGGCTACACCGCGCTGCGCAACCGCGAGATCCAGGGGCGCGCCGTCGTCGACATGTCGCTGTAGGTCCAGGCGGTGAGCCCCGGTCGTCGGAGCTTTCCGCGCTTGTCCTTGCGCCTCCTGCTCGGGCCCTGTCGGCTTGAGCAGGAGGCGCAATGTGTGATCCGAAACTGAGGCGGAGGGCGCGTCGTGTCCAGATCGGTGACAAAGGAGCCCGTGGCCCGATCAGGCCGTCAACGGAACCGCGGAATCACGCGGTTTCTTATCGGTGGTGTGAGCCTGGATTCCGCCTTTGTATCCGATTTGGACATCTCGGGTGTCGTTGCGGTGCGCCGTCAACCGTGGAGGGCGTCTGACTGACTAGTGTGACCACCGCAAGGAGCGAAGGAGGAGCCCCGTATGTCCACTGAACTGGAGCGCACCTTGGAGCGCAACAAGGAGAACGTCAAGGCCTTCTACGACCTCATGTTCAATCAGTGTCGGCCGAGGGAGGCGCTGGAGCGCTACGCCGGTGACGAGTACCGGCAGCACAACACTCACGTGGCCGACGGCAAGGAGGCCTTCGTCGAGTACTTCGAGCGGATGGCTCGTGACTACCCCGGAAAGAGCGTGGAGTTCGTGCGTGCCTTCGCCGAGGGGGACTACGTCATCCTGCACTGCCACCAGCGGTGGCCGGGGTCGGACGACTACGCGGGCATCGACATCTTCCGTCTCGATGAGCGTGGCCGGATCGTGGAGCACTGGGACGTGCTCCAGGTGATCCCGGAGACCTCTGCCAACGACAACGGCATGTTCTGACTCCGGCGCGGGCGCCGGCACGTCAGCTCTGCGCCAGCGCCTTCCAGGCCTCAATGCTGGCGGCGATGTCCCCGGGGACGGCGATGGAGCGCTGCTCGATCTGCTGAGGGACCTCCGGTTCCTGGTTGAGGGTGGCGAAGGTGGCCGAGGAATTGGCGTAGGTCCGCTGCCAGAAGGGGAACTTGATGAGTGAGGGCGTGTTCCACCCCACCCCGATCTCCAGGTAGAGGACCCGATCCGACTCGTGTTCGGACAGGAACCTGTGGTATCGCTCGGCCGCGGTGTGCCAGCGATCGTCTTCCACGAAGGTGCTATCCACTCGCAGATTCATTGCCGCGGGCTCCCCGCACCGGGGGCATGTGGGCAGCGAGGATGAGGGGATGCGCAGGTCCTGCTGGTGGGCCACCATCTTGTGCACGGCCGACTCGTTGGACCACGTGCCGGCGTGGCAGGGAACGGAGCACTGCCACAACCCGTAGTCGCCCTGAGTGGCGAAGAGGAGCGACTCGTCGAAGCCATTGCGGGCGAAGGCGTGGTCGACGTTCGTGGTGATGACGAAGTAGTCCGTGTCCACCAAACCATTCAGGATGGCCCTTAGGTCCTGGTAGAGGGGGAGGATGGGGTTGTCGTAGCGGTTGGCCATGATGTGTCGCGACCAGTACGCCCACCGGTGCTCCGGCGTTGGGAAAGGATAGAACCCGGAGGAGTACATGTCGCTCAGGCCGAACTCCTCGATGAAGTCCGGGAAGAGACGCGCGAAGCGGGGGCCTGAGTAGGACAGACCCGCCGCAGCCGACAACCCCGAACCGGCCCCGAGAACGACGGCGTCGGCCCGGGAGGCTGCGTCGGCCAGGTGCCGGATCGCCTCTGAGCTCTCAGCGGTCAGGGCCGAGGAGACCGCGGTAGATCGATTCGTCGATCGGGTCGAAGACATTGAAGACCACCTTCGTGAGTGACTGGCAGTGGGGGAGGACTTCGCGGACGGTACGGACCGCGATAACGGCGGCCTCGGTCTTGGGGTAGCCGAAGACACCGGTGGAGATGCAGCACAGCGCGATGCTGGAGGCCCCCAGCTCCTCGGCGGTGAGCAGGCAGGATCGGTAGGAGGAGGCCAGGAGCACCTCATGCTCTGGGGTCGGCTCACCGTGCACGATCGGTCCGACGGTGTGGATGACCTGGGTGGCCGGCAGGTGGTAGCCCCTGGTCACCGTTGCTGTGCCGGTAGGTTCGGGGCGGTCCCGAGAGGCCATGATGTCCGCGCACTCCTGGCGCAGCCAGGGGCCTGCGGCCGAGTGGATGGCGTTGTCGATGCAGGCGTGCAGCGGCTGGAAGCATCCGAGGAGAGCGGAGTTCGCCGCGTTGACGATCGCGTCGGCCCGGATCGTTGTGATGTCGCCGCGCCACAGAGACAGGCGCGGGTCCACCTCCGTTCCCGGCAGGCTGAGGGCGTCGACGGTTTCTCGCTCGGCCGCCTCGGCGGCCAGGAGCCGCTCCAGTGAGACGTTTAGCTCTGCGGGCAGCGGGATCGCGGGTCGCATGGCGAGCAGGGCCTGCAGTGCCAGCCGGCGCCGACCAGGATCGCCGGCCGAGACGGTGTCCAGGAGCTGCTGGCCGTTGGGCTGCTCCTGAAGCAGGAGGGCCAGCGATGTATCAACGAGGGCGCTGCGCTGAGGCTGAGTCAGTGGAAGCGATGTCATGCAGGTCCTCTCAGCTGATGACGGAAAAGACGCTTAGTTACTAGTACATATTAAGTATCATGAAGAGAGTATTAGGGATAGGGTGAGTTCTGCGTCGTCTGTCATAGGGTGCTCGACCGTTGTGGTCCTGGCTCTCGGTGAGGCCTGCATGGAGCGGTGGTGCAGCCGCGGGCATGAGAAAAGGGGCGCCGCCTGTGCGGTGCCCCTCGGGTTGCCATGGCTGCGCGGGCTTCCTTGGCCGCGCAGCCTCGTTGTCCTGTGCCCTGCCGGGCTGGGTCCGGGTCCTGCGTTGCTCGTGATGCGTGGCCCGGATCCGGTGGTGAGCTTCAGTGAGCTCGTTGGAGTCGTCTACGCTCAGCGGGCCTCGAGGAGGTTCACGCCGGTGTAGATGCCCACGCCCATGGTGATCGCGGCCAGGACGGAGGAGGCGAACATGAGGGTCGGGATGCCGGTGACGGCGCCGACGACGGCCATGACCATGACGGCGAACATGACGGCGATCATGGCGACTGCGAAGGTGAGGCGGTTGGCCTCGGTCTGCGTGTCGGTAGTGGTTGCCTGAGTGGCGGTGGTCTCGACGGTCTGGGTGGGGCGCTCGGTGGTGGTGGCGGTCATGTGAGTGTTCCTCTCGGTGTGCGTCGAGCAGGTCCGCCTGACCATGAGTCGTGCGTCCCTGCACGACTGTGTGCAGCCCGTGGGCCGGACGGAGGTTTCTCCGTCACGTAGAACTCTAGGAACGCTCCATCCGATTGTCTAGACAAAGGATCGTGACGTGTGTTGCGTCGATGGTTCGTGTGTCACATGGAATCACTGGGAGGAGTGCGGTTCGGTTGCGAAGGTGCGTGGCGAGTATGGCGTCATTGAGGGCATTCCTGGCACCGGTGGGAGCTTGGGAGGGGTGGTGTTGTGGTGGTTTTGATCTGGAGACGTGACCTGTGCTGCAGGAGCGCGACATCAACCACTGGTCTAGTCATCCTGTGGTGGCGGGCAACGCCGAGAGGCGGCGACGCCGTCGGCCGGCAGGGCGGAAGGCGATCGGTTACCGCCCCGGCTATCCTGTTCCGGTGACGACCAGCCAGACCTCTCCCAGCGCCGTCGGCCCCGTCCTCGTGGTGGACTTCGGTGCGCAGTACGCCCAGCTCATCGCCCGCCGTGTGCGCGAGGCCGGCGTCTACTCCGAGATCGTGCCCCACTCCATGGATGCCGCCGCCATGCTGGACAAGCAGCCGGCGGCCATCATCCTTTCCGGCGGTCCGTCGTCGGTCTACGCCGACGGCGCCCCGTCCGTCGATCCGGCCGTCTTCGACGCCGGGGTCCCGGTCCTGGGGATCTGTTACGGCTTCCAGGCTATGGCCCAGGTGCTGGGAGGGACGGTCGGGCGCACCGGTACCCGCGAGTACGGGCACACCCCCGCCCGCGTGGAGGAGGGCTCCTGCCTGTTCGCCGGCACCCCGGACGACCAGGTGGTGTGGATGAGTCACGGCGACGCGGTCCAGGCCGCCCCCGAGGGCTTCACTGTCACCGCCTCCACCTCCCAGACGCCGGTGGCCGCCTTCGAGAACCCGAAGCGGCGCCTCTACGGACTGCAGTGGCACCCCGAGGTCCTCCACTCCGAGCACGGGCAGGCCGCGCTGGTCAACTTTCTGCACAAGGAGGCGGGGCTGCCGGCCACCTGGACCCCGGACAACATCATCGACGAGCAGGTGGCCCGCATCCGCGAGCAGGTGGGCGACGCCCACGTCATCTGCGGCCTGAGCGGGGGAGTGGACTCATCCGTGGCCGCCGCCCTCGTCCATCGCGCCGTCGGCGACCAGCTCACCTGCATCTTCGTCGACCACGGCCTGCTGCGCGCCGGCGAGCGCGAGCAGGTGGAGCACGACTACGCCGAGGGCATGGGCATCCGGGTCATCACGGTCGACGAGACCGAGCGCTTCCTGAGCGCCCTGGCCGGCGTCACCGAGCCGGAGGCCAAGCGCAAGATCATCGGCCGGGAATTCATCCGCTCCTTCGAGGCCGCCCAGCGCCGCGTCGTTGAGGCCGTCGGGGCCGAGGGCGGCGAGATCCGCTTCCTGGTCCAGGGGACCCTGTATCCCGACGTCGTCGAGTCCGGTGGGGGAGAGGGCGCCGCCAATATCAAGAGCCACCACAACGTCGGCGGCCTGCCCGAGGACCTCGACTTCCAGCTCATCGAGCCGCTGCGCGAGCTGTTCAAGGACGAGGTGCGCACCATCGGCCGCGAGCTGGGCGTGCCGGAGAAGATCGTCGCCCGCCAGCCCTTCCCCGGGCCGGGGCTCGGCATCCGCGTCATCGGCGAGGTGACGGCCGAGAACCTGCGCGTCCTGCGGGCCGCTGACGCCATCGCCCGCGAGGAGCTCACCGCCGCCGGGCTCGACGGCGAGATCTGGCAGTGCCCAGTGGTGCTGTTGGCGGACGTGCGCTCCGTGGGCGTCCAGGGAGATGGGCGCACCTACGGTCACCCCATTGTTCTGCGGCCGGTCAGCAGTGAGGACGCCATGACGGCCGACTGGACCCGACTGCCCTACGACGTCCTGGCGCGCATCTCCAACCGGATCACCAACTCCGTGCCGGAGGTCAACCGGGTGGTGCTCGACTGCACGAGCAAGCCCCCGGGCACCATCGAGTGGGAGTGACGGGCGGGCCTGAGTGTGGCCGCTGCCGTTGCGCGGGCCCCGCTGGCGCTGAAGCGCTGGTGGGGCCCACTTCGTTTGCCTGGATACCGGTAAGAACGGTGCGCCGGATTCGCAGGCATGATGACTTGTTGGTTCTCAATTCTGCTGGCGAGCATTTAAAATCACTGGTGGGTATTCGCTTGGTGTCACCATTGATGGAACCGATTCTCTTGTCGTCGCTCCAGATGCCATCGACTCTCTGACGACGCTGTACAACGGTGCCAGTGTCACCGGAAGTGTTGTTCGGGCGGTTCCCGTCGACGGCGCGCAGGACGGAGTCCTCGCGGTTCGTCCCGGCCTGCTTGCGGACAAGGTCTTCGTTGCCGTGAAGTAGCGTTTGCGCCTCAGTCTTCAATGTCGGGGTCGGTCGTCGAGGCGGCGGTCGGTCCCGACGATGCTTGCTCTGGGGCCTCGGGAGTAGGGCGGCCAGGTTGTGAGGATGCTCGGGTCGGCCGTCCCACACGAAGGGAACGGAGAATCTGGGGCAGTATGAGCCCAGTGCTTCTTGTGCCACCGGATCGACCGGTGCGGTGGCGCTCTTCAGCCTGACACCGACTGCAGACCGAGGATCAGCCGTGACCGATCACCCCACTGAGCCCACCACCACCGACCCCGAGGCGGAGGCCGTCCACTGGACCACTCCGCCCACCGACGGCGGTGAGCGCCTCGATGGGCGCTCGGCCGCTTTGGTGAGTGCCGACCGCGTCCTCACCGGTCGGCGCGGCCAGGTGGAGGGCAGCCTCGAGACCATTGGAATCCGGCCCAGTAGCCCGAGCGAGGCCGAGGTCGTCCAAGCGCGCACGGCCGGCCAGGGTGGTGCTGTCCTCCTGAGGGGACGGGACATCGTCGCCGTCGGAACGACCGCAGATCTCGAGGGACGCCTGGCCGAGCTCCTTCCCGACGTTGACCCCAACGACGTCGTACGCGTGGACCTGCCCGGTACCACTCTCATGCCCGGGCTCATTGAGACCCACGACCACCTGCCCACCTCCGGGACCGACGTCGAGTACCCCGACTACGGGCCCCATGAGGTCGCCCGCCTCACTCTCAACGCCGTCCGCGCCGCCCGCGAGCTGCTCAGCGAGGGCGTCACCAGCGTCCAGTCCCTCGGAGCGCGCCACTACGTCGACGTCGCCCTGCGCGACGCCGTCGATGTCGGAGACCTGCGCGGGCCCCGGATCATCGCCTCCGGGCCGCAGATCACCACGACCGGCGGGCACGCCCACCACGCCGGAGGCGCCGCGGACTCCTTGGACGAGATCCGCCACCAGGTTCGCCACCACCACCTCATGGGCGCCGACACGATCAAGGTGATGGCCACCGGTGGCTTCATGACCGATGGTTCTGCTCCTTGGTTCGCCCAGTTCACGACCGAGGAGCTGTGAGTCCTGTTCGACGAGGCCCACCGCCTGGGGAGGTGGACGGCCGCCCACGCTCACGGCACCCAGGGCATCGAGCGGGCCGTGCGTGCCGGGGTCGACTACATCGCCCACGCCTCCTTCGTCTCGGCGGCCGGGCGCAGCGAGTTCGACCCATACCTGGCCGATGAGATGTCGCGGGCCGGCGTGTACGTCGACTGCACGATCGTGGCCGATCTTCCCGGCATCATCGCGGCTGACCCGGCCTTCGCCCCACCCGCCCGCCAGCTGTGGGAGCACGGGGTGAGAATCGTCGCCGGCCACGACGCCGGGATCCCCGCCTCCCCGCAGCGTGCCTACGTCGGTGGGCTCCAGGCCCTGGAGTCCGTGGGTCTGCCCCGTACCGAGGTGCTGCTGGCCGCCACCTCCAGGGCCGCCGCCGCGATCGGGTGTGCCGGCGTCACCGGGGTACTCACCCCCGGCTTCGAGGCCGACCTCATCGCGGTCGCCGGGGACCCGCGCCAGGGCCTGGCCGCCCTGCATGACCTGCGCCTCGTGGTGGTTCGCGGCCGCGAGTTCCGCCCCGATCGGGTCGAGGGCCTGGCCGCCTCCGAGACTCCTGCCGAGGCAGTCGGTCCGTCGGCGACCCTGGCCGAGTGGCGAGAGCGCAGCGCCCGAGCAGCTCGCCACCCGGAGGTCTGAGCGTGCAGGATCAGGCACCAGGCAGGCGGAGAGGCAGTCGGAAAGACTCCTGGGGACCGGCTCGCGCCCGGCTGACCGACCTGGCCGAGGACTACGCCCGACTCCTGGCCTCACAGGACGCTGGAAGACCAGCTGGCCCACGGTGACGTCACCCGCGCTTTACAGCGATGACCGCGCACGGGTGCGGCCCACGGCCATGGCCACCGAGAAGATCGCGATGGCGAACAGGGCGCAGATCCCGCCGTCCACGAGCAAGGGGCGAATGATGCTGGCGGACATCGAGGTCGCATCGTAGGCCCCGGAGATCGCCTGGTCCGCCCAGTAGCCGGGCGTGAGCCTGGCAGCCCGGGCGACGGCGTCGGGTAGCCACTCGATCGGTACCCAGGCTCCGGCCAGGAAGGACATGGCCAAGCCTCCGATATTGGCGACGGCGTTGGCCGCGTTCTGGCTCAGGCCGAGCTGTCCCATGAGGAATCCTATCGAGACCGCCACGAGCATGTAGGCGCCCAGGGCCGCTGCGACCACGCCCAGGAGCGGGGCTGATGTGGTCACGGTGCCGGCCTCGAAGGCAGTGATCCCCAGCCCGAGGACCCACACCCACCCGACGGCCCCGACGACGAGGCCCGCGCCCAGCAGCCCGAGGTTGCGGGACCTGCTGCTCACCGGGGCGGAGTCAAGACGGGAACGGATTGCCCGGCGCCCCAGCGCTGTCATGAGCGTGGAGATCGTGACGATCGCGAAGGTCATGAGCGGGTATAAGGAGAAGCGGGCGTAGACGAGGAAGCTGTGCGACAGGGATGTGGTATCCGGGGTGATCCGCTCGGCCGGGGCGGAGCGGTTCATCGTCTCCTTGGCCAGGGCGACGGCCTGAGCCGGATCGTCGGTGAGTGTTGACAGGTAGTCGGCGACCTGTCCCGTGTAGGAGTCGGTACGCACTTTCATGAGTGCGCCGGAGGCGGACTCGTACCCGATGACCGTGTCCATCTGAGGTGGCTCAGCACCCTCATGAGCCGTCTGCTGGAGCTGTTTCCCGTATCCGGCGGGGATGATGAGGATGTAGCTGATGCGGTCCTGCGCGGTGGCGTCCTGGATGGCCTGCCTGGAGTCCTCGAGCGGCTGAACCTTGCCGACGGACTCGACATAGTCCTTGACCCCGCGGGAGATCGTGGAGTCGTCGCGGTCGACAACGGCCACGTTCGCCGTGGCGGTCGTGACCTGACTGGAGTAGTCCTCGGACCTGGCCATGCCGGTGAACAGACCGAACGTGGATAGCAGCACCAGGTAGATGAGGATGTACAGCCGGTGAGCGGCCACAATTCTCACACACGTCTTAAAGGTGCTCATGGGTCATCCTCCTGGCACGGATCAGGGCGATAGTCAGGAACAGGCATGTCATGCCCAGCAGGACTGCGCAGCTGCGGGTGAAGGGCTCCAGGGAGTCGTAGTACAGGAGCCCGTAGAAGCAGCGGGCGGTCTGCCACAGGGGATTGGCCTGCACCAGCAGCGGGACATGACTCTCGACGGAAATGGCCAGGGACTGGGCCGCGGGACCGTACAGGCCGGTGAACAACGACAGCAGGGAGGTGATCCCGGAGATCATCCCGACCTCCAGACGTCCGAGCGTCCCCAACATGGCACCTGCTGCGCTCGACATGAGGCTGCAGACCCCGATCGCTACGAGGCACAGGAGCGTGTGGGGCCCGAAGTCCACGCCCACGACCGAGGCCATGAAGGCGAAGGCGATGAGCAGACAGGCAAGGACGCACACCCAGGAGGCCGCGAGCGTGGCCGTGAGGACCTTCCAGCGGGACAGGCCCGCCAGGGTCTGCCGGGCGCCCACCGGTGAGACGGCCATGATTCCCTTCACGGCCACCAAGGCCACGGTCGTCCCCATGCCGCAGGCGAAGGCCAGCAGCGCGAAGTAGTAGTGGGTTTCGGGCTTGACGGGAGATGGCGTTACTGAGAGCGAGTGGGTGAAGGACTGGTCGGTCTCAAGGGCGGCCAGCCGCTCGGGCGCCGTCCCCTCCTTGATCAAGGACTTGTACTCGGCCCGTCTCTGGGTGTAGGAGTCCATGACCACCCGCAGCACCCGAGTCGTCTCGGCCCCATTGCCCTTCTGAGTCACGTGCAGCACCGGTTCGCCGTTCTCGACGGCGAGGTAGCCGTTGGTCTCTCCCCGTTTCGCGGCGGCCTCAGCCTCCGAGGCGGTGGAGTGGGTGACCTTGGTGATGAGGTGGGGGTCGGCGTCGTCGGCGGAGATCCGCTTGACGACGGCGTCCAGTCCCGGATCCGCCCGGTAGGCCTTGTCCTGGACGACGCCGAAGCTCATGGGGTTGGCCTCGTAGGCCTCGTTCAGGTTGGAGAACTGCGCCATGAAGATGAGGGACAGGACGATCGGGAAGCCGAGTGTCCATACGAGCAGGATGCGGTCGCGCAGGAGCCTGAGCACCTGGTAGGAGAAGACGGTCAGCATCTCAGGCCGCCTCGTCGCGCAGGGCCCGCCCGGTGATCTCCAGGAAGACGTCGTTGAGGGTCGGGGGTTCGGAGGTCACCCGGCCGCAGGTCGCCCCCGCTTCTTCCAACGCCTTCATGACGTCGGAGAGGTTATGGGCCCCGGGAGAGCACTCGATGAGCACCTCGCCGTCCTGGTGGGTGGCCGTGCGCACATGCTCCAGCCGACGAAGTCCCTCCAGTGCCTCCTCGCCCAGGGGAACTGGATCGACGACCTCCAGGCGGATGCGCTCAGCGGTACCGATCATGGCCTTGAGCTCGTTGGAGGTTCCGGAGGCCACCTGCCGGCCGCGGTCCATGATGGCGATTCGGTGGCACAGCTGCTCCACCTCCTCCATATAGTGGCTCGTGTAGATGATGGTGGCGCCGCGTTCGTTGAGACGCTTGATGCCGTCCAGGATCGCGTTGCGGCTCTGCGGGTCGACGGCGACCGTGGGCTCATCGAGGATGATGAGGTCGGGGCCGTGGGCGATGCCACAGGCGATGTTGAGACGGCGCAGCAGGCCGCCGGAGAGCTTCTTGGGCTTGAACTTCACGAACTTCTCCAGGCCGACGAAGGCGATCGCCTCGGCCACCAGGCGGCGCCGCTCGGCGCGATCGCGAACGTAGAGAGCGCAGAAGGCGTTGACGTTCTCCGCCACCGTGAGCTCGTCGAAGACGGCAACGTCCTGAGGCACCACGCCGATGCGGCGCTTGAGTCCGTAGGCGGTGGGCGTCATCGGCTCGCCGAAGACGCGGATCGAGCCCTTGTCGTAGGCGAGTAGCTGAAGGATGCAGCTGATCGTCGTCGTCTTGCCCGAGCCGTTGGGGCCGAGCAGCCCCAGCACCTGACCGCGCGGGATCTTGAGGGACAGGCCGTCGACCGCGACCAGCTCCCCGTAGCGCTTGATCAGGGAGCCGACCTCCACCGCCGGGCCGACATCCCTGGTCCCGTCTTTGACTTCCATCTCGGTTCCTTTCTTCCCACCGGTGTCCCCCCGGCTCATGACCCCCATGTTCCTGCGGGGGCGGTGACGGCCAGAAGTGCCTGCCGTCATGATCCGGGTGGGCAGCCATGACTTCTGTCATGAGATTCGTCAACAGGGTCGCCAGATCGGTCTGACGGGCTTGAAAGCGCCGGCGATCGTCGATAATCGAGGCGTGAAGGTACTGGTCGACAAGATCGTGCTGCTGTGCGGCTGTGTCCTGCTGGCCCTGCTCACCATGGAGACGGACGCGGTCGCCATGGTCTGGCTGCTCGGTGCCGTGGCTGTCAGCGGGATGGGCACGTTTGCCGACCGGAGCCGCTGGGTGATCGTGATGCCCGTCGCCTACCTCCTGCTCGGAACCCTCACGACGGCCTCCGTGGTCGGGGCTCCGCTGGCCGCCTACGATCTGGCCCGCTTCGCCGCGTCCGGGAATCGTCGCGAGCGGGTGGCGGCTGCAACCGGTGGCCTTCCGCTCGCGGCCGTTGTGGCCAGACAAGTGTCGAGGACACCGGTACTGGCTCTCGCCCTGGCGATCTGCGCGCTCGCGGCCCTCCTTGCGCTGCGCACCACCCAGGAGGAAGCGGTGCGGATGAGCCTGCATGTGGTGCGAGACGACCTGCGCGAAAAGGTCCTCACCCTGCAGGACACCAACGCCCGGCTGCTCCGGGCTCAGGACTACGAGCTGCGCGCCGCCGCCCTGGCCGAGCGCACCAGGATCGCCCGCGAGATCCACGATGGCGTCGGCCATCTTCTCACCCGCCTCCTGCTGCAGGTCAAGGCCCTCCAGGTCGTTCACCGGGACGAGCCGGGCGTCGTCTCCGACCTCGCCACCCTGGATACGGGCCTCGACGAGGCTCTGGACTCCATGCGCCGCTCCGTCCACGCCCTGTCCGATGAGGGCGAGGAACTGGCCACCTCCCTCAACCTCCTGGGCTCGCGCTGCGGCATCGACTCCGTGAGCGTCGACTGCTCCACCGACGTCGAGCCCCCGGCGGCGGTAGCGCGCTGCATCGGTGCCGTCGTGCGCGAGGCCCTGACCAACGCCGCCCGCCATGGTAGGGCCCACTCGGCCCGAGTTGTGGTCACCGACTACCCTGCGTTCTGGCAGGTCACGGTCGACAATGACGGCGTCGTGCCCGTCGAGGACGAGCCGGCCGTGGACGGCCATGGGAGCGCGGGCCTGGGGCTGCGCTCCATGACTGAGCGGGTCGAGGCCCTGGGCGGCCGGGTACGGATCACCCCGCGACCGCGGTTCACGGTCTTCGCCACGATCCCCAAGAACGGACAGGGGAAAGAAGGAGCATTATGAGAGTCCTCATCGTCGACGACGACGCGCTCGTCGCCCAGTCCCTGTCCACGATCCTGTCGGTCGAGGACGACGTCGACGTCGTCGGCCTGGGCAGCTCGGGTCCCGAGGCCATCGAGCGCTACCGGGAGCTGGCTCCGGACATCCTCCTCATGGACATCCAGATGCCGGGCGGTGACGGGCTCAGCGCTGCCGAGCAGATCCTGGCCGAGGACGCAGGAGCGCGCATCGTCTTCCTGACCACCTTCTCCGACGACGAGTACATCGTGCGGGCCCTCAAGATGGGCTCGCGCGGCTACCTCATCAAGCAGGACGTCGCCCAGGTCGCCCCGGCGCTGCGGTCCGTCATGGCCGGGGTGTGCGTCCTGGAGGGGGAGGTGCTCGAGCGCAGCGCCACCATGGGGCTCAGCGCCCGGCCGCAGGCGAGTGGGACGGACCGGGGCCGGGAGCATCAGGACCCTCGGAGCACGGCCTTCGCGGCCCTGACCGACCGCGAGTACGAAGTAGTCGAGGCCGTGGCCGAGGGACTGGACAACGGCGAGGTGGCGGCGCGGCTGTTCATGAGCGAGGGCACGGTGCGCAACCACATCAGCGCGATCCTGGCCAAGCTGGGCCTGCGCAACCGCACCCAGGTCGCCGTCATGTACTACCGCGCCGCGCAGACTGGCTGACCCCAGCTCGTCCGTGCCGACGCAGATGGGCCTCTTGCTGCTCATGCCGATGGGGTACTAGGCGGATCGCCTGTCAGCTCAGAGCGTCGTAGTCGGCGTCGGACACCGGCTCGCACCACTCGGTGGAGCTGCGCTCGCCAGGAACCTCCAGGGTGATGTGCTGGAAGGCCGTATCGGCGGCCGTCCCGTGCCAGTGCTTGAGGCCGGCCGGGATGTTGACGACGTCGCCGGGCCTGAGCTCACGAGCGGGCTTGCCCCAGGCCTGGTACCAACCCCGGCCGCCGATGACGATGAGCACCTGCCCGCCGCCGCTGGCGGCGTGGTGGATGTGCCAGTTGTTGCGGCAGCCGGGCTCGCCCCTGCCTCACTTCATCACCGACGCTCCCTCCTTCTCGGCCCCAGTGCCCGGCCGGGTCATCGTGCCCATCCGGGACGCGGCGGCGCACGCGACCTTCTACCTGCTGGTCCGCACCGACTGCCGCCAGGAGGCCGAGAACCTCTTCGACTGGGTGAGCCGGCAGTGACCAGCAGTGACCAGCGTGGCCTGACGGGAGCGACGTGCGCCGTCGGCGACAGGCGTCCCGCCGGGATTCAGGAACTCTCCATATGGTCGATAAACGCCACATGCCGGATCGAAATTGCGCCACATACCGTACTGGATAGACGCCACATGAGGGGTTAGAATGGCGCCAACATCCGGATCGAGGCCGGATCCTGCAAGAGAGGCTGAAGAACCAGTGGGTCAGAACGGCTATCTGCCGCGGGTTGTCGACCAAGTCGTCCAGGACTCGCTCGGCTACTCGGGAGGCGTCCTCCTCGAAGGAGTGCGGGCCTGTGGCAAGACCATAACCGGCCGCCGGCATGCCTCCTCCGAGGTGGCCCTCGACTCAGGGCTGCCGCAGCTGCGCGCGGCCCTGGAGGTCGACCCGTCCCTGATTCTGGCCGGGGAGGTTCCACGTCTTATCGATGAGTGGCAGATCGAGCCCTCCCTGTGGAATCTGGTGCGTCGAGAGATCGACTCGCGTCAGCGTCCGGGACAGTTCCTCCTGACCGGATCCTCCGTCCCGGTTGAGGACGCTGCCCGCCACTCAGGTGCACATCGGGTATCGCGAATCCGCATGCGTCCGATGACCCTGTTCGAGCGCGGTCTCGGCGATGGAGGCGTCTCACTTGCCGGGCTGTTCGATGGTCAGGCTCCCGAACCTGTGCTGGGCTCGGGAACGAGCATGGCCGAGGTCCTTGACGAGCTGGTCCACGGAGGGTGGCCCGGGGATCGTGATCTGACGACTTCTCAGGCACAACGTCATCTGCAGGACTATGTCGATGACATCATCAATATTGACATCGGCCGTCTCGATGGTGAGCCGCGCCGGGACCCCTTGAGGATGCGTGCCCTCATACGGTCTCTCGCCCGGCATATATCGACGGAGGCCTCTTTCGCCGCCATCGCGAAGCATGTCTCCGGACAATCGTTGTCCGGAGAGACGGCGATCGCTTACGTGAACGCCCTCAAGCGCCTGTTCGTCGTCGAGGAGCAGCCGGCCTGGGCTCCTCATTTGAGGTCTCGCTATGCGGTGCGGACGTCGTCGAAACTGCACTTCGTTGATCCCGCGCTGGCTGCGGCAGTGACCGCGACTTCGCCGGGGCGTTTGATGCAGGACCTGGGGACTGCCGGGTTCTGGTTCGAGTCGCTGGTCGTGCAGCACCTGAGGGTCTTCGCTGAGGTGCTGGGTGGTCGCATCTATCATTTCCGGGACAAGTCGGGCAGAGAGGCGGACGTTATTGTCGAGCTCGATGACGGACGGTGGGCTGCCTTCGAGGTCAAGCTAGGACAGAGACAGATTCCTGCGGCTCAGTCCTCGCTGGCGGCGTTCGTGGGAGATATCGACACGGCGCGGACGCCTCTCCCACAGTTCAGGGCTGTTGTTACTGCGGACGGTCCCACGATGATGCTTCCCGATGGCGCTGTGACCTTCCCTCTGAAGGCTTTGAGTCCCTGATCGTCGCACTGTCATGTGATGACGATTGCCGCCCCACTTGACCGCCAGTGGCGGTAATAGGGGGGCGTGGTTGGGCTAGGCGAGCTCCCCGGTGACGATGCGGACCAGATCTCGGCGCGCCCGGCGCCCCTCCGGGGTAGGGAACATCGGGTAGACGTGGTTGAGCCCCTCGCCGACGTGCAGCGTCGAGTCGACCCCGGCCTCCAGGAGCTTGGCGTGGAAGAGCGTGTTGTCCGGAAGGAAGATCTCCCGGCTCCCCACGAAGGTCGTCACCTTCTTCAGACCCGAGAGATCGCCGTAGATGGGGGAGAGGTGCCAGTCGGTTGGCGGCGTGCCGCCGGCCCAGGAACGGCCGATCTCGGCGAGGGGTTCAGGAGTCATGAGCGGGTCGGCGTCGATGTAGTCGGCGATATCCGGGTTGGTATTGGTGATGTCGACCCATGGCGAGATGAGAGCGAGCTCGTCGGGCTGAGCGTCGCCGGCCTCGGCCAGGGACAGGGCGATGACCGCTGCCAGGCCCCCGCCCGCACTGTCCCCCATGAGGATGATCCGTTTGCCCGGGTTCTCCTCGACCGTGCGCCGATAGAGAGCCAATACCAGCCGGTGCGCCTCCTCCCAGGTGTGGTGGGGTGTCAGTGGGTAGAGCGGCATGACGATGTCGGCCCCCGTCCTGCGGGCAAGGTGGTCGATCAGCCAGGCGTGCGCGGAGGCAGCCGTCGAGATGTAGCCGCCGCCGTGGAGATAGACGATGACGGTCTTCGACGGCGTCTGTGGGCGGACGTAGTAGACGGGCATGCCGGAGTCCTCGCGCCGCTCCAGGTCGTAGAAGAAGCGACCCCAGGTCGGGAATGTGACGGCGCGGCGAGGCTCGGGACGACTGGCCAGTCGAGCAATCCGTTCGGTGATCGGAATGCAGGCTGCCAGCGCCTTGATCGGCCGGGTGCTGTACTCCGCCAGGCTCGCTGCGGCCGAGCGCCTGTAGCGTTTGCGGGAGTAGAGGCTGAAGGCACCCACCGTCAGGCCGACACTGGCCACGCCGACGGCGATCCTGCTTCCGCTGACTGCCCTGAACATCCTCATGATTCCTCCGCTCCGCAGGGCGCCGAATGCTGTCCGAAGACATCTCCGGATCCGGTACCTGCCCCGTCTATCGTAGGATCAGAGCGCTGCGATGATGGGGTGAATCCAGCTCGTTCACTCAGTGCGGAGAAATGTATGGCGCCACCGTGGACTCCGGTACCGACGAGGAGAGAAAACCACATGGAAACCTACGAGACCGAGCACCTCAACGCCGTCCGCGCCCTGGCCCCCGAGTGCATGGTGCTGCTGCGCTCCGACGGTGCCTTCCCCCTGGCGGAACCGGGCGAGATCGCCCTGTTCGGATCCGGCGCCCGCGACACCATCAAGGGCGGCACCGGCAGCGGTGACGTCAACTCCCGCCACGTCACCACCATCGAGGAAGGACTGGAAGCGGCCGGCTTCACCGTCGTCACCAGGCCCTGGCTGGATGCCTACGACCGCGTCCGCGACCAGGCCCACCAGGACTTCATCGCCGATATCAGGGCCGAGGCGGCCGAGCGCGGCGTCCCCGCCATCATGATCGGCATGGGCTCGGTCATGCCTGAGCCAGAACACACGATCCCACTCGACGTCCAGACCGACGCCGACCCCGAGACGGCCGTCTACGTCCTGGCCCGCACCTCCGGGGAGGGCAGCGACCGCACTCCTGAGGCCGGGGACCTCAGGCTCACCGACACCGAGGTCCGTGACATCCTCGCCCTGAGCGAGCGCTTCGAGAGGTTCCTCCTCGTCCTCAACGTGGGCGGCGTCGTCGACCTCAGCCCGCTGGGCGACGTCAGCAACATCCTCCTGCTCTCCCAGCTCGGCGCGACCATCGGTGACGCCTTCGCCGACGTCCTCCTGGGGCGGGCCTACCCCTCCGGCAAGCTCGCCACCACCTGGGCCGCCTGGGACGAGGATGACCAGATCGGTGACTTCGGTGACCCGGATGACACCCACTACCGTGAGGGAGTCTACGTCGGCTACCGCTTCTACGACTCGGTCGGCAAGGAACCCCTCTTCCCCTTCGGATTCGGACTGGGCTACACGACCTTCGACGTCGAAATCCACCAGGCGAGCCTTGATGGGGCTCGCGTGAGCATCGGCGTTGACGTCACCAACACCGGCGAGTACCTGGGCAAGGAGACTGTCCAGGTCTACGTAGGTGTCCCGGCCGGTCGCCTCGACCAGCCGTTCCAGGCGCTCGCCGGCTTCACCAAGACCGACGAGATCGCCCCCGGCGCCACGGCGCACGTCACCATCGACATCGACCTGACCGATCTGGCCTCCTACGACGAGGCACTCCACGCCACGGTCCTGGAAGCCGGCCGCTACCTGCTGCGGGTGGGAGCTTCCAGCCGGCACCTGAGCCCCGTCGCCGTCGTCGAGCTCGCCCGGGATGCGACCGTGCGACGCCTGACCGGCGACCTGGGCGAGCCTGGCTTCACCGACTGGAAGCCCGAGGCTCCGATCCTCCTCGACATCCCGGCCGGCCTACCGGTACTCGCCGTCGATCCGGCCCACCTGCGCCTGTCGGATCACGCCGAGCCCGTTGAGCAGTCCGCGCCGGAGGGCTTCGACGAGGCGCTCGCCCTGGCCCGGGACCTGTCCGACGACGAGCTCATCTACACCGTTCTGGGCGACTACCGCAGCGGTGAGGAATCGGGCTCCATCATCGGGGCCGCCTCCACCACCGTCATCGGCGTGGCGGGACAGACCACCACCCGGATCCCCGGCCTGCCCAGCATCATCATGGCCGACGGTCCCGCCGGACTGCGCCTGGCCCCCACCTACGGCGTTGACGCCGAGGGCCCCTTCTCCCTGGCCGACTCCAGCCTGCCCGCCACCTTCCTCGAGCTCATGGACGACGCCGGACGTGAGGCTCTCGGCATCGCCGATGCCCCCGAACCTCGAGAGCCTGCCGAGATCCGCGAGCAGTACACCACCGCCATCCCCATCGGCACCGCGCTCGCCCAATCCTGGAACCCGGGCCTGGCGCAGCGGCTCGGCAACGTCGTCGGGGCCGAGATGGAGCGCTTCGGTATCCACCTCTGGCTCGCCCCCGCCTTCAACCTGCACCGCTCCGTCCTGTGCGGACGAAACTTCGAGTACCTCTCCGAGGACCCGCTGCTGGCCGGGTGCATCGCCGCCGCCATCACCCGTGGCGTCCAGTCCCACCCAGGGCGGGGCGTGACCATCAAGCACCTGGTCTGCAACAACCAGGAGACCAACCGCCTCAACTCCAACAGCCGGGTCAGCCCGCGTGCCCTGCGCGACCTCTACCTGCGGGCCTTTGAGATCTGCGTGCGCCAGGCCCGGCCCGACGCGATCATGACCTCCTACAACCTCATCAACGGCGTCCACACCTCGGAGTCGGCCGAGCTGCTCGAGGTCATCCTGCGCCAGGAATGGGGCTTCGACGGCTTGGTCATGACCGACTGGGTCGTCGACGGCATGACCCGTAGCGACACGAAGCACCCGCGCGCCACCGCGGCCGCCACCGTCAAGGCCGGCAACGAGCTCTTCATGCCCGGAGGCGAGTCGGATCGGGAGGACCTCCTGGCCGCGCTCAGGCGGGGGCGCGACGGTCGGCTGCCCGATGGGCAGACCGAGCCGGACGACGACGGCGCGGACCTGATGCGCGCCGAGCTCGAGAGGCAGGCCGCCCGCGTCATTCGCATGGCCCGGAGGCTTGCCGGCCCTGGAGCCGGATATGTGAAGAAATTGAGGCCGGACGCCTCGTGGACCAGGAGCAGGGGTGGATCGGCGTAGCCGACGCATGTGCTCACTTCGCGCGGAAAGCCGCCGGCGGGATGTGAGATAACCTGCCGCCCGGGCGGTGGACGTGACATGCTCAGGTCGAGCCGCCCGCACATCGTAAGGAGCCCTCCATGGCGCTGACACCCCAGGCACGCGAGACCTTCACCAGGCTGTTCGGGGTGGAGCCCCAACCCCATCCCACGGATCCTGAGCTCTTCGACATCCTCCAGAACGGGATCTTCGACGAGGCCTTCTCCACGGGTGTCCTCACCGACGTTGAGCGCGAGCTGCTCACCATCACCGTCCTGACCGCCATGCAGACCCTCCCACAGCTCAGGGCCCATGTGGGCGCCGCCCTCAACATCGGCGCCAGCCCGCTCCAGCTGCGCGAGGCCATCTACCAGTGCGCCCCCTACATCGGCTTCCCCAAGACGCTCAACGCCATCGACATCGCCAACGGGGTCTTCGAGGCTCACGGCATCTCCCTGCCCCTGGAGAACGCCGGCACCGTTGACGCCACCGACCCCAACGCCCGTGAGCAGGCCGGCGCCGCCATCCAGACCCCGCTGTACGGCAATGAGGTCAAGGAGGTCTTCTCCGCCCTGCCCGAGCCCTTCGATGAGTTCGTGCCCCACCTGCTGACCTCCTCGGCCTTCGGCGACTTCGCCACCCGCGGCGGGCTCGACGTCGCCCAGCGCCCAGCGCGAGCTCATCAGCCTCGTGGCCATCGCCGCCATCGGCGCCTCCACCCAGCTGCGCCCGCACGTGGCCGGAGCGCTCAAGGCCGGCTCCTCCCGTCAGAAGGTTGCGGCCGCACTGGTCCAGGTCATGCCCTACATCGGCGGTCCCTATGCCCTGTCCGGTCTGGTCCTCGTGGCCCGGTACGACGAGAACGCCTCCTCGGAGGCCTACCGCTGACGCTGCACGTCGTCACCCGCCCTGCAGGCCCGTTTACGATGGCCGCCGGGCCGGACTCCCGTTCCGGCCCCGCACAGCAAGGAGAGCACGTGACGACGACGCAGCCCTACCTGTCCCGGCAGGTCACCTTCACCGCCCAGGGGCAGAGGATCGGGGGACTGGCCTACGTCCCGCGCATTGCGTCCTCGGCCCCCGCACCCCTGGTCATCTGCTGTCACGGCGTGGAGGGCTCCCACACCCGCGTCGCCCCCATGGCCAGGCGCTTCGCCGCCGCCGGGGCAGTGGCCGTCTGCTTCGACTTCCGCGGGGGAGGAGGCAGCGCCAGCCAGGGCGAGACCACCGCGATGTCGGCCCTCACAGAGCTGGCCGACCTCGAGGCCGTCCTCACCGCCGCCTGTGCCTGGCCGGAGGTCGACGCCTCCCGGGTCGCCCTGTTCGGGCTGAGCCTGGGCGGGGCGGTCGCGGCGCTCGCGGCCGCCCGCCACTCGCAGCGGATCACAGCCCTGGCCCTGTGGTACCCGGCCCTGCGGCTGGGGGAGAACCTGCGCGCCGCCTTCCGCACGCCGGCCGCTGTGCCCGAGGAGTTCGACTGGGCGGGCACCCGCCTGGGGCGCGCCTATGCCGTCGACGGCTGGAACTTGGAGGTCGGGGCCGAGCTGGCCACCTACCGCCGCCCCGTTCTCATCGTCCACGGGGACCAGGACCGCGCCGTGCCCATCGAGGTCTCCCGGGCCGCCGTGAGCGCCACGCCCGACGCCGAGCTCGTCACCATCTCCGGCGCCGCCCACGGCTTCGGCGACGCCAACTGGGAGGAGGCCATGCGCCGCACCATCGGCTTCCTGGCCTGGAACGGGGTCCTCGAGGAGGAATGAGCCACGCGGATGACCGCAGGACCTGGACCGCGCAGCTCGTTTTCTGACGGCGCTGGTGCCCGAGCGGCCGGCGTCGCACACTTGACCGCATGAGCACACATGAGACAGCACATCTGACCGGCGTCAGTAAAACGATGCTGCTGACCGTCCACGCCAGGGCGGAGCACACGCTCTCCGACCGTCCGCGCTTCACGGACCCCGCCGCTGTCGAGCTCGTCTCCCGGCTCGACTACGACTTCACCATAGCGGGTCAGGACCGGCTCATGGCCGACGGCGTCGTGCTGCGCACCCTCACGCTCGACCCGCTCGTGGCCGGGTACCTGGCCACCCACCCCGGCTGCACGGTGGTCAACATCGCCTGCGGGCTCGACACCCGCTTCCAGCGCCTCGACGACGGGCACGTCACCTGGTACGACCTCGACCTGCCCGACGTCATCGAGCTGCGACGCCGGCTGCTCGAGGACGGTGAGCGTCACCGCACCATTCCCGCCTCCGCCCTCGACTTCGCCTGGCCCGACCATCTGGAGGACGTGAGCCGCGACGCGCTCGTCATCATTGAGGGGTTGAGCATGTACCTCGAGCAGGAGGAGGTGCGCACGCTCCTGGACATCATCGCGGCGCGTCTGCCCGGTGCAACGGTTCTCATCGAGGTTATGTCCCGCCTGTTCCAGAGGTACGGTCGGGAGCGCTCAGTGGAGGACGCGGGTGCGCGCTACACCTACGGCTGCTCCAGCGCCGCCGAGTTCCGCCGGACGGTGGCCCCGGGCTTCACACTGCTCCACGATGTCCCCTTCACCCGCACCATCGCGCGCTATCACCCCCTGCTCGCGCCCCTGACGCGGCTGCCACTGGTGGACAAGCTCGCCGAGCGCATCGTGGTGCTGCGCGCGCCGGTCTGAGCGCTGGCCTGGGCGGGCTCATCTCGATGGGCACATTTCTCGCATACGGGTGCACCATCTTCCAGCCGGGGACATCCTGCGCGTAGGGGTGCACCTGAATCCTGCCCCCGACCGCGTCGCGCGCCTCCGCCCGGAGCCGCGCGTACGCACGGCCTTCTCGATCGCGCGTACGGCTTT
The DNA here is from genome assembly GCF_000195595.1 of Actinomyces sp. oral taxon 170 str. F0386. GTDB lineage: Bacteria > Actinomycetota > Actinomycetes > Actinomycetales > Actinomycetaceae > Actinomyces. The sequence continues at coordinate 144,892 of NZ_GL882538.1, forward strand.
CGCCGTTGGGGGAGGACTGGCAGCATCAGAGCCGTGACCGAGAACCGCGCCCAGCCCAGCCCCGCCAACCCGGACGACGTCGTCAATCCCCTCCTGCTCCAGGCCTTCGCCTGGGACCTACCCGCCGACTCGACCCACTGGCGCGTCCTGGCGGACAACGCCTCGCTCCTGGCCGACTGCGGCGTGAGCTCGGCCTGGCTGCCACCCGCCTACAAGGGACAGGCTGGCGTGGAGGACGTCGGTTACGGCGTCTACGACACCTACGACCTGGGCGAGTTCGACCAGAAGGGCACCGTCCCCACCAAGTACGGCACCAAGGAGGACTACCTCGCCGCCATCGAGGCCCTGCACGCCGCCGGCATCAGCGTCGTGGCCGACATCGTCCTCAACCACCGCATGGGTGGCGACGACACCGAGGTCGTGCGCGCCACCCCGGTCGACCCCCACGACCGCCTGCGCCCCATCGGCGATGCCGAGGAGATCACCGCCTGGACCCGCTACACCTTTCCGGGGCGCAACGGCGCCTACTCGGACTTCACCTGGGACTGGACATGCTTCCACGGCACCGACTGGGACGAGGCCCGCCACCAGCAGGGCGTGTGGCTCTTCGAGGGCAAGCAGTGGAACGAGAACGTCAACGACGAGCTCGGCAACTACGACTACCTCATGGGATCCGACGTCCACGTCACCGACCCCGCCGTCAGTGCCGAGCTGGGCCGCTGGGGACGCTGGTACGTGGAGACCACCGGCGTCGACGGCCTGCGCCTGGATGCCCTCAAGCACGTCGGCGCCGACTTCTTCGCCCGCTGGCTTCCCGAGCTGCGGCGTGCCACCGGGCGCGCCCTGCCGGCCGTCGGCGAGTACTGGTCCCGCGACGTCGCCGAGCTGGAGGGCTACCTGGAGGCCGTGCCCTCCACGAGCCTGTTCGACGTCCCCCTCCACTTCCACCTGCACGCCGCCTCCACCTCCAACGGCGACGTCGACCTGTCCCGCCTCTTCGAGAGCACCCTCGTGGCCGCCGATCCGGCCCGTGCCGTCACCTTCGTGGAGAACCACGACACCCAGCCGGGCCAGTCGCTGGCCTCCACCATCGAGTCCTGGTTCAAGCCCTCGGCCTACGCCCTCATCCTCTTGCGCGAGGCCGGAACCCCCTGCGTCTTCTGGGGCGACCTGTTCGGCACCCCCGAGACCGGTGACCTGCCGGCCGTTACCGAGCTGCCGCTGCTCATGACCATGCGGCGCGCCCTGGCCCACGGCCCCCAGCACGACGCCCTCGACGAGCCCGACGTCGTCGGCTTCGCGCGCGAGGGCGACGACGCCCACCCCGGCTCCGGGCTCGCCGTCGTGCTCTCCGACCGCAGGGCCGGCACCAAACGGCTCCACGTCGGGGCTCGGCACGCGGGCGAGCAGTGGATCTGCGTCCTGGGCGGGCACGAGCCGGTCACCATCGGCGGCGACGGCACGGTCGAGCTGCCCGTGTCCGACGGCGGCCTGAGCGTCTACGCGCCCGAGGCCGCCCGGCCGATCCTGGACAGCGCCGAGCAGCACCTCCTGCGCCAGCGCTGAGACTCGTCGAGAGGGGCGTGGGAGAGGCCGTCGCCTTCCCGGTCGATGCTGCGAACGCGTAGGGTGATGGTGGCAGCCACACGCATCTGAGCCGACCTTCCTGGAGGAGACATGCCCGCTTTCCACGCGCCCACCGACCAGAGGACCGACAAGACCGTTGCCGTCTTCATCGCGCCCGGGCTGGAGGAGGTCGAGGCGCTGGCCACCGTGGACGTCCTCTTCCGGGCCGGCATCCCGACGACGATGATCTCGGTGACTCCTGAGCGAGCCGTCACCTCCTCCCACAACATCGTCGTCACCTGCGACCTCACCCTGGCCGAGGCGAACCTGGCCGACTACGACATGCTCGTTCTGCCCGGCGGGATCCCCGGCACCCCCAACCTCAAGGCCGTTGAGCCGCTCATGGCCGCGGTCACCGAGCGCGTGCGCGCCGGCCGGCCGGTGGCCGCCATCTGCGCCGCCCCCTCGATCCTGGCCGAGCTGGGGCTGCTCGAGGGCCGCCAGGCGACGTCGAACCCCGGCTTCGTGGGCGTGCTCGCTGAGCACGGTGCGCAGGTCAGCCAGGCCGCCGTCGTCACCGACGGCCCCGTCATCACCTCCCGCGGCATGGGCACCGCCATCGACTTCGGCCTGGAGATCGTGCGCCACTACCTGGGCGAGGAGGCCGTCGACGACGTCAAGGCCAAGATCGTCTACCAGGGCTGAGCGCTCCAGCCCCGATGCTGATGCCGCCACCGGCTTTCTCGCCTGCGTCCGATGGAGCCGGTTTATGCACTCCTCGTCAGCGTCGCGGCGCACCTGCGGGCCTGAACGTGAAGGAACGCGCCGCCGGCAGCCGTCTGAATCAGCATGATGGCCATGGGGACCAGGATCGAGACCCTCTCATGCAGGACCGCCTGGATGACGAACAGGAGAGCCGAGTCGATGAAGACCACGCCCAGTCCCATAGTCGCCGCCGCGCACCGGGCCTGCATCGTGTACCAGTTCTTCTCGGAGCGCAGCGCGATCTCGTCACGCACTCCCGCCCACGAGTTCGGCGGGAGCCTGTGCTGCGCCATCCGGCGCCCCAGCACCACGAGCACGATCCCGGCCAAGCACAGGAGCAGGCTCATGAGTACGGAGAATACTGTCTCAACCATCGATGTCCCTCGTTGTCCGTCGGGGTGGTGGAGGTTTCTCGGTTGCGGTGAGTTCTCCGTGCATGGTACGCCCGCGCGGACGCACCTTGAACCTCGTGGCCCCACGCCTGAGAGGCAGTCAACGAGACTCAAGGTGCGTCCGCGCGCGGCGCCGGCGGGTGGCATCAGGGCTTGATGCTGCGGCGCCTCTTGGGGATGAGGGCGGCGACGACCAGCAGGATCCCCAGGCCCGCCAGGCAGGCGATGGCCGTCGTCGTGAAGTCGAAGCGCAGCCCCAGGCCAGCCGCGATGAGCAGCCCGCCCACGAGGAGCAGGAACGCCCCCCACAGGAGCGTGGATCCCCTGATATCCCGGGGCGCCTGCGGTTGCTGATTCTGACCGGCCACCGTTCCGGCGCTCCACACCGTGCCGGGCTCCGACGACGCGGGTGCCGAGTCCGCGGACGTGACGGCGTCGGTTGCGACGCCGTCGGACGTGGGGGGTCGCATGGTGAGTGGCCGGGTGTCGCCCGAGGCCGATAAAGGCCTCGTGGTCTCCGCGGTGTCGATGTTCTCAGTGATGTTCTTGCTGGCGTCGTCGGGTGACGTCGTGGACGAGGTGCTGCTCACGGGAGTCTCCTTGCATGAGGTCCGGGTCGTGCCCGAAAGAGGACTGGGTTGTTGTGATCGAGTGCGGGACTCGGGGTGACTGCGCCGATCAGTCGGCGTCCGCCGGGGTGTCAGCGGCGGGCTGCTCGGTGGGCGCCTGCGATGGAGCCGGGGTGGCCGTCCCTGAGGCGCTCGCGCTCGGCTGGGCGGCGCTCTGCGCGGTCAGGGCCTCCTGCACGCAGGCGTCGTAGGCGGTGCGCTCCTTCGAGGTGAGATCGGACAGATCCCGCCAGTTGGCCTCCTTACTGCGATCATCGGCGTCCACGCTCTCGCGGGCGGAGCGGATGCAGGCCTTGGCGTCGTTGACTGTGATGGCCTGATGGGTCATGCCTGGGATCGGCAGGGAGCCGTGGTGAACGTCCTCGTGCTCATCGGACCAGTAGCTGACGATCCATACGGACTCATCGGCATTGCCGTACCAGGAGACGCTGTTGCTTTGATCAGTGACTTTGATCCTCCCAGTGTCCACCGAGGCGTTGATCGTGATCGCCGGACGCCCGTCCTCGCCACTGGGGGAGGTCAGTGTAGACGTGACGTTGAGGCCGCCGCTGGAGCTCCTGTAGGCGGAGACGGTCTTGCCGTTGACGTCATAGCTGGTCGGTCCCTCATCATCGGGCTCCATCCGCCTGCCGTCAGCGCTCCAGGCCCGCGAGACCCGTGACTCGACCGAGCCCATATCGACGTCGGCCTTGACCGTCACCCGCTGGTTGTCGTCGGTCTTGATGCGCAGGTTTCCGACGTCGAGGTGGGCGTTGATCGTGGAGAGCCTGCCGGCCTCCTCAGCGGGCATGCCGCGAAGGTCCAGCGTGAGGTCGCCGACGTCCTTGCTGCTGGTGACGCTGCCACCGTTGGCTGATGAGGTCAGCTCCTTCCAGGTCACCGTGCTCGAGGAGAAGGCGGTCGAGTCCGTGATGACCGCGAAGGGCATACGGGCCAGGCTCGTGGGGGTGACCGACGCGGCTACAAGAGCAGGGATCGCCATGGTGAACAGAGCCGGCCAGCCCAGTGCCGTCATCCAGCCCCCGCGACGACGGCGCAGGCCACTGACGAGGATGCCAGCGCCCAGGAGCGCGACCAGCGTGCCGATGAGGATGAACTGGCCCTGGAGCAGACCCACGACGTGGGTCGTTGTGGCGTACCAGATGCCCGCTCCGGCGAGGAGCCCCAGACCCAGGACCGCCAGGGACACCGAGGAGCCGGGGCCGGGACGGCGTAGGGGGCGCACCGGTGCGGGAGCGGACGGGGAGGGCGGATGCTGCCGGTAGGAGCGGTTCTGCCAGGTCGGACCACTCGCCGGTCGGGTGAAGGCCGGAGCGCCGGAGCCGGATGCGGAGGAGGCCGAGGAGTCTGAGGCTGACGGCGAGCCAGTCGCTGAGAGGGGGGCCTCGGACGTGGCCTGACCGGCCTGGTCACCAGGGCGGTCGCTCGGTGCCTGCGCGGCGCTGTGCTGAGCGGTCTGCCAGGGCTGGGGCCCCTGCGGGTTCTGCGAGGTGCCGTGGTGGCCGCGACGGTTCTGGGCGAAGCGGACGGCGAAGATGACAGCCAGGACGGTCAGCCCCAGCCAGAAGAGCGACCACACGGGGGCGGCGACTCCCGGGAACCCCCACAGGCCGATGTACCAGTCGGGGATGAAACCGTCGCCGATCGTGGACATGCCCACGATCGTCATGCCGATAGCGCCCGCCAGGCCCGCGTTGAAACGGCCGGAGAGGGCCTCCTCCAGGTGGATGCGCCCATCGGACTCCTCGGGCAGGAGCGCCCAGGCCACGCCGTACAGGACCAGCCCGACACCGGAGAAGATCGATAGCACCACCCACACGCAGCGCACCAGCACTGGATCCAGGCCGAAGCGGTAAGCCACCCCGCCGGCCACCCCGGCGATCCAGCGCTCATTCGTGCGTAAGAGGCCCGAGCCGCGCAGGGAGTCGAAGAAGCGGCGGGTCGAACCACTCTCGGGAGCGGACTGAGGCTGCCCGTACTGCTGGTAGGAGGGAGCGGGGCCGGGCTGAGGAGCAGCGCTGCCCGCGGCATCGGAGGAGCTCTCGGAGGGGCCGGGGAATGGAGCGCCGGCGGTGGAGTCGCCGTCTGATGGGGGAGTGGGCATGTCGTTCATGCACTCAATTCTTCGTGTCCGCGCCCCGCGCCACGATCAGGGGACCCCCTGAATGATCCCCGATTGTCCCCCGAATCCCCCGGAGGACGGCCAGATCGGGAACCCTGACGTGCCACGATGGTGCCATGACGACGTCTCAGCAGTGGGTCGCGCAGCCCGGGCCCGTCCCCGATGGGGCGGGCCGCCAGTGGAGTCCCCCGCCACCCCCGCAGCGGCCTCCTCTGCGTCGCCTTCCTCACCGCCTCGGGCCGGCCCCGGCCGACCTGCCCGAGGAGGCCGCCCGGCTGCGCAGGCCCGCTCGCATCGCCGGGGTCTGCGCGGGGTTGAGCCTCCACCTGGGCATCCCCGTGCGCTACGTCCGCGCGGCGATGGTCGTCTTCGCACTCGGGGGTGGTGCGGGCGCCTTCCTCTACGCCCTGCTGTGGGCGACCCTTCCCGGGGAGAGCGGCCCGGTGGGGGTCGAGTCGGCCTCGCCGGTCTCCCGGGCCCGCCTGGCCACCCGCCCCAAGGACGGGGCGGGCCCCGGAGGACCTGGAGGCCAGGGGGCCGATGGCGGCGCCGTCTCCGGCCTGTCCCAGACGGTTATAGACGGCGGCTCCCTCATCCTGGCGGCCCTCTTCCTGGCCGCATGGCGCTTCGGGCTGCTGGACCAGGTCGGCGCGGTGGGGATCGTCGTCGTCATCATCGCCGGGGCGGCCCTGTCCTGGTCCCAGATGGACAACCTCGTCGGCCCGGACCGCAACCTGGGTGCCATTGTGCGGGTTGTGGGCGGGGTGTGCCTGGCCGTCATCGGCATCCTCGTATGGGTGGCCGCCGACAGCTCGCCCTACAAGCTCATCTCCGGGCTCGTCACCGGAGGCGCGCTCGTGGCGGGCATCGGCGTGGTCCTGGCGCCTCTGTGGCTGCGGACCAATCGGGCCCTGGCCGACACCCGCGCCGCCGAGATCCGCGAGTCCGAGCGCGCCGACATCGCCGCCCACCTGCACGACTCCGTCCTGCAGACCCTCACCCTCATCCGCAAGCGCGCCGACGAGCCTGAGACGGTGGCCCGCCTGGCCCGCTCCCAGGAGCGCGAGCTGCGCGCCTGGCTCTACACCGACCGCCCCGCACCGGGCACCTCCGTGGCCGACGCCTTCACCGACCTGGCCGGCGAGATCGAGGACCGCCACGGCGTGGCCGTCGACGTCGTCTGCGTCGGCGACCGCGCCCCCGACCGTGACACTGAGGTCATCGTCGCCGCCACTCGAGAGGCCCTGTCCAATGCCGTGCGCCACGGGGCCCCGCCGGTCTCCCTCTACGTCGAGGCCGGCGACCAGCGCCTCGAGGTGTTCGTGCGCGACCACGGTCCCGGATTCGATCCGGAGTCCATCGCCGAGGACCGCCACGGCGTGCGTGAGTCCATCATCGCCCGCATGGAGCGTCACGGCGGCAGCGGCCGGGTGCGCCGCATGGCCACCGGCACGGAGGTGGCCCTGTCCCTCCCCGCGTGATCCCACCGCCCGCCTATCGTAGGTCCCGTCACATTCTGTCCTGTAGGGCTCCACCTCGTCCTTCTCCGCGTCCTTCCGGTCCTTCCGGGCACCTCCACATCATCGACGTCACCACCAGGAAGACCCATGGCTGACACACCCGCCGGCACCCCATCAGACAACCACCCGCCCGCAGCGGCCGGCTCGCCCCTGCGGGTCCTGGTCGTCGACGACCACGCCCTGGTCCGCTCCGGGGTGCGCTCCGAGCTGACCTCCCACGCCCCCGATCTGGACGTCATCGCCGAGGCCGACGACGTCGAGGGCGCTATCGCCGCCGTCCACGCCCTGCGCCCCGACGTCGTCCTGCTCGACGTTCACCTGCCTGGCGGCAGCGGCGGGGGAGGAGCAGAGGTCGTCGTCTCCTGCCACGACGTTCCCGAGACGCGCTTCCTGGCCCTGAGCGTCTCCGACGCCAGCGACGACGTCGTCGGCGTCATCCGGGCCGGCGCCCGCGGCTACGTCACCAAGGCGATCTCCACCGAGGACCTGGCCCAGGCCGTGCGGCGCGTGGCCGCCGGCGACGCCGCCTTCTCCCCGCGCCTGGCCGGGTTCGTCCTGGACGCCTTCGGGGCCGGGACGGGCGAGGTGGCCGTGGCCGACACCGAGCTCGACCGTCTCTCGGCGCGGGAGCGGGAGGTCATGCGCCTCATCGCCCGTGGCTACACCTACAAGGAGTGCGCCTCCGAGCTGTTCATCTCCGTCAAGACCGTCGAGACCCACGTCTCCGCGGTCCTGCGCAAGCTCCAGCTGTCCAACCGCAACGAGCTCACCCGCTGGGCCGTGGCCCGCCGCATCGTGTAGCCCGACGACGATACGGGCGTGGGCACGTATGGGCAGGTGCGGGTCACTGTCTGACATCGCGTCTGGGCCCACACCGCCGCACTGTCCCGACACTGGCCCGATCCGTGGCAGGATGCGGCACGTGAGCCAACCCCCGCAGCCCTCCGCGAGCACCGCTCATTCCCACCTCGACGCCCTCCAACCGGCCTGCGAGCACCTGCGCGCAGGCGGGCTGGTCATCCTGCCCACGGACACCGTCTACGGCATCGGATGCAACGCCGCCGATGCTGGGGCGGTCGAACGGTTGCTGGCCTCCAAGGGGCGCGGACGTCAGATGCCTCCGCCGGTGCTCGTGGCCGGCCCCGCCGACCTGACCGGCGTCGTCGCCCAGGTGCCGGAGGCCGCGCGCATCCTCATGGAGGCCTTCTGGCCGGGGCCGCTGACCCTCATCCTCGACGCCGATGCGGCCCTGACCTGGGACCTGGGCGAGACCAGCGGCACCATCGCCATACGTATGCCCGACCACGAGCTCGCCCTGGACCTCCTGCGCCGCAGCGGCCCGCTGGCCGTGACCTCCGCCAACCCCACCGGCGCACCGCCCGCGACCGACGCCGCCTCCGCCCGGGCCGCCTTCCCCGGACGGGTCCGGGGAGTCGACGCCGTCGGGACCGAGGACATCCTTCTGCTCGACGGTGGAGCCACGTCCGGTCCGGTTCCCTCCACCATCGTCACCCTCGCCGGGGCGCACGCCTGCTCCCCCCGCATTCTGCGCAAAGGGGTCCTCTCGCCCGCGGACCTGGAGCGAGTGGCCGGTGTCAACGTCGCCGAGCAGACCGCGCAGGCAACGCACAACAAGCCGGAGGTGGGCGCGTGAGGGTCTACCTCCTGGTCATGGCCGTCGCCACCGTGGCCACCTACGTGGCCGTGCCGATCATCCGGCACGTCGCCTTAGTGAGCAATGCGCTCACTCCCGTGCGGGCCCGCGACGTCCACTCCACCCCCATCCCGCGCCTGGGCGGGGTGGCCATGTTCTTCGGCCTGTTCTCCGCGATCTCCGTGGCCTCGCAGATCCCCTACCTCTCTGACGTCATCGACTCCAGCGCCTGGGCCGTGGTCCTGGGGGCGGGGCTGGTATGCCTGCTCGGCGTCGTCGACGACCTGTGGGAGCTGGACTGGATGACCAAGCTCGCCGGACAGATCCTGGCCGCCGGCGTCATGGCCTGGCAGGGCGTCCAGCTCCTCACCTTCCCCGTGGCAGGGCTGACCATCGGGTCCTCGCGCCTGTCCCTCATCTCCACCGTCATCGTCGTCGTGGCCGCCATCAACGCCGTCAACTTCGTCGACGGCCTCGACGGGCTGGCGGCGGGCATCATCGGGATCGGCTCGACCGCCTTCTTCCTATACACCTACGTCCTCACTCGAGCCACGAGCCCAGGCTCCTACAGCTCGCTGGCGGCCACGATCGTGGCCGCCCTCATCGGCGTGTGCCTGGGCTTCCTGCCCCACAACTTCAACCCGGCCACCATCTTCATGGGCGACTCCGGGGCGATGCAGCTGGGGCTGGTCTCGGCCGCCTCCACCATCATCATCACCGGGCAGATCGACCCCGGCAGCTTCGACGGCTCGCGTGCTCTGCCCGCCTTCATGCCGATCCTCCTGCCGCTGGCCGTCCTCCTGCTGCCCCTGACCGACATGATCATGGCGATCGTGCGCCGCACGCGGAAGGGGCTCAGCCCCACCCACCCCGACCGCATGCACATGCACCACCGGCTCCTGGCGGCCGGCCACTCACACCGCCGCGCCGTCCTGGTCATGTACCTGTGGGCCGCCGTCGCGTCCTTCCCCGTGGCCGCCATGGCCTTCTTCCCTCTGCCCTGGGTCATGGTGGGGGCCGCCATCGCGATCCTGTTCGCCTTCGTCGTCACCGTTGACCTCATGCCCGGGGTGCGCCACGGCCTGCGCTCGGCGCTGCGCCGGCGCCAGGATCGCCAGGAGCAGCGGATCGTCATCTCCCGCAATGTCTCGGGAACCGGTGAGGTGACGCGCCCGGCCCAGGGGCAGGCGCCGCAAGGAGCCGTCGTGTCGGCTGCCGTGTCAACGGCTCCCGCCCACCATCCCGAGGAGACGGACGCATGAGTACAGCACACGGCTCCGGCCCGATGTCGCAGCAACCTGCCGACGAGCAGCCGGGACCGACCGGGGGGACCAGTCGCAACACCGCAGTCCTGATCGACTCTGTTGCCCGGCTGCGTCGGATCCTGACGATTGCCACCGGGGTCCTGGTGGCGCTTGAGCTCCTCTGGTGCGTAGGTGGCGGCATGACCGGAGGCGTGGCCCGCCCGACCGGGACCCTTCCAGTGGCCGCGGTGGCGACGGCGCTGCTCCTGGCCTCCACGTGGTGGGTTCTGGCCCGCATGGTGCGCTCCGGGATGGGACTCATGGCTGCCTGGATGGGCGGCGGTTACCTCGCGAGAATCTCCCTGCTGGCCCTGGTACTCCTCGGCGGTCGGGTGATCGGGCTGGACACTCGAGTGATTGGGGTCTCACTCATCGTTGCTGTACTGGTAAGCCTGTTCGCCGAGGTGACCGTCCTGACGCGAGCACGAATCCTTGCTGTGGAGCCGATGAAGGGAGGGCCGACGGGTCGGTCCTGACCGAGGCGTGGGTTCAACCTCGGGAGGCGGCAAGGACGATGAATCGGGATGCGCCTGCTGATTTTGCTTCGTTGAACCATTCCTAGGCGCTAGCATTACCAGTGGTTAGCAGGCCTGTTCGGGGCAGACATCAGGCCAGACTTCGAAGCGTGAGAGACATCGGGAGGATCTCCTGTCCACCAACACCGTCACCGAGAGCGACGCGGCAGTCGACGACGTCGCCGCGCCGCGGACGGCTGACGCCAAGCCGTTCGTCAAACCGCTGTGGTACTGGGTGCTCCTGGTTGTCCTGGTTGCGGTGATCGTGCTGACTGCGGTGCCCGCCTTCACTCAGCACCCTCACTCACCCGGCGTCGAGGACTTCTTCCCCGAAGCGCTCTTTGGCCAGGGTACGTTCCTGGAGTTCAACCGGCTCACCCTCGTCCGCGTCGTCATGGGGGTCGCCTTGTGCCTGACGGTGGGGGTGGCCGCCAGCCGGCTCAAGACCGTCCCCGGGCGCGGCCAGGCCGTGCTCGAGCTCATCGCCGACTTCGTGCGCAGCAATGTGGCCCTCATGCTTCTGGGCAATAAGAACGGACGCCGCTTCGCCCCCCTGCTGGGGACCCTCTTCCTGGGAGTGCTGGCCATGAACATCGCCGGCATCATCCCGGGACTCAACATCGCCGCCTCCTCGGTGGTGGCGGTGCCCCTGGTGTTCGCGGCCCTGACATACATCACCTTCATCGGTGCCGGAATCAGGGAGCAGGGAATCGGTCACTTCCTCGCCTCCCAGCTCCTGCCTCCGGGGCTGCCCAAGGTGATGTACCTGCTCATCACCCCCATCGAGTTCCTCTCGAACTTCATTGTTCGGCCGGTGACGCTCACCCTGCGTCTGCTGTGCAACATGGTCTCCGGGCACATGCTGCTCGCCATGACCTTCTTCGGGACCACCAGTCTGCTCCTGCACCTACAGGCGTCTTCGGCGGCAAGTTTCCTCACCGGCGCAGCCATGATCGCGGTGACCCTGTTCGAGGTCTTCGTCGCGGTCCTGCAGGCCTACATCTTCACCATCCTCAGCGCCGTCTATATCAAGCTCTCCATCGAGGCCCACTAGACGTCACCGACCTGTCCCTGAGGCTCTTCACGACCCTCTGACCCCACCTGCGCCATCGGCGCCAGAAAGAAGGAACCACATATGACCTCCGCTGCTCTCGCATACGTCGGCTACGGCCTGGCCACGCTCGGCCCGGGCGTCGGCATTGGTCTGCTGGTCGGCAAGACCCAGGAGGCCACGGCCCGTCAGCCCGAGGTGGCCGGACGCCTGTTCACCAACATGATCATCGGTGCGGGCATGGTCGAGGCCCTGGCCCTTATCGGCTTCGTCATGCCGCTCGTCGTCAAGTGATGCTTCCCCTGGCTGCCGAGAGCGGGCAGGGAGGGGGGACCGCCTTCATCCTGCCTCCGCTCTATGAGATCTTCTGGGCGGCGATCGTCCTCCTGCTCATCCTCCTGGTGGTGGGCCGCTTCGCCCTGCCTCGGCTCTACGCCGTGCTGGACGAGCGCGCCCGGCGCATCCAGGAGGGCCTCGACCTGGCTGACAAGGCCGAGCAGGACCAGGCCGACGCCGAGAAGCGCGCCGCCCGGCTCGTGGACGAGGCCCGCCGCGAGGCCGCCCGCATCCGCGACAACGCACAGAGCGAGGCCAAGGAGGTCGTCGCCCAGGCCCGTACCGATGCTCAGACCGAGGCCGCCGGCATTCTTCAGGGTGCCCAGCGTCAGATCCTGGCGGACAAGCAGGCCGCGCAGATCTCGCTTCGCACCGACGTCGGTATGCTCGCCTCCACCCTGGCTGAGCGGATCGTCGGTGAGCAGCTCAAGGACACGGCCCTGTCCGAGCGCGTCATCGACCGCTTCCTCGACGAGCTCGAGGCCATGCCCCCGGTCGAGGGCGTTGACGCACCAGTGACCACCGGCCCCGTCTCTGAGCCCGCTGCGGAGGAGAAGCCGTGAGAACCGGGACCGGAGCCACCCGTGAGACCGTGAGCCAGGCCTGGAGCCCGGTGCTCGCGGCGGCGGGAGTCGAGGGACAGGAGCTGGGGCGTCAGATCCTCGCCCTGGCCCACCAGGTCGCCGTCCACTCGCTGTCCGGCCCCTTGACCGACCCGGGCCGCGAGTCCGAGGACAAGGCGGTACTGGCTCGCAGACTCTTCGAGGGAACTGTGGACGGGCGCGTCGTCGACCTGCTCAGCGCCATGGTCCGCGGCCGCTGGTCCAAGCCGGTCGACCTCATCTCCGCCCTCCATGACCTGGGCATCGAGGCGATCCTCGCCGGTGCCCACGCCGACGGCGCGGTCGGTGAGATCGAGCAGCAGCTCTTCGACGTCCACGAGCGGATTGCCGACGACCGCGAGCTGCGCGACGCCCTGGCGCCCTCGCGCCGCACCCGCACCGAGGCCCGCGTCCGTCTGGCCGAGGCCGTCTTCGGCCCCCACGTCAGCGCTCCGGCCATGAGCCTGCTGCGCTGGTGCGTGCGTCACCGCGCCGAGGGCGGGCCGCTGCGCAACCTGCGCCGCGTCGTCGAGCTGGCCGCCGCCATGCGCCAACGCACCATCGCCGACGTCGTCACAGCCGTCCCCATGACCACGGCCCAGGAGTCGCGCCTGCGTACCATCCTGGAGCGCCGCCTGGGCACCCGCATCGATCTCAACTGCGAGGTCGACCCCGAGGTCATCGGTGGGGCGCGTGTCATGATCCGTAACCACGTCCTGGACCACACCGTGCGCGGCGCCGTCGCCGAGCTGCGCACCCGCCTGGCCGGATAGCGGGCAACGCGCCCAGCGCCGCCTCCTGCACCGGTCCCCACAACTTCACCACCCCACCCCGTGCCGTCGTCGCTCACGCCCAGCGCCGCCGGCCCTCAGAACGCAACCAGCAAGGAGACGAGATGGCAGAGCTGACCATCAGGCCCGAGGAGATCCGCTCGGCCCTGAACGAGTTCGCCGAGTCCTACAAGCCCGCCGAGGTCGCGGCCGAGGAGGTCGGGCACGTCGTCTTCGCCGCTGACGGCATCGCGCACGTCGAGGGCCTGCCTGGTGTCATGGCCAACGAGCTGCTCACCTTCGAGGACGGTACCGCCGGCCTGGCGATGAATCTCGAGGAGCGCAGGATCGGCGTCGTCGTCCTGGGCTCCTTCGACGGCATCGACGAGGGCCAAGTCGTGCGCCGCACCGGGGAGGTCCTCTCCGTGCCCGTGGGTGATGCCTACCTGGGCCGCGTCGTCGACCCGCTGGGCCGGCCCATCGATGGCCTGGGCGAGATCGATGCTGAGGGCCGCCGGGCCCTGGAGCTCCAGGCCCCCGGTGTCATGTCCCGCAAGTCCGTCCACGAGCCCCTTCAGACCGGGCTCAAGGCCATCGACTCGATGATCCCGATCGGCCGCGGACAGCGCCAGCTCATCATCGGCGACCGCCAGACCGGCAAGACCGCCATCGCCCTGGACACCATTCTCAATCAGAAGGCCGCCTGGGAGACCGGTGACCCCGACAAGCAGGTGCGCTGCATCTATGTGGCCACCGGTCAGAAGGGCTCCACCATCGCCTCGGTGCGCGCCGCCCTGGAGGAGCGCGGCGCCCTGGAGTACACCACCATCGTCGCCTCCCCGGCCTCCGACCCCGCCGGTTTCAAGTACCTCTCGCCCTACACGGGCTCAGCCATCGGCCAGCACTGGATGTATCAGGGCAAGCACGTCCTCATCGTCTTCGACGACCTGTCCAAGCAGGCCGAGGCCTATCGCGCCGTCTCCCTGCTGCTGCGCCGCCCGCCGGGCCGCGAGGCCTACCCCGGTGACGTCTTCTACCTGCACTCGCGTCTGCTGGAGCGCTGCTCCAAGCTCTCCGACGACCTGGGGGCGGGCTCCATGACCGGGCTGCCGATCATCGAGACCAAGGCCAATGACGTCTCGGCCTACATCCCCACCAACGTCATCTCGATCACCGACGGGCAGATCTTCCTCCAGTCCGACCTGTTCAACGCCGACCAACGCCCCGCCGTTGACGTCGGTATCTCCGTGTCCCGCGTGGGCGGCGCCGCCCAGGTCAAGGCCATGAAGAAGGTCGCCGGAACCCTCAAGATCACGCTGGCCCAGTACCGCTCCATGCAGGCCTTCGCCATGTTCGCCTCCGACCTGGACGCCGCCACCCGCGCTCAGCTCACTCGCGGCGAGCGCCTCATGGAGCTGCTTAAGCAGCCCCAGTACACCCCGTACCCGGTGGCCGAGCAGGTCGCCAGCGTCTGGGCCGGCACCAAGGGCTACCTCGACGACCTCGACGTCGCCGACGTCCTGCCCTTCGAGGAGGCCTTCCTGGACCACCTGCGGCGCAACACCGACATCCTGGACTCCATCGAGTCCACCGGGCAGCTCACCGACGAGACCGAGGAGGCCCTGGTCGAGGCCGTCGAGGCCTTCCGGCGCACCTTCGCCTCCGGCGAGCAGATGCTGGGCGCGCAGGTCGCCGAGCCCGAGGAGGAGCCCACCGCCGAGAGGACCACCGAGCAGCTCGTGGTCAAGAGGGGCTGACGTGGCAGGAAACCAGCGCGTCTACAAGCAGCGCATTCGATCGACCCAGACCCTCCAGAAGGTGTTCCGGGCGATGGAGCTCATCGCCTCGTCCCGGATCGGGCAGGCGCGCCGCAACGCGCAGGAGGCCTCGCCCTACGACCACGCCCTGAGCCAGGCGGTGGCCGCCCTGGGGACCTACTCCCGGTTCGAGCACCCCATTACCCAGGAGCGCACGGACACCAACCGCGTGGCGATCCTCGTGGTCACCTCCGACCGCGGCATGGCCGGCGCCTACTCGGCCACCATCCTGCGCGAGACCGGCCGCCTCATCGAGGAGCTGACCAAGGACGGCAAGGAGCCGGTGATCTTCACCTTCGGCCGGCGCGCCCAGAACTATTTCAGCTTTCGCGGCACGCCGATCGAGTTCTCCTGGACCGGGCAGTCGGACCGTCCCAGTGACCAGGCCATTGAGGAGGTGGCCACCACCCTGCTGGACTACTTCCTCCAGCCGGCCGAGGCCGGCGGCGTGGCCGAGGTCCACATCGTCTTCACCCGCTACGTCTCGATGGTCTCCCAGGTCCCCGAGGTGCGTCGCATGCTGCCGCTCAAGGTGGTCGACGTCGAGGGGGCCGGTGAGCTCGACGACGCCGGCAACGAGGCCCTGGAGAAGGAGCTGGCGGAGAAGCGCGGCAGCTCCATGCCGCTCTACGAGTTCGAGCCCGGGCCCTCCGAGATGCTCGACGCCCTCCTGACCCGCTACATGGGCACCCGCATCCGCAACGCCCTGCTGCAGTCGGCCGCCTCCGAGCTGGCCAGCCGCCAGCAGGCCATGCACACGGCCACGGACAACGCCGAGGACCTCATCATCACCTACACCCGCCTGGCCAACGCGGCGCGCCAGGGCGACATCACCCAGGAGATCACCGAGATCGTCTCGGGTGCCGACGCCCTGGGGGCCGAATAGGCCGGGTAGCCCCCGACGTCGTCGAGACCCCACACAGACTCACCTCACCGAGCAGGACCCCCTCTCAGCTCTGGAAGATACGGAAGAACGCACATGGCTGACACCACCACCCCCGGGACGGGACGCATCACCCGCATCATCGGCGCCGTCGTCGACGTCGAGTTCCCGCCTGATGCGATCCCGGCGATGTACAACGCCCTCAAGGTGACCGTCCAGGCCACCAGTGCCGGCGAGGAGCCCCACGAGATCACCCTGGAGGTCGCCCAGCATCTAGGCGACAACATCGTGCGCACGATCTCCCTCAAGCCCACTGACGGCCTCGTGCGCGGCTCGCAGGTGCGCGACACCGGCGCGCCGATCTCCGTGCCCGTGGGCGACGTGACCAAGGGCCACGTCTTCAACGTCACCGGAGACGTCCTCAACCTCGGCCCCGGCGAGCAGCTGGAGATCGCCGAGCGCTGGCCCATCCACCGCCAGCCCCCGGCCTTCGACCAGCTCGAGTCCAAGGAGCAGATGTTCGAGACCGGCATCAAGGTCATCGACCTGCTCACCCCCTACGTCCAGGGCGGCAAGATCGGCCTGTTCGGCGGCGCCGGCGTGGGCAAGACCGTCCTCATCCAGGAGATGATCCAGCGCGTGGCCCAGAACCACGGCGGTGTCTCCGTGTTCGCCGGGGTGGGGGAGCGTACCCGCGAGGGCAACGACCTCATCGTCGAGATGGACGAGGCCGGCGTGTTCGACAAGACCGCCCTGGTCTTCGGCCAGATGGACGAGCCGCCGGGCACGCGTCTGCGCGTGGCCCTGTCCGCCCTGACGATGGCCGAGTACTTCCGCGACGTCCAGCACCAGGACGTGCTGCTGTTCATCGACAACATCTTCCGCTTCACCCAGGCCGGTTCCGAGGTCTCCACGCTGCTGGGCCGCATGCCCTCGGCCGTGGGCTACCAGCCCAACCTGGCCGACGAGATGGGCCAGCTCCAGGAGCGCATCACCTCGGCCGGCGGCCACTCCATCACCTCCCTGCAGGCGATCTACGTGCCCGCCGACGACTACACCGACCCGGCGCCGGCCACGACCTTCGCCCACCTGGACGCCACCACCGAGCTCAGCCGCGAGATCGCCTCGCGCGGCATCTACCCGGCCGTGGACCCGCTGACCTCCACCTCGCGCCTGCTGGCCCCCGGCTACGTGGGTCAGGAGCACTACGACGTCGCCACCCGTGTGAAGTCCATCCTCCAGAAGAACAAGGAGCTCCAGGACATCATCGCGATCCTCGGCGTCGACGAGCTCGGCGAGGAGGACAAGGTGACGGTGGCCCGTGCCCGCCGCATCGAGCAGTTCCTGTCCCAGAACACCTACATGGCGGAGAAGTTCACCGGCGTGGCCGGCTCCACCGTGCCGCTGTCGGAGACCATCGAGGCGTTCCGCCGCATCTGCGACGGCGACTACGATCACCTGCCGGAGCAGGCCTTCTTCAACATCGGCGGCATTGAGGACCTGGAGCGTCGTGCCGCCGAGCTCAAGGACTGAGACGTAGGATCCGGGTAGAACCGGGTGCAGGAAAGGAGGGGACATGGCCTTGAGTGTTGAGGTGGTCTCGCCGGCGGGCGAGGCCTGGACCGGTGAGGCGACGCAGGTCTCCGTGCCCCTGATCAACGGGGAGCTGGGCATCCTGCCCGGCCGTCAGCCCCTCCTGGCGGTCCTGGGATCCGGGCCGGTGCGACTGAGTCCCGTCGGCGGCGAGATGCGCAGGATCGAGGTGTCCGGCGGGTTCTGCTCCGTGGACCACGACGTCATCACGATCGCCGCCGATCATGTGAAGCAGGACGCGGAGGCCTGAGGCATGGGGCAGCACGTGTGGATGATCGTGGCGATCGTCGCCATCGCCCTCGTGCTGCTGACAGGCGGCTTCCTGGCACGCTTGCGCTACCTGGCCGGGCAAGTCGGTTCCTTCGAGTGCGCGATGCGCCCCGCCGGGGGTCAGCGCTGGCTGAGCGGGGTCGCCTCCTTCCGGCTCGACTCCCTGGAGTGGTACCGGCTCATGTCGTTGTCCACGCGACCCTCACGGGTGTGGAGGCGCCTGGATCTGGAGCTCTCCGCGGCCAGGCGGCGCCGGGAGCAGGGGCGCGTCGTCGAGGTGCACTGCGTGGACGCCACCGCCGGCCCCGACGGCTTCGACCTGGCCATGATGGAGGAGTCGCACTCGGCGCTGGTCGCCTGGGTGGAGTCCGCGTCCCCCGAGCAACCCAGCCTCTACTGAGCCCCGTTCCCAGTCATCTGTAGGACATCACAGTCCTTGATCATGACGCACGTTCTCGACGGCGGGGTCACGGTCTCCTGGTGCTACGGCCTCCGGCGCCGGATCATGTCTGAGAAACGGGCCCTGATCCGGTGCGGGTGCCGTACCTGGATAACGGACGGACGTCAGGCGGGTGACACGATGCTCAGGCCTGCCGGCCCCGGCGTCGCGCCGAGCCTCGGTCCGCCCCGCTAGGGTGGACGGGTGCGCCTCGTTATCGCCTCCTGCTCCGTCGACTACTCCGGCCGCCTGGACGCCCACCTGCCCCGAGCCACCCGCGTGCTCATGCTCAAGGCCGACGGCTCGGTCCTCGTCCATTCCGACGGCGGCTCCTACAAGCCCCTGAACTGGATGAGCGCCCCGGCCCGCCTGGCCGTCACCGATCCGGATGAGGAGGCCGCCGCCGACGGCGTGCGCGAGGTCTGGGAGGTGCGCGCCTCCAAGACCGACGACCGCCTCGTCATCCGCATCTTCGAGACCTTCTCCGACGTCAGCCACGAGCTGGGCGTGGATCCGGGCCTGACCAAGGACGGCGTCGAGGCCCACCTCCAGGAGCTCCTGGCCGAGCAGATCGAGGTCCTGGGCACCGGCTACCGCCTGGTGCGCCGCGAGTTCCCCACCGCCATCGGCCCGGTCGACATCATGGCCAAGGACTCCGAGGGCCGCTCCGTGGCCGTGGAGATCAAGCGCGTCGGCGGGATCGACGGCGTCGAGCAACTCACCCGCTACCTCGAGCTCCTGGACCGCGACCCGCTGCTCACCCCTGTCCAAGGCGTCTTCGCCGCCCAGACGATCAAACCCCAGGCCCGCGTCCTGGCCGAGGATCGCGGCATCCGCTGCGTCACCCTCGACTACGACGCCATGCGCGGCATGGACGACCCGGCCTCCCGACTGTTCTGAGAGGGGACAAGCGTGCCTGCTGCTGCCCGAGACTCCTCCGCGCCGCTGCCACGCGAGGTGAGCCTGGCCCGCATCATCTCCCAGGGCCTCATCCCGGCCACCGCCGCGTCCGACGTCGTCCAGGCGGTGGCGGGCAGACTCGCCATCCAGGGCCAGCAGGTCTCCGCCGTTCCGCACGCTCTGCTCGTGCGCGCCCCCGCGGCCACCCCGGCCGACGTCGAGGCCGCCTTCGCACGGGGTGACCTGGTGCGCTCCTGGCCCATGCGCGGCACCGTCCACATCACTACCGCCGCGGACCACCACTGGCTGCGGGCCGCCCTCATGCACCGCACCGACGCCTGGGTCCGGCGCAGTGAGGAGGCTTACGGCGTCGATGCTGCCCTGTGCGAGCGTGCCGCCGAGGTGGCCCTTGGTCTCATCAGCGACCAGGGGCCCCTGATGCGCTCGGTGCTGCTGGCGGCCTGGCAGGAGGCCGGTCTTATGGAGGCCTTCCGCGGTGAGGACGTTTCCTCCTACCGGCGCCGTCACCTCCTGGTGCGTCTCCAGCGCGAGGGAATCCTCGTTCAGGGGCCGCGGTCCGGCAACGAGCACCTCGTCATGGATGCGCGTCCCCTGCCCGACGCCGACTCCGGGCCCGCCGGAGCCGACGTCGTCCACGGCGGGGTGGGCCACCGTGCCGCGTGCGCGCACATCGCCTACCGCTACGCGGCCGGCCACGGTCCGGTCAGTGCCGAGGACCTGGCCCGCTGGACCACGCTGCCCAAGACGCAGGCCGCCCGCGCCCTGGAGGACGCCGTCGAGCTGGGGGAGGAGCAGACCGCGGCGTCGGCCGATGGCGCCGGTGATCCGGCCGGTACCCGCGTTCCGCTCGTGCGTGCGGTCGCCGAGGGCGGGGCGAACGGCGGCCTGCGGGTGCTCGGCCCCGGCGAGTCGGCCCCGAAGGCCGGCCTGCTCTACATGCGCGCCGACCTGCCCGACCTCCTGTCCGCCCACCGCGCCGCCGCGCAGGCCACGCACTTCCTGGGCTCCTTCGACGAGCTGCACGTGGGCTACAAGGACCGCTCCTGCCTGACCGACGACGCCGGCGAGCGCCTCATCTGCCCGGCGAGCAACGGCATGTTCCGCCCGATCCTGGTGGACCGCGGCCGTCTCGTCGCCGTGCGTCCGGTCGGCGAGGGCCTGCTGTGGAAGGACGGGGCGGCGCCATCGGCCCGTGTGGAGCGCGATGTCAACCGGGCAGTGTCCCGCATGGAGCAGCGCCTGGCCGGATGACCTGACCGGAACTGGCCTCCGCCGCGCAGTGTGGGGGAGAAGACGCCCCGAACGATGTTGTCTGACGTCTGGAGTAGTGACAGAATCCGATTCATGAGCAACGAAGCCATGCAGGTCCGCGCACTGCGGGGGCGTGTCGTCACCCCCGACCACATCATCGACGACGGGGCGGTCGTCCTGTCGGGAACCCACATCGCGTGGGTCGGGCCCGCTGACCAGGCCGCCCGGGCCGGCTTCGGAGACGTCGTCGAGCAGGCGCAGGCCGCACCCGAGGGAGGTTACCTCCTGCCAGGACTGGTGGACGTCCACTGCCACGGCGGCGGCGGCGAGTCCTTCCCCAACGCCGAGACCGCCGAGCAGGCGATGGTCTCCGTGCTCGAGCACCGCCGCTTCGGCACCACGTCGCTCGTGGCCTCCTGCGTGACGGCCGCTCCCGACGTCCTGCGTGCGCGCACCCGGGTCCTGGCGGGGCTGTGCGAGGACGGCGAGCTCGCCGGCATCCACTTCGAGGGGCCCTTCGTCTCGGTCGAGCGCTGCGGTGCCCAGGACCCCACCTACATCATCGACCCCGATGCCGCCCTGACCCGTGAGCTCATCGAGCTCGGCGGCGGGCACGTCGTCACCATGACCATCGCCCCGGAGAAGCCCGGCATCACCGGCGACGACGGCGTCAACGCGGCCCTCATCGAGGGCGGGGCGCTGCCATCCTTCGGGCACACCGACTCCGAGGCCGCCCCCGTGCGCGCCGCCCTGGCCGACGCCGCCGCCCGCATCGCCGAGCGCCTCGAGACCGGCAAGACGGTCCGTGCCCCGCGATCGACCGCCACCCACCTGTTCAACGGCATGCGCCCTATGCATCACCGCACGCCCGGACCCGTACCCGAGTTCCTGGCGGCCGCCCAGCGCGGCGAGTGCGTCCTGGAGATGATCGGCGACGGCGTGCACCTCAACCCCGCCATCGTCCTGGATATGTTCGAGACCCTGGGGCGCGATAACGTCGTCCTGGTCACCGACGCCATGGCCGCGGCCGGCATGGCCGACGGCGACTACGTGCTCGGCTCCCAGCCGGTCACCGTGGCCGACGGCGTCGCCCGCCTCACTGAGGGTGGCGCGATCGCCGGGGGAACCGCCCACCTCATTGACGTCGTGCGCACCACCTGGCGCGGGGGAGTCGACCTGGTCGACGCCGTCTACGCCGCCAGCGTCCAGGGCGCGCAGATCCTCGGCAACCCATCCGTGGGGGCGCTGCGGGCGGGCCTGTGGGCCGACGTCGTCGTCACTGATGCGGACCTGCGGCCCGTCACCGTGCTGCGTCGTGGTGAGGCGGTGGAGCCCGCCGCCTGATCCTCCCGCACCATCGGCCCGCGCGGGCCCCAGCAGTCTCTTGTCATGTGGGAGGCGTTCGCCCCGACCTGAACCACCAGGTCGGGGCGAACGCGTGGTGCGGGGGCGAGCGCCGCTCGGTTGGGCGACGCGGACCGATCAGCCGGGCAGACCCAGGAGCCGGCGGGTGTAGACGGCCTGGCCGGAGTGCTGGGCGGCGTCATCGATGACCGAGGCCAGGCGAACGGCCCTGGTGACGGGCGGATCCCAGGAGTCGTCGACGATGTCGTCGAGTGTTTCCGGCGTGAGGGAGCGCAGGTAGGTGATGGCGAGCGCGTAGGCGTCGTCGAGGTAGGCGAAGAGGAGGCCGAGGTCGCCGACGACGACCTGGGCGGCCTGCTCGGGTGTGTGGCGCCAGTCCTCGGTGTCGTCGGGCAGGGGCAGGGCGAGGCGCTCCCGGTGGCCGCTAGTGATCCAGACGGGCTCGACGCCCGCCAGGGGCGCGACCTGGACGTCGAGCTCGCGAGCCGTGTGCCAGGCCAACCAGGTCAGGGAGTCGATGCGGGGCGCCAGGTCCGGGGCGGGCCGGGTGTTGGCCTGCTCCAGCGTGACGCCATCGAAGGCGCGGTCGAAGCGCTCGCGGGACCGGGACAGGACGTCAATGAGCATCTCGAGAGTCGTCATGATGTCAGGCTACGTGCCGAGGCCGGCGCGGCAGTAAGCGCTGTGAGGAGCTGATAGGCCGCAGTGTCTTTCTGGACGACTCTCTGCACGTGCTCTCCCAGGTCTCAGTCCACGATATGCACGACTGCGTTGCTGGGTGCCTGGCTTCTGGGTGTGGAGGGGGTGGTTGTGTGGGGCCCGTTTGCATTGGGATAGCTGAGATGGCAGGGCTTGAGCGGGACTCCAGCCCAGGGAGGCGGGTTTCAACCCAGGGGGCTCCATCTCGGGCGCGGGGCTCCGCCCCTGGGGGATGGTGTTTCGGTGTCGTGATGTTTGCTCGCGCGATGCGAGCTGAGGTGACGGGATGTGAGGTGAGGTGGAGGGGGCAAGCCCCTCCCATACCAACGGTCAACCCTGCCAGCCCAGGTGGATTCGCGCCACCTGAGCGAAACACCCAGGCTGACGGCCGCCGAGGCGTTGACCTCAGGTGGACCGACACCACCTGACCTCGCACGATTCCACCAACGGTCACGTCAGCAGAACGACACTCCACGGGCCCGCCACTCAGCCCGGAGTGCGCTCAGCCCAGGCTGTCAAGAACTGAACCGGCACTGCCCCGGAAAGCCGAGGAAGTCCTCAACCTGGCCAAGCAGATCGTCAGTACCCCGCCCGTATCGGGTTCACAATGACCGGATTCGGTGTGCCTTCTTGGGCTTCTCCAGCAGGTCGGTCACGGGGAAGTTCAAGTACCAGGCAACACGCTCGAGCTCATCAATGCGCCAAGCGACCCGGCCCGTGTATCTCAACGACACCGCTGAGCGTGACATGCCCAGAATCTGCGCCAGATCCGCCTGCGTGACCCCGACCCTCGCCGCCTCGAGGCGGACGTTCCCCGCCACGATGCATGCCAGCGTCTCCTCACACATCGCCCGGCTGGGAGACCGAGGAGGCGGATCATAGAGAGGTGGCCTCTCCGGTCCTTTCCCTCCCTGCTTGAAGTCCTCGCCGCCGCCCCAGCACTCCGTGCCGCCCGAGTCGTCCATGTCGCCGTCCGGACCCCATCCTGGCGGAGGCCACACCCCATCCATCGCCCGCTCCTTCCTCAGGTCAGCAGTCGGGCGCGTCAATCGCGCCCGACACCTGACCATCGTGGCCCGATGGCGGACGGAACCGTCACGAAACAGGACTCCAGATGTGGGTAGCTGGCCGCAGGCGGCACGAGTTCGGCGTCGGTGGTCCCCGGGAACCGCGCCGGCTCAGCGGAGAACGCGCAATGGCCACGAGCAGGAAGCGAGATCCGGAGGGTGTGAGTCGGGCACCCCGCCGTCCGTGCGGCAGCGGGTCGGCGCTCCCGCTCAGGTCAGGACAATGGGCGGTGGGGCCAGAGAGTGGGCCCGTGCCGTGCTCAGGCGAAGACGACGGTGCGGTGCCCGTTGAGCAGTACCCGGTGCTCGGTGTGCCAGCGCACCGCCTGCGCCAGAACCCGGCGTTCGACGTCCTGCCCCTTGGCCTGCAGCGTGGCCACCGGGTCCTCGTGGCCCCAGCAGCTCGGCCTCGGCGGCCTCCTTGGTGTCCTTGGTGACCGCGATGTGGTGGAAGGGCACCCCGTAGAACTCGGCGACGTCCCGCAGCGTCTCGTGGTTGCCCACCACCCGTACCACCGGCCCACGCGGGCCCCAGCAGTCTCTTGTCATGTGGGAGCCGTTCTGGTGAGGTTAGTGATGTGGCCCTTCCATCCCGGTGCGCGCTTTGGCTCCCAGTTCACGATTGACCGATTTCTTGGCGTCGGTGAATTTGATGAATCGGTTCCGCTTCATCGGCGCCTTGTCCGCCACAGCACGTTTGACCTTGCCAACCTGCTTATGGATCCCACGTGGCGTTCGGCGGGCGCGGCCTCAGTTCGGTACTGATGGTAGATCATCTCCTTCACTTGCTGGCCTGCCGGACAGCACGTCCACGGTTGGGTCAACACCAGCCCATCGGACGGATTCTGATCAGGATGCTCGGCCATCCATTGAACCACCGCATAGGGCACATCGGGGATCTTCTGGCAGACGATGAACCGTAGTCCGGCCCTCGATAGGGTGCGCAGTTCACCATGCCGAGAGCATGCCTGTATCCGCCGCCACCGTCACTTCCGGGAACTGAAGGGCCTCCTGGAAGGCGCGCAGCGATGGCAGGAACGTGATCGTCTCGACTTTGTTGCCCTCGAACGCCTCTATCATGAGCGGGAACCCCGAGCGTCGGTGAGCAAACCGATCGTGATCTGTGAATCCAGCTGTTGTTCCTTACTGAATCCGGGCTCGCGGAACCCATCACCTTGGACGGTTTCGAAGTAGAGCGTGGACACGTCAAAGAGCACCAGTGTGGCCGGCCCCATTCCCACATGCGCTGCGCATGCACCTGCGAACCGTTGTCGTCATCCCGGTGTGGCGTACACCGAGGCCACCACGCCGACCTCCTCTAGGACATGTCGTATGGAGCTTGCTGATTGGCCCGATCGGCCTGGCAGCACCAACGACCGGAACACTTCATCATCAGCACTGGCCGTAGCGAGCCCCAACTCGTCGTAGACCTCGACCAAGGCGTTCCACAAGCGTTTAGCGCTGCTGGAAGTGATCGGCAAAGCGACCTGAACAGGCCGCCCATCACCGAAATCGAGCTCGTCTTGGATGGCGACCAACCGTTGACGGGCAACCGTCTTCAGTAACTCAACATCCACCTCGGTGTGAGCAGGCCTAATTATGTTCCTGTAAGGCACAGTCCACGCAACCGATTGAGAGCAGCGTGTAACTCGTAATGCCGAGGCCTTGCCAAATGACCTGGGTGCCCGTTGAACGGTGACAACCAGTCGAGCCCATCTGTGTCGATGCGGCCCTCAACTGTGAGTATCAGATCTCTGATGGACATCCGGCCGTCGGCGAGTGCCGTGATCCTGTCGAGGGCTCGGGCGATGGCCTGATTCTGTGCTGGGTCGACGAGCTGGGTCACAGCACTGAGGTCGATCGTCTCACCCGCGAATAGGATTGTCGTACCTCTCGATTTTGCTGGCTTCTGGTTCACCTCTCGCACTAGGGAGCTCGGAGTCGGGACCCGGGAGGCCCAATCGTAGGAGAATACTAGAGAGCTGGAATTCCTTCCAGCCTCCCAGGGCTCTGGGGCGATCTTGCGCGCCTCGTTCGTGACGTCGTGTGCGACGTAGTGGTCGAGCGAGATGATCCGATCAGCGGCGCTGAAAAACGCTCCAGAACCCCCGGCCACGAGGATTGTCGAGACTCCAAGCTCGGTGAATATCGGCTGGACACGGTCGACGAACGGCGTAATGGGCTCCCTGTCCGCTGGGATCAGGGTGCGCATACGTTCGTCTCGGATCATAAAGTTCGTTGCTGATGTGTCCTCGTCGATTAACAGCGTCGACGCACCAGCATCGATGGCCTCGACTAGGTTCGTAGCTTGAGAGGTCGAACCGCTGGCATTTGTGGTGCTGAAGGACCGAGTATCGATACCAGAGGGAAGGTTTGAGATAAATGGTGAAATATTGACGCCGGTGACGGCACGGCCGTCCTCGGCTCTGATGCTGACTGCATCGGCGCGGCTGATGACCCATTCCCGGCCGTCGCCGGCGACATGAGGATAGACGCCGCGTTCGATCGCGCGGAGAAGAGTCGACTTGCCGTGGTAGCCACCTCCAACGATGATAGTCACGCCTTCAGGGATGCCCATCCCTGCAATCCGTTGTCCACTGGGCAGTTGAAAGTTCACGCGCAGACTATCCGGGCTGCTGAAAGGTACTGCAGCTTTGTCGGACAGGGGGAGGTCCGAGTCTCCAGAACGACGAGGCAGGATTGCACCATCGCCAACAAAGGCGACTAGACCCCTGGGAGACAGCTGGGATCGCAGCCATTCTTGATCGCGGTGCAGGACCACGTGCTCTCGAAGGGCGTGCTGGTCGAGATTCGCGAACACGAGCGACGCCTCGGTAACCTTCGGTAAGAGAGAGGTCAGGAGCTTCGAGGCTTTAAGGCCACGGGCTCTGCGTCCCGATGCAGGCAGTCCAACATCGATGCGTGCTTCGATACGGTCTGAGGCGATGACGACGCTGGTGCGTTCGAGGATTTCCTGGCCTGGCTGGCCGATGCTGACTAACCCACTATTGCCAGTTCCGGAGGGGGGTGGTAGCACGTAGTGGGCGATCTCGGAGAACCGGCGTGTGAGGAAGTCGGCGACCGCTCGCCGTCCGGTCACGTCATTGGTCAGATCAGCAGGAAGCTTTGCTGTGTTAGGGTCGAGGATAACTCGCATACGTGATGGTGGAGCGTAGGGATCGACCTGAATGTGGTCAATGGCTAGTTGGATGGTGCCGAGCTGGTAGGTGCCTATGAGCTGTTTGTACGAGGCATACCCCCGCCCGTCGATTTGGGTGAGGGTACGCTCGAGGGTCCTGCGATTAGGCATGGCTGTCCTCGGGGACAGCGACGTTCTGGAGGCTAGGCAGCCTAATAAGGGCTACGCCGCCAAGTATTGAAAGCACGACAGCAGCAATTACCATCGCGGTGATGAATCCGGTCTTCTGGACTCCAAACCCGGTCATTAGTGGTCCGATAGTCAGACCTGCTGCGTATGCGAGGTTGTAGAGCGCGAATGAGCCGCCGAGTGTCGGAGGGGTCGATCGGAATCCTTGTTCGCTGATGAGCGTGGTGGCCGGGGCGAGCAACATTGCCGACGACAGGCCTAGAATGCCCATGCCAACAGCGACCTGCCAGATGCTGGTCGACCAGCCGAGAACAAGCAGTGCGGCAACGACGGCCACGATGCCGATGCCGATAAGCAGTCGAGGCGATACTGAGGCGACGAATCTGCCCACGATTGGGTTCGCGATGATGCTCACGAGTGCGCTGATGCCGAAGAGCATGCCGATCGTAGTGCTCGTCGCCTGTGCTCCCAGGTGGCCGGGAAGTACTGGTTGCACCGCAGCGAGGACCGCGGCCCCGATCGCGATCGCGGCAACGATGGAGGCTGATCCTGGTACGCGGAGCACGGTGAAGGGCCCAGCTGTGTCGTCGGTTTGTCGGGGCGACCCTGGAATGAAGGCTACTAGCAGGATGAGATCAACGATGGCGACGACTGTTGCTGTCAAGAACGGCGAGGCAGGCCCAAACGCATCAACGAGGAAACCAGCCAACGGCGGACCGACAAGTACGCCTAGAGTCACGGTGGACATTGCGATACCCATCATCTGACCACGTTTATCAAAACCTGTTGTGGCTGCAATGAGTGACAAGGCCGCGACCCATGCGACGCCGCCAGCTATCCCCTGGACGAAGCGGGCGACTAAGAGGAGCCAATAGGGCCCACCGGTGGCAAATAGTAGGGTTGCAATCGCTAGAACGATCAGGCCGGTCACGAGCGGACCCTTTGGACCGCGGCGATCGACGAGGCGTCCGGCGAAGAGCGTGGCAACCACCATGGCCACCGCATACGAAGCGAAGAGGATGCCGATTGCGGCTGCGCCTTGTTCAACGACTGCGGGTAATAGTGGCAGCACCGGGATGGCGAGTCCCTGGAGAAGCATGTCGGTGAAGAGAATGGCTCCGGCCACAGCGGTGGCGCGGGCTGGAGTCGCGCTCGCTGCGCGAGAGGTAGGGGTGGTAGTCATCGTGAAGTGAGTCCTTAGGTGTCGAGCAACCCCCTCACCAGTGCCGCGATAGCGGCGTCGAGTTCGTCGGGTTGCGGAATGTCTTGCGGTCGGTTCACTGCAGTCACGGTGAACCCTTGAAGAAGCACAAGCACGAGGCTGGCGATCTCTCCCGATGTGGGGGAGGCACTGTCTCTCTCGGGCTTGGATATGAGGCCTTCGATGCGGTCGTGCCATTCGTCGAGGGCGCTGTTATGTTCGGAATACTCAAGGGCTTGTGGGGCAACGAGGACTGTCGTTGATGCCAGGGCTCGGAATCGCGCGTCGCCAGTGAGGAGTCGAGTGAACTCAGTCAGCAGTGCCTTCAGTGCATCGTGGGCCGATGTGTCTGCCGCGTCATTGTCCTGAGCAAACAAACGCTGTCCATAATCGCGCCAGCCCCATTCAAGCGCCTCGGTCAGTAGGGCCTGCTTGTCGCGGAAATGGTGGTTCAGTGCGCCGCGTGTGACGCCTGCGCGTTCTGCGACGTAATCGAATGTTGCCCCCCGCCACCCCTTCTCCTCGAAGGACTTCAGTGCTGCTTTCAGCAGCGCGACGCGGGTTTTTGCCGCGTCTTCAGCGGTTCGTCTCATACATACAAGTTAGCACGTATCTTAGTTTGGGGTCAACAGCCCCCAGCCGTTCATGAGGATGCTTCGGCCGTGGGTCGCTGTTGACTCATATGTCGTGCCTCGACGACTATGCTCGCGGCGAGTGCCTTAAACGCTTGCCCTCGTGCAGCAGG
Organism: Actinomyces sp. oral taxon 170 str. F0386; assembly: GCF_000195595.1. Classification (GTDB taxonomy): domain Bacteria; phylum Actinomycetota; class Actinomycetes; order Actinomycetales; family Actinomycetaceae; genus Actinomyces. Next base: position 173,697 of record NZ_GL882538.1, read on the forward strand.
GTGATGTAGCCCACGATGAAGCTACGGACCTGGTGTGTCGGGGTGCCGGTCTGATCAAGGCGGTTGAGAAGCCTCTCGCTCTAGATCCGCCATCCGAGTTCGAGAGCTTCTTGCAGCAAGTTGGTTCTGCTCTTGAAGTGGTGGTGGACCGAGTCTCGAGTCACTCCCGCTGCGGAGCCGCTCTGCTTGTATCTCGCCTCTTGTAAACCTTCTCGGGCAAATGAGTCCAGTGCTGCGAGCAGGATGTGTGTGCGGGTTGCTCAGGCCTCTTCCTCGGTTTGCCGCACCGCAGTTCTCCTTTCCTACGCGAGTGAGTGTCGGTGCGTCTGGTTAGACCTGGGTGCGTGATGGTCCTACGTCCTGTAGTGAGGTGACCGGCCGTCGTCGTGGTGGGCCAGTGGTGGGAAGACCGCGGGTTGGTGGTGGGCCCGTGCCGTGCTCAGGCGAAGACGACGGTGCGGTGCCCGTTGAGCAGTACCCGGTGCTCGGTGTGCCAGCGCACCGCCTGCGCCAGAACCCGGCGTTCGACGTCCTGCCCCTTGGCCTGCAGCGTGGCCACCGGGTCCTCGTGGCCGGCCCGCGTCACGTCCTGCTCGATGATCGGGCCCTCATCGAGGTCCGCCGTCACGTAGTGTGCCGTCGCCCCAATGAGCTTGACCCCGCGCTCGTGCGCCTGGGCGTAAGGACGCGCCCCCTTGAAGGACGGCAGGAACGAGTGGTGGATGTTGATGACACCCCCGTGCAGCCGCTCGCACAGGGTGGGGGAGAGGATCTGCATGTAGCGGGCCAGTACCACCAGCTCGACGTCGAGGGAGTCCACCAGCCCCAGCAGCTCGGCCTCGGCGGCCTCCTTGGTGTCCTTGGTGACCGCGATGTGGTGGAAGGGCACCCCGTAGAACTCGGCGACGTCCCGCAGCGTCTCATGGTTGCCCACTACGCCGACGACGTCGACCGGCAGCCCCTGGCTGCGGGCCCGGAAGAGCAGATCGGTCAGGCAGTGCCCCTCCTTGGAGACCATGATGAGGGTGCGCATGGCCCGCCCCACCTCATCAAGGCTCCACTCCATCTCGTACTCGCCGGCCAGCTCGGCCAGGTCCTTCTCCAGCTCCACGCGCGGCACGGTGGTGAGCACCTGGACCCGCATGAAGAACAGGCCGGTGGAGGAGTCCCCGAACTGCTTGGACTCGGTGATGTTCCCACCGCGGCGCGCCAGCGTGCCGGTGACCGCATGGACGATGCCCGGACGGTCGGGGCAGGACAGGGACAGGACCAGGTGGGCCGCGGAGTCGGATTGCACCGTGGAATGAGCCATGGCCTCAGCCTAGTCGGCGCTCGCGCCACTTGACGACGGCGAGCACCAGCCAGGTGGTCACGATGAACGGCCAGGTGTAGGTCGGCACCGGGATCGCCGTGAAAACCCGGTCCACGATGACGGTCAGCACCGATCCCACCACCGCCAGCACCCAGGCCCGCCTCCCGGGAGGCAGGAGGACGACGCCGATCGCGATCGCCGTCAGGCACGGCGAGTACCCGCCCAGACCGTGCGCCGCCTGGCCGGCGGGAATGAGTGCCAGCGTTGCTGCCGTTCCGACGACGCTGCCCAGCAGCGCTGCCGTTCCTACTCTCCAACCGGCGATGAACAGCCCGGCCAGGATCAGCGCACCGCCGACCCAGGAGTCGACGAGCACCACCTGGGACTCTCCCGTCAGCACCGCCTCCGGGACCAGCCACGCCGTCGACCCACTGACCGGCGCCGGATCCGGCACCATCGGCGCGTCGATCGCCCTGAGCAGAGCGGTCAGCAGGCCGGAGACGATGCAGAAGGGAGCCGTGAGCGCTGGGAGCCCAGCCGGCGCGAGGGCGCGCTCCAGAGCACGGTGGACCGCGGGGCACGCCGCCGCCCCGACCACGGTGACCAGCGTCGCCGGCCAGAAGACGCCCATAGCGGCCCAGGCCGCCGCTCCCACCAGCGCCCCGTTGTAGCCCTGGAGCCCGTCGGCGACTCGCAGATCCAGCAGCCGGCCCGCCACCGTCGACACCGTCGTCCCGAGGACCACTTGGAGGGCCATGAGCGGTGAGTAGACGGCGATGCCGGCCACGATGAGCAGTCCGGTGAGAGCATGGGGCTGGAGGAAGATCTGTCCCACCCCGCGCCCGAGCGCGTTCACGCCGGATGAGACGATCGATGGGACGGCCGCGGTGCCCGGTCCGGGAGCCGGGTGGTGGGACTGATGAACAGATGACTCAGGCACGAGGGACTCCGATCGATAGAAGTTCGGGAGGCGCCCGCTGCCGAGGCGAGCGGGCCGTTGCTAGTACTTGCGCAGGTGGAGTCTCGATGCGCCGAACCACCGACGGCGCAGGAGCTCACTGATGTCGAGCATGAGAGCGGTGAGACGGGTCGTGTCGTCGGCCAGCGCCCGGGCGATGAGTCCGGGGCCCGGCACCCGCGTCACTGCGCCGCGCACGCCGTCGACCTCGAGGAGCTCGCCGACCTCGGCGACGAGCGCGGCGCTGACCCGGGCGTCGAGCGCCGTGAAGGAGGCCAGGTGGCTGTACCCCTCCAGGGCTCCCAGACTTGTCATCCCAGACTCACCGGGGACCAAGCGCAGGTTGTCGACGACGGCGCACCTGCCGCCAACACGGATATCGGTGCGCATCCGCACGGAGTCGTACCCGAAGACCGCGCCGTCCGGTGCCCAACCTGGGGTGAGGACCTCCAGGGACATGAAGGTCGCCGTCGGGTCCATCTCAACAAGGGTGGTCTGCCGGTAGGAGGACTCCCGGTAGGCGATGACCTGGTCCGGCACCAGCTCGAGCACGGCCCCAGGCCCCAGGACCGCTCGGGTGTCCTGGTGGACCGGGCAGGTGGGGGTGCGGTAGATCTTCGTGGCCGCCTGGGTCGTCAGCACTGCGGAGGCCCCCTGAAGGACCTCGACCTCGGTGAGGTAGGAGTCGCCGTCCAGGTACCCGCCTCCGGGATTGACCACGTAGTAGGTCACCTGCCCGGTCTCATCGAGGTACAGTTGGCGGAACACCCTCAGCGCTCCCCGGTGGTACTGGTCGACGGCGATACTCCGGTCCCCGCCTCGGGCGATCCGCAGGTGCAGCTTGCCAGTAGTGCTCACGACTCCAGGTCCGTCATGAGCACGTCGTGGCGGATCCACTCGATGACCTGCTCCAGGCCCTCGTCGGTTTTGAGATTGGTGAAGCAGAAGGGCTTGTCTCCCCGGAACACCTTGGAGTCGGCCTCCATGACCGCCAGATCGGCGCCGACGTGAGGGGCCAGGTCCGTCTTGTTGATGACGAACAGGTCGGACTTGATCATTCCCTGACCGGCCTTGCGGGGGATCTTCTCGCCCTGGGCCACGTCGATGACGTAGATGGAGAAGTCGACGAGCTCGGGGGAGAAGGTGGCCGAGAGGTTGTCGCCTCCCGACTCCACGAACACCACCTCCAGGTCGGGGTGGCGCTCCACCAGCTCGGCGATCGCCGCCTCGTTCATGGAGGTGTCCTCACGGATGGCGGTGTGTGGGCAGCCCCCGGTCTCCAGCCCGATGATGCGGTCCACCGGCAGGATTCCCTGAGCGGCGAGGATCTTGGCGTCCTCGATCGTGTAGATGTCGTTGGTGACGGCGGCCATGGAGATCTCCCGGCTCATGGCCCGGGTGATGCGCTCGATGAGCTGGGTCTTGCCCGCCCCCACCGGGCCACCCACCCCGATACGGACCGGACCGGGATGCTGCGGGCCGGCGGCCTGCTCTCCGGGTGTATCAGGGAGGACCAGGCTGGTTGCTGATGTCATGAGGTTCTCCTCAGTGGTTCTTTAGCTCTTTAGGACATGAACATGCGGGCGCGCTGGCGCTCGTGCCGCATCTGGCTGATCTCGATCCCGGGCGCGGCCGACCCCAGGTCCATCTCGTCAAGAGTCCCGATCCTCCTGAGCGCGGCGCAGACGTCGTCGCGCACCGAGGCGATGGCGCGCTGACCGGCGTCCTGCCCGAGGGGGATGGCTCGTACGGCGTTCTGCGTCAGCGAGATGACGCTGGACTGGAGGTACGCCGCCGCGGCCGCCGCCGGCGGTGCCGTGAGCACGTAGCCGGCGATCGCCAGCACGATGGCGGGGTGGGCGCAGCACACCTCCGCGTCCACGAGCGCCGCGTAACGGCTCAGCAGCCCGTCGCCGTCGCTCAGTGCCAGGCGGGCGACGGCGAGCAGTCGCCGCCCCATCGTGATCCCGGCCCGGCGCACCTGGAGCGGCACCGCCTGCGCCACGAGGAGCTCATCGAGATGCGCGATCGCCTCCCAGTCGTCCACCGCCACCGCCTCGAAGGCCAGCCGCAGCCCCAGTCCCTCGGAGAAGGTCAGCTGGGTGGATACGAGCGCGCGCAGCCAGGTCACGAAGGAGGCTTCGTCGTTGACGACGCCGTCGCAGATGTAGGTCTCCAGCCCGAAGGAGTGCGAGAAGGCACCCGTGGGCAGTGCGGAGTCACACAGCTGGGCCAGCGGCAGCTGCCAGCGCGCAGGCTCGCCCCACTCCGGGGCACGAGGGTCAGTGAGTATGCTCGGCATAACGGAAGGGGACGGGCATGGATCGCTCCATCCGCTCATGTCGCACCCCCAGGTGCTCCAGGTAGTGCTCGGCGGTGTGGTCGTACTGGATGACCATGACGCCGTCATGCCCCTCAAGTCCCGGGAAGGGCTCATCCGGGCCGAAGAACTGGGCCGGCAGGTGCCGGTTGCCCAGGTTGTGGGCGACGACCCCCATCTCGCGCACCGTGGCGGGCGCGATGACCAGGACGTCGGTGGGCTCCAGGCGCACGACGACGATTCCCCGCTCGTCGCGAAGCAGAATGTCTCCCTCTCGCAGGTCCGGTGCTCCCGTTGCGAGCCGGATGCCGAGCTCGGTGCCGTGGTCCGAGCGCACTCGCTGAATGCGTTTAGTGAGATCGGCCAGAGGGAGGACCACGCTCTCAACGTGCACGTCCTCAAGGTCCTCGGGGGACAGGTCATGGATATTGCCTGAGATGGACTCGATGATCATGAAGGCTCCAGGATGAGGGATCAGAAGAGGAAGTAGCGCTGGGCCATGGCCAGGACCTGAGCGGGCTCGCAGGTGACCTTCTCGCCGTCGGCCGTGACCTCATAGGTCTCGGGATCGACAGTGAGTGCCGGAGTGGCGTCGTTGAAGGCCATGTCCGCCTTCGTCAGCCGCCTGACTCCACGGGCCGGGCAGACCTTCTTGCTCAGTCCCAGGCTCTGGGGCACTCCCGCATCGATGGCCGCCTGGGACATGAAGGTGATCGAGTTCGACGCCGGTGCCGCCCCGTGGCCGCCGAACATGGTGCGTATGAGCGTGGGCTCGGGAGTGGGGATCGAGGCGTTGGCGTCACCCATGACCGCGGAGGCGATCTGGCCCCCCTTGAGGATCAAAGACGGCTTGACCCCGAAGAAGGCGGGGTCCCACAGCACCAGGTCGGCCCACTTGCCCACCTCCACGCTGCCCACGACCTCGGCGATCCCGTTGGTGCGGGCCGGGTTGATCGTGTACTTCGACACGTAGCGCCTGATGCGCAGGTTGTCGCCGCCCTCCGGGTCCCCGGCGAGCCTGCCGCGCGCCTTCTTCATCTGGTCGGCCACTTGCCAGGTGCGGATGACGACCTCGCCGACGCGCCCCATGGCCTGGGAGTCCGACGACGTCATCGAGAACACGCCCAGGTCGTGCAGCACATCCTCGGCCGCGATCGTCTCCGGACGGATGCGCGAGTCGGCGAAGGCGACGTCCTCCGGGATGGCGGGGTTGAGGTGGTGGCACACCATGAGCATGTCGAGGTGCTCCTCAGCGGTGTTGCGCGTGAAGGGCAGCGTCGGGTTGGTCGAGGACGGCAGGATGTTGGGGTCCTGCGCCAGGGTGATGATGTCCGGGGCGTGGCCGCCGCCGGCGCCCTCGGTGTGGAAGGTGTGGATGACCCGTCCGCCGATCGCGCGGCGGGTGTCCTCAACGAAGCCGCACTCGTTGAGCGTGTCGGTGTGGATGGCCACCTGCACGTCGAACTCGTCGGCCACCTTGAGCGCCTCGTCGATGACGGCGTGCGTGGCTCCCCAGTCCTCATGGATCTTGAAGCCGACCGCGCCGGCGCGCAGCTGCTCGGCCAGAGGCTCTCGGGCCGAGGCGTGGCCCTTTCCCAGCAGGCCGATGTTCATGGGGAAGTCCTCGACGGCCTGGAGCATGCGAGCCAGGTTCCACGCCCCGGGAGTGATCGTGGTGGCGTTGGTGCCGTCGGCGGGTCCCGTCCCTCCTCCGATCATGGTGGTCACACCCGAGGCCAGGGCAGTGGCGACCTGAGCGGGGGAGATGAAGTGAATGTGGGAGTCGATGCCTCCGGCCGTCAGGATGCGGTGCTCGCCGGCGATCACCTCCGTGGAGGCGCCGATGACGATGTCGACGTCGTCCATGATGTCCGGGTTGCCCGCAGCGCCGATAGCGCTGATGACACCGTCCCGGATGGCGACGTCGGCCTTGTAGATGCCGGTGTGGTCGATGATGATCGCGTTGGTGATGACAGTGTCGGGGATGCCCTCGTCCCGCGTGCGCTGTCCGTTGTGGCCCATACCGTCGCGGATGACCTTGCCACCTCCGAAGACGGCCTCGTCACCATGGTGGGTCAGGTCCCGCTCGATCTGGGCGAAGAGGTCGGTGTCGGCCAGACGGACGGTGTCCCCGGTGGTGGGGCCGTACAGGGCGGCATGCTCCCGACGGCTGAGTTCCTTGCTCATGATGTGCTCCTGTGCTCTCAGCCCTGGACGGGGCCGTTCGTCTCGCCTGCCAGTCCGAAGACCCTTCGCGCTCCCGCCAGCGCCACCAGGTGGACTGGTCTGGAGTCGCCCGGCTCGAACCGAACCGCGGTTCCGGCCGGAATGTCGAGGCGGAAACCACGAGCGGCCCGCCGATCGAAGGACAGCGCGGAGTTGACCTCGGCGAAGTGGAAGTGCGAACCGACCTGAATGGGACGGTCCCCGGTGTTGAGGACGTCCAGACTGAGGGTGGGGCGCCCCTCGTTGATGGTGATGGTGCCGCTCATGAGTCGGTACTCTCCCGGGATCATGGCAGCCTCCTGCGAATCGGGTCGTGAACGGAGACAAGCTTGGTTCCGTCGGGGAAGGTTGCCTCCACCTGGACCGCGCGGATCATCTCGGGGACTCCCTCCATGACGTCGTCATAGGTCAGCAGGGTGGTGCCGTAGGCCATGAGATCCGTGACCGTGCGCCCTTCGCGGGCTCCTTCGAGGATCTCAGCGGTGATGTAGGCGACTGCCTCAGGGTGATTGAGCCGGATTCCCCTGTCCTTGCGTCTTCGTGCCAGGTCCGCGGCGACGACGATGAGTAGCTTCTCCTGCTCACGAGGGGTGAGGTGCATCAGGGCTCTCCCAGAGACGGTTCGGAGCGGGCGCATAGGCGCGAGCTTGTCCGCGCACGACGGACGCTTATTAGGCAATGCCTTGTATGTTGCGGAAATATTTCCGGCTGTTGAGCGGCAAGGTTCAGGGTGCTCCTGCCCTTATCAGTTTTCCGCGTCATTGCGGGATGAGAATGATTCTGGTTGACGTGCCATCAATCTTCGGCGACGGGGGTCGATACTGAGGAAAAGAAGGGCCGGGATGCGTGCTGATGCGCATCCCGGCCCTGCATGGGTGGTACTGACCGTCAGCCCTGACGGGCCTTGAGGCGGGGGTTCTTCTTGTTGATGACGTAGGTGTGACCGCGGCGTCGGACCACCTTGGACCCCGGCTGCTTGGCCAGGGACCGGATCGAGGCACGAACCTTCATGTCGGTTCCTTTCCTTCTTCGTGTACAGCAATGACGGTGAGAGATCGAAGGGGAGGGGCGATGACGCCCCGCCTGCCCGACTAGCGTTTGCGCTTGCCGTAGCGGCGCTCGAACTTCTCCACCCGGCCGGCCGTGTCCAGGATCTTGCCCTGGCCGGTCCAGAACGGGTGCGAGGCGCTGGAGACCTCGACGTCGTAGACCGGATAGGTGTTGCCGTCCTCCCACTCGATGGTCTCCGACGACGTCAGGGTCGAACGGGTCAGGAAGGCGAAGTCGGCGGACTTGTCGCGAAAGACGATGGGCTGATAGCTGGGGTGGATCCCAGGGCGCATACGAGCTCCTTGGATGGGGGTGAATGTGAGAACTGACGTGGTGAACGAGTGCCGGCAGCGGTGCTGCGGGGGCGATGACTACGGGGCGCCGCGAGCCCCGGCGGGCACAGGCTCACAGGCCGTGCCCCGCTCGCGTCCGTCTACCAGGAGGACTTGACGATGCCCGGCAGCTCGCCGCGCAGCGCCATCTCGCGGAAACGCACCCGGGAGGTCCCGGTGACGCGCAGGTGCCCGCGCGGGCGGCCGTCCACCGCGTCGCGCCGACGCAGGCGAGTGGGGGAGGCGTCGCGCGGCAGTGCGTGCAACGCCGTCATCGCCTCATCGCGCTTCTCCTGGCTCAGGTGAGGGTTGACCGAGGCCCGCTTGAGCTCGGCGCGGCGCTCGGCATAACGCCCCACCACCTGCTGGCGGCGCAGCTCGGCGGTGATCTTGGACTTCTTGGCCATCAGCGCGACTCCTTGTACTCCACGTGCCGGCGCACCACCGGGTCGAACTTGCGCAGCACCAGCCGGTCGGGGGTGTTGCGGCGGTTCTTGCGGGTCACGTAGGTGTGGCCCGTGCCCGCGGTGGAGACCATCTTGATGATCGGCCGCAGGTCCTTTCCTCCCTTGGCTCCGCTCATGACAGCTTCTCCCCCCGAGCGAGCATCTGAGCCACGACGACGTCGATGCCCAGCTTGTCGATCGTGCGGATGCCCTTGGCGGACACCGTCAGGCGCACGGTGCGCCCCAGCGACGGCACCCAGTAGCGCTTGCGCTGCAGGTTGGGGTTCCAACGCCGGGGCGTGCGCTTGTGCGAGTGGGAGACGGACCGGCCGAAGACCGGCCGGGTTCCCGTGACTTGGCAGTAGGTGGTCATGACGAGCATGATATAAGAATGATTCTCAGTTTCGTCAACTCTGCTGGAGGACATCGTGACGGACTACTCCGCTGACCTCTTCGACAACTCCGCCGACATCCCCGGCCCCCCGGCCGGCAGCCGGCACGCCCTGGCCGTCGTCGGCGCTGTCGACCCCGCGCTGCTGGATCTGGTCGACCTCTCCCTGGCCGGCCAGGACGCCGTCGTCATCCGCGCTGGCCTCCACTTCGGCGCCGACGACGAGGCCGAGAGCAGTGAAGCCGGTGATGCGGGTGATGACGACCTGGTCCGGCTCGTCAGCCACAGCTCGGCCGACGGCTTCGATGACGACCCGGTGCGCCTCGATGTCCCCATGCCCTTCGCCTGCCCCACCTGCTCCCTGCGTGAGGTCCTGGTCGCCGTCGCCGAGGACCGCGCAGCCCAGGATCCGGGTGGCACCACCGTCATCCTCCTGCCGGCGGCCATCGAGCTCGCCCATCTCCTGCCCCGCCTGGCCGAGGACCTCGCCGGAACCGGTGTGAGGCTGGCCGGAGCCGCCCACGTCCTGGACGCCACCACCGCCGTGGACGAGCTCCTCGAGCACCGCTTGCTGGCCGCCTTCCCCGGCGACTGCCGCTGCACGGGCGCCGTCCACCTGGCCAACCTCGGATACGCCGACGTCGTCCTGGCCCTCGGTCGCGACGAGGACCCCGCCGGGGCCGACCTCATCGAGCACCTGCGCCCCCATGACGCCCTCCTGCTCCCGGGGCTCGACGCACCCCTCCTGGAGACCCTGACCGCCCTCACCCACGACGCCTCCTCCTCCCTGAGCCGTATCCATCCCGCTACCACCAGCGCCTGGGGCGGTCCCGACGACCACGGCGTGTGGACCCTGGACCTCAGCGCCACCCTGCCCTTCCACCCCGGGCGTCTGCGCGCCCTGGTCGTTGAGCTCGCCGGTCAGGGGCTGTGTGCTCGCGGCTGCTTCTGGCTGCCCAGCCGCCCTGGTCGGGTCTGTACCTGGGAGGTAGCCGGAGGCGCCGTGAGCGTCGGTGACGCCGGAACCTGGGGCGAGGTTCCATCCGCTGCGTCTGGTGTCGGCGAGGACGCCGCCGGCGAGCCCCGCTGCCACCTCGTGGTCACCGGTATCGGTGATACGGACATGCGCGAGCAGGTGCGTCGCGCCTTCGCCCGGATCCTCCTGCGCCCCGAGGAGATGTCTCAGGCCCTGGCCTGGATCGGCGCCGACGACGGCCTGGGCGACTGGTTCGGGCAGGAGGTCCAGGAGGACTGAACGCCCGCCTCAAGGTAAGAGACCTGCCTCGAGGCGGCACGGTTCCGTCCCGGCGCGGTAGGGTGTCCTCGTCGCGACTGGCGCCGGGTGGATCACCACCGGGGAGCGGCACGAACACGACTCCGGGGTCGCCCGCCTGGGCCACGGATCGCCCACCAGTGCGCGCACGCCGCCTGCTTCGTCGTGGCGTGCGCCCCACACCTGAGGAGAGACATGACCGCGCAAGCCGTCACCCCGTCCCTGAACCAGCCGCTGGCCGAGCTCGACCCGGACATTGCCGAGGTCCTCACCGGCGAGCTCGCCCGCCAGCGCGAGACCCTGGAGATGATCGCCTCGGAGAACTTCGTTCCCAGGGCCGTCCTGGAGTGCCAGGGCTCGGTTCTGACCAACAAGTACGCGGAAGGGTATCCCGGCCGCCGCTACTACGGCGGCTGCGAGGTCGTCGACGTCGCCGAGTCCCTGGCCATCGAGCGCGCCAAGGCCGTTTTCGACGCCGAGTGGGCCAACGTCCAGCCCCACTCCGGAGCCCAGGCCAACGCCGCCGTCCTCCACGCGCTGGCCACTCCCGGCGACACCCTCCTGGGCCTGTCCCTGGCCCACGGCGGCCACCTCACTCACGGCATGAAGATCAACTTCTCCGGCAAGAACTACAACGCCACCGCCTACGGCGTGGACGAGACCACCATGCGCATCGAGATGGACCAGGTGCGCGAGGCCGCCCTACGTGAGCGCCCATCGGTCATCATCGCCGGCTGGTCCGCCTACCCCCGCCACCTCGACTTCGCGGCCTTCCGCGCCATCGCCGACGAGGTCGGCGCCGCCCTGTGGGTGGACATGGCCCACTTCGCCGGGCTCGTCGCCGCCGGTCTGCACCCCAACCCCGTCCCGCACGCCGACGTCGTGTCCACCACCGTCCACAAGACCCTGGGCGGTCCTCGCTCCGGCATGCTCCTGTCCAGCCGTGCCGAGCAGTGGGGCAAGAAGCTCAACTCCGCCGTCTTCCCCGGCCAGCAGGGCGGTCCCCTCATGCACGTCATCGCCGCCAAGGCCGTGGCCATGAAGATCGCCGGCACCGAGGAGTTCCGCGAGCGCCAGGAGCGCACCGTGCGCGGTGCCGCCATCATCGCCGAGCGCCTGGGGGCCGACGACGTCAAGGCCGCCGGTGTCAGCCTCGTCACCGGCGGCACCGACGTCCACCTGGTGCTGGTGGACCTGCGCGACTCCTCCCTGGACGGCCAGCAGGCCGAGGATCTCCTGCACACCGCCGGCATCACGGTCAACCGCAACGCCGTCCCCTTCGACCCGCGTCCCCCGCGCGTGACCTCCGGGCTGCGTATTGGTACCCCCGCCCTGGCCACCCGCGGCTTCGGCGACGCCGAGTTCACCGAGGTCGCCGACATCATCGCCGCCACCCTCGTTCATGGCGCCGCCGGCACTGCCGATGACGAGACCCTAGCGGCTCTGCGCGGCCGCGTACGCGCCCTGACCGACGCCTTCCCCCTCTACCCGGGGCTGGCCCAGTGAGGGCCCCCTGGAACGGGGCCGCCCGGGTCCTGGACGGCAAGGCCACGGCCTCCGCTCTCAAGGCGGAGCTCAAGGAACGCGTCGCGGCGCTGCGCGAGCGCGGCGTCACCCCCGGCCTGGGCACGGTCCTGGTGGGGGAGGACCCCGGCAGCGTCAAGTACGTCGCCGGCAAGCACGCCGACTGCGCCGAGGTCGGCATCCTCTCCATCCGCGAGGACCTGCCAGCCTCCGCCACCCAGGCCGAGGTGGAGGCCGCTGTCGACCGCCTCAACGCGGACCCGGCCTGCACCGGCTACATCGTCCAGCTCCCGCTGCCGGTTGGCGTGGACACCAACGCCATCCTGGAGCGCGTTGACCCGGCCAAGGATGCCGACGGCCTGCATCCCACCAACCTGGGGCGCCTGGTGCTGCGGGCCTCGGGGCCCATCGACTCGCCCCTGCCCTGCACTCCGCGCGGCTGCATCGAGCTCATGGAGCGCCACGGCATCGACCTGGCTGGCCGCAACGTGTGCGTCGTCGGCCGCGGCGTCACGGTGGGCCGCTCCATCGGCCTGCTCCTGGGGCGCAAGGACGTCAACGCCACCGTCGACATCTGTCACACCGGAACCACCGACCTGGCCGACCACGTGCGCCGGGCCGACGTCGTCATCTCGGCGGCCGGCAGCTCCGGCATCATCACCCCGGAGATGGTGGCTCCTGGCGCCGTCGTGCTGGACGTGGGCGTCTCGCGCGTCGTCGACCCGGCCACCGGCAAGGGCCGTATCGCCGGTGACGTCGCCGACGGCGTCGATGAGGTGGCCGCCTGGCTCTCGCCCAACCCCGGCGGTGTGGGGCCCATGACCCGCGCCCTGCTGCTGGCCAACGTGGTCGAGACCGCGGAGCGCTCGCTGTAGGGACATCACCGGTCACCTGACCGGCCGTTTAACCTTAGGGCATGACGGACGAGTCCCACGGCGCCCACCCCTCCCATCCCCACCAGCCCATCCAGCCGGCTGAGACGGCCGATTCCCAGGAGCCAACTGCGACTTCCCCGGAGTCCGAGCCGACTCAGCCGGAGGCGTGTCCGCCGGAGCCTCGGAGGGTCGGCCTGCGGCGTCGGACCCTGCTCCTGGGGGCTGCCGGTGCCGGCGCCCTTATCGTGGGCGGAGCTGTCCTGGTGCGCTGCTCCACGGGGCGCAGGAGCTCGTCGGTCCCTACGGCCACGGACACGACCGACTCACCGGCCTCGGCCGCCTACCGCCCCGCCTACCACTACAGCCCTGCCACGGGGAACCTTGCCGACCCCAACGGCCTGGTCCTCTACGAGGACGAGTACCACCTCTTCCACCAGCAGGACGGCACCTGGGGCCACGCGATCAGCTCCGACATGGTGCACTGGAAGCGCCAGGAGGTGGCCCTGGAGCATGACGTGCAGGGCCTGGCCATGTCCGGCAGCTGCGTCGTCGACGGCGCTGACACCTCCGGCCTGGTCAAGGGCGGCGGCATGGTGGCCGTCTACACCTCCACCGAGGGTGGTGAGGCCCAGTCCCTGGCCTACTCCAGCGACCGGGGCCGCTCCTGGCAGCGCTTCTCCGGCAACCCCGTCATCCCCAACGACGGGCGCAAGGACTTCCGCGACCCCAAGGTCTTCTGGCACGAGGACTCCAAGGCCTGGGTCATGATCGTCTCCGCCGGGGACCATGTCTCTCTGTTCCGCTCCACCGATCTCAAGGCCTGGACCCACGCCAGCGACTTCGGCCAGGACATCGGCTCCCACGCCGCCGTATGGGAGTGCCCCGATCTCTTCCCCCTGACCGACTCCAGCGACGGCCGCACTCGCTGGGTCATGACCCTCTCGGTGGGTGCCAACGAGGAGACGGCCGGCTCCACCGCCCAGTACTTCATCGGGGACTTCGACGGCTCCGTCTTCTTCCCCGAGGACCGCCAGACCCGTTTCACCGACGCCGGCCAGGACTTCTACGCCGCCCAGAGCTTCGAGCACGTCGAGGGCCGCCGCGTGTGGATGGCCTGGCTGGGCAACTGGAACTACCCCTACTCGCTTCCCACTGGCGACTGGCGCGGCGAGATGAGCATCCCGCGTGAGCTGTCCCTGACCACCGTCGACGGCAAGCGCACCCTCATTCAGAAGCCCGTCCCCGAGCTCGACGCTCTGCGCGGCAAGGCCACCGACCTCGCCGGTCTCAAGGCCACCGACACGGTGACGGACCTGGGCACGGGCCGCACGGTCGAGATCGACCTGACCCTGGACCTCTCCCAGGCCTCGGAGGCCTGGCTGGGCCTGGCCCGCGGCGAGGTCGACGGTAGGACCCAGGAGGTGCGCGTCGGCGTCAACGTCTCGGCCGGCACTCTCTACCTGGACCGCACCAACGGAGGTCTCACGCAGGTCGACGGCAAGGACGAGGGCACCAGGACCGACTTCGCCCTGCGCCGCGAGGTGCCCCATCGTCCCACCGGCTCGACGGTGCGCCTGCACCTCTACCTCGACCGCTCCAGCCTCGAGGTCTTCGTCGACGACGGTGCCACCGTCGGCAGCCTCCTGGTCTTCACCGACCCCGGCTGCCAGGAGATCGTCCTGGGCGCCACGGGTACGGCCACCATCACCTCAGGCAGCCTCACACCGTTGACGGCCGCCCTGTAGGTGCGCGCCAGGAGAGCCCGACGACGATGAGGCGGGGTCCGCCGGAACACCTGTTCCGCGGACCCCGCCTCATCTCTGCGTGCTGTGGTGCAGTGGCGTCCTGCTCGCCCCGCCTACTTCAGACGCTGCGGGCGGGTGTCACCGCCGTTGTTCCGGGCCCGGTCGGAGGGGACGTCCCCGAATCCTCCCAGGCCGTTGGTGCCGTAGGTGCGGTCCACCGAGGTGGTGTCCCCGGAGATGGTGATCTTCGTCGTCGGGGCCAGCGAGCCTCCACGCACCGGGTTGCCGTCGTGGTTGCCACCGATGGAGTCGATGAAGGACGTCACCAGACCGCCCGGCATCACGTAGTGCGAGTAGGACTGGAAGGTGTACGGACTCTGGTTGAAGTCCGGCGTGTAGGGCTTACCCGGGTTGAAGTTGAGGTTGATCGGGTTGGCCAGCGCGATACCGGTGTTCTGGTTGAGCGGCTTGTAGTCCGATCGCAGCCCATCGCCCACGAACCCGTAGACGCCCTCGGGACCCTGGAGCCCGTCGGCGTAGGTCTCCCGGTGCGAGATCGTGAACAGGTAGTACTTGCCGTCCTGGAAGTAGATCTGCGGCCGTTCGGTCTGGTCGTTGACGCAGTTGCCGCTCAGCAGCGGAGGCAGGTACTCCCACTCGGTCATCGCCTTGTTCTTGGCCCGGGCCAGTCCCACGTTCGCCAGCTGGTAGTAGCCACCGCGCTGGTTGACCGCGTCGACCGTCTCCGCCTTGGGATCGCCCTTCTCGTAGCCGAGGTCCTCCTCGGTGCAGGTGGCCAGAGCGGTGTTCTGACCGGCCTTGGCGGCGGCGTCGACGTACTGCTGCTCACGCACGAAGGCCGAGTTGCCCTCGAAGACCATGTAGTCGGTGGGGTCGGAGGGGTTGTTCTGGTCGCGGAAGGTGAAGGGGTCGCGGAAGTTCACGCCCGGGTTCTGCTCGCGGGTCTGGTAGTACTTGCCGTCCGGGACGAGCAGCTGGTGCTGGGTTCGGAAGCCGGTGAGCCACACGCCGTTCTCGTCGGCGTGGATGCGTCCCTCGGACTGCACGATCCGCGGGTCGTAGGGCTTGGAGGCGCCGTTGTTGCCGTTCTGGCCGTAGCCGTTGTCCCCGCTGCCGCCGGTGGTGGTGTTGTAGAAGGCCACCGAGGTGTAGAACATGCGGATCTTGTTGCCCTCCATGAGGCGAGCCGAACCGGACCACTCGGTCTGGGCCGTGAAGCTCTGGTCCTCGAAGATCGAGCCGGAGGCGCCGTCGGGGAAGACGTGCCCGCCGTAGGTCCAGCCGCCGTTGGAGCTGTTCGCGCCGTCGGCCGAGGAGGTCTGCGTACCGGCCTTGCGGTAGAAGAAGCCCAGCCGCGCGTGGGTGTGGCGGTCGTCGAAGGTGTAGCCGGCGTGCCGGTCGGCCACCAGGGAGAAGGCGATCTCCCAGCCGTTGTAGGAGATCTGGTGGGCGGCGTCATCGGTCAGGGTCCAGGTGTCCCAGACCCACACGTCATCACTCGTGGCCGGGAAACCGTTGGAGATCTCCGGCATCGTGTACTGCTCGGGCATCGAGTTGGTGCCCGACGGCGCATTGGGGTTGGAGACCCGCTGGATCTGCATGGCGTCGGCGCGAGTCCACTTGGCCGTGTAGTTCTCCTCGACCCCGTGGGCCGCACCAGTGTGCTTGGTGGCGTTGGCCCAGCCCGGGTTGTCGGCCTTGAAGCCGTTCGCGTCCTGCGCAGCGGCGCCCGGAGCGGCCTGCTGGTCGGCCTGCCCGGCCTTCTGGTCCGCCTGGCCGGCCTGGGCTGGCTGGTCGGCGGGGGCCTGTGCGGCCTTCTGGTCGGCTCCCGCCTCGGGGGAGGCCTCGGCGGAGGTGCTGGGGCCGGGGGACGGGGTCTCGTCAGCGAGCGCAGTGGTTCCGGTCCCGGCAAGCAGGAGCCCGAGCGCCAGTGCCGCGGCCAGTCGTCTGCGACGGGCGCGGAACGAAGTGTGTGTCACGGTCATTGTCCGTACTGTCCTTACTCATGAGGGATGAGGGTGTCAGTGCGCCGTGAGCCGATGTTCTTGATCTCCCAGCCCCATACCTTAGGGGAACCTGAAGATTGGAGAACAGGTCTTTGGGTCCTCCTTCCAATGCCGGACACCTCCTACCAAAGGCGCACGCCCCGAGTTTTCAGGGTTTGTTGAGGATTTTGGCATTTTCAGTGATATACCCCACAACATGCTATGTTTTCGGCCGGTTAGTCTTGAGGTCGTTCTCCGTGAGCTGTCTGGTCTCCCACGCCTGTCGGTTCAGGCGGTCGCCCGTCGTCGGGCACCGTCTGCGTTACTTCGGAGATGCCTGTGAGTACCTTTCCCATCCGTCTGCGACGGTTAACCGCACCAACAACCGCTCTCCTGGCTGCGCTGGCCCTCGGCGCGGCCTCCTCGGCGGTGGCCGCCCCGACGTCGAACACGGCGGGGCAGTCCACCACGTCCCTGCGTGACGCCTCCACGGTGAGCCCCCAGTCCCTCGCCCAGATGGTCGCAGGCCCGAACGCGACCGTGACCAATGCGTCCGTCTCCGGCAAGGACGTCCAGATCGGCACCGTCAAGGGGCTGCCGGGCGACGGCAACGCCATCACCGAGGGGGTCGCCCTGTCCACCGGCTCCCTCATCGACCCCGACCCCGCCGCTGACTCCGACGTCGACTTCACCCGCTCCGCGGTCCTGGGTCCCAATGACGCCCTCGACACCACCGGCGACTTCGGCGTCGTCGAGGACCCGGCGAGTCTGGCGCAGGTGTCCGGGACCGATGTCTACGACGAGGCCGTCCTCGAGTTCGACGTCACCGCCACCAGCTCCAACGTGGTCCTCTACTACAGCCTCGGATCCGAGGAGTACGCCGGCGCCACCGAGGGCACCCCGGCCTCCTGGCAGTCACGCGGTTACAAGGACCCGTTGAGCATCCAGGTCAACGGCACCGAGTGCGCCTACGTACCCGGCTCCCAGACAGCCGTCAGCGCGTCCACCGTCAACGAGTCCTCGAACGCCGACTACTACACGGCCAACGTCTCGGGTCACACGCCGGGGAAGATCCCGGTGGAGTTCAACGGCTACACCTCCGCCCTGCCCTGCCAGGCCGCCGTGACCCCGGGCCAGACCGTGCACGTGCGCGTGGCCATCGCCGACGCCCAGGACGGCCAGCTCGACTCGACCGTGCTCCTGCGCACCCAGGGCCTGGGCTTCACCGACAAGCAGATCGCCGAACCCTGCACCGCCAAGGCCGGCACTTGCGACATCCCCGGCGCCGACAACGGTTCGAACGAGTCCAACGGCTCGAACGGGGCGGACAGTAACGGCTCGAACGCTCCTGTCGGCCAGGGCAAGCCGGGCGTCGCCGACTACGGCGCCGCCACGCCCACCTCGGGGACCAAGAGCGCCGTGGCCGGCCTGCCCCTGACCGGTACCCAGGCGCTGGCCGTGGCGATCGTCGCCCTGCTGCTCCTGGCCGGCGGTGGTATGGCGCTCATGCTGCGCCGGCGTCGCCTGACCGGTTCCGAGGCGGACTGAGGTCATGGGACTGCCGTGAGGCATCAGGTCGGGGGCGGGTGAAGGTCTTCTTCACCCGCCCCCGACTTATGCCTCAGGCCTTGCCCCGTAGACGGTGATGCTGCAAGACGGGTGGCGTCGGGATGATGTCAGTCCCGGTCCTGCCTAGAGGCTCGGCGCGCCGCCGCCTCCCTGGCCAGCATTGCGCAGCCCAAAACGCACAGCGGCATGGAGGTCAGCCACAGGACGGTGGTGAAGCGTGCTGGAAATGATGTCTGGGCCAGGACAGGAAGGAAAGCGGCAAGGACGACGATCGTCATCCAGAAGGCGACTCGTCGCCTGCTGCGCGACTCGGAATCGTTATCGACACTCATGACATGCTCCTCTCATCCAGTGATCTCGAACCGGCGGTTCTCCAGGCAGCCGGCGCGCAGGTCGGTGACGGTGACCTTGCGCACTGACGCCCACCGTGGTCCATGTCTCAGCCACGATATCAGTCGGGCCACAGCGCCCGGCTCACCTTGGGCCATGACCTCGACGTCGCCGTCAGGCAGGTTGCGGACCTGGCCCACGACGCCCAGGTCCTGGGCGGTGTAGGCGCAGTGGTAGCGGAAGCCCACCCCCTGGACGGTGCCGTGGACCAGGACGTGCACGCTTCTCACCCTCGTGCCGTTCTCGCTCATGCCCCTATCGTCTCAGGCTCGGCGCGTAGCAGGAACCGATGAGGCCCGGTGCAGGAACGGTTCAGGGATGGCTTGTACCCGACCGCGTAGTCTTGCCGCCATGCGTATCGCCACCGTCAACGTCAACGGCATCCGAGCCGCCGCCCGCAAAGGCATGGGGGAGTGGCTCACCGCCTCCGCCCCTGACATCCTCCTGCTTCAGGAGGTCCGCGCCGATGAGCGGATCGCGGCCGACCTCCTGCCCGGCTACGAGTCAGCCATCTGGCCGTGCCGCATCAAGGGGCGCGCCGGCGTGGGCGTCGCCGTGCGCGAGGGTGGTCCCGCCGGCCTCGGCGAGCTGCGCTACGGCGTGGCCGCTCCCGGGACTGAGGAACCCGACGTCGACTCCGGGCGCTGGCTCGAGGCGGACCTGACCCTCACCGGTCTCGACGGCCTCGAGCGGCTCACCATCATCTCCGCCTACCTCCACTCCGGCCAGCTCGGCACCGAGAAGATGGACCAGAAGTACGCCCACCTCGAGCTCGTCGACGCCCGCATGGCCGATCTTCTGGCCGCTGCCCGCAACAGTGGCCCCCAGGTCCTCATGGCTGGGGACCTCAACGTGGTGCGCTCCGAGCGCGATATCAAGAGCTGGAAGCCCAACCACAACAAGATCGCCGGAGTCATGGACGAGGAGATCGCCCACCTGGAGGGCTGGTTCTCCTCCGGCTGGGTGGACGCGTCGCGCCGCCTCGTGGGGGATGAGGAGCAGGGGCCCTACACGTGGTGGTCCCAGCGCGGCAAGGCCTTCGACAACAATGCCGGCTGGCGGATCGACTACCAGGTCATCACCCCCGCCCTGGCCGAGCGGGCCCGCAGCGTGGCCGTGGATCGGGCGCCCGACTATGCCTCGCGCTGGTCAGACCACGCCCCGCTCGTCATCGAGTACAGCTGATTCGGTTGAGTGCGACTGACTGTCTCTGAGCACCGATGAACGGGGGCGGGCGCGTTGTGAGCGCCCGCCCCCGCGATCAGCGGATCAGTAGCGGATGGCGTCGATCGGCCGGATACGGGTGGCCACAATCGCCGGGATGATCCCCGCCAGGGCGCCGACGGCGGTGGCCGCAACGAGACCGATGGCGGCGGCCACCATGGGGAAGGGCGGCGTAGTGGTGACCGGGATGCCCAGGTAGGCGGCCCACGGCAGGGTGCGTATCCCGATGATCGCGAGCCCGATGCCGACGATTCCGGCCACCACCGTGGCCACCACCGACTCCATCATGATGGAGAAGAAGATGCGCCGGCTCGTAGCTCCGAAGGAGCGCCGCACCCCGATCTCGTGAATGCGCTGGCGCACCGTCACCAGGGCGATGTTGACCAGGCTCAGGGCGCCCAGAAGCATGACGAACACGCCCGCGGCCGTGACCACCTTGGTGAAGGTGCCCGCGCTGGAGCTCAGGCTGCCGCCGGAGAGGTTGTCGGAGGCCTGGGTCGAGCCTTGGCCGAAGCGGGCATCCAGGTCCTTCCTGGCCAGACCCGCCATCTCCTTGGCACCGCTCTTTCCGGCCCAGACCTCCAGGGTAGGAGCGGGACGATCAGCATCCTTGGGCAGCCAGCTCTCGTAGGGGGTGTTGAGGGCGAAGGCGGTGACGGGCTGCGTGCACGGCAGGCCCGCGTCCCGCTCAGGGTCCCCGCTGCAACCGATGAGGGAGAGGTCCTCCGCCTCCAGCACCCCGACGATCGTGAAGGAGGTCTGTACGGGGGAGAAGGAGGTGACGGTGATCGGCCCGCTGAACTGCTGGATCCCCATCGCGTCGAGGAACCCCTGGGTGACGACCAGGCTCGGGGAGAGGTCATCCTCGTCCTGCGCGGTGAACCAGCGCCCCTGGGCCACGGTCTTGTGGTGCAGCAGCCCGTAGCCCAGGCTCACGGTCTGGGTGGAGACGGACCGTGAGCCGTCGGGGAAGGAGAAGCGCACGTTGGAGGTATAGGTCGTCGCCCAGGACTTGATGTCGTAGCGCTCGACGAAGCTGGTCATCGCCCCTGAGATCCTCGCGGAGGTGGCGGCGCTGGTGGTGCTCGTGTCCGAGCTGCCCGCACCACCGCCCGAGCCCCCGGAGCCCGCTGAGCTGCCGCTGCCCTGACCGCCCCCGGCGCCACCGGTGCTGCTGCCGGTGCTCGCGTCCGCGCTCGCCTCGGGGGCGTCGTCGGCCTGGACCACCTGACTCAGGCCCTTGCCGGTGGGGTTGACGCTGATCGTCACCGTGCCCTGCCGACCGTTGTACTTCTCACCGACCTTGTTGATCGCGGTGACGGAGACCTGCCCCAGGGCGATGACGAAGGTCATGGCGGCCACCGCGGCCGCCACGCCCACCAGGGACAGCAGGACCCGCAGCTTGCCGATGCGCAGCTGGGCCCAGGCCTCGACGAGGGCGCCGAAGAATCCGGTGAGAATGCCGTTCATGAGGCTCCTTCGCGGCTGGTGGGAGCGGTGGGGTGGGGGGAGTCCGGTGGGGCGACGACCTCGCTGAACTCCTCCAGGCTGCCGACCTGCTGGCGCTTGACCGAGATCGGAGTGAGGACGCCGTGGTCGAGGCGGTACTGCGTGTGGGCGCGTCCGGCCACGGCCAGGTCGTGGGTGATGATGATGAGAGCGGCTCTGTTCTCGGCGCACTGGCGCTCCAGGAGCGCCATGACCGAGTTGCCGGTGTCGACGTCGAGGGCGCCGGTGGGCTCATCGGCGAGAATGACGCTGGGGCGCCGGGACAGGGCTCGGGCGATGGCGACTCTCTGCTGCTCACCACCTGAGAGGCGTGAGATGGGCGAGTCCACGCGGTCTCCCAGGCCCACGGCCTCGAGCAGCTCGGCCGCGCGCGTGCTGCGGGTCCAGAAGGCCCTGCCGTTGTCGTACAGGAGCGGGGCGGCGACGTTCTCGGTGGTGCTCAGTCCCGAGATGAGGTTGAAGGACTGGAAGACGAAGCCGAAGGTCCGTCCCCGAAGGTGGGCGCGACGGCTCTCGCCGAGCCGGGAGGTGTCGGTGCCGCCCAGCGTGTAGGAGCCCGACGTCGGCTGGTCGATGAGTCCCAGGATGTTGAGCAGTGTGGACTTGCCGGTTCCCGAGCGCCCCACGATGGCCACGTGCTCGCCGGGGGAGACGCTCAGGTCGACGCCGGTGAGGATCTTCAACGGTGCGGAGTCGGGCACGGCGAAGGTGCGGGTGATCCCCCGCAGCTCCAGCAGCTCGCTCACAGGATCTCCTTGCCGTCGGAGTCGTAGCAGGCGGAGTTGTCCTGCTCGCAGGTGTCCGGCGTCCCGGTGCGGCGCGTGTCCTTGTTGGGCACGAACTGCAGGACCTTCTGGTCCGCCTTGAGGCCGGCGGTGACCTGGATGTTCGTGCCGTCGGTGATCCCCAGGGTGACCGCGGTCTTGACGGCCTTGGACGTGTCCCCGGAGTCGGGAACCAGCCAGACGAAGCCAGAGCCGACCTTGCCCTCCACGGCGGTGACCGGCACCAGCAGGGTGTCGGAGGCACTGCCCGCGTCGACGCTGATGGTGGCGGGCATGCCGGCGAAGACCTTCTGGTCCGCGGGCACTGAGCAGCGCATCTCCACGCTGGTTCCGTCACCGGAGGTGGTGGTCGTCGAGCCGTCCCCGCCGGTGGTGGTGGAGGTGGTGGACTTGGTCCCGATCTTGAGGCTGTTGCACTGGAAGGGGGCCGGGCCGCCCTCCAGCGTCACGGTTGCGGCGGTGGGGGCGTTGGTGAGTCGGTACTGCTGGGAGGCGCTGACGGTGCCGGTGGCCGAGTAGGTCGAGGGAGCGATGGTGGCGACGACGACGCCGACGCCGGTCTCCTGCTGCTTGATGACCTTGGGGGTCACGGTGCCGCTGACGGGGGCGTAGATCGTGGACCAGGTGACCTTGTCCGCCACCGGTGTCTGGGTGACGTTGCCCTCCTCATCCGTTCTGGTCACCGGGTTCTGAGGCTCGGAGTGCTTGATGTAGAGCAGAGGCTCGCCGGCATTGACCTGCGTGTCCTTCTCCACGGCGACCGAGTCCACCACGCCGGCCAGGTCGGCCTGGACGTCGACGGCGGCGTCCTGGACGATGCGCCCCTTGACCTCGACCGTGTTGGAGATGCTGCCGGTGGTCACGGTGGCGGTCTTGACGTCGGCGGCGTAGCCGGGGGAAATATCGGCGGTCGCGCCCTCGTTCTGCGAGGGGAAGAAGGCGATCTTCACCAGGGCGACGGCGACAACCACCGCGAGGAAGGTCTTGAGGGCGGGCCAGACAAAGCGCTTCACGGCGTCCTCCATGATGACAACGGAAGCGGAACCGGGTGGGGAGCCCGCGTTCCGCATTAATACGGTCAAAGACTATGGTAAGGACGCTTGTCTGACCTCATTCTGGAGGATGAATGCTGAAAGTCCTCTCCAACCGAGGTTGGAGAGGACTGAGTACCGTCAGGTACGTGTGGGAGTCGGCGGTGTCGTGCGGCTCAGACGAGTCGGCCCGCCGGAGCGGCGGGAACCGCGTCGAGGAAGGCCGGCGGGTTGAAGCCCTCACGCTCGTAGGCCCCTGCCACGGCGGTGGCCACCTCATGGACAGCATCTGCGTCCACCAGGGCGATCGCCGAGCCGCCGAAGCCACCGCCGGTCATACGAGCCCCGTGAGCGCCAGCGGTGCGGGCCGCCTCCACAGCCACGTCCAGCTCGGGGCAGGTGCACTCGTAGTCCACGCGCAGCGACTCGTGCGAGGCGTCCATGAGCCTGCCCGTCTCGGCGAGCTTCTCGCCGCGCAGGGGGCGCCCGTCCTGCAGGAGCGCCACGAGCTGGCGGGTGCGGTCGATCTCAGTGACCACGTGCCGGGTGCGCTTGACCAGCTCGATGGCATCGTCGTCGGCGCAGGAGAGCCGCTCCAGGGCGCCGGGCAGGTCCCCGATCGCGACGTCCGCGAGGAGCTCCACCCCGAGGATCCGGGCGGCGCGCTCGCAGGCGGCTCGCCTGGCGCCGTACTGGCCGTCGTCCAGGGAGTGCTTGGCCTTGGTGTCGATGACCAGCAGGGCCAGCCCCTCGGCGGTCAGGTCGAAGGGTACGTGGGCCACCGATCCGTCGCGGCAGTCCAGTTCCAGGGCGTGGCCCTCGCGGCAGCGCAGGGAGGCCGACTGGTCCATACCGCCGGTGGGGGCTCCGGCCATCTCGTTCTCCGTGCGCACGCAGTTGGTCACCAGGCGGGCGCGGCCCGCGTCGTTGGGCTCCTCGGGGGTTCCGGCCAGCCCCAGGCCCGCGACCTCGTCGATGGCGACGGCCGCCGAGCACTCCAGGGCGGCGGAGGAGGACAGTCCGCCGCCCAGGGGCACGCAGGAGACGAGGGCGGCGTCGAAGCCGGGCAGGTTCTTGAATCCGTCGCGCTCCAGGGACCAGGCGACGCCGGCGATGTAGGCCGCCCAGTGCTCCACCTCCCCGGGGGTCCCCTTCGGACCGATCGTGTCCAGGTCCATGACGTCGACCTTCTCCCGCGTCTGGGGGGAGACCAGCCGCACGATGCGGTCGTTGCGACGCCGCAGTGCCAGGTGAGCCCTGTGGGGCAGGGCGATGGGCAGGGCCAGGCCGCCGTTGTAGTCGGTGTGCTCGCCGATGATGTTGACACGTCCGGGGGCGTACCAGACGCCGTCGGGCTCGGCCTCGAAGACCTCGCGGAACAGGGTGGTCGCGGCCTCAGCGCCCTCCTGCGGGCTCAGGGCGGGGGCG
The DNA here is from genome assembly GCF_000195595.1 of Actinomyces sp. oral taxon 170 str. F0386. Lineage (GTDB taxonomy): Bacteria > Actinomycetota > Actinomycetes > Actinomycetales > Actinomycetaceae > Actinomyces. The sequence goes on from NZ_GL882538.1 coordinate 198,091, forward strand.
AAGACGGGAGCATCGTTGGTCATCGTGGTCTCCTGTAGTGAGTTGTGCGTTGGGTGAGTGGGTGGAGTGCTGTTGAGGACGAGGAGCTGCCGGGGTCAGGCTGCGACGGTCAATCGGGTTCCGGCCTGCTGGAGGGCGTCGACGGTGTCGGCGTCGGGCTCGGCCTCGGTGACGAGGACCCCGATGTCCCGGGTGGCGCAGAAGGACCTCAGCCCCAGGACTCCCCACTTGGAGGAGTCCAGCGTGGCCACCACCGTGCGCCCGGCGGCGACGAGTGCCTGGTTGGCGGAGGCCTCCAGCAGGTTGGGGGTCATGAGCCCCGCCTCGGGGGTGAAGCCGTGGGCGCCCAGGAAGACCCACTCCACGCGCATCGTGCGCAGCGCGTCGACGGCCACCAGTCCCACCAGGGCGTTCGACGGCGTGCGCTCGCCCCCGGTGACGACCACCGTGGGGGCGTCGCGGTTCTCGGCGCGGGCGGCGTCGGCGGCGTCGAAGAGGACCTGTGCGGCGGGCAGCGAGTTCGTGATGACGGTCAAGGTGGCGAAGTGCTCCAGCTCGGTCAGGGCCTGGGCGAGCGCCAGCGTGGTGGTCCCGGCCGACAGCGCCAGGGAGTCCCCGGGGCGAACCATCTCGGCGGCGGCCTGGCCGATGCGACGCTTGGCGTCCAGGTTGAGGGTGGACTTGGCGGTGAAGCGCGGCTCGAGGGTGGTGGGGCCGGCCGCCACCGCACCGCCGTGGACGCGTTCGACGAGCCCCTGGGTAACGAGCTCGGTGATGTCGCGGCGCACGGTCATCTCCGAGATCCCCAGCTCCTCGACGACATCGGCCACGCGGATGCCACCGGTGGTCGCGACCCGCTCCAGGATGTGCTCCTGGCGCTGGCGGGCGAGCATCGGGGCCGGTCGGGACGAGCCGATGGAGGAGGCTGAGGGGCCGGGTTGCATGGGACCAGTCTGCCAGACCTCAACGGTGAAAACACCATGTTCGCACGTTCCCGCACAGAGTCGAGCAGAGGAGGTAGGCGGTAGTTCGATTTTCAGCCATTCGGTCGGTCATGGCACACTTGTCCCGCTCGCGCGGCGCCCCCGGCTGGGACGCGGAGGGTGTGGCGCGGTAGTGTGTTCAGGTCACCCTCAGGACATCCGGTCGTCCTGACGCACGACTCCATATCAGTCAGCATCAGTCAACATCAGCCAGCCGTCCCGTAGGAGCTCAGGAGCCATGCAGATCCCCGCACCAGGCGCTCACCAGTGCGTCATCGGTGTGGCCATCGCCCTGCCATCCCACTACGCCGCCCAGGTGCGGGAGGTGCGGGAGGCCGCCGGCGACCCCCTGGCCGAGGTCGTCCCGCCCCACATCACCCTGCTGCCGCCCACTGCCGTCGACGTCGACTCGCTCGACGAGGTCATGCGGCACCTGCGCAACGTGGCTGCCGGGACGACGCCCTTCGATGTGCACCTCGACGAGGTCGGTACCTTCCGCCCCGTCAGCCCGGTGGTCTACCTCGGCCTGCGCAGCGGCGCTGAGGAGTGTGACCGCCTCCAGGGGCGGGTCCGCGACCGTCGCGGCCCCCTGGCCCGGTCGCTCAGCTTCCCCTTCCATCCGCACGTGACCCTGGCCCACGAGGTCGCTGATGACGGCCTCGACACCGCAGCGAGAAAGGGCGCTGAGCTGACCATGGACTTCACCGTCACCAAGCTCCACCTCTACCGCCACCTCAGTCAGCCCGGTCACTCCGCCAGGCGAGGCAGCACCGGGCGCCCGAGCCTCGCAGGAGGCTGGGAGGTGGCAGCCGCCTTCGCCTTCGGGGGCTCTCTGGTGCCCGCCGCGGCTGAGGAGGCCGAAGCGCCTACCGTCTCGCCGGCTCCGACAACTCCCGTGGTCTCGGTGTGATCGAGCGCGTCAAGGCGCTGGTGGCGGCCGGCCGGCGCACGCGGGTCGGCCGGACCCTGATCCGCTACGGCACGGCGCGCGGTGCGCTCATGGCCGGAGGGATCGCCTACACGGGTATGTTCTCAGTCTTTGCGGTGCTCGTCATCGGCGTGAGCATGCTCATGGCGATGCTCGGTAATCGTCCCACCCTCCGCGCGGCCGTCGTCGACTCGATCAACTCCCTTCTGCCCGGCGTCATCGACACCGGCAACGGCCAGGGGCTGGTCTCGGTGGAACAGCTGACGCTCACCTCGGCGCTCAATCTGGGCTCCGTGGTGGCGGTAGGGGCGCTCATCTACTCGGTCATCAGCCTCATGGGCACTCTCAAGATCGCGCTGCGCGCCATGTTCGGGCTGGTCAACCCCGTGATGAGGCCGATGATCGGGCAGCTGGCGAATATCGCCGGGTTCCTCGTCATCGTGGCCGGGGTGCTCGTGACTGCCGTGGCCTCGGTGGTGACGACGACGCTGTCCGGTAACGTCGGTCGGGCCCTGGGGCTGCCGGATTCATTGACCGGTACCGGGGCGTGGTTGACGACGCTCCTCATCTCCTTCCTCATCGACACCGGTGTCCTGGCGCTCCTCATCACCATCTGCGGCGTCCGTCCTCCCCGACGCGATCTGACGCTGGGCTGCATGCTGGGCGCCTTCGCACTCGGCGTGCTGCGCCAAGTGGGGACCGGTGCGGTCAGCTCGGTGTCCCGCAATCCTCTCCTGGCCTCCTTCGCCGCCATCGCTGTCCTCGTCCTGTGGCTGCATCTGACCAGTCGTACCGTGCTGCTCGTGGCGGCCTGGATGGCCAACCCGCCGCTGCCTCGCGACGTCGACCACCCCGACGAGGTCCACGCCCACGAGCGCCCCAACTACGTGACGCTCTCCGTGCCCGAGACCCTGACCTGGCCCCGCCAGTCCATCACCGGCAGCCTCGAGGCAGACCCCACGGCGCACCCCGACTACGTTCCCCCGGTGCCGATTCCCTGAGCGCGGCTGGAACCGCTTTTGTGGGGAAGTGGGAGCGCCGTCAGGTGCCGTACGCACCTCATCAGTCTATGCGGAGGTGGTTGATGAGTTCTGGATACAAAATTCTCACGAATTCAAAAGGGAACTAGGCCTCAAGTATTCCGGGGCACCTGGGCTGGCCGCTGATTCGGAGATCGTCTGTGCATCGGTGAGATGTGAGTCCAAGGATTTTGATGCCCTTGTTGATGCGGGTAACATTATGGCGTCGAACATGACTCGCGTATTATTTCTCACGAAAGGAGTCGCAGTGTCAGCGGCTAAACGAGTACTTATCGTCGCGCTGGTTCTGCTGGTGTCTGGAGCAGGAGCCATCGGGATTAGTCTTATTCCTCCGAGTGGTCCGGGGCCTAAGTATGAATGCGTCACCGACGAGCCCGTCAGCTCCGGGTTCAGTGATCCGGACCAGGGGGACTGTCCCATCACGATTGAGAGCCATAGGGCTCGTACCCGGTGGGAGAACCGAGGTTGGCTCGGCGAGAGCGCCTATCCGGTTCGCAAGGTGGCGGCTGGTGGGGTGGTGCTCGGCATCGTCGGTCTGATTGCCGCCGGGATTGTGAAAGCGGCTCAGTCGAGGAAGGTCGTTCGGCCGGGGATGTAGGTGCTGAGACCGGGGCTGTGGTGTGTGCGAGGCGGCTGCTCGAACGGATAGCCTGTGCCGGTGACTGATACTCCTGCTGACCCTGGCAAGCTCGATCACGCCGTGCGTCCTGAAGGCTCCGGTCCTTCCGGTGGCTCGGCCCCGGCCATCCACGCCATCATCCCCGCCGGAGGGGCGGGCACCCGGCTGTGGCCGCTCAGCCGGCGTCACCGCCCCAAGTTCCTCCTCGACCTCACTGGGGTCGGTCGCAGCCTCCTGCAGGACACCGTCGAGCGTCTGGCGCCGCTGGCCGCCACGACGACGGTCGTCACCGGTATCGCCCACATCGCCGCCGTGGCAGACCAGCTCCCGGACATCCCGCGCGACAACCTCCTTGCCGAGCCCTCCCCGCGCGACTCCATGGCGGCTATCGGCCTGGCCGCCGCCGTCATCGCCCACCGCCACGGGCGCGACGCCATTGTCGGGTCCTTCGCCGCCGACCACACGGTGGCCGACCGGGCCTCCTTCGCCGGTGCCGTGCGCCAGGCAGCCCTCCTGGCCGAGCAGGGCTGGGTGGTCACCATCGGGATCGAGGCCACCGGCCCCTCGACCGCCTTCGGCTACATCCATGCCGGAGACCCCACCAATGTGCCCGGCGCCCCCGACGGTCTCAGAGTCCTGGGCTTCACCGAGAAGCCTGACGCCGACACCGCCGCCGCCTACCTGGCTACCGGCGACTATCGCTGGAACGCCGGCATGTTCGTGGCCCGCACGGGCGTGCTCCTGGATCACCTGGCCGAGCTCAGGCCGCAGCTGGCCGCCGGCATCGAGGCCATCGCCGCAGCCTGGGACACCCCCGAGCGCGAGGAGGTCCTGGCCGAGCGCTGGCCGGCCCTGGAGAAGATCGCCATCGACCACGCCATCGCCGAGCCGGTAGCCGCCGCCGGGGGAGTGGCCGCCGTGCCCGTCTCCATGGGGTGGAACGACGTCGGCGGTTTCGATGCCCTGACGGAGCTCGTGGCCTCTCGCACCGAGGGACTGGCAGACGGGGCGCGAGTGCTCGACGGCGTCGACGCCTCGGCTCCCGAGGCCCCTCGGGCTGACGTCCGGGCGATCGGCTCCGACGGTGCCCTCATCGCCCCCACCTCCGGACGCACGGTGGTGCTGCTCGGCGTACCGGGCGCCGTCGTCGTCGACACACCCGACGCACTCCTGGTCACTACGCCTGAGCACGCCCAGGACGTCAAAGGCGTCGTCGACGCCCTGAGGGCGGCCGGGCGTGAGGACCTGCTCTAGCGAGTCTCACCAGAGCCACGGGTCTGAGACCCTCGAAGGGCCCGGCGCCGGGAGAAGAGATCCCCCGATACCGGCCCCAACGCGGCGAAACCGACACGGTCGTAAGCCGGCCCTGGTGAATCGCACGGTGTGAGAATCACGTGCTTTCGCATATCCTTGGAAACCGAACGTGCCACCTGCCGCACGCGAGAACCACGGAGGTTTCCATGAACAAGGCCTGCTCCGCGATGACGCTCGGCGCGGCCCTGGCCCTGGTCCTGGCCGCCTGCGGGACGCCGCCGGCGCAGCGGCCCACCCGCAACCTGGAGGGCGCCAAGGACTTCACCGCCTGCATGCTCTCCGACGAAGGCGGATTCGACGACCACTCCTTCAATGAGTCCGGCAAGAAGGGTCTGGACCGGGCCGGCAAGGAGCTGGGGGTCAAGACCATCGCCGTGCAGTCGGAGAGCTCGGCCGACTACGCCACCAACATCTACGCGCTCATCCAGCAGAACTGCAAGCTCGTCATCGGCGTCGGCTTCAACATCGCCGCCGACCTGACCGAGTCGGCCAAGGCCAACCCTGACATCCAGTTCGCCCTCATCGACGCCTCCTTCATCGGAGCCGACGGACAACCTGCCACTCTGCCCAACGCCAAGCCGCTGCTGTTCAAGACGGCCGAGGCCGCCTACCTGGCTGGATACGCCGCCGCCGGTACCTCCCGGACCGGGGTGGTGGGCACCTACGGCGGCAAGCCCCTGCCCACCGTCCAGATCTTCATGGACGGCTTCGCCAGAGGTGTGGCCCGCTACAACGAGGACACCGGTGCCTCCGTCCAGGTCAAGGGCTGGGACGCCACCACCGGCAAGGGCGGGTCCTTCGTAGGCAACTTCTCCGACGCCGCCAAGGGCCAGGCCATCACCGAGCAGTTCATCTCCCAGGGGGCGGACATCATCATGCCGGTGGCCGGCCCCGTCGGCCAGGGCACGCTGTCCTCCGTCAAGCAGAAGAACGACGCCGGTGGCGCCAACGCCGTCATCTGGGTCGACTCCGACGGCTACGCCTCCACCGGTGATGGCAGCATCATCATGACCTCGGTGGTCAAGGAGATCGGAAACTCGGTGCTCGACACCGTCAAGGACGCCTCCGAGGGCAGGTTCTCCGCCGATCCCTACATCGGAACCCTCGAGAACGAGGGTGTGGCCACTGCCCCCTTCCACGACTTCGACTCCCGGGTACCCGAGCCGGTCAAGGCCCGGATCGAGGAGCTTCGCACCCAGATCGTCGACGGGTCTCTCGATGTCTCGACCCCCTACGACCCCTCCTGAACGCCCGCCCGGGGCCGGCGCCCCGGGCCTCCACCGCCACCCGGAAGCGAGCCTGTTGTGAAGCTTGAGCTGCGCGGAATCACGAAGGCCTTCGGGCCGCTCGTGGCCAACGACCACATCGACCTGACCGTCGAGCCCGGGCAGATCCACGCCCTCCTGGGTGAGAACGGCGCGGGCAAGTCCACGCTGATGAACGTCCTCTACGGCCTCCACCAGCCCGACGCCGGACAGGTCCTCATCGACGACGAGCCCGTCACCTTCTCCGGGCCGGGTGACGCCGTGGCCGCCGGCATCGGCATGGTCCACCAGCACTTCATGCTCGTGCCTGTCTTCACCGTGGCCGAGTCCGTCGCCCTGGGCTACGAGCCGGTGGGGCCGCTGGGGATCATCGACGCCGGTGCCGCCGCGGCCAAGGTCACCGAGATCTCCCGCCGCTTCGGCTTCGACGTCGACCCCAATGCCCTCGTCGAGGACCTGCCCGTGGGCGTCCAGCAGCGCGTGGAGATCATCAAGGCCCTGGCCCGCGACGCCAAGGTCCTCATCCTCGATGAGCCCACCGCTGTGCTCACCCCGCAGGAGACCGATGAGCTCATCACCATCATGCGAGAGCTCAAGGCCTCGGGCACCTCGATCGTCTTCATCACCCACAAGCTGCGCGAGATCCGCGAGGTCGCCGACATCATCACCGTCATCCGCCGCGGCCGCGTCGTCGGCACCGCCGAGCCCACCGCCTCGGCCTCCGAGCTCGCCGGCCTCATGGTCGGCCACGACGTCTCCCTCACCGTTGACAAGCCCCCGGCCGACCCCGGGGACAACGGGCTCGTCCTGGACGGTATCAGCCTCGTCGAGGACGGCACCGTCCTGCTCGACGACATCGACCTGCGCGTGCGCGCCGGCGAGATCCTCGCCATCGCGGGCGTCCAGGGCAACGGGCAGACCGAGCTGAGCGAGGTCATCCTGGGGCTGCGCTCGCCGATCACCGGCACTATCGCCTTCGACGGCCACGACGTCACCCGCCACGGGGTGCGCCGTCGGCTGCGCTCGGGGCTCGGCTTCGTCCCCGAGGACCGTTCCACCGACGGCATGGTCGCCGAGCTCTCCGTCGCCGAGAACATGATCCTCGACCGCTACGACGACCCCTCCCTGGGGCGCGGCCCGTCACTGTCCCCAACGCGCGTGCGCCAGGCCGCCCACCGGATGCGCGAGGAGTTCGACGTGCGCGTCACCGACGTCGACGACGCCATCTCCACCCTCTCGGGAGGGAACCAGCAGAAGGCCATCCTCGCCCGCGAGCTCTCCCGGCCCCTCAAGGTCCTCGTCGCCTCCCAGCCCACCCGCGGTCTGGACGTGGGCTCCATCGAGTTCGTCCACCAGCGCCTCGTCGCCGAGCGGGATACCGGCACCGCCGTCCTCATCATCTCCTCCGAGCTCGATGAGATCTACGCCCTGGCGGACAGGATCGCCGTCATGTACCGCGGGCGGATCGTCGGCACCGTCCCCGCCGACACCGCCAGAGACGCCCTGGGCCTCATGATGGCCGGCACCCCCGCCGAGGAAGCCCACGACCCTCAGGAGCAGCCACGATGAGCACCCCCACCACCGGCTCCAGTACCGCACCGACGCCGACGAACCAGTCCGAGGACCGCTCCGCGCGCAGCCGGAGCAGCCGGCCGGCCGGCCAGGCCGCCCTGCTGCGGCAGGTCGCCTCCTCTCCCGCCATGGTCGGGCTCCTGGCGATCCTGACCGCCCTGCTCCTCAGCTCGATCCTCATCCTCGCGGCCGACTCCGAGGTGCGCTACACCGCCACCTACCTGCTCAACCGTCCCGGCGACTTCCTCCACGCCGCCGGATCCACTCTGAGCGAGGCCTACAGCTCCCTGCTGCGCGGCGCCATCCTCGACTGGCGCGCCACCACGGGCGTGCGCATGATCCGCCCCATCACCGACACCCTGACCAACGCCACCCCGCTCATCATCGCGGGGCTCGGCATGGCCGTGGCCTTCCGCGCCGGCCTGTTCAACATCGGCGGCCAGGGGCAGATGATCCTCGGGGCGATCACGGCCTGCTACGCGGGTATCTCCTGGAACATGCCGCCGGCGGCCCACCTGATCGTGGCCGTCGTCGGGGCGGCCCTGGGAGGTCTGGTGTGGGGCGGAATCGCCGGCGTCCTCAAGGCCCGCACCGGTGCCAACGAGGTCATCGTGACGATCATGCTCAACTCGATCGCCGCCCACCTGCTGTCCCAGTTACTCAGCCTCAAGGCCTTCAACGGGGAGGGGGAGACCGGCAACCGCAAGTCACTGGCCGTGGCCGACACCGCTCAGTACCCCTCGCTGGCCGGCAGCTCCTTCCGCCTCCACGCCGGCTTCATCCTGGCCCTCTTGGTCGCCGTGGCGGTGTGGTGGCTCATGGAGCGTTCCCGCCTCGGCTTCCAGCTGCGGGCCACCGGCCTCAACGCTGATGCCGCTCGCACCGCCGGTATGAGCGTGCCGTGGGTGACGAGCCTGGTCATGATGATCTCCGGCGCCCTGTGCGGGCTGGCCGCCACCGCGCCGGTCCTGGGAACCCAGAAGGGCATGGACGAGTCCGTTGTGGGGACCATCGGGTTCGACGCCATCACGGTGGCGCTGCTGGGGCGCTCCCGGCCCGTAGGAACCGTCCTGGCCGGCCTGCTCTTCGGGGCGCTGCGCGCCGGCGGCACCGCCATGCAGGCGGCGCCGGGCACCCACATCAAGATCGTCCTGGTCCTGCAGTCCACGATCGTGCTGTTCATCGCCGCACCGCCCCTGGTCCGGACCATCTTCCGACTCCCGGAGCGCCGAGAGTCTCAGGACGGCGGCGCCGATCCGTCCTCCGCCTCAGCCCCGGCTACGGCGCCCGCCCCGGCCGCGAAGGAGGCCTGAGCCATGAGCGTGCCAACCGCCTCAGCCAAGTCAAGCACCCTCGCCGCTTCAGCTGATTCCACCCCCGTGGCCGTCGAGCCCATGAACCTCAAGATCCCGATTACCGGCGTCGTCGTGCTCCTCCTCCAGGGGCTCATGGCAATGAGCGCCCACGGTTCAACCACCTTCGACCTCAGTGCCTCCTCCGACCTCTTCCAGATCGGGAACCTCGAGCTCAACGCGCGCCTGGTCATCCTCGTCGCTGCCGGGATCGTCGCAGCGGCCACCACCGTGGCCCTCAGCAGGGCTCGGCGTCGCGGCAGGATCCCGACCTGGGTCACCGTCCTGCTCGGCCTCGGATTCGTCATCACCTTCCTGGCCTGGGCCGGCGCCGGACGTCACGGCGTCATCCCCCTGGTGACCATCCTGTCCTCCGCGCTGGGACTGAGCGTCCCCCTCGTCTACGGGTCGCTGGCCGGGATCATCGGGGAGCGCTCGGGTACCATCAACATCGCCATCGAGGGCCAGCTCCTGGGCGGGGCCTTCCTGGGCGCCGTCGTCGCCTCGGCCTGCACCAACCCGTGGGCGGGACTCCTCGCCGCGCCCGTGGCCGGAGTCCTCGTGGCACTCCTGCTGGCCCTGTTCGGCCTGCGCTACCGGGTCAACCAGATCGTCGTCGGCGTCGTTCTCAACGTCCTGGTCTCAGGTCTCACCGGCTTCCTGTTCTCCACCTTCCTGTCCTCCAGCCCCAGCCTCAACCGGGCCCTGCGCCTGCCCGCCCTGGCGGTGCCGATCCTGTCCCGGATCCCCCTCGTCGGGCCGGTCCTCTTCCGCCAGACGATCCTCGTCTACCTCATGTACGTGGCTGTGGCGGTCCTGTCCTACATGCTCTTCCGTTCTCGCTGGGGGCTGCGACTGCGGGCCTGCGGCGAGCACCCCAAGGCCGCCGACACCGTTGGCATCAAGGTATTACGCACCCGCGTGGCCAACCTCGCCCTGGCCGGAGCGCTCGCGGGGCTCGGCGGGGCCTTCTTCACCGTCGGCTCGGGCCTGTCCTTCGAGAACGACATGACCGCCGGCAACGGCTACATCGCCCTGGCCGCCATGATCCTGGGCGCCTGGCGGCCCCTGGGGTCCCTGGGCGCGGCGCTGCTTTTCGGCTTCGCCACCTCAGTGGCCCAGACCCTCCCGGTCATCGGCAGCTCGGTGTCCCCCGACATCATCTCGATGATCCCCTACATCGTGACGATCCTGGCGGTGGCCGGATTCGTGGGCAAGGTGCGTGCGCCCGCCGCCGAGGGGGTACCCTACCCGTGAGCAGCATCGTGCCCACTGACCTGACCGACGCCGACTGGCGAGCCCTGCACGATCTCGCCGTCGAGGCCATGGCCCAGGCCTATGCGCCATACTCCCGCTTCAAGGTTGGTGCCGCCGCCCTGGTCGACGACGGCCGCCTCGTCTCGGGCTGCAACGTGGAGAACGCCGGCTACGGAGTCACTCTGTGCGCCGAGTGCGGCCTCGTCTCCGAGCTCGTCCGTACCGGGGGAGGCCGTCTGGTCGCCTTCGCCTGCGTGGACGCCCACGGCCGGGCGTGTGCGCCGTGCGGGCGCTGCCGTCAGCTCCTGAGCGAGCACGCCGCCGACGGTATGGTGCTGGCCATGCCCTCAGGGAGGATGACCATCGACGAGGTCCTGCCCGACCGCTTCACCGCCGACGACGTCGAACGCGTCGTCGACGAGCAGAGCTGATACACGGCTGACGCAGAGCCGACGACCAACCGTCTGATGCGCAGCTGACGAGCCGAGACGAGGAGAGCCCCTATGACCGTTCCCGCCACCCCGCCGGCCGTCGAGCCCTTCGACGCCGTCGACGTCATCGCCGCCAAACGCGACGGCGTCGCGTTGAGCGACGCCCAGATCGACTGGGTCGTAGATGCGTACACCCGCGGTGTGGTGGCCGAGGAGCAGATGAGCGCCCTGGCCATGGCCATCTATCTGCGCGGCATGAGCCGAGCCGAGATCGCCCGCTGGACCGGCGCCATGATCGACTCCGGGGAGCGCATGGACTTCTCCGGCCTCGGACGCCCGACGGCGGACAAGCACTCCACCGGGGGAGTGGGCGACAAGATCACCCTGCCGCTGGCGCCGCTTGTGGCTGTCTTCGGCGTGAGCGTCCCCCAGCTCTCCGGGCGTGGCCTCGGGCACACCGGCGGGACCCTGGACAAGATGGAGTCGATCCCCGGCTGGCGGGCCGACCTCACTGGCGCGGAGATCCTGGAGATGCTCGGGCTCAGCGGCCCCGGCGCCGTCATCTGCGCCGCCGGGGCGGGCCTCGCCCCTGCCGACAAGCGCCTCTACGCGCTGCGCGACACCACGGCCACCGTCTCCTGCGTCCCGCTCATCGCCTCCTCGATCATGTCCAAGAAAATCGCCGAGGGAACCGGCGCCCTCGTCCTGGACGTCAAGGTCGGCTCGGGCGCCTTCATGAAGGAGCTGGACCAGGCCCGCGAGCTCGCCTCTACCATGGTGGCCCTGGGTACCGACGCCGGCGTCACCACCCGCGCCCTGCTCACCGACATGTCCACCCCGCTCGGGCTCACCGCCGGCAACGCCCTCGAGGTCGCCGAGTCCCTCGAGGTGCTCGCCGGTGGGGGACCGGCCGACGTCGTCGATCTCACCGTCGCCCTGGCCCTGGAGATGTGCGCCGCCGCCGGCAACCCCGTGGGGGAGGACCAGGCCCGTGCCGCCCTGGCCGACGGGCGCGCCATGGATATCTGGCGCGACATGGTCCGCCGCCAGGGAGGGGACCCGGACGCGCCCCTGCCCCTCGCCCCGGAGACCGAGACCGTCACCGCCCCGGCCGACGGCGTCCTGACCACCCTCGACGCACTCGCCGTCGGGGTCGCCGCCTGGCGCCTGGGGGCCGGGCGCGCTCGTAAGGAGGACCCGGTCCAGGCCGTAGCCGGCGTCACCATGCACGCCAAGCCCGGGGACCCGGTGCGCACCGGACAGTCGCTGCTCACCCTCCACACCGCTACCCCCGAGCGCTTCGCCCGCGCCCGGGAGGCGCTCGCGGGCGGCCTCGTCATCTCCGAGGCCGGATCGCAGGAGGCGGCCGACGCCGTCGCCTGCCGTGAGCGCGGCGTCGTCCTGGAGCGGATCGGATGACCGCGCCCCGGCAGGTAGAGCCGACCATCGTCGCCCGGGCCGTCAACTCCCGGCTGCGGGTAGGCCGCCTCACCCAGGCGGGCCAGGCCATCACCCTCACTCAGACCGACGGCACCACCTGTGGGCCCACCTGCCTCCTGGCCGCCCGACTGCTTCTGACGCCCGGCGAACGTCAGACCGTGACGGGGAAGCTCACCCAGAGGGCCGCAGCGTCGTCGGTACCTGGCCGCGAGGGCAAGCAGCTGGTCTCTCTTCTGTCCCGTCACCAGCTGCGGATCCAACGGGCCATGAACTCCCGCGGCCTGGGTCTCCTGCCCTGGCCGAAGGCGCTCGGATCCACGCCCTGGTCCGTGGCCCGGCAGATCGAGATCGTGGCCGCCTGTGCCCAGAGCGCGGAGAAGCGCCGCCGTCACTACGCAGTGAAGTGGGTGAGCGACCACGGTTCCGCCTGGAGGCTGGAGGTCGCCTCGATCCGTGAGGCGTTGGCGGGTGGGCTCCCAGTCATCCTCGTCACCGGCGGTCCGCTCGTACTCGATCGCGACGCTGCGACTGGGGCTGCGCTGGGGACTCGGCTGCGTGCTGTGCTGGCTCGGACTCCGGCCGTTCCCCGCCACTATGTTCTGGCCCTGCCCTGGCGGACCATCGGGCAGGACGACCCCGGTGAGGGAAGCGTGCACATCTACGAGCCCTCCAGCGGATCGGTGCGGGCCCTCGACCTGACAACCCCGCGCGATCCGCACCGCCCCGGCCTCCGCGAGCTCGGCGGCTGGCCCCGTGTCATCGCCGTCATCGCGCCCGAAAACTGACCAGTAAGAGTATTATCCTGACTCAAAGGGTGGGAAAGTTCTGCCGTCCTGAAAGGATGGGTGCGTGTTCTCTCTGTCTGTACCGGAAGCGGCGCTTGTTCTGCTGTATGTTGTGGGCGTGGTCTCGGCGCTGTACCTCGTTGTCGGTGCAAGAGGGGTTCGCAGCGCTGTGGTTCTGCTGTGCGCCATCTCCGTCCCGATTCTGGGGTCGGTGATCGCAGTAGTGCTCGCGACTGCAAGGGTGAGAAACAGGTGCGTCGGCTCGCGCTCCGTTGAAGTCCGTCCGTGACGAGAACCAGTTGGTGAGAGTGATATCTATGTCGACCCAACGTATCATGCCACTCATTACTGTGCGTGATCTTGATGCCGCCATCGAAGCCTACCGTCGTATCACCGGGATGGAGGTGATCATGAATCATGGTTGGATTGCGACCCTGTCTCCGCCAGGAGATCATTCTGTTCAAATCGGTCTGATCACTTCTGATCCCACTGCGCCTGTCAATCCGTCGGTCTCTATTGAGGTGGATGATCTGGATGGCGTCTATAGGATTGCTCGGGAGAACGGGTGGGAGATCGTGCATGATCTCGCAGTGGAGGAGTGGGGAGTGCGTCGCTTCTTCCTTCGAGATGCTGATGGAAACATCATCAACGTCCTTTCTCATCTGTGATTCCATCGTCGACGCTGCGTCGCATGTCTGTTTTGCCCACATAAGGCAGGTCAGTTCATGATGGCGCGACTGCTCCACCAGGAAGGAACCCCATGACCACGCGTGCCCAGATCGCCTCCCTCGTCGACCACACCCTCCTCAAGCCCGAGGCCACTGCCACCCAGGTCGACGCGCTCGTCGTCGAGGCCGCCGCTCTGGGCGCCTACAGCGTGTGCGTCTCCCCGAGCCTTCTCCCGCTGGAGCTGCCCGATAACCTGCACCTGGCCACCGTTTGCGGATTCCCCTCCGGCGCCCATGCCACCTCCGTCAAGGCCGCTGAGGCCGCCGACGCCGTCGTCAAGGGGGCCGAGGAGATCGACATGGTTGTCAATCTTCGCCTCATCAAGGAGGATGACTTCGACGCCGTCGAAGCCGACATCCGCGGCGTGCGAGAGGCCTGCCGGGGCGCCGTCCTCAAGGTCATCATCGAGTCCGCCGCCCTCACCGATGGCGAGATCGTCGCCTCCTGCCGTGCCGCCGAGGCTGCCGGAGCCGACTTCGTCAAGACCTCCACCGGCTTCCACCCCGCCGGCGGCGCCTCCGCCCACGCCGTCGCCCTCATGCGCGCCACGGTCGGAGACCGTCTTGGCGTCAAGGCCTCCGGCGGCATCCGCACCGCTGCCGACGCCCTCGCTATGGTCGAGGCCGGTGCGAACCGCTTGGGCCTGTCCGCCTCCGCCGCCGTCCTTGAGGGGCTCTCAGTCGGTTGAGGTCGGGTGCGCACTGCACGAGCCCTGGGGTCTACTGGCCGGGGGTTGGCTGCACTGCACGTACTTCCGACGGTCGTGGAGTGCACCCATGTGTCCCTCATTGACAGCCAAGGGTCGTGGAGTTCGGGCTGACGCCGCGACGATGGTCCTGCCCGTTCCTGAATGTGCCCACCGCGCCACCTGCCGGCGCGATCTGTCGAAGGATCGCCTTAACTTGCGAAGTTTCGGCTCCCCGAAACTATACTCGATGCTATGAGAACCATCCCCAGTACGGGTCGCCGCAGCGTCGCGGCGCTCGCCTGCCTCGCCCTGTCCGCTCCCGCCCTGGCAGCCTGTGGTCACAGCTCGACCTCCGCCGACGCCCCGGGAACGGTCAAGGCGGTCGCCTCCACCACCCAGATCTGCGACTACATCACCCAGCTCGCCACTGGCGATGCTGAGGGAGACGCCTCCAGCGACCTCTCCTTCGAGCGCACCGGTGCGGACGGCAAGACCCAGCATTTCGGTGCCGATTCCGCCAAGGCCACGTCCCACCTCAAGCTCACCTGCCTGTTGGCCCCCAACGCCTCGGCGCACGAGCACGACATGACCACGCCCCAGTCCAAGGCCCTGTCCGAGGCGGACCTCTTCTTCGTCTCCGGCGTCGACCTGGAGCACTTCCTCGACTCCGCCGTCGACTCCACCGGCTTCAAGGGCACCATGGTGGTCACCTCCGGTGTGGCCGGGGCTGCCGACGTCGATGATCTGAAAGCCCAGCAGAAGAAGGAGGAGTCCAAGCCCTACAAGGTCGACCGGGGCGGCGACAAGGTCGAGGTGGCCACGTGGCCCTTCCCTCCGGAGGAGGGTGAGAGTGAGCCGGAGTTCCGTTTCGATCCTCACGTGTGGACCTCCCCGAAGAACGCCATCGTCCAGGTCACCAACATCGGTGCCGCCCTGGAGAAGGCCGCCCCCGACCAGGCCGGCGTCTTCCGCAACCATGTGGACGCCTACGCCGCCAAGCTCAAGAAGCTCGACGAGTGGGCCGCCAGCTCTCTCGACTCGGTGCCCCAGGACAAGCGGGTCCTGTTCACCAGCCACGATGCCTTCGGCTACTTCAGCAACGAGTTTGGCGTGAAGTTCGAGGGTGCCGCTCTGTCCGACTTCAACTCTCAGCAGGACGCGACCGCGGACAAGATCCGCCAGACCGCCGACAAGGTCAAGGCCTCCGGTGCCGTGGCCATCTTCGCCGAGAACTCCAATAACCCCAAGTCCATCGAGAAGGTCGCCGAGGTCGCCGGGGTCAAGGCCGTCATCGGTGACGAGGCCCTCTACGGCGACTCCCTAGGGGCCCCCGGCTCCGACGGCGAGACCTACATCGGCTCCATCCTCCACAACGTCTCCAACCTCACCAAGGCGTGGGGCGGTACAGTAGCCGAGATTCCCACGGACCTCACCCGGTGGACCCCCAAGGCATCCGACGTCAAGTGAGGCAGCACATGACAGAGCCCCACGATCCCGCACCCGCCTCGGCCAAGCCGGTCGTCACCCTGGAGGGCGCCTCCTTCTCCTACGGCACCGCCACGGTGCTCACCGGGGTCACCGGGCAGGTCCCAGCCGGACAGGCACTCGCCCTCGTCGGCCCCAACGGCTCGGGCAAGACCACCCTCATGCGGGCCCTGCTCGGCATGGTGGCTGTCAGCTCCGGGCGGGTGCGGGTCAACGGGGCGGTGCCGGGGAGGGCACCGCGCGGGTCCGTCGGATACGTTCCGCAGGTCAGCGACCTCGACCCCACCTTCCCCGTCACCGTGCGGGAGGTGGTCCAGATGGGCATGTACTCCCAGCTCGGCATCCTGCGGCGCCCCGGCGCCCAAACCCGTCGTCGGGCGCTGGACGCCCTCAAAAGCGTGGGGTTGGCCGACCGGGCCGAGCGACGCTTCGGAACCCTGTCCGGCGGCCAGCAGCAGCGCGTCCTCGTCGCCCGTTGCGTGGCCGCCCGCCCCCGTCTCATCCTCCTCGACGAGCCCTTTAACGGCCTGGACCAGCCAAACCGTGAAGCCCTGCTCTCCATCATCACCGACCTCAAGGAGCAGGGCATCTCGCTGATCATCTCCACCCACGACCTCGTCCTGGCTCAGGAGACCTGCGAGCAGGCGGCACTCCTGGCAGGGCGGCAGATCGCCTTCGGGCCGCGTGACGAGGTCCTCGTGGCCCGCTACATCGATGAGGCCTATGGCGGCCACGGCACCACCCGGTTGCTGGGCCTGCGATCTGGAGCAGGGGAGGGGGAGTCACAGTGAACGGTACGCTCTTCAGCCAGGTCCTCGAGCAGCTGCGCCTGGCAGCCCTCAATGTCCCCGGCCTCGCGCCCTTGGCCGATGCCCCCTTTCTCTTCCGGCCCCTGGTCATGGTGGTGCTTCTGGGCATCGTCGCCGGCGTCATCGGCGTCATCATCAACCTGCGCAGCGCCGAGTTCAGTGCGGAGGCCCTGGTCCACGCCGTCTTCCCCGGGATCGTCGCCGGCGCCGTCTACTGGGGGATCAATGCGATCATCCCGGCCGCCTCCGTCGTCGCCGTTGCCGCGGCCCTGGTCCTGACGCTCGTCTCTCACCGCGCGCGTCATAACGAGGCCTCCGAGGCCGGAACCGCCGTCGTCCTCACCAGCTTCTTCTCCATCGGGCTCATCCTGTCCCTGGCCAAGGGCGACATGTCCGGACAGCTTGAGGCCCTCATGTTTGGCCGTCTCCTGGAAGTCACCGATGAGCGCCTGGCTCAGGCGCTCATCGTGTGCACCGTCGCGCTCCTGCTCATCATGGCGACCTGGAAGGAGCAGGTCGCTTACGCCTTCGACCGCACCGGTGCCCGTGCTTCGGGTCTGCGTCTCCTCGCGCTCGACCTGGCCCTCAACACCGCCATCGCGGCCGCGGTCGTCTCGGCCTCGACGGCGGTGGGAACCCTCCTCGTCATCGGCTACCTCGTCATCCCAGGAACGACGGCGCGCATCCTCGCCTCCCGGGTGCGCTCCATGGTCGCGGTCGCGATCGCTGTCGGCGTGGGTGGCGGGTACCTCGGCATGCTGCTCATGGCCCTGCCCGAGACCCTCGACAAGCCAATCTCCCCGCAGGCCGCCGTGGCCCTGGTGATGACCGCGATCCTCCTCCTCGCCGTCGGTGTCGCCGCCGCGCGCGAACGGCTTCGCGGGGCCATCCAGCGCGCTCGGTCGACACGGTCCGCAACGGTTCCGACGACCTCGAGGAACGCGGGCGCGGACAGCACCGCCGGTCGCGCTGTGGGATCGGAGAGCGCTGCGGCCCCGGCGGCTGAAAGGAGCCGGGTATGAGCATCGGGCTCGACATTCTCCTGCTGCCCATTATCGAGGTCGTCCTCATGGGGCTGCTGGCCGGGCTCGTGGGCGCGGTCGCACTGGTCCATCGCCGGATCTTCTTCACCGAGTCACTCACCCACGCGACCTTCCCGGGCGCGATCGTCGGCGTTGTCGTAGCCGCCTGGTCCTCGCAGGCGCTTCTTGGCCAGCGTGCCGACTTCACCCTCCTGTCCGCCCTGGTACTGGTGGGGGCCGCCCTCATGTGCCTGCCGATGATCTGGCTCATGCGACGCCTCTCCCAGGTTCCCGGGGTCTCGTCCCAGTCGGCCGCCGGCGTCGTCCTCACCTTCGGCTTCGCCCTGGGCTACTTCCTCAACAAGTGGTTCTCCCCGCTGCCTCTCAAGGTGGACTCCTTCCTGGCCGGATCCGTGCTCAACGTCAGCCGCGTCGACGTCGTCGCCGTCGGCGTCGTCCTGGTGCTGACGGTGCTCGCGCTCATGGTTGCCGGGCGGTTCCTCATCTTCTACAGCTTCGACCCGTTGGGCTACCGCGCCAGTGGACTGCGCCCTGCCTGGGCCGAGGGGACCGTCATGCTCATGATCACCCTGACCATCGTCATGCTCGTTCCCGCTGTCGGCACGATCCTGCCCATCGCGCTCATCGCCGCGCCGGCGGCCGCGCTGGCACCGTGGACCTCCACCATGCGCCGGCTGCTCGTGGCGGCCCCGCTCCTCGGCGCTGCCACCGCCCTGGTGGGGCTGCTGGCCGCGGTGCGGCTGAGCCTGTCCGCGGGCGGCGTCATCGCCGTGGCCTCGGGGCTGGTGTACGTCATCTCCGCCGTCGCCCACTGGGTTGTGATGAGCAAGACCCGGGTGAGGATCCTGGAACGAGTCACGTCAGGAGGCGCGGCGCGAGCGCATGGCTCTCAGCTGGGTGAGTGAGGAGTCCTCCGAAAGCTCCTGGTAGCGCGTCGAGCCGAGAGGGACCAGCGCCACCCGGCCCTGGCCGTCATGATGGAATCCCCAGCCGTAGCGCTTGGCCAGCGGTGAGGAGCGCAGACAGGCCTGGGGCTTGGCGAAGAAGGCCTCCCGCTGTGCGGTCCGCTCCGGGGGCTCGATGTTCTGACGGATGGCGTGCACCTCGAACAGCAGGTCGTCGGAGGTCAGCTCGTAGGGGCGCTCACTGAGGAGCCGGTACTGGAGGAGGGCGATCGTCGGGGGCCTGCTTGCCGGGCCAGCAGGAGGCACCTGCGCGCCCTGCGCCGGGCAGTCCTCGGCAACCTGGATGAATGTCTCAGTGTAGTTGGTGCTGCTCATGGCCAGAACGCTAAGGGGGCCGGCAGTGCTGGCATAGGAGAAAGGCGACAGGTGCGGTGGTGATCGCGACGGCCACGGCGAGGCACGGGCGCGTGCCACACTAGGGGCCATGTCAGTCGATCTGGACTGTGATCCACGGGAGTCCCCGATCCGTCCACAGGAGCGCACCGGGGTGCTGGCGCCGGATAACCTCACCCGCTACCACGCGCACTGGGTGACGCCCGATCCTGCGGTGGCCGACGTCGTCGACCAGTACTGGCACGTCTCGTGGAACC
The DNA here is from genome assembly GCF_000195595.1 of Actinomyces sp. oral taxon 170 str. F0386. Taxonomy (GTDB): domain Bacteria; phylum Actinomycetota; class Actinomycetes; order Actinomycetales; family Actinomycetaceae; genus Actinomyces. The sequence continues at coordinate 217,386 of NZ_GL882538.1, forward strand.
TGGGTGACCGGAGCATCGACCAGCGGATCATTGATGCCCCGGCCGTGACCCTGACGGTGGAGGAGGGTGATGTGCCCGCGCCCCTGGTGATCACCGGAGTCCAGGCCCGCGCCTGGCGCCGCACGATCCACGGCCATGGGAGGGTGTTCGCCGTACGGCTGCGACCCGCGGGACTCGCCGTCCTCGGTGCGCTCTCGCCCCAGCGCCTGGCCAACACCACGCTCCCCCTGACCGAGGAGCTGGACGCTGGACTGCACGCACTTATGCGCAGGGTCGCGGCCCACCCCACGCCCCAGGCCCGCACTCAGGCCGCCGATGAGGCGATCCGGGCACGGCTGGCCGACCGTCCGCTCTCGGAGGGTGGACTCCTGGCCAACCGGGTGGTCGATGAGCTGCGCTCCCGGCTTCACCGGCGCACAGGCGACTCCCTGCCTGCGGCTCTGCACGTCAGCGAGCGCACGATCCAGCGCTGCCTGCGCGCCACCCTGGGACGCGGACCAAGATGGGTGGGGCACCGCATCAGGCTCCAGGAGGTGGTTCTGGCACTCACGGCGCGCCCTGACGCCGACCTTGCCACGATCGCCGCCGATCTCGGCTTCGCCGACCAGTCCCACCTGGCGGGCGCCTTCAGGGCCGCCTGCGGGATGAGCCCCAGCGCCTATCGGCGCAGCCTTGAGGTCCTCATCAACGGATGATCAACGGGATGATGCGGTGGAGGGCTCTCGGCTCAGGCGGCGATCCCCAGGACGCCGTGCAGGTCGGCCTTGATGGTCTCCAGGCGCTCAGCCGCATCCCGACGAACCTCGCTCACCGGCCTGTCGCCCACCGGCAGGATGACCTCGCAGTAGCACTTGAGCTTGGGCTCGGTCCCGGAAGGACGCACGACCACACGGTCATCCGAGGCCGTCACCCACACCAGGCCATTCGTGGGAGGCAGTGTGCCGCCGTTGCCGTCCGAGACGCCGTCGAGCAGGTCCACCGTTGTGGAGACCGGGGAGCCGGCGAGCTTGGCCGGGGCCCCGCCCGAGCGTAGGCGCTCCATGGTCTCGGCGATGATCCCAAGGTCCTCGACCCTCATGCTCAACGGGCTCGTGGCGTGCAGTCCGTGTTCGCGAGCCAGCCGGTCGAGCAGGTCCTGCAGCGTGCGCCCCTGCTGCTTGAGCACTGAGGTCAGCACCGCCAGCCTCACTGAGGCCGAGATGCCGTCCTTGTCCCGCACCGCTGCAGGGTCCACGCAGTACCCCAGTGCCTCCTCGTAGCCGAAGACCAGCCCCGGCTCCCGACTGATCCACTTGAAGCCCGTCAGGGTACGGCGGAACCCCAGCCCGTGGGACTGGGCGATTCGGCGCAGTAGGCGGGAGGAGACCACTGAGCACGCCAGGACCCCGTTGCCGGCAAAGGCGGCCAGCTCGGCGGCCTGCTCACCCAGGAGCGCACCGACCTCGTCACCGGTCAGCTGGCGCCAGCCGCCAGGGGAATCGCCGTCCGGGATCGCGGCCGAGCATCGATCGGCATCGGGGTCATTGGCGATCACCAGATCTGCCTCGACCTCCCGTGCCTTGGCAAGCGCCAGGTCCAGGGCTCCGGGCTCCTCAGGGTTGGGGAAGGTGACCGTCGGAAAGTCCGGGTCGGGCTCGAACTGCTCGGCCACCTCGACGACGTCAGTGAATCCGACCCGGGCAAGAACCTCACGGCAGGTGGCCCCGCCCACGCCGTGCATCGCCGTCAGCACGATCCTCACTGAAGTCGGGGCCTTCATCCGCGCTACCTGGGCAGTCCGCTCTATGTACTCCTCCTGGACGGCCGGGTCGACAGTCTCCCAGCCCGCCTGTGGACGCGGCACGGACTCGACCGGGCCGACAGCGTCGATCGCCGCCGCGATCTGCGTGTCATAAGGGGGGACGATCTGAGCTCCCTGGCCCGAGTCCGTCACGGCCCGGCCGCCCAGGTAGACCTTGTAGCCGTTGTCCTGGGGCGGGTTGTGCGAGGCGGTCACCATCACCCCGGCGTCGGCCTCCAAGTGCCGCAGAGCAAAAGCAAGAACCGGGGTGGGGCAGTAGGACTCGAAGAGAATGGCTCGCCCACCCGCACCAGTGACCACAGCGGCCGTGTCGCGGGCGAACTGCTCGGAGTTATGACGGGCGTCGTAACCAATGACGACGCTGAAACCCTTGCCGAGGCGCTCCTTGAGGTAGGCCGACAATCCAGCCGCGGCTCGAATGACGACAACCCGGTTCATCCGGTTGGGGCCACCGCCCAGGCGGCCGCGCAACCCGGCCGTACCGAAGGCGAGTGTGCCGCTGAAGGCATCGCTCAGGGCTGCCTGAGCCACTGCGGCCTGCTCACCGTGAGAGCGGGCCGCCGCCAGAAGCTCAGTGAGCTCTGCGCGAGTGGTGGGGTCCGGATCGTCGTGGATCCAGGCATTCACGGCGTCGTCGTCTACGTCTGTGTGGCCTCGGGTCATATCGGTGACGGTACCGCGCTAAAAGTTCTGGAAGCGCTCACAATGACTCTCCTCACGGGTGTTTCCAGACACAGGAAGAATCCAGGTGAGATGTTCTCGGATCGCGCATGAAATAAGTAATTTCGAATTAAATTCGAATTATAATTCGAGGTCGTTTTAGAAAAATGGGATGTACCGGTGTGATGAGGGCCTGGAGTGAGGAGACCGAGTGCTCGACGTGGTGGGCCAGCTACAGGAAGACGGCCGACCTGAACCGATGGACCTGCCATGGGCGGGCCGGTATGTTCCGGTCTCCAGTAGCCTCTGGGCATGACCTCCCCCACTTCGCCGAAACCGTTCTCAGGCCAGTCCGCCACCGTCGCCCTGCCCCCATTGACGGGGCCGGATGTCGTGAGCCCGGCCGAGTTGGCCCTGGCCCTGGTGAATGCCCGCAGCGTCTCCGGGACCGAGGCCCCACTGGCAGACGCAGTCCAGGAGGCCCTGAGCCGGCTGCCGCACCTGGAGGTCCTGCGCCATGGCAACACCGTCGTCGCCCGTACCCACCTGGGCCGCTCTGAGCGGGTCGTCATCGCCGGCCACCTCGACACGGTTCCCGTATCCTTGCGCACCGACAACGTCCCCGGACGCCTCGAGCGGAGAGAAGGCGGAGAGGTCATCTGGGGTCGTGGCAGCGTCGACATGAAGGGTGGGGTCGCGGCCGCCCTTCACCTGGCTGCCACCTTGAGCGCGCCGCGCCGCGACGTCACCTGGGTCTTCTACGACAACGAGGAGGTCACCAGCGACCTCAACGGTCTGGGACTCACCCTTCAGGCCCATCCCGACTGGCTGGAGGCCGACTTCGCCGTCCTGGGTGAGCCCACCGGCGCCCAGATCGAGGGCGGTTGCAATGGCACTCTGCGCATCTACCTCACCGTCCACGGCACCGCGGCCCACTCCGGGCGGGCATGGCGCGGAGTCAATGCCGTCCACGCCGCCGCTCCCATCATCGAGCGTGCCGCCAACGCCCCGGTGCGCGAGGTCGAGGTCGATGGGCTGACCTACCGTGAGAGCCTCTCCGTGGTGAGCATTGAGGCCGGTGTCGCCACCAACACCATTCCCGACCGCTGTCGCATCGGTGTCAACTACCGCTTCGCCCCCGACCTGGCTGCCGATGAGGCCCTCGCCCGTGCCCTGCGCATTCTGGCCGGACTGCCGGCCGACGGCGTCGAGGTGCCTGATGGCGACGCCGAACTGCCCGTCATCACTGCGGGAACCGGACGAGTCGACGTCGTCGTCGACGACCTCTCGCCGGCGGCGCGCCCCGGCCTGGACTCACCCCTGGCCGCCGAGCTCGTCGAGGCCGTGCGGGCTCGCGGGGGAGGGATCGGCCCCAAGTACGGGTGGACCGACGTCGCCCGCTTCTCGGCGGCCGGGGTGCCCACGGTCAACCTCGGACCCGGTGACCCGGTGCTCTGCCACACCGACGACGAGCACTGCCCCGTCGATCAGATCGACTCCGTCGCCTCCATCCTGCGCGACTGGCTGGCCTGAAGGCGGCAGCTACTCTTCGTCATTCTCCTCGTCATTCGCTGTCCGCTACTTTCCGGAGCGGCAGATGCATCGCCGCCCCGGCCGGATTGAGGAATCATGACCACATGAGTACACGCGAGTCCTACCGCAAGGGGCCAGTGGTGCTGCGCGGCACCCAGATCCCCTCCCAGACCACCGACGCGCGCCTGCTGAGCAGCGCCGCCGACGCCGACTGGCTGCACTCCGACCCGTGGCGGGTCATGCGCATCCAGGCAGAGTTCGTCGAGGGCTTCGGGGCCCTGGCCGAGCTGGGCCCTGCCATCAGCGTCTTCGGCTCGGCCCGCACCAGGCCCGAGGATCCCACCTACCAGGTGGCTGCGGAGATCGGAGCCGGGTTGGCTCGCGCCGGCTACGCCGTCATCACCGGAGGCGGGCCGGGCATGATGGAGGCCGCCAACCGCGGGTGCCACGAGGCCGGTGGCACCTCGGTGGGGCTCGGCATCGAGCTGCCCCACGAGCAGGGCATGAACGACTACGTCGACCTCGGGGTCAACTTCCGCTACTTCTTCGCCCGCAAGACCATGTTCGTCAAGTACTCCGACGGATTCGTCGTCATGCCCGGCGGCATGGGAACCCTCGATGAGCTCTTCGAGGCCCTCACCCTGGTCCAGACCCAGAAGATCTCCTCCTTCCCCATCGCTCTGGTGGACAGCGGCTACTGGGGCGGGCTCCTGGAGTGGGTGCGCACCGCCATGATCGAGCGCGGAATGATCTCGCCGGCCGATCCCGACCTGCTTCATGTCGTCGATGACGCCGGGGAGGCGGTGGACTACGTGGTCGGTGCCGCCCGTCGGCTGCGCAACGGCCAGGGCGGGGCGTGAGTTGTGTTATCGCGGACGCATCCTCGAACGTTGCACCTTGAATGTCGTAGAATATGACAGGTCGCGCGGCGATGTGCCCGCGCAGCACTGACGAAAGGTGAGCACATGGCTGCCATGAAGCCCCGGACCGGAGACGGCCCTCTCGAAGTCGTCAAGGAAGGCCGCGCCATCATCATGCGGGTTCCGCTTGAAGGCGGCGGTCGACTCGTCCTCGAGATCACGGCCGACGAGGTCAAGGAGCTTGGAGAGGCCCTGGCCAACGCCAAGATCTGATCGATCCGGGCGGCCTGGGTACTGCCGGTCCCACGCGGTCCTCGGCGTCGAGGAATCGGTGACCGGGTCATCCAGCCTATGAGGAGAGGGCCGGACCCACGCGGGTCCGGCCCTCTTCCTGTGTCCAGCCTTTCCTGGTGGCGTGCTATCAGGTCTGGCGTACGGAGACGAGCAGGCCGTCTCCGACGGGCAGCAGTGTTGTCAGCAGCGCCCGTGAGGCGCGCAGCGCCTTGCCGAGCTCACGGGCTGCCACGGTGGTGACGTCGCGGCGGGCCGGGTCGGCCACGTGGTCGTTCCACAGGGCCCGGGTGACGGCCAGGACCCCGCCGCGACGCAGCATCCGCAGCGCGTTGGAGGCCAGGAGGATCGCCTCCTCCGGGGCGACGTCGAGCACCACCATGTCGTAGGAGCGGGCCGCCATCCGGGGCATGACGTCCGAGGCGCGTCCCTGGATGATGCGGGTGCGTGAGGAGGGGTAACCGGCCCCGTCGAAGGCGCGACGGGCCTCGCGCTGGAGCTCGGGCTCGACGTCGATCGTGGTGAGGACCCCGTCGGAGCCCATGCCGCCCAGCAGCCACAGGCCCGAGACGCCGGTGCCGGTGCCGACCTCGGCCACGGACTTTGCGCCTACCGAGGCGGCCAGCATCCGCAGCGCCGCACCCGTTCCGGAGGAGACCGGGGTGATGCCGAGCTCGAGCCCGCGTATACGGGCCTGGGCGGTGGCCTCGTCCTCCGCGGTGAAGTCCTCCGTGTAGGACCAGCTCAGCGTCTTGTCCGCACTCACTGTGAGCCTTTCTCCTGCTTCGGGGTGCCAGGTGCGACCCCTCAAATCACATTGTTCCAGGTGTTCGGCCGGATAGGGGGAAGGGCGGGTACCCGGGTGAGTCCGCCGGTAGGCGAACCGATGCGGGCCCGGCCTGGGAGGACTCCCTATACTGGCGGCGTGTTCGGCATTTCTGGATCTGAGTTCCTCGTCATCGTCCTGGTGGCGGTGATCGTGGTGGGGCCGCAGCGCTTGCCCGAGTACACCCGCAAGCTCACGCAGATGGTGCGTCAGCTCAGGGTGTTCCTGGACAACGCGCGCAGTCAGATCGCCGAGGAGGTCGGCCCCGAGATGGCGGACCTGGACCTGTCCAGCCTCGACCCGCGCCAGTACGACCCGCGCAAGATCGTGCGCGACGCCCTGGGGGAGGATATCGACGCCATCCGCGAGGACCTCGCCCACCCCTTCAGGTCCGTCGGCTCGGCCGCGAAGGAGGTCTCCGACGACGCCGCCCAGGCCGTCAACGACGTCGTCACGCAGGACCGGGCCAAGTCGCTGAGCAAGCAGATCGAGGCCAAGCGGGCCGAGCAGCTTGTCGAGAAGGACGGCGCGAGCAGCGCTGCTGACGATGCTGAGAAGAGCGCTGGGAGCAACAGCCAGGAGAATGCCACACAGCCGCAGACCGGCGCAGATGTCCCTCCCGAGTCTCAGGACGTGCTGGAGGCCGTCCGGGGCGCAGATGCGGCCGAGGCTGTTGAGAGTACGGGGGACACCGAGAAGCCTGAGACCTCTGCCGTGCCGCAGGGTGTGCTTCAGACGGCGGGCGGTACTGAGTCCGATGATGAGCCCGAGCCGGCTGAGTCGACTGATCAGGTCGAGTACGAGGCAGTCGAGTCCGAGCCGCCGGAGCCCGGTACGGAGCCGGCGGAGGTCCCGGCGAGCCTGGTCGAACCGGGGAGTGCCTCCGGTGAGCACCAGAGGGACGCCTCAGCGACGGCTGATGACTCCGGCACCCGAGTGCGTCCTCTGTCTCCGCGTGACATCGTGCGCGCCGCCAACGCCGCCGCCCGCACTCGTGCCGAGGTCGCGCGCGTCGCCGTCGATTTCTGACCTCATCGAGCCAGGTGCTTCTCGCGTAGCCGGGCAGAAAAACCGTCGGCTTAGGCGAACAATGCCCAGCTCGACGAGAGATGGCGAGAGCGAGGACGCAGATCAGGCCGGGGTGACTCCCAGGCTCTTGCCGGCCAGGCCGCGAGCACGGTGGGTCAGACGCTGAGCGACGGCGGACAGCTCCAAAGCTGCGGGGGCGTCGGCGACGGGCTTGCCCTCGTCGGCCACGGTGGCCGGGTGACCGGTGTCGGAGCCCTCGCGCAGACGGATGTCCAACGGTAGCTGGGCCAGCAGCGGCACTTCGTAGCCGAGAGTCTCGCTCAGGGAGGTGCTGACGATCGTGCCCCCGCCGGATCCGAAGATCTCCAGGCGCGAGCCGTCGGGCTGGGGCATGTAGGACATGTTCTCGATGACGCCCACCACCTTCTGGTGGGTCTGTGCGGCGATGAGCCCCGTTCGCTCGGCCACCTCGGCGGCGGCCGTCTGCGGAGTGGTGACCACGAGGATCTCGGCGTTCGGCAGCAGCTGTGCCACCGAGATGGTCACGTCGCCGGTTCCGGGCGGCAGGTCCAGCAGGAGGACGTCCAGGTCACCCCAGAAGACGTCGGAGAGGAACTGCTGGACGGCTCGGTGCAGCATGGGGCCGCGCCAGACGACCGGCTGCTTGTCCTCGACGAACATGCCGATCGAGATGACCTTCACCCCGTGGGCCACGGGTGGCACGATCATGCCGTCGAGCTGGGTGGGCACCCGGTCCACCCCGAGCATGCGGGGGATGGAGAAACCGTAGATGTCGGCGTCGACGACGCCCACGTTCAGTCCCTGGGCGGCCATGGCGGCGGCCAGGTTCGCGGTCACCGAGGACTTGCCGACCCCGCCCTTGCCGGAGGTGACGGCGTAGACCCGGGTGAGGTTGCCCGGCTGGGTGAAAGGCACCACCGGCTCGGCGGCTCCTCCGCGCAGCCGGCGGCGCAGCTCGGCCTTCTGCTCGTCGTTCATGACGCCCAGGCTCACCCGCACATCGGTGACGCCCTCGACGGAACCGACCTCGCGCCGGGTATCGGCAGTGATCGTGTCCTTCAGGGGGCATCCGGCTACGGTCAGGAGCACCTCGACGCTGACGACGCCGTCCTCGGCGATGTCAACGGAGGAGACCATTCCCAGGTCGGTGACGGGGCGGCGCAGCTCGGGGTCGATGACCCGATCCAGCGCCTCCATGACGGCGTCATGAGTCGGTAGCGGCATGTCCCCATCCTAGGGGCGGCGCTTGGCGCCTCAACAGGTGGCACGTCCCACGTGGGAAGGTCAGCCTGTACTCAGTGCGTCGCGCGCTGGTCCGGCTGGTCGCCTGCATCGTCGTCGGCCCCCTCCTGGAACTCCGCGATCTCCTCGCGGGTGAGACGCTCCTCGGCAAGGATCTCGCCGAGCATGTCGCGAAGTTCGCTGCGCACGAAGTCGCGGGTGGCGACGTCATTCATGGCCAGGCGCAGAGCAGCGATCTCCCGGGTGAGGAACTCGGTGTCCTCCAGGTTGCGCTGGGCACGCTGGCGGTCCTGCTCGGCGGTGACCCGGTCGCGGTCGTCCTGACGGTTCTGCGCCAGCATGATGAGGGGGGCCGAGTAGGAGGCCTGGGTGGAGAAGGCCAGGTTGAGCAGGATGAAGGGGTAGGGATCCCACGCCCGTTGCATCCTGGCCAGGACGAGGTTCGCTACGATCCACACGATGACGAAGATCGACATGTAGAGCACGAACTTGGGTGAGCCCATGAAGCGGGCGGTCGCCTCGGCGAAGCGACCGAACCCGTCCGAGCGGGAGGCGTGTGCCGGATGGGTCCTGCGCAGCCACCGCAAACGGTTGTCGGGCAAGGGCTGGTCGAGCTGGTCAGGCATTGGCGCCCCTCTCGATCGTCTCGTCGGTGACGGCCTCGTCGGCCACGCGCCAGTCGTCGGGCATGAGGTGGTCCAGGACGTCGTCGACGCTGACGGCGCCCAGCAGGCGCCCGGCATCGTCGAGGACCGGCAGGGCGGTCAGGTTGTAGGTGGCCAGCAGGCGGGTGACGGTACCGATGGAGTCCTCGGCGCGCACCGAGTCGATGTCGGTGTCCACGATCGAGCCGACCAGGCGCTGGGGGCGCTCGCGCAGGGCCCGCTGGAAGTGGACCATGCCCACGAACTTGCCGGTGGGCGACTCCAGGGGAGGTCGGCACACGAAGCCGACGGCGGCCAGGGCCGGGGGGATCTCGGCCTTGCGCGACTGGGCCAGGAAGGTCGCCACCGTGGCCTCGGGGGGCAGGATGATCGGCTCGGTGGTCATGAGGCCGCCGGCGGTGTAGTCGTCATAGGCCATGAGACGGCGCACGTCCTCGGCCTCCCCGGGCTCCATGAGGCCCAGGAGCTCTGCGGCCTTGAGCTGAGGGAGGTCGGCGACCAGATCGGCGGCGTCGTCGGGCTGCATCGCGTCCAGGACATCGGCGGCGCGTCCGGCCTCCAGACGGGACAGGAGTGCGACGGCGTCCTCGTTGCCGAGCTCCTCGAGGACGTCGGCCAGGCGCTCGTCGGTCAGCTCGGCGGCCACGCGCATCTGGCTGTCCTGGGGCAGGTCGCGCATGACGTCGGCCAGGTCGGCGGCCTTGAGGTCCTCCAGGGTGGCCAGCAGCGCGGTGGCGCCCTGCTGGTCGGCGCTGGCGGCCAGCCCGGCGACCTCATCGGGGCGCACTGTGAAGGTCTCGCCGCGACGCAGGCCCAGCGGCCCGGTGGAGGCGCGCTGGACGAACAGCCGGGTCACCTTCCAGTCCATGCCGCGGTCACGCTCGATGGCGACGTCTCGCACGGTGACGGTCCCGGAGCCGTCACGCATCGTGACGACCCGGTCCAGCAGCTCACCGACGACGAGGGTCTCCACGTGGCGCTGGGTGAAGCGGCGGATGTTCATCAGACCCGTGGTGATGACGGCTCCGGGCTCGATCGCGGTGATCCGGGACAGAGGCAGGAAGACGCGGCGCCGGCTGGAGACCTCGATGACGAACCCGACGGCTCGCGGCTCGCCACGCATCTGCAGCAGGACGACGACGTCATGAACCTTGCCCACCGCGTCGCCCAGGGGGTCGAAGACGGAGGTGCCGATGAGGCGGGCCACGAAGACCCTGCTGGTCGTGCGCGTCCTGGTGTTCTCCACAAGCCAAGCCTATGCGCCTGAGGCGTGAATGCCTGCCGATGGGTCTGTACCGCGTGCCCGCGCGTGCGACGATAGCCCCCATGAGTGCCAATCCGAGCCCGCTGTCCTCCCTGACCTCGCCCGGCGGTGGTGTCATGCCACAGGGGGAGGAGGTGGCCTCCTTTGCGACCTACCCCGAGGCGCAGAGGGCCGTCGACGCCCTGTCGGACCAGGGTTTTCCGGTTCAGCACCTGGCGATCATCGGTACGGACCTGCGTCAGGTCGAGCGCATCACCGGGCGTATGAGCTGGGGGCGCGCGGCGATGTCGGGCGCGATGAGCGGTCTGTGGATCGGGGTGTTCTTCGGTCTCATCATGTCGGTGGCCGGCAGCAGCGGGCCCCGGCTCAACTTCTGGGCCTGCGTCCTGCTGGGGGTGCTGTGGGGCATCGTCTTCCAGCTCTTCAGCTACGCCCTGACGCGCGGGCGGCGCGACTTCACCTCGATCAGCCAGGTCGTGGCCTCGCGCTACTCGATCATCGCCGCCCGTGAGGCCCGTGAGGCGACCCAGGCGCTGGCCGACGTCCCGGGCAACCTCTCGCGCGGAGGAGAGGCGCTGCGCCGCTCCCAGGAACGTCGTCGGGCTCGGGAGGAGGCCTCCGGACCGACGGCCTTCGGCTCCCGCCCCGACGAGCAACCCCGCTTCGGGGTGCGCTTGCCGCAGCCCGGGAGCAGCGTCTCCGACTCGGCTCCCGGCATCACCCCCGGTGGCGTCTTGGGGCCGGAGTCCCGCACTCCCTCCGTCCCCGACGACTACGACCCGTTCCGGCGTCCCCCGCGTCGAGACGACCAGGGGGGCTCTGGCGGCTCGCCGTCGTCGCAGGGCCCCGCCGACGAGGCCGGCTCCAGCAACGATGACTGACGGGCACTGAGGGACGAGGGATTTCAGCAATGAGTATTCCGGTGGGGCTGTCGACTGCCTGCGTGGTTCCCGGCAGCGTTCCCGATACCTTCGCGATCGCCCAGGAGCTGGGTTACGACGGCGTCGAGATCATGGTCTGGAGCGAGAAGGCGTCCCAGGACGCCACCCGCCTGGCGTCCCTGGTGGAGAAGTTCGACCAGCCGGTGCTGGCGGTCCACGCCCCCACGCTGCTGGTGACCCGCGGAGTCTTCGGAGTGGACCCCTGGGACAAGGTGGACCGCTCCATCGAGCTGGCCCACTACCTCGAGGCTCCCACCGTGGTGCTGCACCCGCCCTTCTTCTGGCAGACCCGCTACGCGCGCTCCTTCATCGCCGGGGTCGCGCAGCGCGAGGCCACCACGGGCATCCACCTGGCGGTGGAGAACATGTTCACCTGGCGGCCTCGCCACGCCCACTCCACACGTGACTTCCAGGCCTACTCGCCCACCTGGGACCCGGTGGGGCAGGGCTACAAGTCGGTGACGCTGGACATCTCCCACGCCGCCACCTCAGGCTCCGACGCCCTGGCCATGGCCCGCTCCCTGGGGCCGACCCTGCGCCATCTCCACCTGACCGACGGCGTGCCCGGGCCCCTGGACGATCACCTGCTCCCCGGGCAGGGCAACCAGGACTGCGCCGGGGTCCTCAAGCACTTGGTCGCCACCGGCTTCGAGGCCGGCGGGGGACAGGTGGTCGTCGAGGTGACCACTCGGTCCATGACGGCCGCCCAGCGCCTCGAGGGGCTCGCCAGCGCGCTCGCCTTCGCCCGGGAGCACCTCGAGGGCGGGGAGCCGGCGCACATCCCCGAGCCGACCCGTAAGCGCTACCGTCGCGGCTGAGCCCTTGGCGAGCGGGCGCTCGCGGTTCTCAGCAGTGTGCGGGCTCGTGGTCGAGGTGTGAGACGGGCTCGATCTGGAGGGTCGCGTGCTGGATCCTGACTGGGAAGTGCTCGGCCACGCAGCCCTGCAGCCGGTCGAGGATCTCCTCGGTGTGGCCGTCGCGCAGGCACTCGTCGCGGACGACGACGTGCGCGGTCAGCACCGGCATCCCAGAGGCGACCGTCCAGGCGTGCAGGTCGTGGACCTCCTCGACGTGGTCGACCCCGAGCATGTGGGTGCGCACCTGTGCCAGATCCAGCTCCTTGGGAGTGAAGCCCATGAGGACGTGGCCCGCGGAGCGCAGCAGGGAGGCGGCCCGCGGCAGGATGAGCGCGGCGATGACGAGGGAGACCGCCGCGTCCGCACGGGTCCAGCCGGTGTATGCCACGATGACTGCGGCGATGATGACGCCGACAGATCCCAGGGCGTCGTTGAGGACCTCCAGGAAGGCTGCGCGCATGTTGAGGTTGTCGCCGTGCCCGCCGGCCAGTACCAGTAGCGCGATGACGTTGGCGACCAGCCCGATGACACCCATGACGAGCATGCCGGAGGCCTCGACCTGCGGGGGCTCTACGAGATTGTGGACCGCCTTGAAGGCCACGAGGACGCCGACGACGGCGAGCATGCCCGCCTGGAGTGCCGCCCCGATGACCTCGGCCCGGCGCATGCCCCAGGTGGAGCGGTCCGTGGCCGGCCGCGTGGACAGGTGCGCGGCCGTCAGCGCCATGACCAGGCCGGCGACGTCGGTGAGCATGTGCCCGGCGTCGGCCAGCAGTGCCAGTGAACCCGTCAGCAGCGCCGTGACGATCTCGGCCACCAGGACGGTGGCCGACAGGCACAGGGCGACCAGGAGCCGACCGCGCGAGGTACCGGCGCCGTGGCCGTGCGTGTGCCCGTGGGAGTGCTCGGAGGCGGGTGAGTGATCGTGGTGCGTGTGGCTGCGGGGGGTGCTCACGGCTGCTCCTTGTCCCGGCTCGAGGCATCGGCGGAGATGATGGCGGCCAGGGACTCGGCCGCGGCCAGGACCTGCTCGATGGCCTCGGGGTTCTCGATCCGGCTGACGTTGGCCCGCCCGTGGGAGTGGCTGGATATGAGACCGGCGCTGCGCAGGATCGCCAGGTGCTGGGAGACGGTCGACTGGGCCAGGCCCAGGTGCTCGGTCAGCTCCACCACCCGGTGCTCGCCGCCGTGGAGGTGGCGCAGGATCGCCAGGCGGGTGGCGTCCCCCAGGACATCGAGCAGGGAGGCCACGGTGGAGGCCTCGTGCACGGCGCCATGGTCCTGCGAGCGGTCCTCGGGGAGCAGCCCATGTTTCATCGTCATATGACGATGCTATCTATGGATAACGATGACGTGCAAGGGTTATTGACCGACCTCGAACTGGTTTCACACCGCCCACCCTGTCTCCTGACACATGACGGTGCGGGCCGGCTGCCGCAGTGGCAACCGGCCCGCACCGGGCTCGTGGCCGGGGAAGCGACCAAAGAAGCAGTCAGGCGATGAGACTGCTCACCCAGGCCTCGACCTCCTCCACAGTGCGGGGGACGTCCTGGGTGAGACGCTCCACGCCGCCGTCCTCGCGCACGATCACGTCGTCCTCGATGCGCACACCGGTGCCCCGCATCTCGGCGGGCACCAGCAGGTCGTCCTGGCGGAAGTACAGTCCCGGCTCGATGGTGAAGCACATGCCCGGCTCGAGCTCGGCGTCCATGTACATCTCGCGGCGCGCCTGGGCGCAGTCGTGCACGTCCAGACCCAGGTGGTGGCTCGTCCCGTGCACCATCCAGCGCCGGTGGTACTGGCCCTCGGGGGCGAGTGAGTCGGCGGCGCTCACTCCCTCGGGCAGCATCCCCCACTCCTCCAGCCGGGCGGCGATCACCTCCATGGCGGCGGCGTGAACGTCCTTGAAACGGCAGCCGGGCGTGCCCGCCCGGGCGAAGGCGGCGTCGGCGGCGTCGAGAACCGCCTGGTAGATCCGGCGCTGCGCCTCGGTGAAGCGGCCGTCGACCGGGATCGTGCGGGTGACGTCGGCGGTGTAGAGGGAGTCGACCTCGACGCCGGCGTCCACCAGGACCAGCTGGCCGGGCTCGACGGCGCCGTCGTTGTTGATCCAGTGCAACGTGTTGGCGTGATCGCCGGCCGCGGCGATCGTGTCGTAGCCCAGGCCGTTGCCCTCCTCGCGAGCCTTGGCCCCGAAGGCCCCCTCCAGGACCCGCTCGCCGCGCCAGTGGCCACGGGCCCTCGGGATGGAGCGGATGAGGTCGTCGAAGCCGGCCTTGGTGGCAGCGACGGCGGCGCGCAGCTGGTCGATCTCCCAGGGGTCCTTGATCAGGCGCAGCTCGCTGGCGGCCTCGGTCAGGCCGGCGTCGACCTCGGCAGCGGCCTGACCAGTCTCAAGCCCGACCTGCCGGCGGGTGGTGGTCACCAGGGCGGTCACGGACTCGTCGGCCTCCGCGACGACGCGCAGGTGGACCGCTCCGGGCCCCGCGTCCTTGGCCAGGGCGTCAGGCAGGGAGTCGATGTGGGCGCAGCGCATGCCGGTGGCCGACTCGACCTCCTCCAGGGAGGGACGTACTCCCACCCACAGCTCGCCGTAGCGAGGGTCGCCGTAGAACTCTCGGCTGGAGCGTGAGGCCCGAGGGCGGAAATAGAGGACCGCCTCGTGTGTCGGGGCGGCACCACCCACGTCATCGGCGTTGTCCGGGGAGTCCGCGTCCTGGGCCGGCGAGGTGAGTGGGTCCAGGACGAGCACGGCGTCGGGCTCGAAGTCCGTGCCGGTCCCGGCCAGGTGGGCGAAGGCGCTGTGCGGTCGGAAGCGATAGTCGCAGTCGTTGTTGCGCACCTTGAGCGTGCCTGCGGGCAGCACCAGGCGCTCGCCGGGGAAGAGTCGCCCGAGGGCCTCGCGGCGGGCGGCCGCCCACGGAGCCGCCTCGCTGCGGGAGGGCAGTCCCTCGGGGCGAGGGCCCCAGCCCGAGCCGATGAAGTCTCTGAAGGCCTGGTTGTCGGGCTGTCGGGACCGGTTGGAGCCGCGCGCCGCCAGGGACTGGGGAACCTCACTCGAGGAGGTGGACGAGGAGGTGTCGTCGGACCGGTTGTCGTCTGCTGGGGAGATCGATGTCATAGGAGGCATCATCCCACCGTCGACCCCCTGCTGGTGTGGAGAAGAGAACGTCAAGACCACCGACGTGGATCAGCCCTGCTCGTCGGCCGGGAAGCGCACTCCCACCTGACGGCGGGCCTCCTCCAGTGCGGCGATCGCCGCCACCGAGCTGCTCAGTGGGTGAAGGTCGGACTCGCGTGCTCCGGCGCGCACCAGACGGCAGACCTCGGCCAGCTCGTAGGCGAGCTGGCGGCCGGGCTGCTGCGCCTTGCGCTCCACTGACAGGTCCTCATGAGCCTGCGCGTCCTCGCCCGCGCTCCTGTCTGCCGTCGGCCCGTGCAACTCGATGCACTCGGGCCACTGGCAGTCGTCGATGCTCAGCACGTCATGCTCCGCAGCGAAGGTCGACTCCGTCCCCGGGGAGGTCTTGGAGTGCAGGCAGACGACCTCCAATCCGGCATGCTCACCGGAGTCGTAGGACAGGATCACCGTCCCCCTCACGTCAGCACCGGAGTCGAGCAGCTCCCCCGTGGCCGTCACCCGGTCCGGCTCTCCGAACAGGTGGATCGCCAGACTTACGGGGTAGATCCCCAGGTCCATGAGGGAGCCGCCGCCCAGCGCAGGATCGAAGGCCGGTGGCAGCTGGCCGGCCCGATAGGCCTTCATCCGAGAGGAGAACTGCTCCTTGGACAGCACCACCCGATGCAGCCGGCCCAGTCGCGGCAGGGCCTCGCGCAGCCGAGCCACGCCCGGCTCGAAGGCGGAGAGCCACCCCTCCATGAGGAAACGGTCGGCCCGCCCGGCTGCGTCCACCATGGCGTGGGCCTGGCCAGCCGTCAGCGCGAAGGGCTTCTCCACCAGAACATGGAGACCGCCCTCCAGCGCCGTGATCGCATGCTCTGCGTGTAGGGAGTTGGGAGAGCCCACGTAGACGACGTCGATCGGGGCCTCGGAGTCCGGGCCGTGGGCCGCGAGCATCTCCTCGAGCGATGCGCAGGCATGTGGGACTCCGTACTCCTCGGCGAAGGCGGTAGCGCGCTCACGGCGGGCGGAGGTGACGGCCACGATCTGGGCGGCCGGCTCGCGGGAGACGGCCTCGGCGAACCATCGGGCGATGAATCCGGCCCCGATCACCCCGAAACGGACCGGGTGGTCGCCGAGGCTGGACGTGGTATCTGTCGTTCGGCTCAGGTCGCTCATGTCGTCCAGTTTTCCATGCCTCCCTACACTGTCCCAGTGCGCATCGACCCCCACACCCACTCGGCCTGCTCCGACGGCACTGACTCACCCGCCGAGCTCATGGCCCGGGCGGCCGGGTCCGGCCTCGACGTCGTCGGGCTGACCGACCACGACACCATGGCCGGCTGGGACGAGGCCGCCTCCGCCGTGCCGGTCACCGGCGTGACCCTCCTGCGCGGAACCGAGATCTCCTGCGCCGCAGACGGCATCACCCTTCACCTGCTGTCCTACCTGCACCGGGGGGACGACCAGGCCCTGAGCGAGGCCTTCGCTCATGCCCGCACCTCACGGGACACCCGTGCCCAGCGGATGGTCGAGCGCCTCAGCGAGGACTACCCGATCACCTGGGAGGACGTCATCGTCCAGTCCTCCGGCGCCCACACGATCGGCCGACCCCACATCGCCGACGCCCTCGTCGCGGCCGGGTCCTTCCCCGATCGTGATGCCGCCTTCGCCGGGCCACTCGCCACCGGTTCCCCCTACTACGTCATCCACTGGGCACTGGACCCGGTCGAGGCCTGTCGCCTGGTGCGCGCTGCCGGCGGGGTCCCTGTGGCTGCCCACCCACGCGCCTCGTCCCGCCAGCGCCGTCTTGTGCCTGATGCGGTCTTCGCCGAGATGGCCGAGGCCGGACTGGCCGCCCTGGAGATGAACCATCGAGACCAGACTCCCGAGCAGCGCGAGCAGGTTCGTGTCCTGGCTCGGCGCCTGGGGCTGGGGCTGTCAGGGGCCTCGGACTACCACGGCGCCGGCAAGCCCAACCGTTTGGGGGAGAACCTCATGCCGCCCGAGCTCCTGGAACGGATCGTCGACGAGGGCGTCCTCGACCTTGTCACTCCCTGAACCACGTTCTGACTCCCGCCGATCGCCGGTGATAGAAAGCCACCATGCAGTCCGTCTTCGAACCAGCGGTCTTCGCCACGACCTTCATGACGCTCCTGGTCATCCAGGACCCTCTGGGAGCCATCCCGATCTTCCTGTCCCTGACCTCGCGGCAGAGCCCCGCCGAGCGCGCCGTCTCCGCGCGTCAGGCCACATTCGTCTCCTTCGGCGTCATCCTGGTGTTCGCGGTCTTCGGCCGCTACATCCTCAAGTTCCTGGGCATCTCAGTGCCCGCCCTCCAGGTGGCCGGCGGGCTGCTCCTACTGCTGGTAGCGCTCGAGCTGCTGACTGACAAGGCCGATGAGAGCCCCGATCCTGATGCCGTCACCTCCAACGCCGCCCTCGTCCCCCTGGGCACACCCCTGTTAGCAGGTCCAGGAGCGATCGTTGCGGCCATGGTCGCGGTGGACACCACCGGCGGCGGCGTGGCCGGATGGGTCTCCGTGACGGCGGCGATCGTCGGCACACACATCGCCATCTGGGTAGCCCTGCGCTTCTCCCTGGGCCTCAACCGGGTGCTGGGCACCTCCGGCATCCGGATCCTCACCAGGGTCATGGGACTGCTGCTGGCGGCGATCGCCGTCCAGATCATGGCCGACGGCGTCTTCGCCTTCCTGGCGACCCGCCTCTAACCCGGGCTGTCTGAGCCGGCCGGGCTCTCGTAGGACTCTCCGTCGCCGTGCGACAGTCCGGCCTACTCGCCGGCGGACCCGTCGGTGGCCCCGCCAATGGGGCGGCCCCCGCGAGTGCGCTTGCGGGTGCGCTTGCGCCGAGGCTTCGCCTCTCCCTCGGCCGAGCGCCGGGAGCGCGAGCGCTCACCGCGCTTGGTGTCCCTGCCGCCGCGACCCCGGCCGCGGTCTGCGCGCCCGCCCTGCCGGCCGGACTGCTTGTGCCCGCGTCTGCCGGTCTCGCCCAGGTCCTCGATCTCCTCGGCGTCCAGGCCCTCCAGGGTGCGCTTGTGACGGGGGAGGCGACCGGTGACCTTCTCGGGAATCGACAGGTCGGAGAAGAGGTGCTCGCTGGTGTGGTACGTCTCCACGGGCTCCTCGATGGGCAGGCCGAGAGCCTTGGCGATGATCCGCCAACGCGGCACGTCGTCCCAGTCGACGAAGGTGACCGCCGTGCCGGAGTTGCCGGCTCGGCCGGTGCGCCCGATGCGGTGGACGTAGATCTTCTCGTCCTCAGGGCACTGGTAGTTGATGACGTGGGTGACGTCGTCGACGTCGATGCCGCGGGCGGCCACGTCGGTGGCCACGAGCACGTCCACCTTGTCGTTGCGGAAGGCGCGCAGCGCCTGCTCCCGGGCCCCCTGACCGAGGTCCCCGTGGAGCGCGGCGGTGGCGAAGCCGCGTGCGCGCAGGTCGTCGGCCACCCGGGCCGCCGTGCGCTTGGTACGCGCGAAGATGATCGTGCGTCCGCGCCCCTCGGCCTGCAGGATCCGAGCGACGACCTCCACCTTGTTCATGGAGTGGGTGCGGTAGACGACCTGCTGAACGGTCTGGACGGTCATGCCCTCATCACCCGGGTCCTGGGCGCGGATGTGGGTCGGACGAGTCATGTAACGGCGCGCCAGGGTCACCACGGCACCGGGCATCGTGGCGCTGAACAGCATCGTGTGCCGATCGGCTCGGGTGCGGGCCAGGATCTTCTCCACGTCCGGCAGGAAGCCCAGGTCCAGCATCTCATCGGCCTCGTCCAGGACGACGGTGGTGACGTGGGTCAGGTCCAGGACACCACGGTCCATGAGGTCGATGAGACGGCCCGGCGTTCCCACGACCACCTCGGCGCCCCGCTCGAGATCCTCGATCTGTGGCTCGTAGGCGCGTCCGCCGTAGACCTGGACGATGCGCACGGTGCGCTTGGCGGCGGCGGTGGACAGCTCCTCGGCGACCTGCTTGGCGAGCTCGCGGGTGGGCAGGATGACCAGGCCCTGGGGGCTGCCGGAGGCGGGGTCCTCGTCCCAACCCTCCTCCCCGGGGCCCAGGGTGTCCATGAGCAGAGGGATGCCGAAGCCCAGGGTCTTGCCGGTACCGGTCTTGGCCTGCCCGATGATGTCCTGCCCCTCGAGGGCCACCGGCAGGGTGAGCGCCTGGATGGGGAAGGGATGGGTGATGCCCTTGGCGGCCAGGGCCTCGCAGATCTCCGGTTCGACGCCGAAGTCGGCGAAGGTCTTCCGCGTCAGGTCGGTCTGGTCGCCCTCGTCGGTGATGTCGGGAGTGGCCTCGTCCAGGACGGGGGCGTGGGCGCCGGCCGTCTCGATGATCCCGGAGGCGAAGGCGGGAGTGCCGGTGCCTGAGGTGATGGTCTGCTCGTCTGTGGAGTTGTGGCTGGGCTCGACGGCGTCGGCCCCGTGCTGCTCGTTGCTCACGAGGTTCCTTAAGTCTTCTGATCAGGTTGTTCCGGTCCGGCGTATCCGTCGCTCGCGCGTACAGCTCTAGGGCGCGCTGCGTGGGTGTTGGCGCCGTCGGGGTGGCAGCCGATCGCGAGTCATATCTGAGTCCATCTGACGACCGGGCAACCGTGGACGCCGTCAGCGTAGCGGGAAAACCTCATGATGGCCTCCCTTGGTGAGGAAACGTGCCGCGGGCGTGGCTGATGTCACGGCGTCGCTTCGCGCATGGCGCGATCTGGATACGATGGGGCCCATGACTCAGATGTCGACGCCGTCACCGCAGCCCAGCGCCTCCTCGCCGATGCAGGTCGGTCCGCACGAGTTGTCCGTCGTCGGCGTCGTCGCCATCTCCCGGACGGCCGCCTGCACGCGCTACGCCAAGGACGCCGACCGCGCCCCGCAGATGAGTGCCCGCATCGACCTGCTGCGCATGAGTGCCTGGGAGGTCTCTTCCTTCGACCGTGTCGTAGCCCTGGCCTCGGCTCACGGCATCGACGCCGCCGGGGCGGCGGGGCGCTTCACGGACGTGCTCGGCGACTTCGACGAGCGCCTGCGCCCCCTGGACTGGGCGGAGCGGCTGGTCAAGACCTACATCGCCTTCGGGCTGCTCATCGACTTCGGCATGGCGCTGAGTGACTCCCTGACCGAGCCTCTGCGCGGCGGGCTCATCGACGAGCTCGGCGAGGACCCGATCAGCTCCTACGCCGTTGCCGAGCTGGAGGCCGCTATCTCAGCCGACCCGCAGCTGGCCGCGCGGCTGGGGCTGTGGTGCAGGCGCGTCGTCGGCGAGGAGATCGGGACCTTCCAGAGGCTCCTCGGCCAGTTCCCCGAGCTACTGGGATCCATAGGCCCCGAGCAGCTTCACACGGTACTGTCCCAGGGGGCTGTCTCGCGGATGAAGGGGTTGGGCCTGCGGGTCTAGCGACTCACGTCCGAGGTGTGAGGTGGCCAACAGTGGGAGTGGTGCCCGTGTCGGCAACGTGACAGAACCGGGGCTTTACCGGGTAGGGTGTGAGTATCCAAGCCCCATGACCCGCCTCGAGAACCGCAGTTCTCGGCGCTGAAGGAGTTCCCATGAAGCGAAGCGTGTGGATGGCTGCGTCTGCGGCCGTTGCCCTGTCCGCTGTGCCGGTCGGTGCGGCTGCTGCCGAGTCGGATCCCGCCCCGGCTGCCGAGCAGGCGGCGCAGGTCGACTCTCCCGCGAAGCCCGAGCCCAACGAGCCCAAGACGCCTGCCCCCGCCGTCCCCGATCCCAATGGTGGCAAGCCCGCTCCCGCACCCGCTCCGGAGCCTGCGCCGGCTCCTGCCCCCGCGGATGACGCCGGCAAGGATGATCAGCAGGCGCAGAACGCCAACAACGCTGCTGCGCAGCAGAACAAGCCGGAGGCTCCTGCCGAGCAGCCCGAGGACAACCAGGGCGCGGCCCCCTCCGGCTCCGAGGCCGCTCCTGAGCAGCAGGCTCCCCAGGGGGAGGCGGCGCCCGAGGAGTCCTCCGAGGGTGCTCCCGTGGCATCCGAGGAGGGGCCGGCCCAGGGCTCTGCCGATGCTGCTGCTCCGCGCGAGCAGGCCGCCGCTCCTCGTCAGGGGGGCTCCTCCAGCGCCAGCCGCCCCGCTCTCGCACAGACCGGTGCGGGGACGACCGCCGCCTGGATGGCTGCGGGTGCCGGTGCCGCGGGCGCTGCCATGCTCATGGCGCGCCGTCGGTTGGCGTACTGACGCATATCGGGTCCTTCACGTTGAGGAGAGGTCTCGCCCATGGATGACCGGATGCTCGACGGGGACAGGGTGCTGTGGTTCATCGGTGGCAGCCCTGAGCGTGCTCGGGAGGCCTTGGCCGCCGGTCATGCCTGGACGCCCGAGCAGCGTGCACAGCTCGAGCGGATCGCTTCGTCTGCCGCATACTCCCCCCAGTCCGCCGGGTACCCGTCTGTGCAGCAGCCTCCTGCACAGGAGCCCGTGCCCCCTTACGGGAGGTCTGGAGGCGTCTTCGCCTCCGATGGCGTGTACGGGGGCGGCTATGCCGACGGTTCCACCATGGACTATGGCGCCACGCAGCCGGCCGGCGTTGAGCAGCTCCAGCCGCAGGCGGTGACGCCGACGCAGCCTCAGCCGCAGGGTTTCCGGCTCCAGCCCTTGCCCGCCGTGACCGAGGTGCAGTCCAGTCAGGGAATCGCCCAGTACTCCGACTACTCCGACAGTACTCCCCGCCGTGGCTGGGTCCTGCCGGTCGTTGCGGTCGGAGTCCTCGTCATCGGGCTGGTAGGGGGTGCCCTGGGAGGACACTGGCTCTGGCCCGCCAAGGAGTCGGCGGCGCCAGCGCCCTCCGCTGCCACGAAGCCGGCGTTCCTGCGTGCCGGTAGCGGATCCTTCGTCTGCTCCTCCAGCGGCACCGGCGTCTCCTGCTGGGGTGCTGATGCCCAGGCCAACACCCAGGGGGCGCGTGTCTCGCCGACGGCGGTGCCCGGGCTTGAGAAGGTCAAGGTCTCCGCACTGAGCGTCGGCAAGGGCTTCGCCGTGGCCGTGGACGACTCGGGCACCGTCTACGCCTGGGGGGCCAACGAGGTCGGCCAGCTCGGCAAGAAGACCGATGAGGCGCTCGTCAACCAGGCCGTTGAGGTCGGTAAGCTGCCGGCTGTTCCCAGTGAGCTCGTCTCGGGTTATGAGCACACCTGCGCGCTGGCGCAGGGAACGGTCTGGTGCTTCGGTTCCAACCGCTACGGACAGGTCAACGGCGCCGTCTCGGACACCCCATCCGGGCTGGTGCAGGTGGACAAGATCGACGGAGCCACCCGGATCGGCACATCGGGCTATGACACCTGGGCCGCGGTTGACAAGGGCACCTGGGCCTGGGGGAACAACTCCTGGGGGCAGGCGGATCCCTCACAGAGCGTCGTCAACGTGGCGCCGACCCTCATTCCTGCGGAAAGCTGACGCCCGTATCGGCAACAGAGAAGCGCCCAGCCTCCTTCACGGGGCTGGGCGCTCGGTGTATTCCGCGATGGGCTCTACTTGTCGCCCTTGAGACGGTTGACCGCGCCCTGGATGGCGTCCTTGGCGTCCTCGGCGACCTCCTTGACCTTGCCCTCGGCCTGCTGGAGCTTGCCCTCGGTCTCGGTCTCCTTGTTACCGGTGACCTTGCCTGTGGCCTCCTTCGCCTTGCCGGCGATCCTGTCAAAGGTTCCGTTGTCGCTCATGTGAGAGCTCCTTCCCGTGGTGAGTCTCCATAGGGCGGAGACGTGCGGATGCCTCGACCATACATGCCGACATCTGAGATGACGCTCGATATACAGTGAAATTTTCTATAGAAATCGAGTGCGACATGCACTGTTTCCTATTTTTGGGGCGTGGGCTGCGCGTCTCGTCTCGTTGACGTCGTCCGTCGCGCCTGAGGACCCGTAGACTTCATGCACCTCTCATTCGAGAGTGTCCCGATACTGACACTGAGGTCGATTGCCCATGAGCAGTGCAGCTGCGGATGCGCCCTCCGCTACCCGCGTCGAGAATGCCGGTCTTGACGTCATCGCCGAGTCCGATCGTAAAGGCCGGCCGAGCGATCTCTTCATGCCTTGGTTCGCGGCCAACATCTCCGTCCTGGGGCTGTCCTGGGGCGCCTGGGTCCTCGGATTCGGACTGTCCTTCTGGCAGGCGGTCGTCGCGGGCAGCGTCGGTGTCATCGTCTCCTTCCTCCTGTGTGGTGTCGTGGCCGTCCTTGGTAAGCGAGGTAGCGCTCCCACGCTGGCACTGTCCCGAGCCGCCTTCGGCTACAACGGCAATCGCCTGTCCGCGGCCCTGTCCTGGATCCTCACGGTCGGCTGGGAAACCGTCCTGTGTGTCTCCGCCACCCTGGCCTCGGCAACAGTGCTCCAGGCCCTGGGGTGGCACAACCGGGTCGGCGCTCAGATTCTCGGCTTCCTGCTCACTGTCGGCCTGGCTGCCAGCGCCGGCATCCTCGGCTTCGAGGCGATCATGAAGGTTCAGACCTGGATCACCTGGGCTACCGGTATCCTCACAATCGTCTACCTTGTCCTCGTCGCTCCCAAGATCAGTATCGACAGGCTCCTGGCCCTGCCATCAGGCGGCCCCGCGGCCTTCATCGGAGCCCTGGTCATGGTGGCCACAGGCTTCGGCCTTGGCTGGGTGAACGCTGCTGCTGACTACTCCCGCTACCTGCCCCGCAAGGCCTCGACGGTCGGGGTCGTCGGCTGGACTACGCTGGGTTCGGCACTACCCTGCGTGGTGCTCGTCTTCTTCGGTATCCTCCTCGTTGGATCTGACGCCGACCTCGGCCAGGCCATCAACGCCGACCCCATCGGTGCCCTGACCACGATCCTGCCTACCTGGTTCCTCATCCCCTTCGCCATCGTCGCCATCCTGGGGTTGGCCGGCGGCATCATCATGGACCTGTACTCCTCAGGCCTGTCCCTCCTGGCCACCGGGCTGCCTGTGCGCCGGCATGTGGCGACCTCCATCGACGCCACCATCATGACCGTGGGCACTATTGCCGTCATCTTCGGTGCCGATGACTTCCTCGGCCCCTTCCAGGGGTTCCTCACCACCCTGGGAGTCGTCGTCGCCGCCTGGGCTGGCGTCATGGTCGCTGAGGTCATCCTGCGCACGCGTGACTACGACGAGGAGGCTCTCTTCACGTCCTACGGCGTCTATGGGTCGGTCAACTGGGAGGCCATCGCGCTGGTGACCATCGGCTCCGCCATCGGTTGGGGGCTGGTGGTCAACTCGGCCGCCTCCTGGTTGTCCTGGCAGGGCTACCTGCTCGGGCCCCTGGGTGGTCGCGGCGGGGCCTGGGCCGGAGCCAACCTCGGTGTGCTGGTCGCCCTGCTCGTCGGCCTGATCGGGCACCTCGCCCTTGGTCGAGGCCGGGTGGCCCGCCAGGAGTCCCGCTCGTGAAGGACGATACAGCCGGTTTCGCCCTCGGGCCCGAGCGCCTGGAGGCTCTAAGTGCGTCCGCTGGAGCGGAAGGTCTTGGTCAGGCTATGGAAGGCGCCCATCAGATTGCCCGACGCACCGGCGTGCCTTGCCATGACCTCCTGGTGGTCCTGGGGTCCGGCGCCGCTGATGCCTTGGCTGCTTGGGGTGAGCCGGCCGCGAGCCTGCCCCTGTCCGATCTGCCCGGTGTCCTGGTCCCGGTCGCGCCAGGACATGAGGACCGCCTCGACTCCTATGTTCTCGATCGAAGCGGCCGGGGGTATGACCCGCGGGGCGGGGGAGGAGTGCGCGTGCTTGTGGCCCGCGGACGGACCCACCTCTACGAGGGGCGCGGCCCCGGGTTGGTGGTCGCCCTGGCCCGTACCGCGGCCGCTGCCGGCGTACGCGGGGCCGTCCTGGTCAACGCCGGCGGCTGCCTGCGCAGCTGGCGGGTCGGCGAGGTCATGACGATCACCGACCATCTCAACCTCACCGGCTCCTCGCCCTTCGACGGTCCGGTCTTCACCGACGTTCGCAGCGTGTGGGATGACGAGCTCGCCGACATCCTGGGCGGTGTCACAGAAAGGTCAGGCGTCTATGCCGCTCTGCGCGGCCCGGAGTACCAGACCATGGCGGAGGCGCGGATGCTGGAGTCCGTCGGTGCCGACTGTGTGGGCATGTCCACCGTCCTGGAGGCTGTCGCCCTGCACCAGCTCGGTGTGCGCGTGGCTGGCATGAGCATCGTCTCCGACCTGTCCTTCGCGCAGGCACCCACCGACCCCGACGAGGTCGTCCGCCTCGCGGCTGCCGCGCACACGACGATCGCCGCCGGCATCGAGGCGGTGCTGGCGGCGATGTCCTGACTGCTCGACGTGAGTCGTGTCGGCGTCCCGTTCCGGTCAGTTCACGCCCATGAACATGTAGGCGCGTGTCACCTTGCCGTCGACGTCGCGGAAGACGGTGTCGATTCCGCGCCCGGCGACCTCGCCGCTCGGGGCGGTCATCGACCAGCGCAGCAATAGTGCGTCACCGGACTCCATGCGCTGGTCGTAGCTGAAGGTCAGGCCGTTGCCTGCAATGCGGTCGTTGTGGACGCGGTTGATGTGCTCGGCGATATCGGCTGTTCCTGTGAGGGTCAAGGCGGGTGAGGAGATGTGCAGCGACCCGTGCGGGGCCCACATCTGCTCGATGAGTGCAAGGCGCTTACCGGCGTCGGGCTCGGTCCAGGTGCTCAGGTAGGTCGCGTCGAAGCCGGCGCCGGTCCTGGTGGTGTCGGTCATGAGTCGTTCCTCTCGTAAGGTTAAGTTGACGATGTCAGCATAACTGGGAAGTTGACTTTGTCAACATGTAGGTAGGCTTGGATCGTGAGCCCTCGTGATCCAGGTCCGACGCGTGCCGCCATCCTCGACGCTGCTTCAACGCTGCTCGAGGACAGGGGGCCTGAGTCGGTGACGCTGCGTGCCGTTGGAGAGGCTGCCGGTGTATCCCGCTCGGCGCCCTATCGTCATTACGCGGATAAGGCCGCGCTCATGCGTGCCCTGGCGGGACGGACACTGCGGCAGATCGCAGCGCGGATTCGTCACGGTGCGGAGCGGCATCGGGATGCGTGGCAGCGGTTGCGTGCCGGCTGCTGGGCCTATATCGACTACGCAGTCGAGTGTCCCCACCACTACCAGCTGGTCTTCGGGGACGCTCCGATTGCCGAGGCGGATCCCGGTTTGGAGGAGGCTGCTGACGACGCCATGGCCGCCGTCGGCGAGCTCGTTGCTCAGGCTCAGGATGCTGGTTTGCTGCGCCCCGGCCCCACCCGTGAGATCGCCACCGTCGTCTGGGTCCTGCTTCATGGACTCTCTGCCCTGCAGATCACGGGTCATCTCCATGAGCCCAGGACCATCGATGGAGACGAGCACCTTGCGGACCTGCTCGACCTGGCTCTGGAACAGTTCCGGCCGTCATGAGCCACGACGACGATGCCGTCGGCCGGTAGCGATCTGAGACACGTCTGGGACGCCCGTCCTCGCACGGCAGGGACCATGAGCGCCTAACCTTGCACCTATGACAACTGATGCAAAGACGCCCAACCAGGCTGTCACAATCCGCACCGAATCCGACTCCATGGGCACCATCGAGGTGGACGCCAACCGCTACTGGGGGGCCCAGACCGAGCGGAGCCTGCACAACTTCGACATCGGCCGCGAGACCTTCGTGTGGGGCCGCCCCATGATCAAGGCCCTGGGAATCCTCAAGAAGTCCGCAGCCCTGGCCAACGCCGAGCTCGGCGAGCTGCCCACCGACATCGCCGACCTCATCGCCAAGGCCGGCGACGAGGTCATCGCCGGTGGCCTTGACGCCGAGTTCCCGCTCGTGGTCTTCCAGACCGGCTCGGGCACCCAGTCAAACATGAACTCCAACGAGGTCATCTCCAACCGCGCCATCGAGCTGGCCGGCGGCGAGCGCGGTTCCAAGACCCCGGTCCACCCCAACGACCACGTCAACCGCGGCCAGTCCTCCAATGACACCTTCCCCACGGCCATGCACATCGCCGTCGTCAACGAGCTGGCCGCCATGTACCCACGCGTCCAGCAGCTGCGTGACACCCTGGACGGCAAGGCCAAGGCCTACGCCGACGTCGTCATGGTGGGACGTACCCACCTGCAGGACGCCACTCCCATCACCCTGGGACAGGTCATCAGCGGCTGGGTCGCCCAGATCGACTTCGCCCTCGACGGTATCCGCTATGCCGACTCCCGCGCCCGAGAGCTCGCCATCGGCGGCACCGCCGTGGGCACCGGTCTCAACGCCCACCCGAGGTTCGGGGCCCTGTGCGCGGCCAAGATCAGCGAGGAGACCGGCATCGAGTTCACCCAGGCGGACAACCTCTTCGCGGCCCTGGGCGCCCACGACGCCCTGGTCCAGGTCTCCGGCGCCCTGCGGGTCCTGGCCGACGCCCTCATGAAGATTGCCAACGACGTGCGCTGGTACGCCTCCGGCCCCCGCAACGGCATCGGCGAGCTCATCATCCCGGAGAACGAGCCCGGCAGCTCGATCATGCCCGGCAAGGTCAACCCCACCCAGTGCGAGGCCATGACCATGGTGGCCACGAAGGTCTTCGGCAACGACGCCACCGTCGGCTTCGCCGGATCCCAGGGCAACTTCCAGCTCAACGTCTTCAAGCCGGTCATGGCCTGGTGCGTCCTGGAGTCCATCCAGCTCCTGGGTGATGCCTGCGTCTCCTTCGACACCAACTGCGCCTACGGCATCGAGCCCAACACCGAGCGGATCGAGGCCAACCTGGAGACCAACCTCATGCAGGTCACCGCCCTCAACCGCCACATCGGCTACGACAAGGCCTCCAAGATCGCCAAGAACGCGCACCACAAGGGCCTGTCCCTGCGCGAGTCCGCCCTCGAGCTCGGCTTCGTCACCGGCGAGGAGTTCGACAAGTGGGTCGTCCCCATGGACATGACCCATCCCAGCGCCGCTGAGGACTGAGCCTCAGTCCTGTCCGCCCGCTGACGACGGCGCTGCCGGCTTCCGTAAGAGGCCGACAGCGCCGTCCGTCGTACGAGTGAAACCGGTGCCTTCTCACGTTCATCATCAGCCAGGTGTCGACTCGCAGGAATGCCACAGGTGCGCCTTGGGGCCTGCCTGGCCTTACAGTGATGTGCTAGCCGCGTACGACAAGCCAAGAACGAGGCATGCGACTGACTGTGCCGGAGGGAACCGCTATGAACCTGCCACGACGCACCATTCTGACCGCCCTGCCCGCTACGGCGGGACTCTTGGGCCTAGGAGCCTGCTCCGCCGGAGGAGCCGCCTCACAGGCCTCCGCCACGACATCGTCGCAGGCCCCCACCGACCCTAAGCTGGCCCTGGATAACGCCGCCTGGCGCTACGACGCCACTGGTGATGTCTACTACCAGTTGGGTCTGAGCTACGCGGCCACGCCCCAGGCCTCCGACTACGAGACCCTGGGCATCTACGTGCCCGGCGCCTACCTCACCGGAACCGACAACGGCAACGGCACCTACACGGCCACCGTCAACGGCTCCGGCGCTGTCGGCAGCTTCACCGCCGTCACCGCGCCGACCGTCCTCCCGGTCAACACCCCGGGCTACTCCGCCCAGAAGCCGCCCACCGAGTACTCCTACGACATCATCAAGGCCTACATGGAGGCCGGCTTCATCTACATCCATGCGGGCCTTCGCGGCAAGGACTCCAACTCCCAGACCTACTCCGGCAACGCGCCCTGGGGCGTCACCGACCTCAAGGCCGCCGTGCGCTACCGGCGCTACAACGCCGCATCCGTCCCCGGCGACGCCGCCAAGGTCTACGTCTTCGGGCACAGCGGCGGAGGTGCCCAGAGCGCTGTCGCTGGTGCCTCGGGCGACAGCGGGCTGTTCGCCCCCTACCTGGCCGCCCTGGGCGCCGCCGCCACTGACACCAGCGGAAAGGCCCTGTCCGACGCCGTCGCCGGAGCCATGTGCTGGAGCCCCATCACCACCCTGGACAGCGCCAACGCCGCCTACGAGTGGAACATGGGGCAGTTCGCCTCCTCTGGCACCCGGGCCGAGGGGACTTGGACGAGGGCCTACTCCCAGGACCTCGCGGCGGCCTTCCCCGCCTACCTCAACGACCTGAAGCTGACCGACTCCAGCGGCAAGCCCCTGAGCCTGGAGAGCTCCTCGAAGGGCACCTACCTGGCCGGCTCCTACTACGACCACCTCGTGGCAGTCATCCAGAAGTCCCTCAACGACTTCCTGGCGGCCACCACCTTCCCCTACACGCCCTCGTCCACCGAGATGGCCGGCATGGGGCCTAGTGGCGGCGGGGCGCCCTCGGGCGGTGGTCCGGACGGTCAATCGAGTAGTGAGACCACCACCTACAACACGGTGGAGGAGTACATCGCCTCTCTCAACTCCTCCTCGCAGTGGGTCGCCTACGACGCCTCCACCAATACCGCGACGATCACCGGCCTCGAGGGCTTCGTCACCTCCCAGAAGAACGCCTCCAAGGACGTGGGGGCCTTCGACGGCGTCGACCGCGCCCAGACGGAGAATCTCGTCATGGGGACGGGGGAGAGCAAGCTGCACTTCTCCTCCTCGAGCCGCGAGGTCATCTCCAAGGGGCAGTCGAAGTACTCCGCCCTCAGCGGCTGGAGCGACGACTACGGCGTCGCCGCGTACGAGAAGGACCTTGCTACGAAGGACTCGGTCGGCACCGACATGGCCACGCGCGTGTCGATGTACGACCCCCTCTACTACCTCACCCAGGGATCCAAGGGGCGCGGTACATCGACCGTCGCCCCGGCCTGGCGCATCCGCACCGGCATCACCCAGGGCGATACCGCCTCCACCGTGGAGGTCAACCTCGCCCTGGCGCTCCAGCAGGCCGGGGCCGGTAGCGTCGACTTCGCCACCATCTGGGGCCAGGGTCACACAATGGCCGAGCTGACCGGCACCGGCGAGAAGAACTTCATCGCCTGGGTGACCCAGCAGGCGACTTCCTGAGTGCGGGAGGCTTTGAGCATCGTCCTGGGGAACAGCATCGGCACCAGGGCGATGCTGGTGGCTGCGGTCGTCCTGGTCCTGGCCTTGGCGCCCCACCGCAGCGCGGCAGCCAAGCAAGGGACCTTCCCGCTGCTGGCCGCTTCCTGCACCATTGCGGCGCTTCTTGGCTGAGCCGGTTCGATCCCGGCTCAGCTGCCGGCGGTCAGTCGCACAGCACGACATCGACCCCGGCACCCCGTAGCTCCTCGAGGGCGTCGGGATCGATCTGGCTTGTCGTCAGCAGCACGTCGAGGTTCTCGAGGAGCCCGAACCGGTAGGTGCTGGTCTGGGTGATCTTGCTCGGCGCGGTCGGCAGGATGCGTCGGGTGGAGGAAGCCATGATGGCGCGCTTGACCATAGCATCGTCGGACTCCATAACGGTCAGCCCCTCGCGGGTGGACACGGCGCAGGTGGATAGGACCGCGACGTCGGCCCGGAAGGCGCGAACAGAGTCGACCGCCTCGGCGGAGAACAGGGAGAGGGACTCCGGATCCACCGGGCCACCCGCGATGGTTACCGCGGCCCCGCGCACGGAGGCCAGTGCCGCACCGGCACCCAGCGACAAGCACAGGGCCCGGATATCGCGGCCGGCGAGCTGCTCGGCCACCATCTCGCAGGTGGTCCCGGAGTCGATGATGACCGCCTCTCCGTCCTCGATGAGATCGGCGGTGGCCTGCGCCAGGCGGCGCTTGATCTCCACGTCCTGACCGCGGCGCATGGCGGCTGGTCGGGCGGCCCCACGGCGCGGAGCGCGCAGGGCCCCGCCGTGGACCCGAGTCACCAGACCCTCGTGGGCCAACTCGGTCAGGTCCCGTCGGATGGTGATGACTGAGACTCCGGTCAATCGGGACAGCGCCTGCACGCTGTGGACCGTGGTGGGGCTGAGGGCTCGCAGGATGGTGCGGCGCCTCTCGTGGGGACTGTTGGGCATGCTTCCTCCGCTTCAACAGCGATGAGGTGATCGTTTTGCCTGGAAACGAGCAATGACAATGATCGTATGGTCTTTTACTGTTGGTGTCAACGGAGAGAGGCTTAGACAATCCATTGATTTAACTGCGGAAAATCGCTGTTGAGAAGAACGATCGTGCGATCATCTCTGGTCATTAACAGTGATTCTGCACCGTCACGAAAGGAATGATCATGCCGCACCTCGACCACGTTGCCATCTGGATCGCCGACCTCGACAGCGCCCGCGACTTCTACTCCCACTGGTTCGACGGGCACGCCAACGGCCTCTACGAGAACCCGAAGACCGGGTTGCGCACCCACATCCTCCATTTCGCCGAGACCCCCGCGGACGAGCGGGGAACCCGCCTGGAGATCATGACCCGTCCGGAGCTCGCCGAGCGGCGAGAGACCGACGCGCTGGGTTGGGCACACGTCTCCTTCGGCCTGCCCGGGCGTGACGACGTCGACCGCCTGGCCTCCAACATGTCCGAGGCCGGTGTACCGGTGATCGACGGACCCCGCGAGACCGGAGACGGCTACTACGAGGCCACCGTGCTCGACCCCGAGGGCAACCGCGTCGAACTCGTCGCCTCCGACTACTCCGACGACGTCGCCCTGCGCCCGGCCTTCTGAGCCGGAAGAGACTACGAAAGCACTCAGTAACCCCTGGTACTCCCCGGTGGGGCTGTGCCTGACGGCGTGGCCCCACCGTGTTGCCGAGCAGCTGTGTCTCTATACGTCGTGCATCTCGACGGACACGCCTGCCTCTTGCAGGCCTGTCAGCGTTTCCGGGTCGATACCGGTCGTCGTCAGCAGGGTGTCCAGGTCGTTCAGCTCGCCGAACCCGTAGGTGGAGGACCGCGTCAGCTTGCGCGGTGGAGCGGGCATAAGGCATCGAGCCGAGGAACCGATGATGGCTGCCTTGAGAACGGCGTCGTGATCCTCGGTGCAGGTCAGGCCGCTCTGCGCGGAGACGGCGCAGGCTCCCAGAACGGCGACGTCAGCGCGGAAGCGGCGCACGGCGTCGACCGCGGTTGTCGTCAGCATCGCCAGTGTGTCGGTCTCGACAATCCCTCCGGGAACGGTGACGATCGGGCCGGGCGTGGATGCCAGTGCTGCTGCGGCCGACAGTGACAGGCACAGGACCCGGATGTCGCGCCCGACGAGCTTCTCAGCCACCATCTCACAGGTGGTTCCGTTGTCGATGATGACGCTCTCCCCGTCATCGATGAGTTCTGCCGTGGCCCGGGCCAGCACCCTCTTGGCCTCCAGGTCCTCGCCGCGGCGCAAGGAGATTGGCTGGCTGGCCCCGCGCCGGGGTGCGCGCAGCGCACCTCCATGGACGCGGGTGACGAGGCCCTTGTGAGCGAGCTCCGCAAGGTCGCGACGAATCGTCACTCCGGAGACGTCGGTGAGTCGCGACAGGGCGTTCACGCTCATGACCGTCGTCGTGCTCAGGCTCTTGAGGATCTGACGCTGACGGCTGGTGGGGGAGAAGGTACTCACGGATGATCACTTTACGTCTAAATGAAGATTTCAGATGATCATATGGTCTCCTACAGTAGTGGGTGTCGACAGAGATCGGCGCAGAACTCGTTGAAATACCAGAGATTCACCAAGGAGATTATCGTGATCGAAAATGCTCTCAACCGTGTTGCCAATGCCGCCGGTACCGCCTACTCCCGTTGGCTGGAGGATGTGCTGGCACGCACTGCAGGACCTACGGCAAGCTCCTACGCACAAGGCATCCAGGCCCTGATCAAGGGTGACTTCCGAGTCGATGACGCCGTGTCACTGGCAGCCTGAGCGCGCCGACTTAGTCCTACGGCAGACCGACGAGCTTGCCCATGTGGCGTCCCGAGGCCATGTCCTCGTGCGCCTGGGCGATGTCGGCCAGAGGGTAGGAGTGGATGGGCAGGAGATCGAGATCGCCCGACTCGATCCGATCCAGGGTCCGCTGAAGCACCTCCGCCGGCAGGTCCTGGGCCTGGCCGGAGTAGGTGGTCAGACGCACCCCGTTGGGGATCCAGTCCATCGGGTAGAAATTGGGAATCGTCCATGAGTCCGACAGCATCCCGGAGAAACAGACCGTTCCGTGAACCGCCGTCGCTGCCAGCGAGTCCCGTAGCGTCGGCACGCCGACCAGCTCAAGGACGGTGTGAACCCCACTCGGCTCTGCCTCGCGCAGCCGTGGAGCAACCTTCCCGTCGTCCAGGAGCGGGGTGGCGCCTCGTGAGCGCAGCAGCTCCAGCCCGGCCTCGCGGCGAGAGGTCGCATAGACCCGGCAGCCCATGTCGGCTGCGAGCGCGGCCGTGGCCAGTCCGAGCGCCGAGGTGCCTCCGCGTACGAGCAGGCTCTGCCCCGGCTGGAGATCCAGGCCTGTGGTCAGGGTTCCGTAGGCCGTCTGCAGTGTCTCAGGCACCGAGCCGATGACCTCCCAGGGCAGGCTGGAATGGAAGGTGATGATCTGCGTGCGCGGCACGACAACGTACTGGGCGTAGCCGCCGTCGAAGAGCCGTCCCATCCCACCCATCATCGTGACAGCCTGGGTGCCGGGTTCCAGGATGCCCTCCGGGTCCAGGTCGATGACCCCGGAGGCTTCGATCCCCAGGATGCGCGGGAAGGTCATCCCCTCAGCCAGGCCGTGAACGGAATGGTACTCGCTGCGGTTGAGGCCGAAGGCCATGACCTTCAGACGCACCCAGCCATCCGGAGGCGCCGGCATCGGAAGCTCAACGATGCGGAGGTTGCCGATGCTGCCCGATTCACTGAGCTGAGCCGCCAGCATCGTGGCGGGAGCGTCGCTGTCGGTAATGTCCGTCATGCGTGCGCCTTCGAGGTTGTTCGCGGGTACCTGGGTGTTTGCTTTCAATCCTGCACCAATCGCCTTGGTAAAGCCTGCCTTCCGGCAGTTCAGCAAGTGACGGCTGGTACGGTTGCGGCACGCTATACGGTCGTGCTGTCTGCGGCCAGGAGAGGACATCCGGCACCTTCTATGAGCAGCACCATCATCTTCGACGCCGTCACCAAGCTGTACCCGGCCGGGAGGGGCGCCGGATCCGGTACCCCCGCCGTCGACTCCTTCTCGGCCCGCATCGAGGCCGGCACCACCACCGTCCTGCTGGGATCCTCCGGCTGCGGCAAGACCACCCTGCTGCGCATGGTCAACCGCATGATGGAGCCCTCCAGCGGTGCAGTGCTCATCGATGATGAGGACATCGCCGCCCGCGATGCCGTTGCCCTGCGTCGGTCCATCGGCTACGTCATGCAGAACGCGGGGCTGCTGCCGCACCGACGCGTCATCGACAACATCACTCTCGTGCCCCGCCTCCAGGGCACGGACCGCCGTGACTGCCGGAAGCGGGCCCTCGAGCTCATGGACATGCTCGACCTCGATCGCGACCTGGCGGGGCGCTACCCCCACCAGCTCTCCGGAGGGCAGGCCCAGCGGGTCGGCGTGGCCCGGGCTCTGGCCGCTGATCCCGAGGTTCTCCTCATGGATGAGCCCTTCGGCGCCGTCGATCCCCTCGTGCGCCGCGAGCTCCAGCGCGAGATGGTCCGGATTCAGGCCGAGCTGGGCAAGACGATCATCTTCGTCACCCACGACGTCGACGAGGCCCTGGCCCTAGGCGACGAGATCATCCTCCTGCGCGAGGGCGCCCGGGTCGCTCAGAGAGGCAGTGGAGCAGAGCTGCTCGCCGAGCCTGCCGACGACTTCGTGGCCCGTTTCCTCGGGCTCGACGACGCCGCACGCCAGCTACGGCTCAAAGATGTCGCCGACACCCGGATCGTTCTCGACCGCGCCGGCCGCGCCGTCGGGCGCCTGTCCGACGATCTGGTGACGTCGACAGGAGCTGAGCAGACTGTGCAGGCTACGGAGGTCGTGGAGGCTATGAAGCCTGCGGGGAAGCGGGCATGAGCTGGGTCCTGGCCAACCTGCCCGTCATCGCCGGGCACCTGCTGGCCCACCTGCTCCAGGCGGTTCCCGCGATTCTCGCCGCCTTCGTCCTGGCGATCCCCATCGCCAGACTGGCCCGCGCGGCCCGCCCTCTGCGCGCCGTGCTAGTGACCGGCTCCTCCCTGCTCTACGCCGTCCCGTCGCTGGCGCTGTTCGTCATCCTTCCCATCATCCTGGCCACTGGGATCCGCGACCCGTTCAACGTCATCGT
Source organism: Actinomyces sp. oral taxon 170 str. F0386 (assembly GCF_000195595.1). GTDB lineage: Bacteria > Actinomycetota > Actinomycetes > Actinomycetales > Actinomycetaceae > Actinomyces. The sequence continues at coordinate 252,578 of NZ_GL882538.1, forward strand.
CGCCCTGACCCTCTACGGATTGGCGCTGCTGGTTCCGGCCACCGCCGATGCGCTCGACGCCGTCGACGGGCGAGTCCTGGACGCCGCGACCGCCATGGGCATGGGACGCTTCCGCTGCTTCCTCACCGTCGAGCTGCCGCTGGCAGGACCCGCGATCCTCACGGGCCTGCGGGTGGTGACCGTCTCGACGATCTCGCTGACCACCGTCGGAGCGGTACTCGGCGTGCGCAGCCTGGGCTGGCTGTTCACCGACGGGTTCCAGCGCGGCATCACCGCGGAGATCGTCACCGGGTTGGTGGCCACCGCGGTCCTGGCCCTCGTCCTGGACGGGATCATTCTCGCCCTAGGGCGCCTGTGCCTGCCATGGACGTGGAAACGCGCCGGTGCCGGACAGGTGCTTCAGACGGCCGGGTGGCCCGCACAGGTGCCTGCAGCCGGCGGCCGCGAGGATGACGGCCGGGAGAACCAGGAGGATGAGGCATGAGGTTCGTCCTGGCCGCCCTGGCCTACATCACCGACCCCGCTCACTGGAGTGGGGCCATGGGGATCGGGTCGCTGATGATCCAGCACGCCGTGTACTCGCTGGCTGGCGTCCTCATCGCCGCCCTCATCGGGGTTCCCGCCGGCTGGTGGGTGGGCCATACCGGTCGCGGACGCAGCTGGGTGCAGCCGCTCAGCGGTGCCGCTCGCTCCCTGCCCACCCTGGGCCTCATCACCCTGTTCGGTCTCGCGCTCGGCGTCGGTTTGACCGCTCCCATGATCGCCTTCGTCGTCCTGGCCCTGCCCAGCGTTCTGGCCGGAGCTATGAGCGGCGTGCGTGCGGCCTCCGTCATGGCTGTCGACGGGGCCCGGGCCAGCGGCATGAGCGAGCTCCAGATTCTGGGGTGCGTTGAGATCCCTCTGGGTGCGCCGCTGCTCATTGGTGGGCTGCGCTCGGCCAGCCTCCAGGTCATCTCCACCGCCACGCTGGCCGCCTACACCGGCGCCGGTGGGCTGGGCCGGCTCATGTTCCTGGGGCTCAAGACTCAGGACTACGTCATGATGCTCGCCTCGGCAATGCTGGTCATCGCCCTCGCCCTGGCCTCCGAGGCCCTCTTCGCCCTCGCTCAGTGGGCCGTCACGCCCCCGGGCGCCCGGCAGCACCGGAAGGAAACCGCATGACCGCACACCCCAGCACGCGCTCCGGAGAACCACTGACGCGACGCGGCCTGCTGACCGGCGTCGGCGCACTGGGCGGCCTGGTCGCGCTCAGTGCCTGCTCCAACACCGATCCCTTCGCCATCGACCGAGCCTCGGGAGGCTATTCCGGCGGCCCCATCATCATCGGCAGCCAGCAGTACTACTCCAACGAGATCATCGCCGAGCTCTACGCCCAGATGCTGGAGAAAGCGGGCCTGACCGTCACCCGGCAGTACCAGATCGGCCAGCGCGAGGTCTACCTGCCCGAGCTCGAGGCCGGCAAGATCCACGTCATCCCCGAGTACGGCGGCAATCTGCTGGAGTACTACAGCAAGACCGCCGGCTCAGGCAGCCCCTCCACCGCTACCGGCACCGCCGCCCCTTCCCGCGCCGCAAGCGACACCACTTCCATTCAGGACACCCTGCTGACGACTCTGCCGCGCTCCCTGACCGTCCTGACCCCGGCCGAGGCCACGGATCAGGACTCACTGACCGTCACCCGGGCCACCGCCCAGGCCCACTCCCTGACCTCGATCGCAGACCTGGCCTCCCTGGGGCGGCCCATTACGATCGCCGCGAACTCCGAGTTCACCACCCGGCCCTATGGGCCCGAGGGGCTCAAGGCCGTCTACGGCGTCGAGGCCTCTGTCACGCCAGTAGAGGACTCCGGCGGGCCGCTGACCGTCAAGGCGCTCACTGACGGCACCGTCGACGTCGCCGACATCTACTCCTCGGACCCCGTCATCCAGACGCAGGACCTCGTCGTCCTGTCCGATCCCCAGATGCTCATCCTTCCGCAGAACGTCACCCCACTGGTGTCCGCCTCACTGCCCGCCATCGCGGTGACCGCCATCAACCGGGTCTCGGCTCTGCTGACCCCCGACGAGCTGCGCGCCCTCAACCAGCGCTCCACCGGTGAGGGACTGCGCTCCAAGGTCATCGCCACCGACTGGCTCACATCCAAGAAGCTCCTCTGAACGGCCTGCTCCGCCACCAGCATGCTCTCTTTTACGCACTCACTCTCTTTCGGGAAGTGACTATGTGTGGGAGAGTATGGGTGTTCGTCCACCAACAACACTAAGGAGCTCTCATGTCAGTCCCCTCCATCTCCATCATCGGCGCCGGCAACATCGGATCAGCTGTCGCAGGTCTGGCGGTCAAGGCCGGCGCCAGCACTCAGGTCCTGGTACGCGACACCTCCAAGGTCACCGGCCTGTCGGGCGTCGAAGTCGCTGAGATCGGCTCGCCCCTGAGCGGCGACATCGTCGTCCTCGCCCTGCCCTACGCCGCCATCGACGACGTCATCGCTACCTATGGCGCCAGGGCCTTCGCCGGCAAGGTTGTCGTCGACCCGACCAACCCCCTGGACTTCACCACCCTCGACTCTCTCGTTCCGGCCGGTAGCTCTGCGGCCGCCGAGCTCGCCGTGAGACTCCCGGATGCCCAGGTGGTCAAGGCTTTCAACACCGTCTTCGCCGCCGTCCTGGCGACCGGCACCGTCGGCGCTCGCCCGGCCACCGTCTTGGCCGCCTCCGACTCCGCGGAGGCCAAGACGAGCCTGCGTGCGCTCATCGAGGCCGCTGGACTGACGTGGGCAGACGCTGGCGAGCTCAAGCGGGCGGAGCGTCTGGAGGCGCTCGGCGCGCTGAACATCGCCCTGGCCGTCACTGAGCAGATCGGTTGGACCGGAGGCCTTGCCGTCGTGTCCGAGTGAGGCGCCCGGTTCGCAGGTAGCCTGTCACCCATGTCCGTCGTCGGGCGCTCACACTCATGGGCGCCCGACGACGGATCGGTGACCAAGCGCACGAGGAGACAACGTGGCCGATACTGAGAAGCCGACCGGCATGGAGATGGCCCCCGACCCTTATAGCCGCAGCTGCCCCTCACGCCGCCTACTCAAGTCACTCGGGGACCTGTGGACCGTGCTCGTCGTCGGGGCGCTCCATCATGCGGACCAGCCGCAACGCTTCAAGGAGATATCGGCCCGAGTCGACGGCATCTCCACCAAAATGCTCACCCAGACCCTACGGGGGCTTGAACGCGATGGCCTTCTCAAGCGCCATCAGTACCCTGAGATCCCGCCGCGAGTGACCTACGAGCTCACCGACTCGGGGCGGGGGTTGGCGGAGGCACTCGCTCAGGTCGAGACCTGGGCCACCGATCACCTCGGCACTGTCAGTGAGGCCCGGGCGCGCTATGACGCCGCCCACTGAGTACCCATTGTGCCCACTGAGCGCGTCTAGAGGTGCCGCCAGATCTCCACTCGCCAGCGCGCGTCCCCGGACACGGGGCGCCACTGACCCTCCGGGTCGGACAGTGCCGGATCGATGGCCCACTCCTGTGTGCTGATCCCCGGTGCGCGCACCAGCGCCGAGGCGGGCAGACCGCGCTCGCGGGCCCGCTCGGTGGCATCCAGATCCAAGACGCTGACAACGAGCACATCGGGCAGACCTTCGGCCAGGGCCTGCCCGTAGACGCTGCCGCCGCCGATCACCCACAGGCGCGGTAGCCCTACGGCCGCCCCTTCACGGGGGTCGTGACCCAGTTCCGCGGCCAGGTCCCGCGCCGCGACCGAGAGCCCCTCGCGCAGCGAACCGGCACGGATCGCGCCCTCGGCCTGCCAGAACCGGTCGCGGGTGAGGACCACGTTGCGCCGACCGGGCAGGGCGCCCCCGAGCGACTCCCAGGTGGTACGACCCATGACCAGCCCGGAGCCCATGGTCGTGGCCTTGAAGTGGGCGAAGTCGGCGGGCACGCGCCACAGCATGTCGCCGTCGGCCCCCAGGAGGCCAGTCACGTCCTGGGCCCAGATCATTCCCAGGCCGCTCATACCGCGACCGGGGCCTTGATCGCGGGATGATGCTCATAGCCCTGGGAAGCATCGATGTCATCCATGTCGTAGGCGTCGATGGACGCGGCACGCTCCAGGCGCAGCGTCGGGAAGGGGTATGCGCTCGGCACCCGGGAGAGCTGGGTGCGGACCTGCTCGACGTGGTTGTTGTAGATATGGCAGTCCCCGCCGGTCCACACCAGCTCACCGGGATCCAGGCCCGCCTGCTGGGCGAGCATGTGGGTGAGCAACGCGTAGGAGGCGATGTTGAAGGGCACCCCCAGGAACAGGTCGGCACTGCGCTGATAGATCTGCAGGCTCAAGCGGCCATCGGCCGCATAGCACTGGAAGAAGGCGTGGCAGGGGGCCAGTGCCATAGAGCTCAGATCGGAGACGTTCCAGGCCGACACCAGCATGCGCCGCGAGTCCGGGTCGGTGCGCAGCGTGTTGATGAGCCCGGCGATCTGGTCGATGGCGCCCCCGTCACATGTGGGCCAGGAGCGCCACTGCGAACCGTAGACCGGCCCCAGCTCACCGGCATTGTCAGCCCACTCGTCCCAGATCGTGATGCCCCGTTCCTGGAGCCAGCGCACGTTCGTGTCTCCGCGCAGGAACCACAGCAGCTCGCCCTTGACGGCCTTCATGGCCACGAACTTCGTGGTGATACGGGGGAATCCCCGTGCCAGGTCGTAGCGCAGTTGACGGGCGAAGAGCGAGTGGGTCCCGGTGCCGGTGCGGTCCGATTTCAGGGCACCGTTGGTCAGGACGTCGGCCAGCAGGTTCTCGTAGGCGACGTCGACACCTGGCGGGGGGACGAGCCCCATCTGCTCCAGGGCCGGGTACCGGGCGGCCGCCGACGTCGGCCCGGGTGCGCCGGTGTCGCTCATACGTCGATCACCTCGACGCTGGGGTCGTTCATATCACTGATGTAGGTGCTGGGGCCGCCCAGGACGAGCTGCGGCCCGAGCGCGGCCTGCGCGCCTTCAATGACCTGATTGGCCAGTGCCCGCCCGCCGGACCAGCCGATGGCGGCTCCGATCCCGAAGGGGATGAGACGCCCCAGTGCCAGCGCCCCGCCCTTGGCGGCCGACCGCTTGGCCACCCGCTTGATGAGGCGGGCGTTGATCGACTTCACCGTTGGCAGCGGCATCTGCATGAGTACCTGCGCCGCCCAGAACATCGTGGACAGCCCCAGCTGGCCCTGGACCGCCTCGGAGCCCTCCTTGCCCAAGAGCGCGGACAGGACCAGCGCCCGACGGCGCTCGGCGTCGACCACATGGATCCCCTGGATCTCCGCCACCGTCAGCACGTAGGTGACGGCCGAGGCGATGAAGGCGGCACTCTGCCCCACTGTCAGAGCGGCCGCCGCGCCTGTGCTGATCGCCGGCAGGGCTGCGGAGGCCCCGACGGCGCCCGATGACAGTCCCGCATCCCGCCGGAAGCGGGAGGCGGCCATCTCGACGAGCTCGGCTGCGTCCGCTCCGGGACGGTCCCGGCGCATCCGCGCCGCGCGTTCCTCGATGCGGGCCGCCGGGATGGCGATGGCCTTGTCCAGGGCTCGTTCCAGCGCGGTGGAGCGCCCAGAGCCGGAGGCGTTCACGGTTGTCTCCTCATGTGCGTGTCAGACGGCGACGATGGCGGGCGGGGCAGTGGGGGGCGCCGAGCGCTCAGTCCTCGTCGGGGTCGACGATCGTCGTCGTGTAGGTGGCGCCGTGCTCGACGGTGTGCCCCACAGTGCAGTGGCGGTCGACCGCGCTCGCCACCCTCTGGTCGAGCAGCTTTCTCTGGTCGGCGTCGAGCGAGGACAGATCGGCGACGATCTCGACTTGGAAGGACTCATAACGCTCCTCGGCGTCGTTCTTGACCGAGGAGCAGCCCACTGTGGCCTCGAAGTCTTCGCCCAGGGCCTTGGCCAGGCGGTGGTCTGCCGAGAGGGTGTTGCAGGTGGCCAGCGCGATTTTCATCAGCTCACCGGGGGAGAACTCGCCTGGGCCCATGCCGACGCGCACCTCGGCGCCGGCGGAGTTACGGCCGATGTACTGACGGGTGCCCGTGCGCTCAGCCCACACGGCGCCGGCGGGGCTGGGGGAGGCAGGGGTGCTTGATGTGCTCATGGCGAGATCGTGCCATGAAACGCCCAGTAAGCCAGGCTCTGAACCCATGTACGCGCCCGTGCTGCGCGGTTGGCGGACAGGAGCGCAGCACGGGAATAGACGCCGGAAGCGACTCGTTGAAACCGCCTCAGTGCTCGGCGAGCCAGGCGACGGCGCGGCGCTCCTCATCGGCCACGACCCTGTCCACCATGCCCATGGCCTTCTCCTCGATGGTCTTGCCCAACAGAGGCACGGTGACATTGAGATCGACGTCGACGGTGACCGTGGTGCCCTGAGTTGAGGCGGAGGCCTCAGTGCTCTCAGCGGCTGCAGCCATGGTTGAGATGGCGGTGACCTTGACCGGGGCGCCCTTGACGGTCACGTCGTATCCGCCCGAGCGTGAACCGTCATCCTTCGGCTCGCCCCAGGACTCGGCCACGGTGAAGGACACCGCGGAGCGCACGAATCGCGAGGCGACCGAGGGCAGCTGAGAGGGCTGGATGCTCCCGGCGATGGTGGCGACGAATCCCTGTCCTCGCTGGGCGACGTCGATCGAGGCGTCCTCGAGCCCGGCTCGTGTGACCCGTTCCTCCTGGTAGGCGGGGTCGGCGAGCATCTGGGCGGTGCGCGCCGGGTCTGCGGGATAGGTGATGGCGATGGTCTTCCTCATGCCGTGATCCTGTCATGTTCTGGTGGTTCGAAGCACGTTCTGGGCGCGGCGTGACGGTCGCTGCGGCAGACCTTCGCAAGGTTGACCGTGTCTGCGATCGAGGCCTGAACATGTGTCCTGCTTAGCAATTAGCCGGCTCAACGAGCCGGGCTCGCTCACTGCCGATAACCTTGAGAGGTGCCTAATCTTCTGCCTAGCGCCCTCAGAGACGCAGTCGACCTTGCTGAGGCCGACCTCGACTGGATCCACCAGCTGGTGGCCGACTGGCAGCTGATTGCGGACCTATCCACCTCCGACCTGGTCCTGTGGGTGCGTACCCGTGCGGGGCGTTTCATTGCCGCCGGACACACTCGCCCCTCGGGCGGAACCACCGTCCACCTCGAGGACGTCATCGGGCGGCGGATGCCGGCCTCGCGCGAGGCCATGGCCATGGAGTCGCTGTCCACCGCTCAGATCCAGGACGCCGCCGAGCCCTACTGGACCGGAACAGCTGCGGTCCAGGAGGAGTACATCCCGGTCGTCCACGCCGGTACGCCGATCGCTGTCGTCACCCGGGAGACCTCCGTGGGCGTCATCCGGGGCGGGCGCATTGTCGAGCGGGAGATGGAGGAGATCGCCGAGGTCCTCTGCCATATGACCGCAGCGGGAGATTTCCCCATTCAAGGCGCCGGTACCACGATCCGTCACGGCACCCCGCGCGTGGCCGACGGTGTCCTGCGCCTGGACGAGGAAGGCCGCATCATCTACGTCAGCCCCAACGGGCGCTCCTGTTTCCACCGCCTGGGCATCGAGGGCGAGCTGAAGGGTATTCAACTCGCAGAAGCCGTCACCTCGATCATTCCCGCCCGTACCCCCGTGGACGAGACCCTGGCCGTGGTCCTCATGGGACGGCAGGCCTGGCTCACCGAGGTCGAGGTCGAAGGGGTCTTCCTGTCGCTGCGTTCCATACCTCTGACTCGGGCCGGGCGCCGCTCCGGGGCGGCGCTCCTGGTTCGCGATGTCACCGAGGTGCGTCGGCGTGAGCAGGTCCTGCTCAACAAGGACGCCACCATTCGCGAGGTCCACCACCGGGTCAAGAACAACCTGCAGACGGTCTCCGCGCTGCTGCGCATGCAGGCGCGTCGTGCCACGAACGAGGAGACCCGTCAGGCGCTGTCGGAGGCCGAACGACGCGTGACCACGATCGCCACCGTCCATGACGCCCTGAGTCACAACGTGGACGAGCGGGTTGACTTCGATGACGTGTTCTCGTCCATCCTGCGCATGGCGGCGGTCGTGGCCTCACCAACAGGTCAGGTCAGCACCAGGCTGGAAGGCTCCTTCGGCATCGTCGACGCCGATACCGCCCAGGCGCTGGCCACCGTGCTGGCCGAGCTGGTCACCAACGCCGTCGAGCACGGCCTCGACGGACGAGACGGTCGAGTAACGGTGAAGGCCTGCCGGGATGAGGGCCAGCTCGAGGTTCACGTCATAGATAACGGCGCAGGCCTTGCACCGGATACTCTCATGACCGGTCTGGGAACGCGGATCGTCACCACACTCGTGCGCGGGGAGCTGCGCGGAAGCATCGACTGGGAACCTCTGAGCGGGGGAGGCACCGACGTCGTCATTCACGCTCGCCTTAACCAGAGAGCCTCCAGGAGTGAAACCTGACGTTCGATTCCCGGCTATCGAAAACATTGGGACTGACAAAACGGCGTTCGCACGATTATTCGTGCGAACGCCGTGGCGTGAAGAACTCAATCGGTTTTCAGGACGACCTGCGGGCGCGAGCTGCGCGACGCTTGAGGGAACGACGCTCGTCCTCACTCATGCCTCCCCAGACACCGGCGTCCTGGCCGTTCTCCAGCGCCCACTTCAGGCAGGTGTCCACCACCTCGCAACGGCCGCACACCTCTTTCGCCTTGGCGATCTGGGCAATGGCGGGACCGGTGTTTCCCACAGGGAAGAAGAGCTCCGGGTCGACGGTGAGACATGCGGCTTGGCTGCGCCAGTCCATAAGGGCCCCCTTCAAGGTCATCGGTCATGCGGCTATCGCCGGTCCGGCTTGTCAGGGCTCGGCGGCCACGTCTGAGAACAACTTTCACATGGCGGGGGGCGGTGGGCAAGACCTCGATCGTGAGACCTGCGCCGATACCCTGTCGTGATCCTCACAGGATGTGGGAGTGTTGAGATAACGCTACTTCCATTATTGAGAATACCTGTTAAATAGGGTGTTCAATAGGGTTTTCGCCATCGTCAGCCATGGGCTGCGGCAGCACGATCTGAATCGGCAGACAGGTTCCGCGGTAGACCAGCGCTCCGCGTCCAGGAAGCGTTAGCGCCCTCGGATCGGTCACCGCCCTCAGGGACATTCCCGCGGCCTGATCGGAGTGCCGCAGACCGGGCCACAGCATGACGAGTGCCTCGCGCTCACGCAACGTCGAGATCGCGCCGCGGAAGGTGGCGGCGACCTTCTCGGTCGAGGCCGAGGCCAGGACCCGCTCGGAACGTGCCAGTGCAGCCTCCACCCGACTGACGGTGGCTGCGTCGGCGAGGTCCAGGTCGTCGACGACGAGGCCGTCCGAACCAAGGGTCTGAGCCAAGGCTCGCAGAGCCGTGGAGCGCCCTGAACCGGGAGGCCCCACAACCAGGACACTGGTGCGTGTCGGCAGCTCGACGGGGGTGGCCGCATCCCCTCCCACCGCCCAGGTGCCTGCCGGAGCATCGGACCAGGTGATCCGCGTCGGCAGCGGTTCGAGCCGGAGCACCGATCCGCTGCCGCACTCGGGGGCGGTGCTCGGAGGTCCCTCACGGAGCACGATCTGGCAAGCGGTCGTGGCCGTCCCGTCAAGGATGACGCCTCGCCCCGGCAGGCCACCGGTGACCACTCCGCGCGGAAGCCCGGCGAGTGCGGCCTGCGTGCTGGTGGCTGCGCCCAGGATCAGCCTCAGCCCCACGGAGCCGGCCCAGCGGGAGGTGGACGCAGCCAGCGGAGCGGTCAGCAGCAGGGGCATGCCGGTGGCCGTTGCGGTACGGATGACGGCCTCGAGCATCGCGTTGCCCTGGCCGGGGCCCAGCACCTCGTCGATGGTTGGGATGAGCGCGTCGACGTCATCGAGACACAGCAGGTCCCCACCCAGGCGCCCGGCGGCTGCAAGCCCCCACAATCGGGCCAGACGTCGTGGATCCTCAGCCCCGACGACAGTACCCACTGCGGGATGCGTGAGGAGCCTGCGCACACTCGCGACAGCGCCCACGGCCTCGCTGGAACCACCAGTGGTCGGGGGCGTGAGCCCGCACAGGTGCACTCCTCGCCCTGACCGCAGCGCCGCCGTCGCGGCTGAGACCACGAGCGTGGAGCGCCCCGAGCCCGGTGCCCCGAGTGCCAGGAGCGGACGTGTGACCTGCCAGTGCCACAGCCCCAGCCTCTGTCGGTGCGGCAGATCCGTCAGGGCGAGAAGGACCTGATCACCCGCCGTTTCCTGCTGGGCGGACCGAGTCTGGCCACTGCGGCTGTCGCCTCCGTGCCCTTGTCGCTGTCTATTCCCTTCGTCTTCCCCGAGCACCTCCTCCGGGTCCCGATGCCGCCCCAGCTCGCGCGCCCCGGACTCATCGACGACGTCGGGCAGGGCGGGTGCCCAGGGGCGCCATGGAACGGCCCGCCCCCTGGAGGCGTGCGAGACGAGATCGACGATCTCCTGGACGTCGAGAGTCGAGCCGCACCAGGGAGCCTGGAGTACCTGGTCACCGTGTGCCTCGCCGCGCTCCTGCGGGCCGGAACCGATTCCGTCGACACTGCCGGCCCCGCTGACCAGGACCCGTCCAGGATGGCGGCCGAGCCGGGCGGCGCCGTCGTGTCCCAGAACGTCTCTGGAGTCGGCGGCGTCGAGCACCCGTAGACACACTCGCAAGGAGGTGTTGGCTCGAATCGCGGGGGAGACGGCGCCCTGAGGGCGCTGAGTGGCCAGAATGAGGTGGATCCCCAGGCTGCGCCCCTGCGCGGCGATGCGCACCAGCGCCTCCAGGACCTCGGCGTGCTCACCGACCAAGGTGGCGAACTCGTCGACAGCCACTACCAGGTGGGGCAGGGAGACCTGCGGTGGCAGGCAGGAGACGTCCTTGGCGCCGTGCGCTGCCAGGATCCGCTCCCGCCGGTGCACCTCGGTCTCCAAGGAGGACAGCGCCCTGCGGGTGCCGAACGGGTCCAGATCGGTGAGGACCCCGGCCGTGTGCGGTAGACCGGCAAGAGGACCGAACGCGGCCCCTCCCTTGTAGTCGACGAGGACCATCGTCAGGTGGTCCGGCGGGTGACTCAGCGCCAGCTGTACCAGCCAGGAGATGAGCAGCTCCGACTTTCCTGATCCTGTGGTCCCGGCCAGCAGGGCGTGCGGGCCGTCTGCCACCAGATCGGCACTCACCCACCCTTGCGACCCCACACCCAACACCGCGGACAGCGACGACGCCCCACAGCCCGGTGAGTGCACCCGCTCCTCCCACCGTGTCCGCAGCTGGTGGGCGTCGAGGTCTCCGATGACCTCGCTGAGGGGAACCATGTCCGGAACGTCAGCGTCCTGCGACGCTGACACGTTCTGCGACGTGATCCTGGAACGGCACAGGTGACGAACCGCGTCCCACCAGACTGGTGAGCATGACGGCGCCCCGCCCGGGATCGGACGCGTGCTCAGCGCCTGTGGCGGAACCTGATCGCCTAGGCAGGTCAGCACCTGAGCGGTGTGGGGGTGGACCTGCGGCCCCCAGGTGAGACGGACTCCCAACCCCCTGTCGGGCACCTGGTTCCGGTTTCCGGCTCGTTCTTGCCGCAGACCGCCTGGTGGACTCCCCAGCTCGGTCAACCGGACCTCATCACGGGCCAGGAGCTGGGCGCACCACCATCTCACAGTGTTCACAGCGTCCTCACCCACCAGGGCCAGGCTCTCCCCGTCGGTGAGCGAGAGAATGCGCCGTCGTCGCCGCTCAGCGGTCCAGGCGGTCACAGCCTCTCGGGAGGCCGACGCCGCCTGCTGGCCCTCGGCACCGGCGCACTGAGAGGACTGGAGCACGCTGGAGCGTGCGGCGAGGGCCAGCAGCATCGTGGCGGGGTCAGGCCGGCCGTGCCTCCAACCCGGCAGACAACCCCGACGACGACGGCGATCGCACCACCGAGGCCGGTCTACGCGCCTGGTTCGGCCTTCTCGACGTCCTTGCAGGAAGGGCACCAGGCGCATGATCGTCATGGCGAGCATCGGCGCCACCATGACCATCCCCATGGCACCACGGCTTCCGGTCATGATCGCTGTCGCCGCCGAACCGCCCATAACCAGGACGCAGACCAGCGAGACCACTATCGACCATGCTATCGAGGACGCCGACGGCGGAGCCGGAACCACCAGGTCGGAGGGGCGTTTGCGCAGCTCGAGCACACTGTCTCCCAGGCGCACCAGAGCCCCCTCCCTCAGCCCGACCTCCCCGCGTACACGCAACCACAGGCCCAGGTGCCAGTAGCGGTAGGTGCCATTGACCGATCCGCAGTCCTGGGCCAGGACCCTGCGACCGTGCGGCCGCAGACGCAGATGACGGCGTGAGACCAGCGGATCGCTCAGCACCTCGCCCCGTCCGAGGATCTCGCAGGCCCGCACCGCCATCACCAGACCGAGGTCGGGCCCGTCCAGAACCGCGAGGTGCCATGGACCTGCCAGGGCATTGACCGCCGACTCCGCGGCCGCTTGCCCCGACGAGTGCAGGTGCAGCAAGGAGGAGCCGGGGTCCGAGCGGAGCGGATGAAGGTCCAGGACGTCAGCGGCGGTACTCACTGCTTCAGAATCACCGGTTGAGGCGCCGATGTCGCCGGCAGACGAATCCGGGTGTGGACAACCTCGTTGCTCTCTGCCAATCACGAGCGCTGTGGTTCCCCGAAGAACCGTGATGGCAGAGCGACGCCGGGATACCGGGAGGCCGGAACACGTCACGCACCCCGGTCGCCGGGGGCTCTGGGACGCCTGAAACCGTTTTCAGCCCAGTTGAGGAAAGATAGGCCCATGACTGACACCGACGCTTCCCGCGGCTCCGCTCCTACGTCGATCGGCTCGGCGGACCTGAGCACCGTGCCCGCTGGCGCCCGGGAACGCTGGGGCGAGCTGGTACGTGACATCGAGGCCGCCCGAGACGCCTACTACAACGCCGTCGACGCCGAGAGCTCTCTGTCGGATGCCGACTATGACGTCCTCTACCGCGAGCTCGAGGACCTGGAGGCCGCGCACCCTCTTCTGGCCAGAGCCGGATCACCGACCCGCTCCGTGGGCGGCCGCGCCATCACCGACTTCACCCCGGCCCCTCACCACGAGCGCATGTACTCTCTCCAGGACGTCTTCTCCCTCGACGAGGTCCAGGAGTGGGCGGAGCGCATGATGGCCGAGACCGGGGTCGCCGACGACGATCTCGCCATGACCGCCGAGGTCAAGATCGACGGCCTGGCCGTGGCCCTGACCTACGAGAACGGGATCCTCACCCGGGCCGCGACCCGCGGCGACGGCACCACTGGTGAGGACGTCACCGGCAACGTGCGCACCATCGCCTCGGTCCCCCTGGTCCTGTCCGGCGACGCCCATCCCTCCCTGCTCGAGGTCCGCGGCGAGGTCTATTTCCCCACCCAGGAGTTCGAGGCCTTCAACGAGGATCGCCGTACTCGCAACGTGCAGCGACAGGCCGATGGCGCCCCGCTCCTTCAGGTCTTCGCCAACCCCCGCAACGCGGCCGCAGGTTCCCTGCGCCAGAAGAACCCTGCCATCACCGCCTCGCGGCCCCTGGCGATGATCGCCCACGGGGTCGGTGCGATCACTCCCGCACCGGGGGAGAGACTCCCCGCCCGACAGCACGAGTGGTATGAGCTGTTAGCCGGCTGGGGGCTACCGGTGTCCCCCTACAACACCGTGGTTCGGGGACGGGCCGAGCGTGAGGCCTACATCGAGCGCTACGCCACTCACCGTCACGACCTCATTCACGAGATCGACGGCATCGTCTTCAAGCTTGATGACCATTCCCTTCAGCGCCGCCTCGGCCACACCTCCCGGGTGCCCCGCTGGGCCACGGCCTACAAGTACCCGCCTGAAGAGGTTCGCACAAGGCTGCTGGACATCGCAGTCCAGGTGGGACGCACCGGACGTGTCACGCCCTTCGGCATGATGGAGCCGGTCCTGGTCGCCGGTTCGACGGTGGCCCGAGCCACCCTCCACAACGCCACCGAGGTGGCACGCAAGGGCGTGCGCATCGGGGACATGGTCATCGTGCGCAAGGCCGGTGACGTCATCCCCGAGATCCTGGGACCGGTCGCCGACCTGCGCGATGGCACTGAGCGGGACTTCGCTATGCCGACGCACTGCCCCTCCTGCGGTACTGAGCTGGCACCGGCCAAGGACGGCGACGTCGATCTGCGCTGCCCCAACACCCGTTCCTGCCCCGCCCAGCTGACTGAGCGGATCGCTCATATCGGCTCTCGGGGTGCACTGGATGTCGAGGGGCTGGGAGACGAGGCCGCCGGTGCCCTGACACGGCCCGACGCCGGACGGCGAGAGGCTCTGACCGCGCTCGCGGCGGGCAAGAGCCTGGACACGGAACGTGGACGACTTGCCCTTCCGGCCGGCGAGCTCGACGCCCTGCACGCCTCCCAGCGGGTGGAGGCCGTCGAGGAGCTCTTGAGGCAGGCGGGGGTTACCGAGCAGACACCGGTGCTCACCGGTGAGGCCACTCTGTTCGACCTCACTGAGGAGGACCTACGTGAGGTGTTCGTGTGGCGCCCCGTCTCCCGCCGGGGGGTCCCCACCGGTGACTGGCGCCTGAGCCGCTTCTTCTGGACCAAACAGACCTACGATGCAGACGGCCGGGTCAAGAAGGCGACAGTACCCGGTAAGAACGCCATCGCCATGCTCTCCCAGCTCAGGGACGCCCGTACCCGCCCGCTCTGGCGCATCCTGGTGGCCCTGTCAGTGCGCCATGTCGGGCCGACCGCGGCCCGGGCCTTGGCGGCGCGCTTCAGGTCCCTGGAGACCCTGTGCCATGCCGATGTCGCCGAGCTGGCCGAGGTCGACGGCGTAGGGTCCACCATCGCCGAGTCCTGGGTGCGGTGGCGCGACGTCGACTGGCACCGTGAGATCCTCAACCGTTGGGAGGCCGCCGGGGTCCGTACCCGGGAGGAGGCCTCGGACCAGCAGGAGGAGCCGGCGCGGACTCTGGACGGGCTGACCGTTGTCGTCACCGGTTCCCTCGAAGGATTCACTCGTGACAGTGCCAAGGAGGCCATCGTCTCGCGAGGGGGAAAGGCCTCGGGCAGCGTCTCGAGGAAGACGAGCTTCGTCATCGTCGGAGACAAGGCCGGCTCCAAGGAGGCCAAGGCCCGCGAGCTGGGACTGACGATCCTCGATGAGGAGGGCTTCGTGTCGCTTCTAGAAGGAGGACCGCAGGCGGTCTCCTCAAGATAGATCAACCAGTCGGGGCGGGGTCCCTCCTGATCAGGAGGGACCCCGCCCCGACTGCGGCTCGGCTGCTTCCGGCTCAGTAATGGCTCTGGACCACGGTGCTCGTGTCCACCCAGTTGTAGATCCACTGGGCCTCGGAGACCGGCATGTTGACGCAGCCGTGGGATCCGGAGTACCCGAAGCTCGAACGCCATCCCGCGCCGTGGAAGGCGTAGCCGCTGTGGAAGTAGCTCACCCATGGGACATCCTCGGCGACATAGGGCGATCCGTCGGCGTTCTCGCCACGCATGGTCTGGGACTCGTACTGCAGGTAGACCTTGTAGGTACCGGTCACCGTCGGGGTCTCGGCCGCACCGTCCACGATGGAGACCGGGCCGTGCACAACGGTTGCGCCCTCGTAGGCGGTCACCGTCTTGCTCGACAGGTTGAGGTCGACCCACTTCTCGCCCGGGGCGGCCTGGTAGGGAAGGTTTTCCGCACCATCGGCGATGGTGCGCTCCTTCCACTCCGCCTTGACCGTCGTCGTCTCGAAGGAACCGGTATAGGCCTTGTCACTGCCAAGGGACTGGGTGATCGACGTGGCGACCGTGTCGACGTTGTTGACGGTCTTCCCGTCCTTGGCCTCCGTGGGGGTGGAGACAACCTGCCCGCTGGCATTGACATTGCGCTGACCGGTGACGGGATCGACGTTGGCCTCATCGGCCTGTGCCTTGACCCACTGGGAGACCTTCGTGGAGTCCACCGCGATGGTGGGGGCGGAGTCGGCCGAGTTGTTCACCGTGATCCACGAGGCCTTGTCCGTGTCCTCCGCGGTGTAGGACTCGTCGTCCAGGGTGATGGTGACGTCCTGGGAGACCCAGTTGTTGGCCGTGTCGGCGACCTTCTGGGCGTCGTTGTCAGAAACCTTCGGATCGGCGTTCGTCATCGTGAGAGAGATCGACGACGATCCCAGGGACGTAGCGGCCTTCTGTGCGGCCTGCGCCAGAGCATCCGCGTCCAGCGCGGCGCCCTTGGAGGCGCTCGTGGTGGAGAAAGTGGTGCCGTCCTCGCTGAGAACCACGGTGGCGTTGCGCGCCTTGGCGCGGTCCTCGGGGATGAGGGAGGTGGCGTAGCTGTCCACCGCGGTCTTGTCGGTGGTGGTGACCACTGGGACCTCTCCCTTGGAGAGCAGGGCCTGGAACTTCTCACCGAAGGTGTCACCGTGGGCCATGACAGCATCGGCGGTGGCCTGGGCGTCCACAGTGGTTCCCAGGTCTGCCAGGGAGGCGCTGGCGGTGACGTCTCCGGAGATGTCGACCTTGGCGCTCTTGGCACGGTTCTCGATGGCGGCCACCACCTCCTCGCGGCTCTTGCCGGACACATCGGTGCCGGCGACCGTTGTCCCGGGCACGACGCGACCGTCGTAGTGTGCGGCGTAGGCGTAGCCTCCCGCACCGACGACACCCAGCAGGAGGAGCGCGGCAGCCGCGACCCCCAGCGGCCAGCGGCGGCGTCGCCGGGGCTCATCCAAGTAGAAGTCCTTGTCCTGATGGGTGGCGAAGGCGGAGACGGCCGGCGAGGTCGGCGCTGCTGGAGCCGCCGGGGCGGTCAGGTACACGCCGTCAGCGTCGCCGGTCTTCTCGGTGCTTGCCTGTTCGTGCAGCTTGTTCTCGGTTCCCGGCGCAGCGACCGCAGACGGGGCAACCACCTCGATCTCCTCGGTGCTGCCCAGGTCCTCGTTCGTGTCGCTTGAGGTGGTGCTGGTAGAGCGTGCATGCGGTGCCGTGCCGTTCGCAGCCGCCTGGAAGACAGACTGACGACGCACACCTGCGGGCTCTCCGTACGGTGTGCTGAGCACAGGGGGGTTGCTCTGTGAGGCTTCTCCCTGGTGCTGAGCACCAGTGGGGGAAGTGTTGCTGCTCATGCGTCCTCGTCTCTCGACCGGTCGCCCCGCATCGCGCGGAGCACCGGCCGAATCCAGTTGTCCGTCCGACCTCCGGTGGCTCAACGTCCTGGAGGTCCGGTCCAAGGGTCGTTGCTGGCCTGTCGCGGGAACACCGTTCCCGGCAGGCCGTCGACAACCCAGTGCTCACCATGACATCCGTGAAACGAGGGGATGTCAATCATCCTCGAGGATGAAGTGCTGTGAGATGACTCGAATCCGGTCTCAGTTCCGTCTCCGCCGGAATACCGGGGCCTGGAGTCCATCGTGTGCGCCCCGGCCCCGGATTGTCCATGGGGAACGGTCCCCGTTGATGACACTGTGTCAACGTGATGAGGCAGCGGTTCGGCCCAGCCCGGCTAGACTCCACACCATGTCTGCTATTTCCACTGATGAGGTCGCACGGGTTGCCGCACTGGCTCGGGTGGCTCTGAGTGAGGAGGAGGTGACGCGCCTGGCTGGAGAGCTGGACGCGGTTGCCTCCTCCTTCGCCCGGGTCACGAGCGTGGTGTCGCCCGACCTACCGGCCACCTCCCATCCCGTTCCCCTGACCAACGTGCTGCGTGAGGACGTGCCTGCTCCCACGCTGGACGTCGATGAGCTCCTGGCCGGTGCGCCGGCCTCTGAGGACTCCATGTTCCTCGTGCCGCAGATCCTGGGGGAGGACTCCGCCTCATGAGCAGTACTCACGTAACCGGACTGGCCGACCTCATCAGGAGCAGTGCCGCCGATCAGGCGGCGGCACTGGCGGTAGGGGAGGTCTCCTCCCGCGAACTCACGCAGGCCCACCTGGACCGCATCGCCGCCGTCGACGGCGCCGTGGGGGCCTTCCTCAACGTCGACGTCGAGCATGCTCTGAGCCAGGCCGACGCCGCCGACACCGCCCGCAAGGAGGGCCGGGTGACCAGCGAGCTGGCTGGCGTTCCGGTGGCCGTCAAGGACCTCATCGTCACCCGCGGTCAGGTCACCACAGCCGCCTCGCGCATCCTTGAGGAATGGGTGCCGCCCTATGACGCCACCCTCGTGCGCAACCTGCGCGCCGCCCGCACCCCGATCCTGGGCAAGACCAATCTCGATGAGTTCGCCATGGGCGGTTCCACTGAGCACTCGGCCTTCGGGCGCACCTCCAACCCCTGGGACCTCGGGCGCATCCCCGGAGGCTCCTCGGGCGGCTCCGCTGCCGCCGTCGGATCGTACGAGGCCCCTGTGGCCGTCGGTACCGACACCGGAGGCTCGATTCGCCAGCCCGCGGCTGTCACCGGCACAGTCGGTGTCAAACCCACCTATGGCACGGTCTCCCGCTTCGGCGTCATCGCCATGGCCTCCTCCCTGGACACGCCCGGCCCCATGGCTCGCACGGTGCTGGACACCGCACTGCTCCACGACGTCATCGCCTCCCACGACCCGCTGGACTCGACCTCGCTGTCGGACGCCCCGCGCGGCATGGCCGCTGTCGTGCGGGCCGCTCAGGAGGGGAGGGACCTGACCGGCCTGAGAGTCGGCGTCATCTCCGAGCTCGACGGCGGCGAGGGCTACCACGAGGGCGTCGTGGCCTCCTTCCACGCCGCTCTGGAGCTGCTCGAGGCGGCTGGCGCGCAGGTGGAGGCCGTCTCCCTGCCGCACCTGGAGTATGCGCTGGACGCCTACTACCTCATCATGCCCGCCGAGGCCTCCTCCAACCTGGCCCGCTACGACGGGATGCGCTACGGGCTGCGGGTGGAGCCAGGGTCGGGCCCCGTCACCGCCGAGACCGTCATGGCGGCCACCCGAGGGGCGGGCTTCGGCGACGAGGTCAAGCGTCGCATCATCCTGGGCACTCACGTCCTGTCCGCCGGCTACTACGACGCCTACTACGGCTCGGCCCAGAAGGTGCGCACCCTCGTGCAGCGTGACTTCGCCGCCGCCTGGGACAAGGCGGACGTCCTCGTCTCGCCCACGGCCCCGGTGACCGCCTATCGCTTCGGAGAGAAGGACGACCCGCTGGCGATGTACAAGCTGGACGTGACCACGATCCCGGCCAACCTCGCCGGGGTTCCCGGCATGAGCCTGCCCTCGGGCCTGAGTGATGACGGGCTACCGGTGGGCTTCCAGATCCTGGCACCGCAGCGGGCCGATGACCGGCTCTACCGCGCCGGAGCAGTGCTGGAGGCCGTGTTGGAGGAGACATGGGGGGCGCCGCTGCTCTCGCGCGCGCCCGAGCTGGAGGAGACCCGATGAGTGACACGCTGATGGACTACGACGAGGCCGTTCGCCGCTACGACCCGGTCCTGGGACTGGAGGTGCACGTCGAGCTGGGGACCGCCACCAAGATGTTCGACGCCGCGCCCAACGTGTTCGGCGCCCAGCCCAACACCATGGTGACCCCCACCTCGGTGGGACTTCCCGGAGCGCTGCCAGTGGTCAACGCGCGTGGAGTGGAGTACGCCATCCGCATCGGCCTGGCCCTGGGATGCGAGATCGCCGAGTCCTGCCGCTTCGCCCGGAAGAACTACTTCTACCCGGACCTGGCCAAGGACTTCCAGACCTCCCAGTCCGATGAGCCCATCGCCCACGACGGAGCTCTGGAGATCGAGCTGGAGGACGGTTCCTTCTTCACCATCCCGATCGAGCGGGCCCATATGGAGGAGGACGCCGGCAAGAACACCCACATCGGTGGTGCCGACGGCCGTATCGAGGGCGCCAGCCACTCTCTGGTGGACTACAACCGCGCTGGTGTGCCGCTGGTGGAGATCGTCACCCGCCCCATCGAGGGCGCCGGTGCCAAGGCCCCTCAGGTCGCCGCCACCTACGTGCGCACCCTGCGCGACATCTTCCGTGCCCTGGGCGTCTCCGAGGCACGCATGGAGCGCGGTAACGTGCGCGCCGACGTCAACGTCTCCCTGCGCGAGTCGCCCGACGCTCCGCTGGGCACCCGCACCGAGACCAAGAACGTCAACACCTTCCGTGGGATCGAGCAGGTCGTCCGCTACGAGATCCAGCGTCAGGCCGCCATCCTGGCCGCCGGGGGAGAGGTGCTCCAGGAGACCCGCCACGGCCAGGCCGACGGCACTACTCGTGCCGGTCGCGTCAAGTCCGACGCCGACGACTACCGCTACTTCCCCGAGCCGGACCTCGTTCCGGTGGCGCCCAGCCGGGAGTGGGTCGAGCAGATTCGTGAGCGCCTGCCGGAGATGCCCGCCGCTAAGCGTCGCAGGCTCAAGGCCGAGTGGGGCCTGAGTGACACTGAGATGCGCGACGTCGTCAACGCCGGGGCCCTGGAGCTCATTGAGGCCACGGCTGCGGCGGGAACCACCGGGCAGGCCGCCCGCAAGTGGTGGATGGGAGAGCTCTCCCGCACCGCCAAGGAGCAGGATGTCGCCTTGGAGGACATGGCGGTGATGCCCGCTCAGATCGCCGAGCTGCAGGGGCTGGTGGACTCCGGCCGGCTCACCGACAAGCTGGCCCGGCAGGTCCTCGAAGGGGTCCTGGCTGGTGAAGGTGATCCAGAGGCCGTGGCTGCTGCTCGCGGGCTCGAGGTCGTCTCGGACGACTCCGCCCTCCTGGGGGCTGTGGACGAGGCCCTGGCGGCTAACCCGGACGTGGCTGACAAGATTCGTGGCGGCAAGGTTCAGGCGGCCGGCGCCATCGTCGGCGCCGTCATGAAGGCGACCCGTGGCCAGGCCGACGCCAAGCGCGTGCGTGAGCTGGTCATGGAGCGTGTCCAGGACTGAGACGAGCGCTACTGGTCATTCCTAGCGGCTCGTTCCCTCATGCTGGGAGCCGCTCGAACGTGTCCGGTCCGCCCCCACTACTCGTGACGAGTGGGGGCGGACCGGACACGTTCGTCGTCGACGGCCCCTGAACGATCCATGTCAGTGGCGTCCCATGTGTGACACTCCTCCCACAGATGGCCTGAATCCTGACCAGAACTTGTGGACATCTCAGTATGCGGTCACTGTAGGACCGTCATCCGATTAGGAGGCGGCCGGTGGGGGATAGGCTCGGAGCACTCATCTCAAGATCCCGCCTGTCCCGCAAGGAGTGCCCATGGTTCAGCCCAGTCCCAGTTACACCGTCGCCCTGTACCTCGAGGTGCCCGCCTCCCAGAAGGCGGTAGCCAGTCTGGTCGACACCGCCACTGCGACTGGCGCCATCGTCACCGGCGTCGACGTGGCCGACGCCGATGGTGACAAGCTCACCGTCAACCTGACCGCCGACACCCGCGACTCCAAGCACCGCAACGAGTTGGTCGCCAAGCTGGAGGAGATCGACGGCGTTGTCGTTCGCAATGTCGGCGACTCGACCTTCCTGACCCATGTTGGTGGCAAGATCGAGGTGGCCGGCAAGTATCCGATCCATAACCGGCGCGACTTGGCCCGCGTCTACACCCCCGGAGTGGCCCGCGTCTGCAAGGCCATCTACGACCACCCCGAGCGCGCCCGGATGCTCACCATTAAGAAGAACACCGTCGCCGTCGTCACGGACGGTACCGCGGTCCTGGGTATGGGGGACATCGGCCCATCCGCCGCCATGCCCGTCATGGAGGGCAAGGCCGTCCTGTTCAAACAGTTCGGCAACGTCGATGCCTGGCCGGTGGCCTTGGACACCAAGGACCCCGAGGAGATCATCTCCATCGTCAAGGCCATCGCTCCGGCCTACGGGGGCATCAACCTGGAGGACATCGCCGCGCCCAAGTGCTTCGACATCGAGGCTCGCCTGCGCGAGGAGCTCGACATCCCCGTCTTCCACGACGATCAGCACGGTACCGCCATCGTGACTCTGGCCGCTCTCATCAACGCCCTGAAGATCGTGGGCAAGAAGATCGAGGACGTGCGCATCGTCCTGTCCGGTGTCGGTGCTGCTGGCAACGCCATCGCCAAGCTGCTCATGGCCCACGGCGCCACCGATATCGTGGGGTACGGGCGTACCGGGGCCCTGTACGCAGCGGACACCGAGGGCATGAACGAGCACCGCAGGTGGCTCGCGGAGAACACCAATCCGCGTCAGGTGACCGGATCCCTCAAGGAGGGCCTCGAGGGCGCCGACGTCTTCATCGGTGTCTCATCGGGCAACCTGCTTGAGCCCGAGGACCTGGCCGTCATGAACGACGGCGCCATCGTCTTCGCCATGGCCAACCCGATCCCCGAGGTTGACCCGATCCGTGCCGCCGACTACGCCGCCGTTGTGGCGACTGGGCGTTCTGACTTCCCCAACCAGATCAACAATGTGCTGGCCTTCCCGGGACTCTTCCGGGGCCTGCTGGACACCGGTATCACCGACATCTCCACCGAGCTGCTGCGGGCCGCCTCGACCGGCATCGCCTCGGTGATCGCCGACGACGAGATCAGCCCCGTGTACATCATTCCCGGCGCCTTCGACACTCGAGTCGCCGACGCTGTGGCCAAGGCAGTGCGCAAGTTCGCCGAGGAGGAGTGACGACCAGTACGTTTCGTCTGACGTGACGAGGGGTGTGTGGCACCGACCGGTGCCACACACCCCTCGTCGTCATTGGACACCTGGCCTGATCCCGTTCATCAGTCGGACACGTCGGTGAGATCAGCGCAGCCAAGAGTCGCCAACCAGGTGCGACCATCAAGGTTCTCAGCCCCAGGGTGTCGCCGGCGTGTATCAGCGCGAACAGGATGGCGGACAGGGCCAGCACCCAGTGGAGGTCGACCAGAGGATTGGTGGCGGCGTTCTCAGCCCTCCCTGCTTCGATGGGCCACAGGGCGAGGTACATGGACACCATGAGTACTGAGGCGGTAGTGGTGCTCACCTTGAGACCGATGCTTAGGGTGAGGACAACGCCGACTCCGGGCATCCCGGCCATGAACATCCAGTCGCCGACCGGATTACTGACTGGCTGATGGTAGTTCGCGCATTGTCCGGTGAGAATCGGCGGTCAACGGAGTGGCCGTCACGGGTTAGGGAGGCAGAGCCAGGGCAGTGAAATCGCAAGAAGAAACGGCGTGTTCCGGATCACGAGGATCTGGTTTGACGCCATGGGGGTGGGTCTGTCTAAAGTACAGCCCGCTGCCGAACGGGCTGGGCTTCCTGCAAAGCCCTTTGGTGGCAGCCCCGCTACCGCGAGTGAGTCATGAGATGTGACCGAAGACAACGTCTTTGAGGTTGACATCGAGTTGACGAGCCTCCTATAGTATTGGGGTTGCTTGTCAGGGCGAGTTCAGACTGAGAAGTTTGAGCAAGAACTGA
>NZ_GL882539.1:0-12673 GCF_000195595.1 Actinomyces sp. oral taxon 170 str. F0386
CGATGGCGGAGTGTGGCCGGGTGGTGTTGAGCCAGTGGCCCCACTCGGTGGTGGCGAGCTCGACGGCATCGATTTCCTGCCAGGGGCCCTGGCCAAAGGATGAGTTCGGCCTTGTGCAGGGAGTTGAGCGCCTTGGCCAGAGCATTGTCGTAAGAGGTCCCCTGTCAAGCCCCGGGTTTTGTGGAGGCTGGTTTATCTGGATGTGGTGGTGGCTGGTTGTTCCTGGCGGTAGGCGTCGGGCGCCCAGGCGGCTTCGTGCTCGGCGGGGGTGCGCATGCCGATGGCGGAGTGAGGGCGGATGGTGCCCGTACCAGTGGCCCCACTCAGCGGTGGCGACCACTGGCGGCGTCGATGTCCTCCCAAGGTCCCTGGTTACGGAGAAGCTCGGCCTTGTACAGCGAGTTGAGTGCCTCAGCCAGAGCGAAGCCGAAAGGAGTCTCCCTGGGAACCCACCGAGGCAACTGCCTCGCAGTCGGACAGGGCAGCCCCGTAGCGGATGGACTGTACTGCACCCCACGGTCGCAAGTGGTGCACCGGGCCAGAGAGATCAGCCCCGGTGTGTTTCCGCTGCCAGATAGCCATTTTCAGGGCGTCTAGGGCCGGGTCGGTGCACACTGGCCGGCAGGTGGTCTGCCAGCCGACGATCCGCCGCGAGTACACGTCAGTCACGAAAGCCACATAGCCCCACCCGGAGAAGGTACGAACATAGGAGGGGGCACCTCCCGCTTGCGGGGGAATGTCGGCGACCCACAGCTCATTCGGCCTGAAAGCGCTGAAATGCCTTTTGACAAGGTCGGCCGGGCGCTGCTCCCGCGGCGCGCTGCGCGTGGTGCGCGGGGACTTGGCGTCTGACACCGTGCAGACCCATAACCCGCATGAGGCGTTCGACGGTGCACCGGGCCACGTGACCGGCACCGTGACGCTCGGCAATCTCGGGTCGGCCCCGCATCGCGTGCATCTTGCGAGCCCCCAGCACCGAGTAGCTGGTTCTTGTGGACCTTGGATATCTCCGCCTTGAGGGTCTCGTCGCGCAGGCTCCTGGCGCTAGGAGGCCGGCTACGGCGGGCGTGAGTCAGGTGCTCGGGGCGATCTGTACGCCAGCCTCGCTGAGCGTGGCGCAGATCGGCCAGGCCCCGAACTCCTCCTTGCGGGAGTCGATGTACTGGCAGATCAGCGAGACGGGCGCTCACACTCCGCCGCGACAGACAAGCCGACGCACTCTTCAGGATCGCGTTCGCCCTGCGCAGCTCTCGGACCTCCAACGCCGGCTCCTTGATCCGGGCCGCCTCGTCAGTGGTGCTTCCCGACCTCAGACCACCATCGACCTGGGCCTTCTTGACCCAGGACCGTAGAGCCTCGGGGTGGACACCCAGCTCGTCGGCGATCCTGCGGATCGCGCCCTTGGCCCGCGCCGGGTCGGCCAGCGCCTCCAACGCCATCCTCGTGGCTCGCTCGCGCAGCTCATCGGGGTACTCTTATGTCCCATGACAGTGATCCTTCCGTGTCATCACTGCCTCCATCAAACCCGGCGCGATTCACCTGGCCTAGGTCTCCGACCCCAGGACAGATGGGTGCATGACACCCAGGAGGTGGGCGAAGTCGGTTTAGGTGGTTGGTCAGGTCAGTAGCCTGATGGCTCGTTTGGAACGTCTTGACAGCGATCTGGTGGTCGAGGGGATAGCGGCTCTGGCGCTGCAGACCAACCGGATGAGGCTGATGGACAGAACCCCCGTCACGACCAGGGACAGGACCGTGAACAGGTTATAGCGCACGCCACTGATGGCGAGGATCGGTCACGTTCCTGAGAACCTGGATCACGGGCTGACGTGACATAGCGGTCGTGGTGGAAGATGACATCGACGCGGGTTCCTGGGGACGACGGATTGACTAGACACCACTCATCGTCCCTACGGGACCCGTGCCCCCTCCCATCTCCCTCATTGATTGGTGGCCATGTAAGGGGAACCCCAGAACTGTACTCCAGAAATCATAAGGCCACCAGCCTGAGTTTCCAGGTCGTTTGCACCGAAATAAGTGGCCCTTGGCCTGGGTGTTCACCTCCACTCTAAACACAAAACTATGATATACAGATGCAGCAAAGAATCGAAGTCGAATAGAGATATTTACCTCCACTAACTTAATTTACACCCGACTGCATACCTTCCGCATATATTTGAAGCTTCTTTAATATATATTGGGCCACCGCAGACTTATCAGTACTCAAAAGATCTTTCGCACGCCAATGAAATTCTAGACATGTCAAATGGTTCTCAAATTTTAGACTGATGTCAGGAATTATTTTAAATCCTTCAAGCTGCTTTTCAATGCCAACCACCTCGCCAGAATGTTGATTTTGTTTTAAAAATTTCCCAAACGCACAATTTAATTCTTTGTCTTTACCGAACGTGAATTTTTCTTCTTTTGCAATGGCACGAAACGCCTCGAGTGCGGTTTCACTGGACGACCTACCTCGACCGTCAGGCATTGCAGTAGGCACACCAGTCAACACCTTACCGAAGTATGATTTTTCAAAGGAATCAGAGATCACCTTAGGGGTTGACTTAATAGATTTCGCCTGCTGCACCTTACGAACACCATTCGGGCCGTACCGATAAAGAATCGGCACACTGAGTGCCGGGGTTACGAATGTGGCACGAGCTTGC
Organism: Actinomyces sp. oral taxon 170 str. F0386; assembly: GCF_000195595.1. Classification (GTDB taxonomy): domain Bacteria; phylum Actinomycetota; class Actinomycetes; order Actinomycetales; family Actinomycetaceae; genus Actinomyces. Next base: position 2,664 of record NZ_GL882539.1, read on the forward strand.
AATCTCAAAACGGTAATTAGCAGCAATCCTCGATGTCGGGACCAATATCTGCCGACCTCGCTGTTCTTGGTTGCTCCCAAGAGCTTCGTCGAGTCAAGCATGTCGAAATGATTCCCGATTAGTTCACGCAAAACGCCGGCTTTACTGCTTTCACTAACAAAAACAAATACGAGCCGCAACGGCATGCGCATTGAATCAAGCAGCCTGTGTTTCATCTCAACAAAGTCTTGACTAATTTTTCGAAGAAAATTTCCAATGGAATTATATTCGACAGGATCATAATTATCGGGATCAACACCCAGTTCCTCAAGACCACTGAAGTTGTTGACGAGTTCTAGGGTGTTTTTAGCCACTTGTTGCCAAGTATCAGGCTCTGGACCTTTTACTCTGACAGGAATAGCGACAGGTGACGGACCGGCTACGTTTTCATACTCCTTCGACATTTCGCGCGAGAGCGTTTCTTTTGTAGTTAACCAAACAAGTAGGATTCGAGATCCCGGCTTTCCGCTTTCCGTGCCAGGCTCCCTCAAAAACATTTTAATTTCAGACAATTCTTTAGGTGACGGTCCATTGCTTTCTCGACCATCGATGTTGATCACTAATATTCGACCATCATTGATCGGAATTTTATGCTCATCAACAGCATCTGTTACCTTTTTTCGCAACTTCTCGAGGGTAATTTCTTTACTTTCTTCATTGGCGAGCCTGACAGTAGGGCCGTAACTATCTGGAATCCATATTCCAACGCTACTGACTAACGTAGTTTTCCCGGTGCCAGAATCTGCGAAAATCGGTAAAAATAATCCGCTTTCTTGAACCTGAATATGTGAGGCTGCACGTTTAAATGCGTCTAGGGTATCACTGCTAGGTTCGATTAATAGTTGAGCGACCTCGGGTCCAACGGCGGCTACGAGATTTTCGTATCGCGAAGGCAGTGTGAGTTTCTTCAGAATATCTAGAGATTCCTCATTGCTTTTATCTGAAGCAGAACCGGTTCCCATAATTCTCTACCTTTTTCATATTAGTTGCAAAAAGCATGTCATTACACGTATTACACATTAAACCTAAACTCCACGACATCTCCATCACTCATGACGTAGTCCTTTCCTTCCATGCGCACTCGGCCGTGAGCGCGGGCTTCAGCAACGCTGCCGTACTGGACCAGATCATCATAACTCACGATCTCCGCCTTGATAAAACCCCGCTCAAAGTCAGTATGGATGACGCCCGCCGCCTGGGGCGCTGTCGCCCCCTTGCGGATCGTCCACGCGCGGGACTCCTTCTCCCCCGCCGTCAGGTACGTCTGCAGCCCCAGGGTGTCGAAGCCGACCCGGGCCAGCTTGTCCAGACCGGACTCCTCCTGCCCGTTCTCATGCAGCATCTCCACCGCCTCATCCGGCTCCAGCTCCACGAGCTCAGCCTCGAACTGGGCATCCAGGAAGATCGCCTCCGCCGGTGCCACCAGCTCACGCAGCTCGGCCTGACGGGCCTCGTCGCTCATCCCGGCGTCGTCCATGTTGAACACGTAGATGAACGGCTTGGTGGTCATGAGCTGGAAGGTCTTGAGCACCTCCGCATCGATCCCTGCGACCTCCGCCCCGGCGGACAGCAGCGTCCCCTCCTCCAGGACCTTGAGGGCCGCCCGCGCCGTCTCCAGGACCACGGGCTCCGTCTTCCTGCCCCGCACCTCCTTCTCCAGGCGCGGGATCGCCTTCTCCAGAGTCTGCATGTCCGCCAGCACCAGCTCGGTGCTGATCGTCTCGATGTCCCCGGCCGGCTCCACCTTGCCGTCCACGTGCACCACGTCCGGGTCCTCGAAGGCGCGCGTCACCATGCAGATCGCGTCCGCCTCGCGGATGTTGGCCAGGAACTGGTTGCCCAGCCCCTCACCCTCGCTGGCGCCGCGCACGATCCCGGCGATATCCACGAAGGAGACCGTCGCCGGGACCACCCTCGCGGAGTGGAACAGCTCGGCGAGCTTGTCCAGGCGCGCATCCGGCAGCGGCACAACCCCCACGTTCGGCTCGATGGTCGCGAACGGGTAGTTGGCGGCCAGGACGGTCGCGCGGGTCAGGGCGTTGAACAGGGTGGACTTGCCGACGTTGGGCAGTCCGACGATTCCGATGGTAAGTGCCACGCAGGAGAGTTTAGACGGCCCCTCCGACACCGTGCGCCCCGACGGCGCTCACTCACTTCCCGGCGTTGTCATTCACCCGGACCGAGGCCCGCAGATCACGCCACGAGGTGTAGAAGCCCCCGCTGGCATTGACCCCGATCCCCGCCGTCACCGCGATGAGAGAGGCCGCCACCACCACCGCCGCGAAGCGCCCCACGATCGCACCGCCCAGCCGCGCCGTTGACGGCTTGGCGCCGTCGCGCCGTCGGCCCCAGCAGGGAGCCCAGACCAGGACCGTACCGGCCGCCGCCAGCGACGCCACCGCGCTCACGATGATCGTCCCCAGGCCGTTGAGCTCGAAGACGTCGGCGCGCATCGGGGAGGGGGAGCCCGCCGTGCGCTGGTCCTTCGGGGTCTGTGTCGGGGGCTTGATACCGGCGGCCTTCGCACCGGCCCAGGCATCGCCGTCGGGCGCCGGCAGACCGGCTGCGGCGAACACCGCCGGGTCCGATCCCCACCATGTCAGCAGCGACGGTAGGCGGTCGTTCCACAGGACCCAGGAGTGCCCGCCCTGACGCGGGGTATCGATCGTCACCGAGTCGGGTCTCTGCACCGCGTCCTGCATGAACCAAGCGGCCCGGGCAGAGCCGGTGGAGTCGTCCTGGGCCCCCATGACGTAGAAGCGCATGCCGTCGGGCGTACGCCGCCCCAGCATGGTGGACATCGTGTTCTCCGACTGGAGCTGCTTGCCGCCGTGAGCCAGCACCCCCTCACCTGGGCTGTCGAAGGAGGACAGGACACCCACCGAGCCGAAGCGCTGCGGGACGTCGTAGGCTGTCCGGGCCGCGCAGTAGGCGCCCGCCGAGATCCCCATGAGCATCCACCCGGCCCGCTGCGTGGTGACGTTGGGGAAGCTGGCCTGGATCATGCGGGGGATCTCCTCGGCGGTCCATGTCTCCACGGGCGGGCGGCCGGCGATGTTGACGCAGTCGTGCTGGCTGCCGTCCACGTTGACCGAGGGGATGACCAGGATCGACGGCGGGATGCGCCCGGCGTCGATAGCGGCCTGGAGGTTCTTGGAGGAGGACATGCCGGTCACCACCGACTGTGGGTCCCCGACCCAGCCGTGGATGGCTTCGATGACGTTGTAGGTGCGGCCGTCGTCGGGCCGGTACCCGGACGGGAGGACCACGCGCACCGGCAGGGTGATGCCGCTGACCGGGCCGGTCCAGGTGGCCTCCTGCGAGCCGTTGCCGGCGTCCTGGAAGGATGCCTTCCACGCCTCGGCCGGGACGGCGTCATAGGCAGAGGCATCCGGTAGCGGTGTGACGCGCGAGGCGCCCTGGGTGTGCGGGGCGGCGGCCTCAATGACGTCGCCGAAGGTGCGCACGTAGTGCATGGGCCGGTTGATGAGCAGGCCACCGAGTGCGACGACGAGCAGCACCGGGACGGTGAACAGAACAGCGCGCGCCGAGTAGCGGCCGGCGGCCTTGAGCCCATGCCCCAGGACCGGGCCGATGGTGCGGCCGCCCGAGCCGTGACTGGTGGCCTTGTCGCTGGGGTCAGGCGCATCCGTGGCGCCGCCCGTCCGTGCGGGGCTCCTGCGCGCGGCGGTCGGCAGTGTCAGAGGCAGAAGCACCGCCGCGACGACGGCGAACACGACGACGAGGACGCCGACGGTCCAGATCGTCGTGGAGCTGGTCAGGTTGATACCGCGAAAGAGGCTCACGTCCGTCAAGCATGGCACTGCCTGTGCGAATACCCATCCTTCCGAGGTAGCACAGTGACCGTGCCGTTCGTCTCCTCTTCTCCTCCCAGCGGCGGAGGAGCGTCCTGGGCGGGACTGACGGCCCATGGCCGAGCGGTCGGTTGACGGGCGGCGGAGGTCGAGCCGACGGCGGGCAGATCGAGTGCTTAAGGAGCCGGAATAGATGTCACACCCCTGGGGCACCATCAGATCATGAGCTCCTCCGTTCTTCTTCCCCTCCTCCTGCTCCTCGTCGGCCTGGCGATCGGCGTCATCATTGGCTATGTCGGAGCGATCGCCCGGCGCACCACCGTGGACCGCTCGGACCACGAGCAGGTGGCGGAGCTGCGGGCGCAGGCCGCTCAGTGGCAGGCCCGGGCCGAGGAGCTGTCCTCACGCACCCAGGTGGCCGAGGAGCGCGCCGAGCGGGACGGCTCCGTGCTGCGGGCCCTGGCGCCCGTGCGCAGCCAGCTCGAGCAGGTGGGGGCCCGGGTGGAGTCCCTGGAGAAGCAGCGGGCCGAGCAGCACGCGGCCCTGGCCGAGCAGCTGCGGGCCACCGCCCTGCGCGAGCAGGACCTGGCCCGCTCCACCGCCTCCCTGGAGGGGGCGCTGCGCTCGCGCTCGGCGCGCGGCATGTGGGGGGAGGTCGAGCTGGCCCGCGTCCTGGAGGCCTCCGGGATGATGCGGCACGTGGATTTCTCCGAGCAGCGCACCATCGGAGCCCTGGTCCAGAGGCGCGGTGGGCTCGGAGCCGCGACCGACTCCGGTTCCGGGGCTGCTGGCCGCTCCCGGCCCGACGTCGTCGTCCACCTGCCCGGGGACGGGTACCTGGCCGTGGACGCCAAGGCACCCATGGACTCCTACCTGGCGGCCACCGCCGTCCAGGGCTCCGGCCCGCAGGACGAGGAGCGGCGCAGTGACCTCCTGGCCGCTCACGCCAAGGCTCTGCGAGGGCACGTCGACCAGCTCGCCGCGCGCCGCTACGACCGGGCTCTGGGGGACTCCCCCGAGCTCGTGGTGCTCTTCGTCCCGGCCGAGGCCGTGCTCTCAGCCGCCCTGGAGGCGGACCCCGCGCTTCTGGAGCACGCGCTGGGACGCGGGGTCGCCCTGACATCGCCCGTGTCGCTGCTGACCCTGCTGCGCACCTGCGCCACGGCCTGGGCCCGCACCGCCGTCAACGACGACGCCCGCGAGCTGCTCGAGCTCGGCCGCACCCTCTACGAGCGGTTGGGAACCGTCGCCGGGCACCTCGACGCCCTTGGTGGGGCGCTGCGGCGCAGCGTCACCGCCTACAACAAGGCGGTCGGCTCCATGGAGAACCGGCTGCTGGTGACCGCCCGCTCCCTGGAGACCCTCGGCGAGCAGGTGGACTCCCCCGCGCTCATCAGTGCCGACGCCGCCCAGGTGCGCACCTTCACCGCGCCCGAGCTCACGGGGGTGATCAACGGCGAGGAGATCGGCACCACCACCCACCAGTAGGTAACACACGCCACACGAGAAGTCCGTGACGATCGACCATTCCATGGCGTCTATCAGGGAGCGTTGCCTCTCGTCTCATGACTGACTGCCACGCTGCACAACCGTACCAACGTCCGTATGAGGAATACTCCCACCTCATCGGACACCGTCGAAGGAAGAGACCATGCTGTCAATCATCGGAATGATCATCGCCGGCGCCATCATCGGCGCTCTGGCTCGACTCATCATGCGGGGCCAGCAGGACATCTCGGTGCTGTGGACCATCGCGTTGGGCGCCGTGGGCGCACTCATCGGAAGCACGGTCGCCGGTTTCCTCGGCGTCGCCGAGACCCCGGGCGTCGACTGGATCCGCTGGACCCTGTCCATCATCGCGGCCATCGTCGCGATCTCCATCTACCTGGGCGTCACCGGCAGGAAGTAGGCACTCAGCGCCCCGAAGCGGGTTTCGTGGAGGCACTCACCGCCTCCACGAAACCCGCTTCGCCGTCTTTTGTGACGCAAGCCATGGGCTGAGGGCGTGAGGATTCCCCGGCCAGCAGCGTCCTTCTATCAGCGCGGCAGTCGTGACGGACAGCGAAAACAGTCAGTCACAACGGCCAGTCACACGAGCCGGCCACGGAAGCCACGGAATCCACCGGGCACCTTGACGGAACACCTGCTGGCCCGCGCGCCACAACACATTGCCACCATCCGTGCCACGGATCAACGAAAGAGGCTCCAATGAGCAACAACGCCATTCCCCAGACCGGCCAGCAGCGCGAGCACAACGAGCAGGCCGAGGAGGACAAGACCCCCCGCGGCCCCCTCCAGACCTCGCACGGCGTGACCACCATCGACGAGAACGTCGTCGCCAAGATCGCAGGCATGGCCGCTCGTGAGGTACCCGGCGTCTACGACATGGGCAACGCCGTGCGCCGCGCCTTCAGCGCGGTGACCGACCGCATCCCCAACGCCCAGACCAACGTCACCGGCGGCATCAGCGTCCAGAAGGGCGAGACCCAGGCCGCCGTCGAGGTCACCGTGGTGGTCGAGTACGGCGTCTCCATCGTCGAGGTCGCCGACGCCATCCGCCGCAACATCATCGAGCAGATCGAGGGCACCACCGGCCTGGAGGTCGTCGAGGTCAACATCAACGTCACCGACGTCCACCTGCCCGACGAGGACTCCGACGCAGCCGACACCGCCGACCTCAAGTGATCCGTCTCAACGCCCTGATCTGAGGAGCTCTCATGAAGACAACGTACCTGGCCCTCCTGGTGGGCCTGTTCCTTGGAACCATTCTCGCCTTCGGCTCGTTCGCCGACTTCGTCCTGGTGACCCTGTGTGGCCTGGCCGGATTGGCGGTGGGCCTCTACCTGGAGGGCCGGGTCGATGTCCGAAGCATCCTGGATCGGCGAAGGAAGTGACGATGGCGACCGCGATCAAGCCCGCCATCACGCAGCCGGGGCCCGCCCGGGATGAGAGCTCCTCCCGGGAGCAGCGCGGCGTCACCACCATTCCGGCCCGAGTCGTCGCCCAGATCGCGGCCCAGGCCGCCTATGAGACCGGCAACGTCGGCTCCAACGCCGGAGGGCTCCTGGGAATCGGCACCCGCCGTCACTTCGCGTCCCGACCCGAGGCCCGGTGCGAGCTCTACGGACGTGTCGCCGTCCTCCACCTCGACCTCGGCCTGGTCTTCCCCACGCCACTGACCTCCGCCATCGAGGACCTGCGCGCACACGTGCGCAGCCGCGTCGAGCACCTCACCGGCCTGAGCGTCAGCAAGATCGGCATCGAGATCTCCTGGCTCAATCCGAGCAGCCACGTCAGGAAGAGCCTGAAATGAGAGCACCCGTCCAGAAGCTCATTCGTCGCCCGTCCCGCAGCATACCCAGCGTCATCCTGGCGCTGCTGCTGCTCGCCGCCGGAAGCCTGGGATCCTGGCTGCTGGGGCACCGGATCGTGAGCGGCACCTGGCCAGACCGGGCCGCCACCACCCTCGACGCCGTCGGATCCGCCACCCTCGGGTCCGCTGCAGTGCTCATCATCGCCGGGATCGTCGCCGTATGCGGCCTGGTCATGATCCTCATGGCCCTGTGGCCGGGGGTCCCCGAGCACGTCGAGATCCTCCCCGACGCCGTCCCCGGCCAGACCGCGGTGACGCGCCGGGACCTGGCCGGCCTGGTGAGGACCCAGGTCGAGCAGGTCGACGGCGTCCACTCCGTCGCCGTCACCGCCCGTCGCTCACGAGTCGACGTCGTCGTCCTCAGCGTCCTGGACGACCTCGCCCCGGTGCGTGAAGCCGCCCGTAAGAAGGCCGATGAGGCCCTGGACGCACTCAAGCCCGTGGGCATCACACGCAGCCGCGTGCGGATCCGGCACACGAGCTGAAAGGGAAAACACTATGCGCTCAGTATCTGGCGTCCTCAACAGGACGGCCCTGGCCGGCTGCGGACTTCTCATCGCGGCAGCGGCGTCCTGGCTGCTGGCCTCCGGCCTCGACACCGGTCGGTCCTGGCCCGACGTCGCCCCGCTCCTGGCCACTGCGCAGGACCGGGTGGACAGCGTCATCACGGCCCAGGCGCACTGGCTCCTGCCGACCGCCGCGCTGGCGTCAGTCCTCGCCATCATCGCCGGGCTGGCCCTCCTCGCCATGCAGGTCCCCCGCAAGGCAGCCGCCTCGCCCCTGAGGTTCAGCGACTCCGAGGGCGTCCTGCTGGCCACCGTCAGCCCCGACGTCCTGGCACAGGCCCTGTCCGAGCGGGCCCAGGACGTCCCCGGGGTGGAGCGGTGCACTGTGTGGGTCACCGGCTCACCAAGCAGCCTGTGGGTCCAAGCGACCACCACCGTGTCCCAGGGCAGCGAGGTCGAGTGGGCCGTCGCCGATCTCAGGCGCCGGCTCGAGGATGACGTGACCACGTCCCTGGGCACGCGCCCCAGGCAAATCGACACCCTGGTGCACCTGGAACGATCCTCGAGCTCGCGCAACGTCTCGCAGACCGTCACAGGGCGGCACGCACCCGAGAGCACCGGGGATGGCGATGACGCATGAGACGCAGGACGAGGCAGTGCCGGCGCCTCGCCCGCGTCCACATCAAGCCGCACAACCGAGCGCTCCGCCCGCTCCGTCCCATGACAGGGACCGCTACCTGGTCCTGCGTGCCCAGGACGGAGACATCAACGCCTTCGAACAGCTCGTCGAGCGTTACCAGGGGCGCCTGTTCCGCACCGCCTACATGATCGTGCGGAACCGTCACGACAGCGAGGACATCGTCCAGGAAACCCTCATCCAGGCCTGGCGCAGTCTTCACCTGGTCAGGGAGCCTGCCGCCTTTCGGGGCTGGCTCATGCGGATCTGCACCAACAAGGCCACCAGCATGACGCGCAAGCGTCAGCGCCGAGCCACCGACCCCTACGACGCCGAGAGTCTCGAGACCGCGAGCGCCATGGCAGAGACGACGTCGAGCAGCACCGCTGACCCGGCCGAGTCCAACGAGGTCAATGCCCAGATCGAGGCACTGGCCGAACTGCTGGCCTCCGTGCGGCCCGAGCTGCGCATCGTCTGGGTGCTCCGAGAGGTCGACGACATGTCCTACGAGGAGATCGCCCAGACCCTGAACCTCACCGAGTCCACCGTCCGCGGGAGACTGGCACGCGCCCGCTCTCTCGTCATGCGCCAGATGAAGGAGTGGGCATGAGCACTGCCAACCAGCTCTCACGCAGCGCCCGACGCTTGACGACGTCGGACAGGTCATTCGCCCGGTCTCATGAGCAGGATGACGCGGACACGCGGGAGTACCTGCGCCTGATCGCCTCCCTCCACGAGGAGTGGGACCAGCTGGAGTCTCAGGCGAGCGCCTCGGTCATGCCGCAGCGCCACTTGATGGACGCCGTCATCGCCGAGACACGTCACGGTGCCCAGGTGCAGATGCCCGCCACCGACCTGGGGCCCTACAGCATGTCCGAGTTCTCGCTGCGGGCACTCATCCGACGAACCGTGGACTCCGTGCACGGCGCACGTGCCCTACGATCCTCATTCGAGCATGCGCCCTCGGATAAGGACCACCGTGGCCTGGGGGTTCCGGAGACCATCTTCTGCCGGATCTCCGCCCATGTCACCACGGACAGCCTGCCGCAGCTCGCCCAGCGGGTCCGCGACGCCGTTCGAGGAGCCTGCCATGAGAACCTAGGGGTGTCCCCGACCGTCAACGTCCACATCGAGGATCTCCACGATGACGACTAGCCTCTCAGCAGCCGAGCTGGCCAACCTGGTCACTGCCGTCCCCGGCGTACGAGGAATCGAGCCGGGGATAGGCAGCACGTTGAGGGCGATCGGCAGCCACCTTCGCCAGCAGGACCCTCGTGAGGTCCGCTTCGGAGTCGTTGTCGAGGCGGGTTCGCACAGTGCCGTCATCGAGATCGGTATCGACGGATCGCGACCCGTCAAGGAGATCGTGCGCGACGTCCAGGAGACCATCATCCGGGCCCTGTCGGAGGCGGGCGAGCACGACAACGCCTCCGAGGCACACGAGGAATACGGCACCTCAGGCGTCAGAGACAGGAACGCGCCTCAGGTCACGGTGCGGGTGCAGTCACTGCTGTAGACACCCGATCCGAAACGGTTCCCCACCCTCGTGCAGGTTCCAGCACGAGCCGACGTCGGGCCACCGGCAGCTGACCGGTGGCCCG
>NZ_GL882539.1:12738-59083 GCF_000195595.1 Actinomyces sp. oral taxon 170 str. F0386
TGGACGACGACGCCGGAGACGTCGGCGTCCTCCAGGCGCACCACGCGCGAGCCGGACACCAATCGGTGCCCCAACCAGATGGCCCCGAAGACCGGCAAGCCGATGTAGGAGGAGAGCACCTCCAGCAGCTGTCCCTTGAAGACCGCCTCGTAGTTCTGCCCCAGGATCACCAGGGCGCACAGGGTGAAGGCCAGGATCGGTCCCAGCGGGAACCAGGGGGCCCGGTAAGGTAGGTCGGCCGGGTCGCTGCCCTGGAGGACGTAGGCGCGCCGGAAGCGGAAGTGGCACACGGCGATCCCCAGCCACACGATGAACCCGCACAGGGCGGAGACGTTGAGCAGCCAGGTGTAGGCGGTGTCCTGGCCCACCACGGCGGTAAGGAAGCCTGCGGCGCCCACCAGCGCCGTCGCCCCCAGGGCACGCACCGGCACCCCGTGCCGGTTGACGTAGGCGAACCAGGCCGGCGCCTGGCCCTGCAGGGCCATCGAGTGCAGCATGCGGGTCGAGGCGTACAGGCCCGAGTTCCCGGCACTGAGCACGGCGGTGAGGATGACCGCGTTCATGATGGCGGCCGCGATCCCGATCCCGGCCCGCTCGAAGACCAGGGTGAAGGGCGAGTAGGAGATGTCGGAGGTCTCCGAGCGCAGCAAGTTGGGGTCGGTGTAGGGAACCAGGAAGCCGACCACCGCGATCGCCCCGATGTAGAAGATCATGATCCGCCAGAACACCGTGTGGATCGCCTTGGGCACATCACGGCGCGGGTTGCGGGCCTCACCGGCCGCCACGCCCACCAGCTCGGTGCCCTGGAAGGAGAACCCGGCCACCATGAACACCGACACGATCGCCAGCATCCCGCCGTGGAAGGGCGCGTCCCCGGTGGTCCAGTTGCCGAAGCCCGCGGGCCTGCCGCCGATGACGCCAGCGATCATCGCCACGCCCGCGATCAGGAAGACGACGACCGTGACCACCTTGATGGCCGACAGCCAGAACTCTCCCTCGCCGAAGGCCCTGGCGGACAGGGCGTTGAGCGTCGTCAGCAGTGCCAGGAACAGTGCCGCCCAGATCCACGAGGGCACCCCCGGCAGCCAGTAGGCCATGACGATCCCCGCCGCCACCAGCTCGGCCGCCACCGTGATCGCCCAGTTGAACCAGTAGTTCCAGCCCATGGCGAAGCCGAAGGAGGGACTGACGAACCGGGTGGCGTAGGTCTGGAAGGAGCCGGCCACCGGCATGTGCGCCGTCATCTCCCCCAGGGACTGCATGAGCAGCAGCACCATGAGGCCGATCGCCGCGTAGGCCACCAGGGCGCCACCCGGCCCGGCCGTGGAGACTGTGGCGCCCGAGGCCACGAACAGCCCCGTGCCGATCGCACCACCGATAGCGATCATCTGCATGTGCCGGCTGGTCAGGCTCCGCTGCAGCCCGCTCTCCTCCTCCAGAGCCTCGTTGGAGACCTGGCCGGAGGCGTCAGAAACCAGAGCATCGACGGCGTCGGGCCGGTCGATCGGCTCGGCGGGAGAGTGACCGCTGGGGGCCGACTCGTCATGCTCGTCATGAGAGTGTGTCACCCAACCGAGGGTAATCGCCGAGCACGCAACCCGTCGTTCACGTTCGGTCTGTCTCACGCACCCGGGCTGTGCTGACGATCACGGCCGACGGCGGTACAAAAGGCCGCTACAGCCTCAGCAGGTGTGGCCGGCGGCCGGCTCGCGGCGCTTGTGGGTGGCCGGGGACTCCTGGGCCGCCATGAGGTCGGCGCGCAGGTTCTTGGGCAGGGAGAAGGAGATCTTCTCCGTGGTGGTGCGCACCTCCTCGACGTCGTCGAACCCGAGCTCGGCCAGGCGCTCGATCACCTCTCGCACCAGGATCTCCGGCACCGAGGCACCCGAGGTCAGGCCGATCGACTCGACACCGTCGAGCCAGGACGGGTCGATCTCGCTGGCGAAGTCCACCCGGTGGGAGGCTCCCGCACCGGCCTCCAGGGCCACCTCCTTGAGACGCACCGAGTTCGAGGAGTTGCCCGAACCGACCACGATCATGAGGTCCACCTGCGGGGCGATCTGCTTGACCGCGGCCTGACGGTTCTGGGTGGCGTAGCAGATGTCCTCGCCGGGCGGGTCGATCATCTCCGGGAAGCGCTCGCGCAGGAGACGCACCGTCTCCAGGGTCTCGTCGACGCTCAGCGTGGTCTGGCTGATCCACACGACCTTGGAGGGGTCGCGCACCTCGACCTGGTCCACCTCGTGGGGGCCGTTGACCACCTGAATGTGCTCGGGCGCCTCGCCCTGGGTGCCCTCGACCTCCTCGTGGCCGGTGTGGCCCACGAGGATGATGTCGTAGTCCTTGTCCGCGAAGCGCACCGCCTGCTTGTGGACCTTGGTCACCAGCGGGCAGGTCGCGTCGATCGTGGCCAGCCGGCGCTCGGCGGCCTCGGCGTGGACGGCCGGGGAGACGCCGTGGGCGGAGAAGACGACGCGGGCGCCCACCGGCACCTCGTCGGTCTCGGAGACGAAGACGGCTCCGCGCTTCGAGAGGGCGTCCACGACGAACTTGTTGTGGACGATCTCCTTGCGCACGTAGATCGGCGCCCCGTAGTGGGCCAGGGCCTGCTCGACGGCGTCGACAGCCCGGTCCACGCCGGCGCAGTAGCCGCGCGGGGCGGCCATGAGGACTCGCTTGCCGCGCTTGGAGGAGGGCGAGGAGGGCACGGCGGCGTCGGTCTGCTCGGTGGCGAGCTCGGTCATCGTCACGGCAACCACTGTGCCACAGTAGGACCCGGGTCCCCAGTGGCGGACGTGGCACAGTGGTGCATGTGACAGGCCAGAGCCCCACCCAGCCCAGCCCGCAGTCCTCCCCCGACGGCGGCGCGGTGCCCGCCTCCGCCACGGACGGCGCCCCGCAGGAGCTGGCGCCGCGCGCGAATCTCACTACTGCGGAGAACCCGTGGCCGCTGCGGCTGCTGTCCTCCAAGATCGACCAGTACGTCGCCCGCATGAGCCAGGTGTGGGTGGAGGGCCAGATCATCCAGCTCAACCGGCGCCCCGGCGCCGGCATGGCCTTCCTCACCCTGCGGGACACGGACGCCGACGTCTCCATGTCGGTGGCCATCTACGCGCGCGTCCTCGACGCCGTCCTGGCCCGCACCGGTGCCGAGCTGAGCGAGGGCGCCCGCGTGGTGGTCCGCGCCAAGCCCACCTTCTGGACCAAGCGGGGCTCGCTCCAGCTGCAGGCCGACGACATCCGGCCCGTCGGCGTCGGCGACCTGCTGGCCCGTATCGAGCAGCTGCGCCGCATCCTGGCCGCCGAGGGCCTGTTCGACGCCGAGCGCAAGCGCCCCCTGCCCTTCCTGCCGCACAAGGTGGGTCTCGTGTGCGGCCGCCAGGCCAAGGCCAAGGACGACGTGCTGGTCAACGCCCGCCTGCGCTGGCCCGGCCTGCCCTTCGAGGTCCGGGAGGTCGCCGTCCAGGGGGCGCGCGCCGTCGGTGAGGTCACCCGCGCCATCCAGGAGCTCGACGCCGATGCGCAGATCGACGTCATCGTCGTGGCCCGCGGGGGCGGCGCCGTCGAGGATCTGCTGCCCTTCTCCGACGAGGGGCTCGTGCGCGCCGCAGCCGCCTGCCGCACGCCGCTGGTCTCGGCGATCGGCCACGAGACCGACTGCCCTCTGCTGGACCTGGTGGCCGACTACCGGGCCTCCACCCCCACCGACGCCGCCCGCCGGATCGTCCCCGACCTCGCCCAGGAGACGGTGGGGCTGGACTCGGCCCGCGAGCGCCTTCGCACCGTGCTGGCCTCGCGGCTGGACGCCGAGCAGGCTGCCCTGGACCAGCTGCGGGCCCGGCCGGTCATGGCCGACCCCACCTCGATCGTGCGCGACCGGGTCATCGAGCTGGGCCAGGCCCGCGACCGGATGCGCCGGGCCGTGGGCCACCGCCTGTCGCTGGCGGCCGCGGACCTGCGCGCCGACCACGCCCGCCTGACGGCCCTGTCGCCGCAAGGGGTCCTCGACCGCGGCTACACGATCCTGCGCACCCCCGGTGGGAAGGTCATCACCAGCGCCGAGGACGTCAAGAAGGGCGACCTCATCGAGGGGGTTCTGGCTCACGGCCGGCTCGTCGCCCAGGTCGTCGGCGCCACCAGGCCCCGGCCCGCCAACATCGACTGAACGCCGGCGAGGTCCCGGAGCGGCGCACGCTGATGGCCTCGCAGGACTCCCGCGGACGTACCCGAGAGCTCGCGGGCGGCACCGTGGCGCAGTCGTCGAGACCTATGGTGCGTCCACGCGCTCCGGGCGACCGGCTGCCCTGAGGACGACGACGGCGACGGGGATCGCGGCCACAGCGAAAACGGCCGACGCCCCGACGACCGCCCGGTGGAAGCCGGTCAGGAAGTCGCCTGAAGCGATCAGGCTGCCAAGGACGGCCACACCGACGACGCTGCCGGTCTGCCGGGCAGCGTTGATGACGCTGCCGGCGACGCCGGTGTACCCCGCCGGCGCGGAGGCGACGGCGGCCGAGGTTGCGGCGGGCATGGTCAGTGCCGTGCCGAAACCGCCCAGGAAGGTCAGGGTCGCCACCAGCGGGTACGGCGTCGAGGCCGTGACGACAGCGAGCTCCGCGAACCCGGCCGCCCCGGTGAGCAGCCCGGTCAGCATCGTGGGGAACGCCCCGATCCTGGCGGTCATCCTGCCTCCCATCGGGGAGGCGACGACGGCGCTGCACGCCTGCGGCGCCAGGGCCAGGCCGGCGAGCCACGGCTCATAGCCCAGGTAGCGCTGGAGGAACAGGGCCAGGACGAAGAGCTGGCCGAAGAATCCGGTATTGAGCGCGAACCCGACCGCGGCGGCCACGGCGAAACGCGGTCGGGAGAAGACCGCCGTCGGCAGCATCGGCCTGCTCGCGGTCCGTTCAACCAGGACGAAGGCCGCCAACAGGCTCAGTCCGGCGAGGGTCGAGGCGACAACGGGCGGGCTCCACCCGTGCTCGCCCGCGGCGATGATCCCGTAGGTGGCGGCCGCGAGCCCTGCGACGGAGAGGACCTGCCCGGGCAGGTCGCCGCCTTCGCGTCGTCGCAGCGACCGCGTCTCCGGCGCGGGCAGGCAGCGGGCGGTGAGCCACAGGGCGGCTGCAACGAGGGGAAGGTTCACCCAGAACACGAGCCTCCAGCCGGTGAAAGTCACGAGCAGTCCCCCGGCCACCGGACCGACGGCCGCGGCAACACCACCGGCTCCTCCCCACAGGCCGATGGCTCGGGCCCGGTCGGCGGGGCGATCATGGATGAGGGAGAGCATTGCCAGGGAGGCCGGGACGATCGCGGCGGCACCGACACCCTGCAACGCGCGGAAGGCGATGAGCGCGCCGCCGGCAGGGGCCAGGGCACAGGCCGCCGAGAGCAGGCCGAAGACCGCCAGGCCGAGCAGGTGGACGCTTCTTGCGCCCATCCGGTCGCAGGCCGCCCCTGCCGACAGCTGCAGGGCTGCGAAGGTGAGGGCGTAGGCGTCGACGACCCACTGCAGGGAGGCGACCGGGACGCCCAGGTCCCCGCCGATCCGTGCCAGCGCCACGTTGACGACCGTCGTGTCGAGCATGACGATGAAGAATCCGAGCAGCGCCGCGATGAGGGCGCCGCACCGTCGGTATCCGTTCATGAGTGGTCTCCTTGCTCCTCTGGCCCCGTTCTGGCCCCGTCTGCCGGTTGCTGCCGGTCACCGGCAGGCTAGAGCGGACCTTGTTCGGTCCGGACCGAACCGGCGCGGGCGCATACTGGCCGCATGTCACGGCTTCCCGATCGTCTCTTCCCCGAGGCGGTTCCCGACGTCGCCGGAACGGCTGCGGCGCTGGCCGACCCGTCGCGGGCCGCCATGTGCGCGGCGCTCATGGACGGTCGCGCCTGGACGGTGGGCGAGCTCGGCTCATACGCCGGGGTCGCGCGGTCGACGGCCAGCGAGCATGTCGACGTGCTGGCGGCGCGCGGTCTCGTCACGAGGGTCCGGCAGGGGCGGCACTGCTACATCACGCTCTCAGGGCCCGAGGCGGCTCGGGTCATCGAGGCCCTGGGGGTGATGGCGGCATCAGTGCTGCCCACGGCGCGCAGTCTCAACGCGTGGACGGCGAACAGGCGGGTGCTGGCAGCCCGTACCTGCTACCGCCACCTGGCCGGGCGACTCGGTGTGGGGCTGGCCGAGCAGCTCCGGGAGCGCGGCCACCTGGATCCCTCGTGGGGACTGACCGGTTCCGGCGAGGACCTCCTGGCTACCTGGGGGATGGAGAAGCCGCTTCATACCCGTGGGGAGGCGTGCATGGACTCCACTGAGCGGCGGTTCCACCTCGGCGGTCCGCTGGGGACCGCACTGACGCAGGCGCTGTTCGATCGCGCCTGGATCGCGCGCATCGGGCGGACCCGGGCGGTGAAACTCACAGAGGCCGGCCGCGAGGCACTGGCGCAGGCAGGTTTGGAGGGAGTGCTGACACGCCTCGATGAGAGAACCCCCAACGACGCAGCAGGATAGAAGTGGGGGCTGACGCATCGGTGCTCTTCGACCGGAACCAGCAGGAGTCAAAGAGAGATTCAGGTCAGGATTTTGTCCATATGGGACGATTTTGGAGCCTCCACAACCAGTCGACACCGCACCAAAACGCTCTGGCCAGCACAGATGCGAACGCCACTGAGACGGGGCACCGTCAAAGTCGTCCCTCTTGGACACTTTTGCGCCGAGGGCATCACCTCGGTCCGCCTCGTCCACTCTACCCCTGGGCCGGCCCGTGCGAGAATCGGCATGTGAGCTCCGAGATGAACCCCGGCCCATACTCCGACCAGCACCCAGACGAGTACTCACCCCAGAACAGCGCCTATTCGGCATCGTCAGGGTCTTCACCGTCGTCGGCATCCTCCGGTGATGGTGCTTCCAGCGCCAACGAGGACGTGGCCTCACTCAGTTATGAGCGGGCGCGCGAGGAGCTGGTGGCCGTCGTGCAGCGCCTCGAGGCGGGTTCCGTCCCGCTGGAGGACTCCCTGGCCCTGTGGGAGCGCGGCGAGGCCCTGGCCCAGCGCTGCCAGACCTGGCTCGATGACGCCCGCGCCCGCCTGGCCGCTGTCGCTCAGGACGAGTCCGCGGACTGACAGGGCATGACCCGCCCGGATCAGCGACTCCAGGCCGAGCTCGCGCCCGCCCGCGCGACGAAAGGACCGGGGCTCCGGCTGGCAACGGTGCACTGACCGAGCGCCGCCGGGAACCAAAACAGGAGCCGGAAGGGAGCCGTGGATGTCCAAATCTGTGACAAAGGCTCGGATCACTCTCATTCAGTCGGAGCGCAACCGCATGATTCCAAGGTTTCCGTTCATGCGGTCCGGGACCTGGAGCTCCTTTGTCACGGATTTGGACATCGTCGGGCGAGACACGCCCTGAGGACGGTACCGGATCGGTAGTCTGTGAGTGTTCACTCTTCGGCCCCACTCATCGACCATCCTGCCGACCATCCACGTGAGCTTCGCGCCGACGCGTACCGCTCTGCCCGGATCACCCCTCGCCGTCTCTCCCTCTCACCTCACTCACAGCGACCGGTCCCCGGTCCCGCACCAAGGAGTCACTATGACCGCACCCGGCCGCCAAGGATCCGCCCTCGTCATCGGCGAGGCGCTGGTCGACGTCGTCATCCACCCCGGGCAGGAGCCCGTGGACATTCCCGGCGGCTCGCCCGCCAACGTCGCTCTGGGCCTGGCGCGCCTGGGTCGCGACGCCGAGCTGCACTGCTGGATCGGCACCGATGAGCGCGGCAAGGCCGTGCGCGCCCACCTGGAGGCCTCCGGGGTCCGCCTGGCTGCGGGCGCCGACGGCGCCGAGCGCACCTCCACGGCGCAGGCCACCATCGGTGAGGACCGCGCCGCCACCTACCTCTTCGACCTGGACTGGAACCCGCCGCGCCCGAACCTGACTGACGGGGACTCACCGCTGCTGGTGCACACCGGCTCGATCGCGGCGATCCTGGCCCCCGGCGCCGCCACCGTGGAGCAGGTGCTGCGCGAGACCCGCGCCACCTCCACCATCGCCTACGACCCTAACGCCCGTCCCCAGCTCATGGGTGAGCCCGAGGACGCCCGCCGGATCGTCGAGCGCCTGGTGGCCCTGTCCGACCTGGTCAAGTGCTCCGATGAGGACATCGCCTGGCTCTACGGCGAGGACGCGGACCTGGAGTCGGTGCTGCGCTCCTGGCTGGAGAAGGGCGCGGCCATCGTGGTCGTCACGCGCGGCAAGAAGGGGGCCCTGGCCCTGTCCGCCTCCGGAGTGCGTCTGGAGGTGCCCGCCGACCCGAGCGTCGTCGTGGCCGACACGGTCGGCGCCGGCGACTCCTTCATGGGCGGTCTGGAGGACGCCCTGTGGAGCGAGGACCTCGTGGGCGCGGATCGGCGCGAGGCGCTGCGCGCGGTGGACGCCGAGACCCTGGAGCGGATCGTGCGTCACGCCGCAGCCATCGCCGACATCACGGTCTCGCGGGCCGGGGCCAACCCGCCCACCCGCGACGAGCTGCCCTGAGCCATCCTGCTGGCTGCCGCGGTCAGCGCAGGATCGCGGCGGCGAGCAGGACCACGGGCACGAATCCGGCGGTGGTCAGCAGGACCGCGTCGCGAGCCAGGTCCTTGCCCACTCCGTAGCGCGAGGCGTACATGAAGACGTTCTGCGCCGTGGGCAGGGAGGCGGTGACGACCGGGGTCAGCAGCTGCGCTCCGCTGAGTCCCGCAGTCAGCCCGACGACGGCGGCCAGCCCCGGCATGACGGCGAGCTTCCAGCCCACGGCCAGCCACAGGCCACTGCGCCGGCCGGCGCCCCGAAGCGATGACGACGCCGCATCAGGGGTGTGCGGTTCGTTTGCCTGAGGAGGCTGGTCCACCGCCTGCTCAGCCGCACGGACGCCTTGGTCCGAGCCGGTGGTGAGAGGTTCCTGAACAGCGTGAACCGGGTGGGCCGGCGAGCTCGGCTGAGATGCCTGGGCGGGCTCGTCCGCTGCGGTGTTCCGCAGGGGCCTGGGTGCCCCGGCCAGGCTCATGCCCAGGGCCAGCATCATGAGCGGCACCGCGACGCGCCCGAGCATCTCCAGACCCTGGGCCGGGTAGCCCCCGCACCATTCCTCCAGGTTCACCCCGCCCAGGTTCGCCGCGGTCCCGGCCACAACTCCCCACAGCAGCGGGTTGCGCAGCGGGACGGTCAGGGTCGCCAGACGAGACGGGTTGCCGCGCCGAGTGACGGCGTCGAGCACGGTGAAGGTGACGGGCGTGAGCACCAGGAGCTGGAGCAGGAGGATCGGGGCGATGGTGGCCGCGTCCCCCAGGACGAGGACGGCCACCGGGATCCCCAGGTTCGCGGCGTTGACGTAGCCGGAAGCGAGTGCACCGATCGTGGCCTCGGCGGTGGAGCGTCGCAGCACGAGGCGGTGCAGGCACCAGGCGGAGACGATGGCGGCGAGCTCGGCGGCCACGGCCACGGCGGTGGACCGGGAGACGACGGCCGTCAGATCCGCTCGGCTCAGGGTGGTGACGAGCAGCGCCGGAGTGGCGGCGAAGAAGCAGACGCGGGTGAGGACCCCGTCTGCGTCAGCGGGCACGGCCCGGGCGCGCACCAGCAGCCAGCCGACGGCGATGACGGCACCGAAGACGGCCAGCCCCGCCACGACATCGGCCATCACCGCCCCCTCTCATCGACCGGACGGGTCGCAGGCCCGGTCTCGCGTTCGTAGGGTAGTCCCCGCGGTCGTACCCTCTCCCCCTCGAACGCGCGGCATCAGGTACCACCGCGTGAGGGCGGGGACCGCGACGGAGCAAAGCGCGTCAGGTGGACGACCTCGCGGACGACGAGCGGCCGCTAGCCGACCGGTTCGAGGTCCACCCAGGTGCCGACGTGGTCGGAGATGATGAAGGAGGCGGTCCCCCAGTCCACGGCGCGCAGCAGCGGGCTCCCGGCACCGTCCGCCCCGGCTGTGCCCGCCGCGGCCACCGCCGCCTCGTCGGCCAGTGGCAGGCCGTCGGGGCCGGTGGGCCACAGGTCGGTCAGGACGTGGTCGATGCGCCGATGAGGGTTGGCAGCGGGGAAGGTGTGCCCCTCCCCCACGGTCCGCCCCAGTCCCAGGGCGGCGACCTGCTCGGCGCTGAGGTTGTAGTCGCCCACGAGCAGGTGCGGGCCGGGCAGTCCGGCGAGCGCCCCCCAGGCGTCGGCGAGCTGGCGCGCCGCCATGGACTCGCGGGTCGCCAGGTGGGTGGAGGCGACCGACAGCCGGCGGACCGACCCGCCGACGTCGTCAGGCACCTCGAGGGTGGCGGCCACCATGATGCGTTGGGAGGCGGTGGACACGTGGTAGGAGCGCGGGTCCCAGGCCCGCTCACCGCGCTTCTCCACGCTGGAGGCCCCTCGCCCCAGGCGCTTGACGTGCCAGCCGGAGACCGGGAAGCGCGAGAGGAGGGCGTTGCCGTAGCCGATCGGCCCGGCACCGACGGCGGCGCGCAGCAGCCCCAGGACGTCATCGGTCGGCGAGCTCAGTGCGGTACGCAGGGGCCGACGGCGCAGCCCCACCACCGGCCCGGCGTAGCTGGCGGCGAAGCGGCAGGTGGGCATGCCCAGCTCCTCGGCCAGGAAGGCCGCCTGGTGAAGGCGCCCAGAACGAGCCTGGCCCAGGTCCACCTCCTGGAGGGCGACGACATCGGGGGCCAGCTCGGCGATCTGCTCGGCGGTGGCCCGCATGACGGCGCGGGCGGTGGCCGAGTCGGAGATGTCGGCCCCGGCCAGTGAGCCGGTGGCGGCGCTGCCATCCCCGGCCCCGGCGCCGAGCAGGCCGTGCTGGAGGTTGAGGCTCAGGACCCGGATCATGCTCATTCCCCCTCGAAGGTCAGGCTCACGGAGTTCATGCAGTAGCGCTGGCCGGTTGGGGTCTGGGGGGCGTCGTCGAAGACGTGACCCAGGTGACTGGCGCAGGTGGCGCAGCGGACCTCGGTGCGCACCATGCCGTGGGAGGTGTCGGTACTCAGGGTGACCGCCTCGGAGTCGGAGGGGTCGTAGAAGGAGGGCCAGCCGCAGTGGGAGTCGAACTTGGTGGTGGAGCGGAACAGCTCGGCGCCGCAGCCGCGGCAGCGGTAGATGCCCTCGCGGTGCTCGTCGAGCAGAGCCCCGGTGAAGGGCCGCTCGGTGCCGGCCTCACGCAGCACGTGGTACTCCATGGGGCTCAGGGCGGCGCGCCACTGGGCGTCGGTGCGCGCCGCGGCCTCCAGGTCGACGACTGGGCCGGAGGGGCCAGCGCTCTTGTCGGTACTCATGGGCTCATCGTGGCCCGCTCGACGGCGCCGGGCGACCTGCGTTCACGCAGCGAAAACGGACCCGTCCGACGGGGCGCCGGCCACGTAGCGGCTGCCCGGCTCACCTGGGCCCCAGGCCCCCGCGCCGGGCGCGGTGCAGCAGGGAGCGGCCCATGGCGCGCCCCAGGGTGACGGCGCGCCGGGCTCCCAGGCCGTGAGCGGCGCTCTCGCCCGCGGCCTCGGTGGTCGCAGGGGCCTCAGCGGTGGCGCTGCCACCAGCCGCAACCGTGGCGGCGCCATCGGCCTCAGCCTTCTGCTTGGCAACGATCTCCTCGGCGGTGCGGGCCACCTGCTCGGGGCTGAGGTCCTGAGTGACCTCGACCTGCTCGACCTCCACCCGCGTGCGCGGCAGGGCGTAGGGGGCCTCGCGCTGAAGCCAGGCGACCAGCTCCTCGCGCACATAGGACTTGAGGGCGCCAACGTCACCGGGATCGGCCCCGGTGAGCACCACGCGCACGGTGACGTAACCGCTGACGGCGTCGGAGACCTCGAGGGAGGCCTGGCGCCCGTCCCAGGCGGTGGAGGCGGCCACGAGCCGGGCCAGCTCGGCACGTAGCGAGGCAATGGGAACACGCCAGTCCAGGTCGAGGGTGAAGGTGCCGGTGCTCTGGGAGCCGCCGCGCGTCCAGTTGGCGAAGGGGTTCTCGGTGAAGTGGGTCGAGGGCAGGATGAGACGCCGGTCATCCCAGGTACGCATGACCACGTAGGTCAGGGTGATCTCCTCGATGGTGCCCTGCTCGTCGCCAACGACGACGACGTCGTCCACGCGGATGGCATCGGTAGTGGCCAGCTGGAGCCCGGCGAAGACGTTGCCGAGCATGGATCGGGCGGCCATACCGGCGATGACGGAGGCCAGACCGGCCGAGGCGAGCAGCGAGCCCATGGCGAGCTGGACGCTGGGGAAGGTCATGATGGCGCTGACGAGCCCGGCGATGATGATGACCACCTGGGTGACGCGCCGGATGATCTGGCTCTGGGTGGTCACCCGGTTGGCGCGCCCCTGGTTCTCACTGGCCTGCACCCCTTTGACGACGGTGGACTCGACGGCCTTGGCGAAGGCGACGACGAGCCAGGTCACCGCGAAGATGAGAGCGATGGTGACCCCGCGCTCGATGACAACCATCGTCGTCGAGTCACTCTTGGTGTGCCGCAGACCGGTCAGGGCGACCTGGGTGCCCAGGAAGGCCCCGGTCATGGCGCCGACGGCGAAGGCGGGCCTGCGTCCGAACTCCACGATCTCGCGGTACAGGAGACGGCGCCTGCCCATGAACCTGAGGATGGCCACCGCCACGAAGGCGACGACGATGCCGATGGCGGCCCCCAGGCCGGCCTGCCAGGCGATGGTGGCTAGGTCGCTCGTCGTCTTGGTGACCACCTTGACGGTCTCGTCCACATCGACCGACGGCACGCCCGTAGGGCCGGAGGGGGTGGGAGTCGGGGAGACGGAGGGATTCGCGCTGGGATCCGCGCCGGGAGTCGCGGGAGGGGTGGTGGCTGCGAGGAGCATGGGGCCAACCCTAGACAGCGGGCCTGTGCCCGGGCTGTGACCAACGGCCGAGAGCGAAGACGCCGCATCACACAAACTTCCACTAGACGTACTACGTGTGACGTAGTACGTTAGATGCACACAAGGAGCTCGGCACCGCCCCGCACCTCACACATGACACCTCACGGAAGGAGGGTTCACATGATCAGCGCAGACGCCATCCGCGGCTACATCGACCTCATCGTCCTGTCACTGCTCAAGCGACAGCCGTCCTACGCCTACGAGCTCGCCAAGACCATTACTGAGATCGCCGACGGCGAGTACACCATCAAGCAGACCACCCTCTACACAGCCCTCAAACGCCTGGAGTCCGCCGGACTGGCAGCCTCCTACTCAGGAGTGTCCGACTCCGGCAAGTCCCGCACCTACTACCGCCTCACCTCCGAAGGCACTGCCCACCTGACCACCAAGGTCTCCGAGTGGGAGGACACCAAGACCCTCGTCGACCGCTTCGCGAAAGGATCCCGCTGATGGACACCATTGAGACCTTCCTGGACAACATGTTCGCCCCCTACCCGGCCACACCGCGCCTGACCGAGGCCCGCGGCGAGCTGCGCGCCATGATGGAGGACGCCTACAACGACGCGATCGCACAGGGCAAGACCCACAACGAGGCGGTCGGCCAGGTCATCACCGACTTCGGCAACCTTCAGGAGCTGGCCCCGGTGCTGGGCATCGCTCAGGACATCCAGCCCGGCGGCACCCCGCAGGCAGCCCCCACTGCCGCCCCGTCCGAGCCCGGCCGACCCACCACCCCCGCACCCACCGGCTCCGGCGACTACAGCACCTGGCAGCACAACGAACAGAACGAG
The DNA here is from genome assembly GCF_000195595.1 of Actinomyces sp. oral taxon 170 str. F0386. Taxonomy (GTDB): domain Bacteria; phylum Actinomycetota; class Actinomycetes; order Actinomycetales; family Actinomycetaceae; genus Actinomyces. Next base: position 26,431 of record NZ_GL882539.1, read on the forward strand.
ACCAAGGACGACCCCTTCATCAGCTTCGTGGCCAGCATCTACTGGCCGGCCACGGTGGTCATCTATCTGCTGTGGAGCTTCATCTTCGACGCCTGGGGCATCTCCTGGATCATCTGGCCCGTCGCCGCCATCGCCTTCGGGATCTTCACCACCGGCTACACCTACCGGCGCAGTCGCCAGTGAGAGCCATCCTCTACCCCGGCCCAGGTCCCGCCCGGGTCGGGGGCGGAGGATGAGCGAAGGCCCGGAACCTTGTGAGTTCCGGGCCTCTCGCAGTGGCTCCGACCGGCGTCGATCCGGTGACCTTTCGATTTTCAGTCGAACGCTCTACCAACTGAGCTACAGAGCCATGGGATGGAATCGGTCCGACCATTTCTGATCGGACCAACCCTTTCCGCGACCTCGACGGGACTTGAACCCGCGACCTCCGCCGTGACAGGGCGGCGCGCTAACCAACTGCGCCACGAGGCCAGTGTGAATTCACTGTAGCTATTCACTTGTGCGAATCCGTACCCCCAACGGGATTCGAACCCGTGCTACCGCCGTGAAAGGGCGGGGTCCTAGGCCGCTAGACGATGGGGGCCAGGGGCCTTCGACGTCGTCGCGCCTCGAACCGGGATGAACACTAAGGGGACAGTCTTCCGCGGTGCAAATCCCGACGGCGTGACCCTCCTCACCGCTCGGTTCTCGGCGGGATTCCGGCCGTCGAAGACGGTCGAGACGGGCCCGTGCAGTCTGGCAGGCTGGCCCCGTGAGCCAGGAGCATCAGCAAGGGGCGGAACAGCCCTGGGGACAGTCCTTGGGGCGGATGTCGGAGCAGGAGTTCGAGGACGTCGTCGGCGATGCGCTCGATCAGATCCCGGCGGACCTCGCCGAGGTGATGGACAACGTCGTCGTGCTCGTCCAGGACGAGCCGGATCCGGAGATGCTCACCGAGGAGGACTACGACGAGGCCGGCCTGCCCGCGCTCCTGGGGCTCTACGACGGCGTCCCCCTCACCGAGCGCGACGAGGGCTGGTCCATGGTGCTGCCTGACCGCATCCTCATCTTCCGCGGACCCCTGGAGCGCTGGTGCACCAGCCGCGAGGAGCTCGTGGAGGAGATCACGGTGACCGTCATCCATGAGGTGGCCCACCACTTCGGCATCCCCGACGAGCGCCTCCACCAGCTGGGATGGGAGTAGCGCCGAAGGGACCCCGGACCGGCCCGGGAGAGGACCGAGGCAATCGACCGTGAGAGCCAATGCCTCGCAAAGGCCCCGGAACCTGCCTTAGTGTGGCCGGCATGAACGACCGCCATCGGCCTGCCGCTCCGGATGCCGGGGAGGCTCCCGCCTCCACCGACCCGAGCACGTCCCCGCAGCACCACGTGAGTCGACGACCAGTGCTCCTGGCAGCCCTGGTGGGCGCCGGGTCCCTGGCGGGATGCTCCCTCATCCCCGGCTCCTCGTCGTCCGGAGGCGCCTCCTCCAGTGCGAGGCCGACGGGTCCGTCGCCTGCGTCGTCCACCTCCGCCCCCTCGCCCACCGCGGCCGCAAGCGCGACACCGTCGGCCACCGCGCCCGCGACCGCCGCGGCGCTGGAGGGTTGGAGCCTGGAGGAGAAGGTCGGCCAGCTCATGATGGTCGGGGTGGACGCCACCTCCCCCAAGCAAGCCTCCACCGAGGCCGTGGCCAGCCAGCACGTCGGCAACATCTTCATCGCCGGCCGCACCACCGCGGGCAGCCAGGCGACCCAGAAGGTCATCAGCTCCTTCACCTCCAAGGTCGGCCCCGACACCACCCACAGCGCCCCGATGCTCGTGGCCACCGACCAGGAGGGTGGCGAGGTCCAGGTCCTGACCGGATCGGGCTTCTCCGACATCCCCTCGGCGATGGACCAGTCGACCCAGCCGCGCGACCAGCTGGTGGCCTCGGCGCGCACCTGGGGCAAGGAGCTGGCCGACGTCGGCGTCAACATGAACCTGGCCCCGGTCGCCGACCTGGTCGACATCGACCGGCCGAGCACCAACGAGCCCATCGGCCGCTGGGGGCGGGAGTACGGGCACGACGCCGCTACCGTCTCCTCCAAGGCGGGCGCCTTCGCCGAGGGTATGCAGGCCTCGAAGGTCATTCCCACCTACAAGCACTTCCCGGGCCTGGGGCGGGTGACGGCCAACACGGACACCTCCGCCAACGTCGTCGACAGCACCACGAACCGCAGCACCGACGCCGCCGTCAGTGTCATCTTCGGCGCCGCCATCGCCGCCGGCGCGCAGGTCATCATGGTCTCCTCGGCCACCTACGCGCTCATCGATCCCTCGGCGCCGGCGGTCTTCTCCTCGACGATCGTCACCGAGATGCTGCGCACCGAGATGGGCTTCACCGGCGTGGTCATCACCGACGACGTCTCCGCCGCTGTTCAGGTTCAGGGTGTGGCCGCCGGCGAGCGGGCCGTACGCGCGATCCGGGCCGGCTGCGACATCGTGCTCGCCTCGGCCGACCCGACGGTCGCCGCAGACATGGTCAAAGCACTCGTCGCCGCCGCCCAGTCGGATCCTGCCTTCGCCGCCCGGGTGGACGAGTCGGCCGCACGGGTCCTGGCCCTCAAGAGCGGCTTGCAGCCGTCCTGAGGCGCGCCGGCCAGCCCCCGCGCAGATCCCGCGGGGGCGGAGCCTCAGCGGGACTTGGTGGTGCCCTGCGGCGAGCCGCTGGACTCCATGCGCTTGGCCAGGCAGTGGTCGGAGTCGTAGCCCTGGGTGTCGCACCAGGCGTTGGCCTCGTCCGCGGTCGCGTAGAGCTCGCCGGACAGGGTCACCCACCAGCCGCCGACGTCGAACACCGACCAGTCGCTGCTGTTGACGATGACGGTGTTCGGGTTGGCCTGCCGCGTCTTGAGGAACTCGGCCAGGATCGAGCGGTTGCTCCAGGTCTGCCCATCGAAGTACAGGCCCACCTGCTTGGAGGACAGCTGCGGGGTCCACTTGCCCAGGAACTTGCCCATGACGAGTGAGCGGTCGTGATCGGCCTGCCACCGCAGGGCCTGGCCGGCGGCCTGCTCCTCCTGCTGCTCCTGGCCGGCACTGGAGCTCGTCGACGTCGCGATCGTCATCGGGGAGTTCGTGGAGCTGCTCGAGGTGACGCTGGACTGGGAGCCCCGGTCGAAGGTGGGGGTCACCTTGAGGCTTTTGAGGTCGAGGTCCTTGGCGGTGCGGAAGTAGTGCTGCTCGCCGAAACGCAACACCACCGTCCGTCCACCGTTGGGGATGATGAGCGGTTCACTGGAGAGGTCGAAGGTCCCCGAGGCCACGAGATGGTCGACGTCGGCCCCACCGGTCGGGCTCGTGGAGCTGTAGACGAGAATCTGGTTGGACGAGCCGGCCAGAAAGTCACCGTCGGCGCAGGAGGTCGTCACATTGGCCTGGACCGTGAGCTCGCCCTGACCGTCCTGCACCGAGGTGATCGTGAGTGCCGGCATGCTCGAGCAGGCCTCGACGGCGCCCGAGGGCAGGGCCGACGCCGTCACCGTGGCAGCAGCATTGGCCTGGCCGGGGTCCTGCTTCCCGCTCTGGTCGCCGGCGTTGTCCCGGGAGCTGTCGCCCTTGCCGGAGAAGTAGGATCCGGCCCACACACCGCCTCCACCGACGATGACAAGAAGGAGGACGACGATGATGGCCACCAGACGTCCGGTACTGGATCCCGACGCCTGCTTCTGCTGCTGACTCGGAGGCATCTGAGCCGACATCTGGGGCCCGAACATGTCCAGCTCCACCGCGGGCTGCGCGGCGGAGAAGCCCGACGGCGCCCCGGACGGAGTCTCCGCCCAGGCGGCGATGTCCTCAGCCGACGGCGGCGGGGCCACGGGCATGGCCACCGACTCCGCGGAGCCCGCAGCGGGAGCCGCCGACTGGGCCGAGGCCATGACCTCCGTCGCTCCAGCCGCGGCGAAGACCGCCGTGGTCTCAACGGCGGGAATGCTCTCGGTCTGCCCCGCCGGCTCCTCGCCCGAGGATGCCGTCTCCTCACCCGACGAGGCGGCGCCGGCCGCCTGATCCTCTGCGGACTCCTCCGTCTCAGGCCCGGAGGCTGACTCGGTGCTGTCCTCGGGCTCGTCGTCGATGTCGGCCTCGGACTCGCCCTCTGAGTCCTCGCGGCGCTCGTCCGAGTCCTCATCGTCTGCATCGGTCGCTGCGTCGTCAGCGCCGGTCTGCCCCTCAGCATCAGAATCGGCATCGGCAGGGGTGTCTGAGTCCTCGTGCTCATCCGGGCTCTCAGTGTCCACGGGCTCGTCGCCCGAGGGGTCCGCCTCATCGCTGTCGCCGGGGCTCTCCTCGGTGTCCTGCTCGGCGTCACCGGCGTCTTCGAGGTCACCGATGTCCTCAGTGTCCTCGGTCTCCTCAGTGTCCGCCACAGGATTCTGCGCGTCCCTGGCCGAGAGATCCTCCGACTCCTCCGCCTTCTCCGACTCGTCGGGCTGTGGAGCGTCCTCCTCCGGCTCATCGGAGGGTTCATCAGCGTCGTCGAGGTCTTCGGGATTCTCGGCGTCATCGCTCTTCTCACCCTCGTCCTCGGGCGAGGGCTCGTCGGTTGATGCCTCGACGTCTGGCGCGTCCACCGCCACCGAGGCCGCCTCATCAGTCGTCTCGTCAGCCGGCTCGGCCGCCGTCGCCCCGGAGGCTGCGGATGCCACGGTGACGTCGGGCGAGTACCCGCGCGCTTGGAGGATGGCGAGGACGGTGGCATCGCCAGTGCCGGACAGCCAGGCCAGCAGGTCCGGGTAGGCGGACGGGTTGGCCGCCAGGGACGCCCACAGGTCGGGGCGGCTCTGTGCGATCGCGGCCTGCAGGGCCTGATCCGATGTTTGCGCGGCGACCGCCGCATCGGCCTGTTGCGCGGCGAGCGAGGCCTCGTGTCCGCCCGGAACCGCACCGACGTCAGCGGCCTGAACGGTCTGAACGGCATCAGCGCCCGCCGCCTGATCCGACCCGGCAGCCTCGGCAGGCAGCTCGTCGGGCTGGTACCCGCGCTCCTGAAGTGCGGCCAGCACGGCGGCGTTCCCGGTGCCGGACAGCCAGGCCAGCAGGTCCGGGTAGGCGGACGGGTTCGTCGCCAGCGCCTCCCACAGGTCGGGGCGAGTCTGCGCGATCGCGGCCTGCAGGGCCTGATCCGATGTTTGCGCGGCGACCGCCGCATCGGCCTGTTGAGCCGCCGTCGTGAGCTGAGCCGGATCCATCAGAGACCTTCCAGGAGAACGTATGGTGACCTCGACTGATCAGGCTCGTCGCACCCGTCCCGGGTCCTTCACAAGGCGCCGATCAGCACCGATGGTAATCGCGATTCGGCCGCGAGGGTCAAGAAACGATGTCGGCCGAGGAAATCCACCACTCACGCGCGGGCTCATCCTCTCGTCTCAGGGTCATCCCCTACCGCAGGTCAGGGTGGACTGGTCAAGAGGTCAGGGGCTGGTCCTCCGCCAGGAGGATTCGAGGAAGTCATGCCACTGCCAGACTGAACCTATGAGTAGTTCCGCATCAGCAGCATCCTCCGTCCTCACACCTCACCGGCCCGTGGACGACCCCGTGGTCTCCGCCCGCAGCCTCAGCAAGGTCTACGGTCGCGGCTCGGGCGCCGTCAAGGCCCTCGACGCCGTCAACGTCGATATCGCCCGGGCCCGATTCACCGCCATCATGGGTCCCTCCGGCTCGGGCAAGTCCACGCTCATGCACTGCCTGGCCGGCCTGGACTCGATCACCTCCGGGGAGATCATGCTCGACGGCGACATGATCTCCTCGATGAGCCAACGCAGGCTCACCCGCCTGCGCCGCGAGCGCATCGGCTTCATCTTCCAGTCCTTCAACCTGGTCCCCACCCTCTCTGCAGCGGAGAACATCACCCTGCCCCTGGACATCGCCCGCAAGAAGGTCAACCGGCAGCGCTTCGACCAGGTGATCGACGCCGTCGGACTCCGCGAGCGCCTGTCCCACCGGCCTGCCGAGCTCTCCGGCGGCCAGGTCCAGCGCGTGGCCTGCGCCCGGGCCCTCGTGGGTGAGCCGGCGGTCGTCTTCGCCGACGAGCCCACCGGGAACCTGGACTCCCACTCCACCGAGCAGGTCCTGGAGATCCTGCGTCGCAGCGTCGATAGCCTCAAGCAGTCGGTGGTCATGGTGACCCACGAGCCGGAGGCGGCCGCCTGGGCCGACACCGTCATCTTCCTGCGCGACGGGCACGTCGTGGCCGAGCTGGCCGATCCCAACCGCGACCGGGTCCTGGACGCCCTGCGCGAGCTGAGCGACGCGGAGTCCGCGCCCGCCGCCGGAGCCCGCGCCACCGACGGCAGCACCGCCGCTCCCAAGGGGGCCTGAGCCGTGAAACGAGTCGCCTGGCGCTCCGTACGCGCCCATGCCAAGCAGTTCTTCCTCACCACCTTCGCCGTCATGCTCGGGGTGGCCTTCCTGTCGGGCACGCTGGCACTGCGCGCCTCCATGTCGGAGACCTTCTCCAAGCTGACCTCCTCCACCATTACCTCGGACCTGTACGTCCAGGGTCCCAAGATCGCCTCCGACAACAACAGTGGCGGTAGTAACTCGGCCGCCTCCACGCAGACCGAGCCCATTGACGGCTCCCTGGCCGACCAGATCAAGCAGATCGACGGTGTCGAGGCAGCCAAGCCCGATGCCCAGACGACCGGGGTCCTCGTGGGCGCCAATGACACGCCGGTCTCGAGCATGGGAGCACCTACGCTCTTCCTGCCGCTGTATGACAAGGAGCCGGGCCGGACCTGGGCCCAGGGTCACATGCCCCAGGGTGGAGGCGAGATCGCCCTGGAGTCGGGGGCCTTGAAGAACTCCGGCCTCAAGGTCGGGGACACGACGCATATCGTCATCCAGGGTGAGCCCACTGAGGTCAAGGTGGTGGGTGAGTTCCACTTCGGGTCCTCCATGGCCAGTGCGACGGTCGTGGGGATGGACCCGGAATGGTTCATGCCCATCGCCGCCCCGGACGGGAGGGTCTCGAACATCTCAATCGACCTGGCTGACGGAGCCTCGGTGGACACGGTCAAGTCCGAGGTCACCAAGGTCGTTCCCGACGGAGCCCAGGTGAAGACCCGCGCCGAGCTCATCAAGGAGCAGAACAAGACCATCGAGGAACAGCTTGGCTTCATCCAGGTCTTCCTGCTGGTCTTCGTCGTCATCGCCATGTTCGTGGGGTCCTTCATCATCATGAACTCCTTCGCGATGAGCGTGCGCCAGCGCGTCAAGGAGTTCGCGCTGCTGCGGGCGGTGGGAGCCTCGCCCGGATCGGTGTTCGGCATCGTGTTCCTCCAGGCGATCGTCATCGGGGTGGTCGGCTCCGCCCTGGGCGTGGCCGCAGGGGCCGGGCTCCTGGCCGGGCTGGCCAAGCTGCTGGAGTCCATGGGCATGCCGCTGCTGGAGGGTACCGGCCTGACCGGACCGATCATCGTGATCTCACTGGTGGTGGGGCTGGCCGTCACCATCGTCGGCGCCCTGCTGCCGGCGCGCGAGGCCGCTCTGACCCACCCGGTCGAGGCGATGCGCGGCGTGTCAGGCTCCCGGGAGAAGTCGCTCATCTGGCGCACGCTCATCGGCGGGCTGCTGCTGGCAGTTGGGGTGGCCGCGGTCGCCGCCGCCTGGGTGAACAAAGACCTGGAGCTGCGCAGTCCCATCATGGGGGTGGGTGCGGGCGCGGTGGTCCTGGGACTGCTCGTCGTCTCCCCCACCCTGGCACGCCCGGTGGTGGCCGTCCTGGGACTGCCGTTCCGGCTGCTACGGCCCTCCGGACGCCTGGCGGTGCGCAACATCATCCACAACCCGCGCCGCACGGCCAACACGTCGGGCGCCCTCATGGTGGGCATGGCGCTGGTGTGCGCCGGCGCCACACTGGCGGCCTCCTTCAACGCCTCGACCGCCGACGAGGTCGACAAGTCCCTCAAGGCCGACCTCGTGGTCCAGCCCGCGTCGATGAACGGCCTGGGCACACGGCTCTCCACAGAGAAGGCCAAGGAGATCACGGCGATCGACGGCGTCAAGGAGACGTCCTCCTACACCGCCTACACCGATGCGGTCACCAAGCCCGATGGCTCCCAGAACCCGATGGCCACCAACGTCGTCATCGACCCCGCCACCTACTCCAGGGCCTACGACGCCAACGTGAGCGCCGGGACGCTGGAGGACCTGGACGCCACCCACGTGGCCGCCCAGAAGGACGAGGGGCTCAAGGTGGGAGACAAGGTCTCCTTCACCGGACCCAACGGTTCGGTCGAGGCCACGGTGGGCGCCCTCATCGACCCGAAGGGAACCGGTGGCAACTTCTACATCGCCCCCGAGCTGGCGGCGTCGGTGGGGTCCTGGAGCTCGCCGGGTAACACCACCGACCCGGCCCGCGTCCTGGACTCGCCCCTGGGCATCCTCCTGACCCTCGACGAGGGCGCCAACATCGATACCGTGCGCCACAAGGCGGAGGACATCGTGGCCGACACCTACCAGTACTCGGTGCGCGACGCCGATCAGATCTCGGACCAGGTCGGCCAGCAGGTCAACCAGATGCTCGCCATTCTCTACGGGCTGCTGGGGCTGAGCATCGTCATCGCCATCCTGGGCATCGTCAACACCCTGGTGCTCTCGGTCTCGGAGCGCACCCGGGAGATCGGGCTCATGCGCGCCGTCGGACTGGGCAAGGCCCAGCTGGCCGGGGAGATCATCACCGAGTCGGTCATCACCGCCCTGTACGGCACCGTCCTGGGCGGAGCGACCGGGATCGTCCTGGCCGCGGCCCTCAAGAGGCTCCTGGAGGAGCGGGGACTGAATGTCCTGAGCATCCCGTGGGGCCAGATGGTGGGCATGCTCGTACTCTCCGTGGTGGTCGGTATCGTCGCGGCCCTGTGGCCGGCGCTGCGCGCCTCCCGGATCCCCGTCCTGGACGCCATCGCCACTGACTGAGCAGACGGCGGGTCCGTCATCCAGCCGGCACTGGATGACGGACCCGCTGACCCCGGCGCCTCGGCCCGATCCCCGCGATGGGGGTGGGCCGGGGCGCCGCTGTGTGCCTGGTTGAAACCCACCCCGAGCCGTACTCGCCGGATATTCCCGCGCCCGATATCTTCCTTGTCACCGGCTCTCCCCCTGCCGCGCCCGTTTCAGCTCCGATAGCCTCGGTCGATCATGCCCGAACCGTCCTCCCGGTCGCTCCCGACCACCCCGGCCGCACCGGTCGCGCTCTCCATGTCCCCCGACGCCCCACTGCCCCAGCCCCCGTCCCTCGGGGCCGGGGCTCTTCTGCGCTGGCTGCTGCGCCGCGCCGCCGTCCCGGTCACCCTGGCGACCCTGGCGGCCTGCACCTCCAACACCATCCAGGCGATCGTGCCGGCCTTCCTGGGCCAGGCGCTCGACGCCGGGATCGAGAACGGCCTCAACGCCCGCGTGTGGGGGATCGGCGCGCTGCTGCTGGTGCTGTTCGTCGTCTACGCCATCGGGGACACGATGCTGTCCTACTTCGGGGTGACGGCATGGATGCGCACGGCCTTCGACGTCGACCGGCTCGTGGGCCGTCAGGTCTCCGCCACGGGGGCGGACCTGTACCGGCAGGTCTCCACCGGCGAGGTCGCCACCATCATCGCCTCCGACGCCGACTACCTGGGCAAGTTCTTCGAGCACCTGCCGGCCCTGCTGGGCGCGGCGGCCAGCTTCGTCGTCGTGGCGGTCCTCATGCTCCGCACCTCGGTGAGCCTGGGACTCATCGTCATTCTGGGGATGCCACTGGTCGCGGCGATCGTCACCCTGGTCATCCGGCCGCTGCAGAAGCGCCAGGCCGTTCAGCGCGAGGCCCAGTCCACGGTCACCACGATCACCACCGACACGGTGGCGGGCCTGCGGATCCTGCGGGGCATCGGCGGGGAGGACGTCTTCGCCCGCCGCTACCGGGACGCCTCCCAGGAGCTGCGGCGCCGCGGCGTCGAGGTGGCCTCCTCCCAGGCCACCCTCATGACCCTCCAGGTGCTGCTGCCCGGGCTCTTCGCCGCGATCGTCGTGTGGGTGGCGGCGCGCATGGCGGTGGCCGGCAGCCTCACCCCCGGCGGACTCATCACCTTCTACGGCTACACCGCCTACCTGTCCTGGCCCTTGTGGGTCTTCACCAACTCCGTGCAGGACTACACCCGGGCCGTCGTCGGCGCCCGGCGTCTGAGCCGTCTGCTTGAGGTGAGGCCCGCCGCCGGCAGCCTCGTGGAGCGCCTCGACCTGGCCCCCGCCTCCGCCCAGCCCGTCAGCGGTGACCTGGTGGACTCCGACAGCGGCCTACGCCTGGAGGAGGGCCGCATGACGGCCCTCGTGTGCCCCGATCCGGAGGTCTCTGCCGAGCTGGCCACACACCTGGGCCGTTTCACCGACTCCGGGCCCACCGTGACCCTGGCGGGCAGGCCCCTGACCGCCATGCCGCTGGACCAGGTGCGCGCCAGCGTCGTCGTCTCCGGGGCGACCGCCCAGCTCTTCACCGGGACCCTGCGTGAGGCCCTCGATGTGCGCGGCGGCCCCGACCCGCGGCCGGCGGGCCTCAAGGACCTCGTGCGCGCCGAGGCCGAGCGCACCACCGGGGCCGACGTCGACCAGCAGGTCCGCGCCCAGGAGCGCGACATGCCCGGCGACGACCGGCTGCTGGAGGCCATCGAGATCGCCGACGCCGGCGACGTCCTCACCTCACTGAGCGAGGGCCTGGCCGGGATGATCACCGAGAAGGGTCGGTCCCTGTCCGGTGGGCAGCGCCAGCGCGTGGCCCTGGCCCGGGCGCTGCTGACCGAGGCGCCCACGCTCGTGCTCATCGAGCCGACCTCCGCCCTGGACTCCCACACCGAGGCCCGGGTGGCCGCCCAGGTGCACCGGGCCCGCGCCGGGCGCACGACCGTCGTCGTCACCGCCTCGCCGCTGGTCCTGGAGGCCTGCGACGAGGTCGTCTTCCTGGACTCCAACGGTGCCGAGCTGCTGCGATCCACGCACCGCGAGCTCATGGCGATGGCCCGCAAGGGCGACGCGCAGGCGGCCGACTACCGAGCCGTCGTCTCCCGGGCCATGGGCGAGGACGCGGAGGTGAGCTGCTGATGGCACTTCCCGTCGCGCCCGGACCGGTCGCCCTGCGCAAGACCTTCCGGATCATGGCCTCCTACCGGGGGCGCTTCGCCGTCGTCCTGGCCCTCCAGATCACCGCGGTCCTGTCCACGCTCGTGGCCCCGCAGCTGCTGGGGCGGCTGGTCGGGCGGGTCTCGGCCGGGCGGGCCGACGCCGGCTACGTGGACCGGATCGTGCTGATCATCATCGCGGTGACGCTCGTGGGGGCGATCATCAACCGCTTCGCCCAGAAGTACGCCCGCACCCTGGGCGAGTCGGTCTTCGCCGAGCTGCGCGAGCGCATGATGAACCGGGTGGTGCACCTGCCGCTGAGCGCCGTGGAGTCCGCCGGCACCGGCGACCTCGTGGGCCGCACCACCACCGACGTCTCCCGCATCGAGTTCCTCGTGCGGATCGGGATCCCCCAGATCCTCGTGTGCGTGGTGACGATCGTCTTCACCCTCCTGGCCGCCGCCGTCGCCGACCCCCTCCTGGCGCTCGGACTGCTCGTCATCGCGCCGCCCGTATGGTCGATGATGCGCTGGTACCTGCCGATCTCCATCCCCGCCTACCGGGCCGAGTCGGCCGCCCAGGCCCGCCTCAACGGCGCGGTCTCCGAGACGGTCGAGCACGCCGAGACCGTGGACGCACTGGGCATCGGCGCGCGCCGCGAGCGGGCCATCATGGCCTCCATCAAGGAGGCCTGGTCCCTGGAGCGCTACACGGCGATGCTGCGGGTGCGCCTGTTCATGGTGCTCGACGTCGCCTGGCGGGCGCCCGTCGTCGTCATCCTCCTGTGGGGCGGGTTTCTGGCCGCCCGCGGCCACGCGACCCTGGGGGCGATCACCACCGTGACGCTCTACGCGATGGAGCTGCGCAAGCCGGTGGGCCAGCTCATGTTCTGGATCGACCAGGTCCAGATCGCCCAGGCCTCCCTGTCCCGGATCCTGGGGGTGGAGGAGGTGCCCGACGACCGCACTCCCACCGGTGAGGAGCCCGACGGTACGCGGATCGTGCTCGACGACGTGCGCTTCTCCTACCGGGAGGGCGTCGAGGTGCTCCACGGGATCGACCTGGAGCTCGTGCCCGGGGAGCGGCTGGCCGTCGTCGGCCCCTCAGGGTCCGGGAAGTCCACGTTGGGGCGGATGCTGGCCGGCATCAACCCACCCACCTCCGGGCGCGTCACCGTGGGCGGGGTGGCACTGACCGACCTCACCGAGGACGAGCTGCGCCGCCACGTGGCCCTGGTGACCCAGGAGCACCACGTGTTCGTCGGGTCCGTGGCGGACAACGTGCGCCTGGGGCGCCCGGGCGCCTCGGATGAGACGATCCGCGAGGCGATCGAGGCCATCGGGGCCGACGCCTGGGTGGACGGGCTGCCGGACGGGATGGACACGATGGTCGGCTCCGGGCACCTGAACCTCACCCCGGCCCAGGCCCAGGAGGTGGCGCTGGCCCGGCTGGTGCTGCTGGACCCGCACACGCTCATCCTGGATGAGGCCACCTCGCTGCTGGACCCGCGCGCCGCGCGCACCCTGGAGCGGACCCTGTCCACGGCGCTGGCCGGGCGCACTGTCATCGAGGTCGCCCACCGCCTCTACACGGCCGCCGACGCCGACCGGGTCGCCGTCGTCATGGACGGGCGGATCGTCGAGCTGGGCACCCACGATGAGCTCGTGGCGCTCGGCGGGGAGTACGCAAGCCTGTGGCAGGCCTGGAACCAGGAGTAGTGCACACCGGTGCAGATCGCCGGTGGCGAAAGCCGGGCTCTATCTCCCAAACCTACAAACCCGCCCAAGCCTGCGTTGTTCCACGATGGCGCGCGCTGTGAGACTCTTAGGGGGCGGGTCGTCCCACTGCCGCGATCCCGCCGCCTCGCAGTCAGTCGACTGCACCCAACGCCGCGCCTCACACGAGAAGGTCCGTCCATGCCCAACAACCAGCCACCTCCCCCGCCGTCGCAGGCGACGCCGTCGGCCTCCACCACGCCTCCTCGGGGGGCCGGCGGCACCCAGCCCACGCTCGGTGAGCTCATCGCCCGTATCTCGGAGAACATCTCGGCGCTGGTGCGCGGCGAGATCGATCTGGCCAAGGCCAAGGGCCAGCGCATGGCCAAGGAGATGGGCCTGGGAGCCGGGTTGCTCGGCGCCGCCGGGGTTCTGGCCCTGTTCATCTTCGGGCTGCTGCTCGGGGCGATGACGGCGGCGCTGTCCAACGTCATGCCGCTGTGGGCCGCCTTCCTCGTGGTGGCGCTGATCCTCACGGTGATCGCCGTGCCGTTGGCCCTGGTGGGCATCAAGCGGCTCAAGGCCGCCAAGGCCGACACCCCCACGCCGCAGGAGGGGCTGATGGAGTCGGTCAACACCGTCAAGGGAGCCGTCGCCTCCGGCCTGGAGAGGGGGAACGCCCGGTGAGCACCAACGCCGCATCCACGCCCACGTCCGCACCCGCCGCGCAGGCAGCGCCGTCGGCTGACGCCGTCCTGTCCGACATGGCGGCTCGGCGCCTGGCCCTGGCCGCCGACGTCGACGAGCTCGCCGCGCGCCTGGCACCGCACAACCTGGCCAAGGTCGCCAAGCTCAAGGCCCGCGAGAAGGTCCAGGACCTGCGCAGCCAGGCCGTCAGCAAGGCCGAGGACACGGTCGGGCAGGTCAAGAACCGCCTGGCCTCCCTGGCCGGTGGCGGCACCGACCCCAACGGCGGGGTCGACACCTACGAGCCCGGCACGCTGACCCTCGGCCAGCGCGTTACCCGCCTGTTCGACGACGCCCGCGACGGCGACCCCGCCTCCCTGGGGATCGTCACGGCCGCGGGGCTCGCCCTGGCCGGCTTGAGCGTGACCGCGACCGTTGCCGCAGTCAAGGCCTTTCGCACTCGGGCGGGCCGGGCATGACCAGCGGTCAGCAGGCCGGTGGCGACTCCGGCGCGGCTGATGGCGCCGGGGCCGCCGGCTCCGAGTCGCTGAGCCCCGAGCAGATCGAGGAGCGGCTGCGCGCCCAGCGCGTGGCGCTGGCGGCGAGCGTCGATGAGCTCGCCGCCAGGGTCGACCCGCGCACGCAGGCCCGGGAGGCCGGAGAGCACCTGCGCGAGCAGGCGAGCGCCCGGGCCGACCACCTGCGTGAGCAGGCCGCGGCCGGTGCCGGCCGACTGCGCGAGGAGGCCCGCCGGCTGGCCGAGCAGGCCGAGCAGACCTGGGAGCGCGCCAAGCAGGGCGACTCCGAGGCGACCTCCGCGCTCACCAAGGCGGCCGCCGTCGCCGGAGGCGTGGTGACCACCGGGATCATCCTGGCCCGCCTCGCCCGCCGCTGAGGCAGGCGCGCGCCCGGGCCCTCCGAGCACCAGGCTCCACCCGCCCGCCGGGCTGCACGCCATTCCCAGCAGCCACACCGGCCACCTGTCGAGGACGCACCATAAGCCTCGAGAACTGCACCCCCGGGATCAGTCCTCAGCACTTAAGGTGCGTCCTCGCGGTTCGGTCAGCCAGGCCACCCACACGTCCGTCAGGCCCACCACGTACGCCCCCGGCGAAGCACCACCATCCACTTGACGCCCCGCCCGGCGGCGCCCTCCTCGCAGAGACCTTCGAGGTGGCCCCGACGACCCTGTGCGCTCCCTGCCTGCCTGAGGGACCTTAGGGCCAGTCTTGGGCAATATCCGCAGGTACGCCGAGGGTTTGCAGGAGGCTATCTGAGCAATCCCTGTAGGCCTGTTGGGCCCGACGTCCCACATGTGGGGTGCACGTCACCACGACTCCCTGCCGGTGTCCGAATGGTGTTCGCGCGCATTGACGTTGTACGGTTGGCCCACGACATATTTGACCAGGAAGAGCGCGCCCACGTGCGCGCCGTGACACGTTGGAGGGGGTCGAGCCTATGGGGCGCGGCCGTCAGAAGGCCAAGGCAACCAAGGTTGCCCGTAAGCTCAAGTACTTCAGCCCGGAGACCGATTACAAGGCTCTGGAGCGGGAGCTCGTCTCAGCATCCTCGGGGTCTGAGCCTGACGACGAGATCGACTACGAGGAACTGGCCGCCAAGTATGCCGTCGACGATGATGACTGGGACGAGGGCGCCAAGTAGCCCCACCCCCAGTCAAGGAGGGCCGGAGGAACGCACCTACCGGCCCTTCCGCGCGCCTACCAGCGCGTGAGTCGAGGCTCCCGGGCAGCCATCCGTGTCACTCTCGGCGACTTTTCACTCCTGACCCGATTCGCCTGTGTCGCATCGACCCAGGTCAAGGACGTGTTGTCCTGGTGCACTGCTCCAGGATCGACTCAATCGGGATTGAATAGTCTCCAATAGTGACACCTGCAGCGCGAGGACCCCGCCAGGCACCGTCCTGCCCGGCGGGGTCCTCGCTGCTCGTCTCTGCTCGCGCTCGCGGCGCCCCGCCTCTCAGGAGGTCCGATAGGTGCCGTGGATGTCGACGGCGCCCCCGTCGACGCCCTTGGTGCCGGAGATGACCCGGTCCCGCGCCTCGTATGTCCCGGCCTCGTGCACCTCGCCGAGCACCCAGGCGGGGATGTCGGAGCCCTCGGCCACTCGCAGGACCGCGTCGACCGCGGTCGGGTCGACGACGGCCACCATCCCCACCCCGAGGTTGAGGGTGCCCTCGAGGTCCTCCCACGGCACCGAGCCGAGCTCGCGCACGGTGGAGAAGACCGGCGGCACCGTCCAGGAGGCCCGGTCGACGTCGGCGATGAGCCCGGCCGGCAGGACCCGGGCGACGTTGGCGGCCAGTCCTCCGCCGGTGATGTGGGACAGCGCGTGGACCGGCCCCGGGGCGGCCGGTGAGGACAGGGTCTCCAGCATGGCCAGGCACACGCGGGCGTAGAGGCGCGTGGGCTCGAGCAGCTCCTGTCCCAGTGTGCGGCTGAACTCGGGGACCTCGCGCTCCAGGCCCCAGCCTGCGTGCTCGACGACACGGCGCACCAGGGAGTAGCCGTTGGAGTGCAGGCCGGAGGCGCCCAGGGCCACCAGGACGTCGCCGACGCGCACCTTCTCCGCGCCGAGCATCCGGTCGGCCTCGACGACGCCGGTGGCGGCCCCTGCGACGTCGTACTCGTCGGGGGCCATGAGGCCGGGGTGCTCGGCGGTCTCCCCGCCCAGGAGCGGGGTGCCGACGGCGGCGCAGGCCTGGGCAACGCCGCGCACGATGTCCGCGATCCGCTCGGGGACGACGTGGCCGCAGGCGATGTAGTCGGTCATGAGCAGGGGCCGGGCCCCGACCACGACGATGTCGTCGACGACCATGCCCACCAGGTCCTGGCCGATGGTGTCGTGGATGTCGAGGGCCTGGGCGATGGCGACCTTGGTGCCCACACCATCGGTGGAGGTGGCCAGCAGGGGGCGGCGGTAGTCGCGCAGCACGGAGACGTCCACGAGCCCGGCGAAGCCCCCGACGCCGCCGACGACCGCCGGGGTCATCGTGGCGGCCACGGCATCCTTCATGAGCGCGACGGCCCGGTCCCCGGCGGCGGTGTCGACGCCGGCGGCGGCGTAGGTGATTCCCGGGGCGGACTGCTCGGGCTGCTGGGTCATGTGGAGGCTCCTTGGGGGATCGGGTCTCAGATGCGTTGGTGGACGGAGGGGCGAGGACGGATCGGCGGACGCGACGCGGACAGGCGGCAACGGCGAGCCACCTGAACACAGCGCGGCCGCCGCCGGGTCCCGGGCTACGACGTCGTCGAGCCCAGGGGGCTTCCGGAGGCCAGGTCCGGGCGGGTGATGCTGCCCGGCGGTACGGTGCGCTCGGCGTCGTCGGCCTTCTCACGGCGCCGCCCGCGGTAGGCGGCCGGGACGCGGCGCACCGGGATGGTGGCGGACTTCAGGCTGCGCACCGGCGGCGGGATCGGGTAGTCGCCGGTGAAGCAGGCCAGGCACAGCTCGTCGGCCTTCTGGCCGCTGGCGGCCACCATGCCCTCCACGGTCAGGAAGCCCAGGGAGTCGGCCCCGATGGACTCGCCGATCTCCTCCACGCTCATGCCGGTGGCGATGAGCTCGGCGCGGGTGGCGAAGTCGATGCCGTAGAAGCAGGGCCACATGACCGGCGGGGAGGAGATGCGCACGTGGACCTCGGCGGCGCCGGCCTCACGTAGCATCCGCACCAGGGCCCGCTGAGTGTTGCCGCGCACGATCGAGTCGTCGACAACGACGAGGCGCTTGCCCTCGATGACCTCGCGCAGGGGGTTGAGCTTGAGTCGGATGCCGAGCTGGCGCAGGGTCTGGGTGGGCTGGATGAAGGTGCGGCCCACGTAGGCGTTCTTCACCAGACCCTGGCCGTAGGGGATGCCGGATTCCTGGGCGTAGCCGATGGCGGCCGGGGTGCCGGACTCCGGGGTGGCGATGACGAGGTCGGCCTCCACCGGGTGCTCGCGGGCCAGGGCCGCGCCCATCTCGTTGCGCGAGGTGATGACGCTGCGCCCGGCGATGCGGGTGTCGGGGCGGGCCAGGTAGACGTACTCGAAGACGCAGCCGGCCCGGCGGGCGGTGGCGAAGCGGGTGGAGCGCACGCCGTCCTCATCGATCTCGATGAGCTCGCCGGGCTCGATCTCACGCACGAAGGCGGCGCCGACGATGTCCAGGGCCGCTGTCTCGGAGGCCACGGCCCACCCGTTGCCCAGCCGTCCGAGCACCAGGGGACGCACCCCGTGCGGGTCACGGGCGGCGTACAGGGTGCCCTCGTCCATGAAGACCAGGGAGAAGGCGCCGCGCAGCATGGGTAGGACCCGGCGGGCGGCCTGGTGGACGCTCAAGGGGGCCGGCGCGGAGTAGGCGGCATCGAGATCGGCGTCGTCGGTGATGCCGGAGGTGAGGATGTCGGCGGCCGAGTCCCAGCCCTCCAGGGCACCGTACTCGGAGACGAGGTTGAGCAGGGCGGCCAGGACCGCCGTGTCCGTGGAGGAGCCGCGGCCCAGCTCGCCGCTGAGGTCCTCACCGGAGGTAGCATGCACGGCGTCCATGAGCTCGCGGGTATTGGTGAGGTTGCCGTTGTGGGCCAGGGCGAGAGTGGAGCCGGCCGCCGGGCCGAGCATCGGCTGGGCGTTCTCCCAGGTGGTGGCCCCCTGGGTAGCGTAGCGGACGTGGCCGACGGCCATGTGGCCGGTGAGGTTGGACAGGGCCTGGTCGTCGAAGACCTGGGAGACCAGGCCGAGGTCCTTGTAGACGAGGATCTGGGAACCGTTGGAGGTGGCGATGCCGGCCGACTCCTGGCCGCGGTGCTGGAGGGCGTACAGACCGAAGTAGGTCAGGCGGGAGACGTCCTCGCCGGGGGCCCACACGCCGAAGACGCCGCACTCCTCGCGCGGAGAGGGCTCGAGCTCGTCGGAGTGGTCATCAGGCAGGGCCGTCAGGCTGGGCGCGCGCGTGGGCACATTCCGGTCGGTCTCGATGCCGGGCTCAGGCAGGTCGGTCCGCCTGTCCAGGAGGGTGTTGTCTGAATATTCGGCCGTGGTCTGCGTGGGGTTCTCACCGATGCGCACCGGTCCAGTCTTTCATGCCTGGGCACCGCGCGCCTATCGGCCGCCTCCGGGGCCGGCGCACGCGGCGACGCCCGAGCGGGAAGATCGTGCGGCATTGGAGGATATCGACTCCACAGCCGCCCGGAGTCTGAAGGTTCCCGGAGATCTCTCGCCCCGACAGCCGCAGCTCGGAGAGCGCAGGCTCACTGGACCTCGCGTCACCGCGCCCCGTGCTGCCACCCGTCCCAGAATCAGCTGGCACCCATCAGGACTCCGACGACGATCATCGAGACTCCCAGCATTGATCGTCTGGTGAACGGCTCACGCAGGAGCCACACCCCGGCGATGACACCGAAGACGATGTTGAGGCTCCGAGAGGTGGCAACAACGGACGGCGGCCCGAAGCGCATAGCGACAAGCACCAGTGCATAGCTCGCCGGCACCAGCACCGCGATGGGGAGGGCCCGGGCCCAGCCGGCGACCAGTGCGGCGGGCAGCTCGCGGCGACGTCGGCGCAGCACAACGCTGAGCAGCACGAGCTGAGCCAGACTGGACAGCGCCATGTAGGGGACGACCGAGACGTGCAGGTGTGCGACGGCGAAGGCGTCCCACAGGGTGTAGGCGGCGGTGCAGGAGGCGACGGCGGTGCCCGCCCAGAGGCCTCGAGCCTGGCCCAGGCTCCGCCATGTGACGCCCGAGGCGAGGACGACGCCGGCGAGGACCGCCGGAAGCGCCGCCACCTGCATGACGCTCGTACCCCCGTTCCACGGCGCCGCCACCACCGTCACCAGGATCGGCGCCAGTCCGCGTGAGACCGGGTAGACCACTGACAGGTCCGCCGCCGAGTAGGCGCGTTGGAGAACCGCCGCGTAGGCCGTGTGCAGCGCCGTGCTGACGAGGGCCGCCCACCAGGATGGTCCCAGGCCTCCCGACAACGCCACCACCGTTAGTACCGCAAGCCACAGCGGTGCTGTGATGGCGCTGTAGACCCACACGAAGGCGACGTCGGAGGTACCGGACCGCTTCACCAGCACGTTCCACAGAGCATGCAGGGCGGACCCGGCCGCGACCAGGGCGAGAGAGTATCCGAAAACCATCATGTAGACAGCGTCTACCATGTTGTAGACACCGTCTACAAGCGGCAGGCTTGAGTCATGAGACAGACAACGGAGGACCGTCTGATCCAGGCGGGGCGGCAGCTGCTCGAAGAGAAGGGCATCAGCGCGGTGACGGTGCGGGAGGTGGCCCGGCGCTGCGGCATCTCCCACGGCGCGCCGAGGCGTCATTTCCCCACCCTCGCGCTACTCCTGGCCGCAATCGCCGAGGTATGCCTCGGAGAGCTCCGCGAGCGCATCGCCGACGCCGGGGGAGGCCTCAAGGAGGCTGCGAGGGCCTACGTCGGCTACGCCGTCGAGCACCCCCATGCCTTCGACCTCATCAGCCGCCACGACGTGCTGGCCGGCAGCGGCCGGGAGCTTCGGGCCACCTCCCTGCCGCTCCTTGAGCAGTGGCGGGCCCGCTTCGCGGAGCAGCGCCCGGACGCACCCGAGGCCGCGGCGATCGCCGCCTGGGCGTCCGTCCACGGCATCGCCTCGCTCGCCTCACGGGGCGTGTTGGAGCTGGTGGGGACCGACGCCGAGGAGCTGCTGGATCAGCTGCTCCCGCAGTCCTGACGCACCGACCGTCTCAGGACTGGTCCTGCAGGAGCTGGAGGCGGATGCCGGCGGTGGGGTCGGTGGACAGGAGACGGACCCGCACGCGCTCGCCGACCGGGAGGCGGTCGCCGCCGGAGGCTCCGGCTTCATCGTCGTCGGTTGTCCTGCCGGCCCGGATCTCGGTGACGACGGCGGGCTCGGCCAGGACGAGCTCGCCGCGGCCGTCACGCTCGGAGGTGATGACCCCGTCGAAGACCTCGCCCTCATGGCCGCGCAGGACCAGGGCCTCCAGGGCCGTCAGGGCGCCGCGGCCGATGGCCCGGGCGCGCCTGCCGGTCTGCTCCATGACGCCGGGCAGGTCGGGCAGGGCCTGGAGAACCCACTCGGGCACAGGCACCCCGGCGCAGGCGGCGATGCAGACCTCCTCGCCGTAGCGGTCCACGAGGCGGCGCAGTGGGGCGGTGACGTGGGCGTAGCGGGCGGCGATCGCGGAGTGGACGGCCTCCTCGGTGTCGGAGGCCTCGTCGTCGGCCGGGATGCCGACGCCGCCCGTGCCGAAGGCGAGGTAGCCCGAGCCGCGGAAGAGGGACATGGCCTGGTCCATGAAGGCGGCGTGCGCAGGCACGGCGTGGTCCAGGCCGCGCACCAGCTCGGGGTAGGGCTGGGCGGCCGGCCAGTCGATGCCCAGGGCCGCGGCGACGCGCCGCAGCCGGGCGTAGTCCTCGGGGCGCGCCGGCGGCAGGGTGCGCAGGATGCCGACGCCGCACTCGACCATGATCCGGGCGGCGCACATGCCGGTGAGCAGGGAGATCTGGGCGTTGTACTGCTCCGCGGGCACGGGCACGCGATAGGCGAGCCGGTAGCCGGCCGGGGGCGTGGCCCCCTCGGGGTCGACTGCTGCGGCTGTCTGCGTTGCAACCGCCTCCGGCGGCTCTGCCGCCTCGGTCACCGCAGTCACCTCGATGACCTGCTCGGGCGTCGTCATGCTGATACCGCCGCGGGCGGCCTCGCGTTCCAGGCGCAGGCGGCCGATCTCGGCCAGGAGCCCGGGCAGGTCGGCCGGGGCCGACGGCGGCAGCGAGCCCTCGCCATCGATGGCGGCCTGGACCTGGCTGTAGCTGAGGCGCGCCCGCGAGCGCACAAGGGCCCGCTCGACGCGGGCGGAGACGATCTCGCCGCGGTCGTCGAGGTCGATGGTCCACAGGCAGGCCGGGCGGTCCACGTCCTCCAACAGGGAGGCGGCGCCGTGGGAGAGGACCTCGGGGTGCAGGGGCGTGGCGGCGTCGGGGGCGTAGATGGTCTCGCCGCGGCGGCGCAGCTCGGTGTCCAGGGCGCCGCCGGGGATCACGAAGGTGGCCAGCGAGGCGATGGCGTAGTGGACGCGGTAGGCGATCGGCGGCTCGGGTGCGTGACCGGTCGACGCAGTGCCGGTCGCACTGGCAGCCGCAGGGTCAGTCGCGCTGGCGGTCTCCGTCCGGACCGGCAGGCGCTCCAGGAGCACCGCCTGATCGAGGTCCATGGAGCCGAGCGGGTCGATGGTGACCAGGTCCAGGTCGCGGGCGTCACGGGCACCGTCGGCCAGGAGCCGGGCGGGGCCGTCCTGGGCCCAGGCGCTGGCAGCGGACTCCGCCTCGGTGAGGGCCTCGGGAGGGAAGGCCGTGGGTACCTCGTACTGTGCGCGCAGCGCGTCCAAGGCCCGGGTGACCTCGGCGGGCGGGGCGATGTAGGTGCTCAGGCGCGTGCGACTCATGGGGCGAACCTACCGGTGCAGGACGGTTCGGGCCGGAAGGACTCTCAGAGCCTGACCACGGGCAGGTAGGCGGACAGGTCGCATCGCTCGCCGGAGGCCTGGAGGGCGCCGCCATCCAGGGCGTCCTGCCAGGTCAGCCGGCCGGTGGCCAGGGCCAGCCAGGTGGGAGCATCGGTCTCGACGACGCTGGGCGGGGTTCCCCGGCGGTGGACGGTCCCGGCGACGGCCTGGGTGACGCCGAAGGGTGGGACCCGTACCTCGACCGAACGGCCGGGGGCGCAGGCGGCGAGCTCCTCGAGGGTGTAGCGCACTGCGGTGGCGGTCACCCTGCGCCGAGCGGCACGGTCGGCCGGGCTCATGGAACCGTCGGCCTTCATCTCCGCAGTCTTCTGGGAGTCGTCCTGTTCCTGGGCCCACTGGCGCAGGGCCTGGGCGCCCGCAGCAGGGTCGATGCGTCGTCTAGCAGCCATGGGGCGAAGCCTATGCCGCAACCAGCGCCGGCTGCGCGCATCGGGGATGTCCTGCGCCGCCGGGGACTTTTCCTCACGGCCGGGGACCTTCTACGCGTGCGGGTGCAGGATTCCGGTCCCCGAACGCGCGACACGCACCCGTCGAGGAAAAATGTCCCCGACCGCGTAGAACGTCCCTGCCGAAGGACACCGAACCTCTCGAACTCAGCCTCTTAGCCCCTCACATGCGTCGTGCGGGGCCCCGCACCTGGCAGGACCCCGCACGACGCGGTGATGAGGATCGCCCGATCAGGCGGCAGCGGCAGCCTGCGCCTCTGAGCTGTCCTTACCCTTCTGACCGTCCTGGCTGCGACCGAGCCCCTTGAGGAGGATGACCAGCGCGGTACTCACCGCCGCCCCGGCCAGGATCGCCAGGAGGAACCCGCCGAAGTTGGTGATGGCGAAGGCGACGAACACACCGCCGTGCGGCGCGCGCGAGCCGACGTGCAGGGCCATGGTCATCGCCCCGGTGACGGCCCCGCCGGCCATGGTGGCCGGGATGACGCGCAGCGGGTCGGCGGCGGCGAAGGGGATGGCGCCCTCGGAGATGAAGGACAGTCCCAGCAGCCAGGCGCTGCGCCCGTTCTCGACCTCGGCCTTGGTGAACAGCCGCGAGCGCAGGAAGGTCGCGGCGGACATCGCCAACGGCGGCACCATGCCGGCGGCCATGACGGTGGCCATGATCTCGTAGGGGGCGGTGTTGCTGGCGCCGGCCGCGGACAGGCCCGCGGTGCCGAACAGGTAGGCCGCCTTGTTGACCGGCCCGCCCAGGTCGAAGCACATCATGAGTCCGAGGATGACGCCGAGCAGCACGGCGGAACCGCCTCCGGACATGGAGGTCAGTCCGTCCTGCAGCGCGGTCATGAGGGAGGCCAGGGGCAGACCGAGGACCATGTACATGATGGCACCGACCACCAGCGTGGTCCCCAGCGGGATGATGACCACTGGCATGAGCCCTCGCAGCCAGGACGGCACACTGAGCCCAGCGAGCCAGGCCGCGAAGTAGCCGGCGAGAATGCCGCCGACCAGGCCGCCGATGAACCCGGCACCGACCTCGACCGCGACGACCCCCATGACGAATCCGGGCGCGATACCGGGCCTGCCGGCCAGCCCGAAGGAGATGTAGCCGGCCAGCGCCGGGACGAGGAAGCTCATGGCCCCCTGCCCCAGCAGGAACAGCGTCCACCCGATGTACAGCAGCAGCCCGGACTGGGACACGGTGATCGTCTCGGTGCCGACGACGTCGCCGGCAGAGTTCTTGATCTCGTGGACGAACTCGTTGCCGGGCAGGTTCCACAGGGAGTAGTCGCTGATGGAGATCTTCTCGTGGAGGTTGGCGACGTCATACCCGGCCAGGAGGAAGCCCAGGGCGATGAGCAGACCGCCGGCGGCCACGAAGGGGATCATGTAGGACACGCCGGTCATGACGGAGCGCTGGAGGCGCCGCGCCCAGTGCTCGGAGCCCTCCTCTTTCTCCTCACTCGACTCGCTGCCGGCCGGCACGCGGGCGGCGCTCGGGTCGTCGGCCGCGGCCAGGGCCTGGTCCACCAGGGAGCCGGCGTCGTTGACGGCGGCCTTGACGCCGACGTCGACAACGGGCTTTCCGGCGAAGCGCTCGCGTCCCTTGACGGGCAGGTCGTGGGCGAAGATGACGGCGGTGGCCCGCTCGATGAGGTCGGGATCGAGGGCGTCGATCTTGCCCGAGCCCTGTCCCTCGATGGCCACGGTGATGCCGCGGTCCTTGCCGGCCTGCTCCAGGGCCTCGGCGGCCATGAAGGTGTGGGCGATGCCAGTGGGGCAGGAGGAGACGCCCACGATGACCGTCTCGCCCGCCGCCGGGGCCGACGACGTCGCAGCGGCGGTGGACTCCGCGGCGCCGGCCTCGTCGGTCGGGTCGGCCGCACCGGCGGCCCCACCCGGCGCGTTGTCCTCGGCCTCTCCCCCGCCGTCGAGCAGCTCGGGCTGGACCTGCCCGGTGACGATCCGGGCGATCTCCTCGGCGTCGGAGGCCTGGCGCAGCGCGTCAGTGAAGTCGGACTGCATGAGGCCACGGGCGAGCTTGGCCAGGAGCTGGAGGTGGAAGTCGTCGGCGCCGTCGGGGGCCGCGATCATGAAGACGAGGTCGGCGTCCTGGCCGTCGGCGGCCCCGAAGTCGACCGGTTCGGCCAGGCGGGCGAAACCGAGGCTGGGGGCCAGGACATGCGCGCTGCGGCAGTGCGGGATCGCGATGCCCCCGGGGATCCCGGTGGGGGCGGTCGACTCACGCTTCTTGGCGTCGGCGGCCAGGCCGTCGGGGCTGGAGGCCCTGCCGGCCCCGGCCACGGTGGTGGCCAGGAACTCGATGACGTCTTCCTTGCCCGGGCCGGCGTCGGCGTCGAGCGCGACCAGCTCGGGGATGATCAGTGGGGTGTTCTCGGTCATGGTCTTCCTTGGTGTCCGAGGTGCTGCCGCCCCATGGGCGGCGGCGGTGTGTCAGAGGTGGTCGGAGCGGTCAGGTGTGATGGGTGAGTAAGTGGCGGACTGGAGGAGGTTGCGAACGGTCGGGCTGGTCGGGGTGTTGGTGGCGTGGATGACGGTCAACGGCAGGAGGCGGCGGTGGGCCACGGCGGTGCCAGCGGCCCCAGCACCTCTGTGCCTCCGGGTCAGGAGAGCCGGGTGACGACGGCCGCCTGCGCGGGCAGGTCGGCGGGGGTGGGCAGGGTGGTGCCGGGCAGGGAGGCGGCGGCCGATCCGTAGGCCATGGCGGTGCTCAGGCGCTCGGCCTCGTCGCCGCCGTTGACGTCGGCCAGGATGTAGCCGGCCACCGAGGAGTCCCCGGCCCCCACGGTGGAGACCACCGGGACCTCGGGGGCGGTGGCGTGCCAGGCGCCGTCGGCGGTCACGAGGACGGCGCCGGCGGGCCCGAGGGTCACCATGACGGCGCCGATCCCCAGGCCCACCAGGAGACGGGCGGCGTCGACGACGGGGCCATAACTCCCCTCGACGGCGCCCTCCTCCAGGGCCATGGCGCGCTCAGCGGGCAGGCCTGCGAGCTGGCCGAGCTCCTCACCGTTGGGCTTGATGAGGTCGGGGGCTGAGTCGGGCAGCTCGGCGGCCAGGGCGGCCAGGGGCTCGTCGGAGGTGTCGACGGCGATGTGCAGTCCCGGTGCGGCCTCGCGCAGGAGCCTGACCAGGCGGGCGTACCAGTTGGCCGGCACACCCGGCGGCAGGGAGCCGGACAGGACTGCCCAGTGGTGGGGGGCGGTTCCGGCCGACACCCCCGTGAGCGTCAGCGTCTCCAGGAGGTCGCGCTCGACGGCCTCGATCTCCTGCTCGCTCAAGCCCGCCCCCTGCTCGTTGAGCTTGGTGGTGGTGCCGTCGGGCTCGGTGACCGCGGTGTTGATGCGGGCGGCACCGGCCACTGGTACCGGGTGGACGGTCAGCCCGGGCAGCTCGAGGGCGTCGAGGGCCAGCAGGATGGGGTCGTGCTCGGCGGCGGGCAGGACGGCAGTGGCGGCACGCCCGGAGGTGGACAGGACTCGGGCGACGTTGACGCCCTTGCCTCCGGGCTCCATGACGACGCCGGTCAGCCGTTGGACGGCGCCGCGCTGGAGAGCGGCGGGCAGGGAGACGGTACGGTCGAGGGACGGGTTGGGCGTGAGGGTCAGGATCATGCGACAAGGACCTCGGTTTCGGCTGCGACGAGCTGGTCGGTGAGTGCGGGCGGGAGCTCGACGTCGGTGACCAGGAGGTCGATGACGTCGAGGGAGGCGAAGGAGACCAGGTGCTCCTGGCCGATCTTGGTGGAGTCGACCAGGGCCACCACCTGGCGGGCGCTGCGCACCATGGCGCGTTTGACGGTGGCCTCGTCGGGGTCGGGTGTGGACAGCCCGTGGGCGGCGCTGACGCCGTTGGCGCCCAGGACGGCGACGTCGACGCGCAGAGTGCAGAGGGTCTCAAGCGCCTCGGGGCCGACGGCGGCCTGGGTGAGTCCGCGCAGCTGTCCGCCCAGGATCCGCACCCGGCTATGCCCGGCGGCAGCCAGGGAGGCGGCGGTCAGAACGGAGTTGGTGATGATGGTGAGCTCCCGATCGGCGGGCAGGAGGCGGGCGAGCGCCCCGGCGGTGGTGCCGGCGTCGACCAGGAGCGTGGTGCCGGGCGCGAGGTCCAGCCGCTCCAGGGCGGTACGGGCGATGGCCTGCTTGGCGGAGGGGTTGACCTGCTCGCGCTGGGTGACCCCGGTCTCCGGCAGGGCGGGGGCGGGGATGGCGCCACCGTGGACCTTGCGCAGGGCACCGCTGCGGTCCAGGGCGGTCAGGTCGCGGCGGATCGTCTCAGGGGTGACGTCGAAGTGCTCGGCGAGCTCGGTGACGAGGACGCGCCCTGCACCGCGCACCTGCTCCACGATCTGGCGGTGCCTGTCCTCGATGCGCATGCTCACCCCTGACGTCGGTGTCATCGGCCAGAAATGCCCGTTCGGACATCAACTAGGCCTTTCATGTCTGAACAGGCACGAGCATATGTCTGTTCAGACATTCACGTCTACCCCTGAGTGACTCACAATACATTTGATTGGTTGTTCTGAAAACGGTGCCCAGCCGCCGAGACCAGCGAGAGATGATGATGTCCACATCTGCTGCAAAGGCCCGCGACGGAGTCGGAGCACCGAAAGAAAACCGCATGATTCCGCGGCTCTAGCGGCGGCCTCGCAAGACCGGGAGGCTCTTTGCAGCAGATGTGGACACGGACGCCATACGGGCGCACGAATCGAGGGCGGACTTCAGGCCTGACGAAGCCTGCGCAGGCTCAGGTAGCCGCCGACGGCGAGCAGAGCGAGGGCGAGCGCTCCCGCACTGAGCGAGGTGCCGGTGCGAGCCAGAGGACCATCACTCGCCGCCTCGGCCGGACGGTCGGGTCCGGCCGCACGGTCGGACACTCCGGACGCGAGCGGAACGCCGGTGCCGGCAACGGCAGTGGCTGCGGGCTGTGCGCCGCTACCCGCGGACGGCTCGGTGCCGCCACCCACGGACGACTCATCAGCGTCACGACTGACCTGCGGGGTGGGCACCGCCTCATCGTCGGCCTCGTCCGCCGTGCCACCAGTACCAACTGCCGTGCCGCCACCCACGTCATCCGCCGCACCGTCGCCTGCGGCACCACCCGTATCAGCACCGGGGTCGGCCGCAGCCTCGCCCTCGATCTCGACCGAGAATCGATTGAGAACCGTGCCTGCGGAGTCGAGGGTCTCCACGGAGGCCCAGCGGCAGGTGGCGGCCTGGATCGTGCGGCAGGCGCGCGTGGGGGCGTCGGTCGGGAACGTGAGGTTGAAGTCGACCCGCCCGGTGGTCGGGCCGGTGGGGTCGACAGTGAGGTCGAGGTCCTTGGTCAGGATCTCCTTGTCCCCCGAGCTCACGCGCACGCGCCGGGCGCCGGCGGCCTGCTCGGAGGGGTTGGTGTAGGCCAGGGAGTCCAGGGTCACTGAGACCATGTTGGTACTGCGTGCACCGCCCGAGCTGATGTACACGGGCCCCACGGTCAGCCCGGTCTGCCGCTTGGAGTAGCCGGCCTTGACGGGCTGGTTGCCGAAAGAGGCCAGGTAGGCGGAGGTGACGTCGCGGTCGAGGACGCCGGTGTTGGTCGACGGCTTGTCCTTCAGGACGGTGTAGCCGTCGCCTCCCGCCAGCAGGAAGGAGTTGGAGGCGACGACGACGCTGTCGCCGTCGGCCAGCGGCACGCCGTCGACGAGGATCTCGCGGATCGCGGGGGCGGACCCGGCCTTGCTCCCATAAGCGGCATCGGTGCTGGCCTCAGTGAGGACGTCGACGTTGCTGGACAGCCCCAGAGCGAGGACGGGACGACTGGAGCCGGGCTGCCACTGCTGGGACAGCAGAGCCTTCAGCTCGGCGCCGGTGAGGGTTGTATAGGCCATCTCATTGCCGAAGGGCTGGACGGTGTAGGCCTCCCCCGAGGTCAGGACGCCATCGCCCTCGGAGCCGGAGGCGGCGTAGAGCAGGTCGGCACGCACACCGCCGGCGTTCATGATGCCCACGTAGCGGGTGGAGCCGGCCGGCTGGATGTCGGTGGCGAGCCAGCTGCGGAAGGACTCAGCGATGAGGTCGGAGGCGGTGGACTCGGTGCCGCGGTTGGAACCGGGGCCGGAGCCGTCCGAGCCGCGCAGGAAGTCCGACCCGATCTTGGCCAGCGGCTTGCCGCCCTCGGCGGCTGAGTCCTTTTCCGCCTGGGCCACGATCCCGGCGACGCCGTAGGCGTCGGTGGTGCAGCTCGAGCTGCGCAGGTCCTCGTTGTCAGCGCTGACCACTGAGGTCTTCCGACTGGCGGGGTCGTAGCTGAGGCGGATGCGGCCCAGCGCCCAGCCGTAGTGGTCGGCCTGGACGACGGCGATCCGGTTGCCCTCGACGCCGGTGACGGTCTGGGCGAAGGGCACATGGGTGTGTCCGGAGAAGACGGCGTCGACGCTCCCGCCGAAGCTGGTGGCAGTGGTGGCGGCATCCTCATGGCTGAGCACGACGACGACGTCGGCCTCACCATTAGCGGGATCACCGTCCTTGAGCTCGGCGGCACGGGCGTTGGCGGCGGCGACCGCTGGACTCAGGGCGAGGGCGGACAGGGCCGAGGGTGACACGAGGGTGGGAAGCTCATCGGTGACGACGCCGACGAAGCCGACACGCACACCGCCGACCTCCTTGATGAAGACTCCCCTGCCGCCGCCCTCGGTGCTCAAGGGAGCCGAGCCGGAGACGTTGGCGGCCAGGATCGGGAAGTTCGAGGCGGGCAGGATGCGGCCCTCGAGGTCGGTCAGGCCCTGGTCGAGCTCGTGGTTGCCCAGGGCGGAGGCATCCAGGGACATCGCGTTGAGCGCTTCCATGGTGGGTCGATCCTGGAGGATGGAGGAGACGTAGGCCGATCCGCCCACAGAGTCTCCGGCGGAGACGAACAGAGTGTTGGGGTTGGCGGCGCGGGCGGCGGATACCTCGCAGGCCAGAGTGACAGCGCCGGGATCCTCGACGGATGTCTGTCCGGTGTTGCGGTCCGTCTGAGTGGTGCGGGAGATGTGGCCGTGCAGGTCGGTGATGCCCAGCAGGTCGATGGTGGTGGCGCCGGCGGCCGGGGCGGCCGGGGCGGCCGGTTCGTCGGCACCGGCGGGCGGGGTGAGCGCGAGGGGACTGAGGGATGTCAGTGTGAGCGCGCAGATGGCGGCGCAGGCCTTGACGGCCCGCATGGGGAGCAGTCGCATGTCGTTCCTTGTCAGGCGGAGGGACGGTGACCCGGGAAAAGATGAGGAGAGGAACATGCCCAACCTTATGCGTCCATGCGATATAGGGCATTTTTTTCACGGCACTCACTGACGTTCATCACCCGGCACTCGTGCCCGCCGCCCCTGGTGGGGACGACGGGCACGAGTGCGGTTCACGCATCGCTGCGTCGGTCGGCGTCAGTCGACCTGCCGTCTGCGGCGCAGGATGAGGTAGCCGCCGGCGATGAGGGTCAGGGCGATGACGCCGGCGCCCAGGGAGGTGCCGGTGCGGGCCAGTGACCAGCCGCCCGTACCACCAGCCGGCCTGCCATCGCCGCCACGATCCTCAGGAGCGGCGTTACCCGCCCCGCTCGTGGCAGCAGGCAGTCCCCCGACACCGACCGGCGCCGCGGAACCGTCACCACCACCTCCGGGCGAGGCCACCGCCTCCCCGTCCGAAGCCCCACCGGAGCCCGCCGTCGCCGACGGAGCCGGCTGCGCACCGGGCGAGGCCGACGGCGTTACCGTGGCGACCTCCGACGGTTCGGCACTGGGCGCCGAGGACGGAGCCCCCGGCGAAGGCGCGGCCGACGGCGCACTGGACGGAGCCGGCTGCGCGCCGACAGTGGCCGACGGCGTCGCAATGGGCTTCGCATCGGCCGGCACCTCGACGTAGAAGCTGTTGAGGACCCGGCCGACACCATCAACGGACTCCAGGGTCACCCAGCGGCAGGTCGTGGCCTCAGCACTTCGGCAGGCACCGGTAGGCGCATCGGCCGGCACCGCGAGGTCGAAGCTCGCCTTACCGGTGGTCGGGCCGGTACGGTCCACAGTCAGGTCGATGTTCTGACTGAAGAACTCCTTGTCCCCGGACACGGCGCGCACGCGGCGGGCCCCGAGAACTTGCTCGGTGGAGTGGGTGTAGGCCAGGGAGTCCATCGTCACTGTCACGAAGCCGGCCCGGCCCGGCTTCGGGACCGCGCTCATACCCACCTGACGCTTGGCGTAGCTCGGCTTGAGTATCTGCTGGTTGAAGGAGGCCAGGTAGTTGGTGGTGATGTCGCGTCCGAGCGACCCGACATTCACGACCCCACTTCCGTTGGGGAGCGTGAAGCCGGCGCCACCTGTGAGCAGCTCCTGGGTGGAGGCCACGACCACCGTGTCCGTGTCCTCCAGGACCTGCCCGTCCACCCTGACCTCGCGAATCGAGGGGGCGGCGCCGTCCTCGGTCTGGGCGGCGGCGTCCGCAATGACATCGACGTTGGCGGACAGTCCCAGCTGGACAGCCGCCGGATCGGCTCCGGGGCGCCACTGCTGGGCGATGAGCGCCTTGAGCTCAGCACCAGTCATGGCGAGGTAGCCCATGGCCTTGTCATCCGGGGAGACGTTACGGACCTCGTCGACCGTGAAGAGGCCGTCGACCTGATCGGCAGGCACCTCTCCGTGATAGTTCCCGGTGCTCTTGTACCGGAAATCGGCTTTGAGGTCGTCGGCCCGGACTACTCCCACATAGTGCGCGGAGGCCGGCGGCCGTTCCATGGGATCGATGTCGGCGAGCCAGTATCGGTAGGACTCGGCCACCAGGTCGGCCGCCGTGGACTCGGTGCCGGTGTGGGCTCCGGGAGTCACGCCATCCGATCCACGCAGGTAGTCAGTACCGAGCTGCGCCACCGGCTGAGCGGCCCCCAGATCCATCATCTTGTTGTATCTCTTATATGAGAAGATATTGATGCCGTCGAAATCGTCTTCATGGCAGTACTCCTGCCTCAGATCCTGATTCTCCACGTTGATGACAGAGACCTTCTTGGTGTCCCGGTCGTAGTTGAGCCGAATCATCCCGAGCTTCAGACCGTAGTGGTCGGGCTGGACGACGGCGATCTGATTGCCCTCGACCCCGGTCACCGTCTGCGCGTAGGAGACGTGGCTGCGTCCGGCGACGACGGCGTCGACGTTCTTGGAGAAGCCCGTCGCCGTGGAGGCCGCGTCCTCGTGACTGAGCACGACGACGACGTCGGCCTCGCCATTGTCGGGATCACCGTCCTTGAGCTCGGCGGCGCGGGCGTTGGCCGTGGCCACCGCCGGGGCGACCGTGAGCTGTGCCCGGGTGGAGGAGGAGACCAGTTTGGGCAGCTCATCGGTCACCACACCGATGAAGCCGACCCGCACCCCGTCGACCTCCTTGATGGAGATCCCGCGACCGTCCCCCTCTGCGCTCAGAGCATCGGAGCCGGACACGTTCGCCGCCAGAACGGGGAATGTCGCATAAGGAAGAACCCGACCCTCGAGGTCACCGAGACCATGGTCAAGCTCGTGCACCCCTAGCGCAGAGACATCCATGCGGAGCCGATTCAGCACATCCAGAGTCCCCTCATCCTTCATATAGGACGACAAGTAGTATGACGACCCGATATTGTCTCCCGACGAGACGAATAGCGTATTGGGATTCGCCCTGTATGCCCTACTCAGATGACATCCCATAGATATCACGCCGGGATTTTCCACCTTGTCGGCGTCGACCTCACCAGTCACCGGATCCTTATAAAACGTGCTTTCAATGTATCCATGCAGATCGGAGATGCCAACGAGGTCGATGGCGACTCCCCCATCCGGGGGATCCAGTGGCACAGCGGCGTCGGGCCCTCCGGCGCCCTGAGCTGGAGCCGCCCCGGAGGGCGTGGCAATGGAAAGAGGGCTGAGTGCGGCGAGGGCCAGCGCACCGAATGCGGCGCAGACTCGTCCGCGCCTTCGCGATATGAGTCTCATCATATGTCCTTGATCAACGAGAAATGAGTGTGGGAAACGTGAAGGGAGAAACGCTGTGCCATTGGTCGCCTCTCAGTCTTCCGGCCGTCTGCGGCGCAGGATGAGGTAGCCGCCGGCGATGAGGGTCAGGGCGATGAGGCCGGCACCCAGGGACGTACCGGTGCGGGCCAGTGGCCAGCCGCCCGAGCCACCGAC
>NZ_GL882539.1:59123-152049 GCF_000195595.1 Actinomyces sp. oral taxon 170 str. F0386
CACCGGCGCCGCGAGCCTCAGGGGCGGCCGTGCCCGCCCTGCTCGTGGCAGCGGGCAGCCCACCAACGCCGACCGGCGCCGCGGAGCCGTCAGCGCTCCCACCTCCGGGTGAGGCCGTCGCCTTCCCGCCCGGGACCGCACCGGCACCGTCACTGGGCGCCGCCGAAGCCGACGGAGCCGCCTGTGCATCGGGCGTAGCCGACGGCGTCACCGTGGCACTCGCCGACGGCCCGGCACTGGGCGTCGAGGACGCCGCCCCCGTCGAAGGCGGAGCCGACGGCGTACTGGGTGGAGCCGCCTGCGCACCGGGCGCGGCCGACGGCGCCGCCGTGGGCGCCGCATCGGCGGGCACCTCGACGTAGAAGCTGTTGAGGACCTGACCGGCGGCGTTCACTGACTCCAGAGTCACCCAGCGGCAGCTGTCCGCGGAGCCTGTGCGGCAGGCACCGGTGGGTGCGTCGGCCGGGACCGTGAGGTCGAAGCTCGCCTTACCGGTGGTGGGGCCGGTACGGTCCACGGTCAGGTCGATGTTCTGACTGAAGAACTCCTTGTCCCCGGAGCGGGCACGGACCCGTTGCGCACCGAGGGTCTGTTCGGAGGCGTTGGTGTAGGCCAGGGAGTCCATCGTCACTGTCACGAAGCCGGCCCGGCCCGGCTTCGGGACCGCGCTCATACCCACCTGACGCTTGGCGTAGGACGGGCTCAGGGGCTTGTCGCCGAAGGACTGCAGGTAGGAGATGAAGACGGTGTGCTGGAGCGTGCCGACGTTGACGACGGCATCCTCGTCAGGACTGGGGAAGTCGTTGTTGTCATGGAGCAGCTCGTAGGTGGAGGCCAGGACCACCGGGTCCGTGTCCCCCAGAACCTGCCCGTCGACCCGGATCTCACGCACTGTGGGAACCTTCCCGTTCTCCACCGTCGCGTCGGGATCCACGATGACGTCAACATTCGAGGACAGCCCCAGGTTGAGCACGGGGGGCTCGGCGTAGAACCTCCACTGGTGGGCGATGAGCTTCTTGAGCTTTGCACCATTGACGGTGACGTAGGCGAGCGGTTTGTTGTCGGATTGGACGCTGAGTGCCTCCCCGTAGGTCACCAGGCCGTCCTGGTCAGGGCGCAGGATGTCGTCATGGCGGCCGGACTCGAGGTAGGTGAGGTCGTTCTTCACGTCGCGGGTACTGACGATGCCGACATAGTGGCTGGAGCCGGGAGGTTTGATAGAGGTGATCCAGCTGTGATACGAGTCGGCGACCAGGTCGGCGGCTGAGGACTCCGTTGCCGTATTGGTGTTGGGGACACTTCCGTCAGACCCCCGCAGGAAGTCCGCCCCGATATGCGCCAGCGGCTGCTTCGAGACATCCCTGGCGGCACCTTCGTACTCCCAGGTCTTGTTCCAGACCTCAGGAGAGGATCCTCGGCATGCGTAATGTCCGATCCACATGTTCTCTGCGCTGGAGGAGACGATCTTCCGAGTCGTTCGGTCGTACTCCAGGAGAATGTCCCCGAAGCTCCGACCGTAGATCTGGGGCTGGACGACAGCGATCGAGTTTCCCTCGAATCCGGTGACGACCTGTCCGTACTCCCCTGCCCCACGGCCGGAGACGACGGCGTCGACATTCTTGGAGAAGCTTGTCGCCGTGGAGGCCATGTCCTCGTGGCTGAGCACGACGACGATGTCGGCCTCACCGTTGGCCGGGTTGCCGTCCTTGAGCTCGGCGGCGCGGGCGTTGGCCGTGGCCACCGCCGGGGAGACGCTCAGAACCTCTCTGTTCGCAGCGAGTGTTCGGATGGGAAGCTCGTCGGTCACCACACCGACGAAGCCGACGCGCACCCCGTCGACCTTCTTGACGAAGACCCCGCGACCGCTCCCCTCGGCACTGAGGGAAGCGGAGCCGGACACGTTCGCCGCCAGGATGGGGAAGTCGGAGGCTGGCAGGATCCTGTCCTCGAGGTCCTTCACCCCTCCGTCGAGCGCGTGGACCCCCAGGGCTGAGGCATCCAGCTTCATCGTATTGAGGCCATAGATGATGGGCTGGTCCTGCACGAAGGAGGACGCGTGGGGCGAGGCGCCGATGTTGCCGCCGGAGGAGACGACAAGCGTGTTGGGGAAGTCCTCCCGGACCCCGCGGACAGCGCACTCGATTCCGATCAGGCCGTAGTCCCTGGAGGGGTCGTACTCCTCGGTCTCCGGGTTGTACCCGCTCGTCTCCAGGTAGTGACCGCGAAGGTTACCCAGGCCGATCAGCTTGATGCGCACCTTGTTGCCCGGATCGTCGGCCCCTTGGTTCCCGTCAGCGCCGTCGGGCGGCTTCTCCACAGCGGCGGCCGGCGGTATGAGGGATGCTGTCGGAGCCGCGACCATGGGACTCAGTGCAGCCACAACCAGAGCGCTCAACGCAGCGCAGACTCGTGCTCTCCGAGTTGGAAATATTCTCATGTCAATCCTCGTGGGACGTAGGGATGGAGATCGGGATCACGTGAGGAAAGGAACATCATCAAGGTACGCCCCTCCCGGGACTTTTGCAGTGTTTTTTACGATCTCAGCCAGTCAGTAGGTGCCCGGTCGTGACTTCTCACCAAGGATCTGCGTCGATTTCGCCCGCCCTCACAGCACAACGACGGCGTCCGTCACCTCGGAGGAGAGGTGACGGACGCCGTCGCTATGGGCGCGGGCCCGGATCAGGCAGGTATCAGACGATGCCGTGGGCGATCATGACGTCGGCAACGCGGGTGAAACCGGCCGCGTTGGCGCCGAGCACGTAGTCGCCGGGGCGGCCGTACTCCTCGGCCGCGGCGACGCAGGAGTCGTGGATGTCAGTCATGATGCCGGTCAGCTTGGCCTCGGCGGTGGCGAAGTCCCAGCGGGTGCGGCCGGCGTTCTGCTCCATCTCGAGGGCGGAGGTGGCCACACCACCGGCGTTGGCAGCCTTACCGGGGCCGAACAGGATGCCGGCCTTCTGGAAGGCCTCGACGGCCTCGGGGGTGGAGGGCATGTTGGCACCCTCGGAGACCACGCCGCAGCCGCCCCGCAGCAGGGTGTTCGCAGCGTCGCCGTCGAGCTCATTCTGGGTGGCGCAGGGCAGGGCGACGTCGCCGGGGACGTCCCACACGGAGCCGTCGGTCACGAGGCGGGCGCCGGGGCGGCGCTCGACGTAGTCGGCCACGCGGCCGCGCTCGACCTCCTTGACCTGCTTGAGCAGCTCGAGGTCCACACCGGCCTCGTCGACGACGTAGCCGGAGGAGTCGGAGAAGGTGATGGGGGTGGCACCGAGCTGCTGGGCCTTCTCGATGGCGTAGATCGCCACGTTGCCGGCACCGGAGACGATGACCTTCTTGCCTTCGAGGGACTCACCCTTGGTGGAGAGCATGGACTGGGCGAAGAGCACGGCACCGTAGCCGGTGGCCTCGGTGCGCACGAGGGAGCCGCCCCAGGCCAGGCCCTTGCCGGTGAGGACGCCGGCGTCGTAGGAGTTCCGCAGACGCTTGTACTGGCCGAACATGTAGCCGACCTCGCGGCCGCCCACGCCGATGTCTCCGGCGGGCACGTCGGTGGAGGGGCCGATGTGGCGGGAGAGCTCGGTCATGAAGGACTGGCAGAATCGCATGACCTCGGCGTCGGAGCGGCCGTGCGGGTCGAAGTCGGAACCGCCCTTGCCGCCGCCGATGCCCTGGGCGGTCAGGGCGTTCTTGAAGATCTGCTCAAAACCGAGGAACTTGATGATGCCGGCGTTGACCGAGGGGTGGAAGCGCAGGCCGCCCTTGTAGGGGCCCAGAGCGGAGTTGAACTCGATGCGGAAGCCGCGATTGACGTGGACCTGGCCGGCGTCGTCGACCCACGGGACCCGGAACATGATCTGGCGCTCGGGCTCGACGATGCGCTCCAGGAGGGCGCCCTCGGCGTAGTGGGGGTGCTTGGCGATGACGGGACCGAGGGACTCCAGCACCTCGTGGACGGCCTGGTGGAACTCGACCTCTCCACGGTTGCGAGCCACAACCTGCTCGTACACCTTCTCGACAACGTCCTGCATGAGGGACTCCTTCGCCTAGCGGAATAAGCTCAGCACCTGGCTGGTCGCCGCGGCACCGCGAAAAGGCTTCCACCGAGACGTTCACTGAGACGAAACATCTCGCTATCCGGAGGAAACATAGGCGCCGAAAAGGCCGCATTTCGGACGATAATGCAGCCGAGGTCACAGTTCTCGGATGATCCTGTTATGAACGGTGAACAGTATTCGGACACCTCCGGCGGCTCAGCCAGAGCGGCCCGCTACACCCATGGCCACGGGGCGGCGGTCCTCAGCGCGCATTCACGTCGTGGCGCCGAGGACTCGGCCGCCTACCTCCTGGGCCGCCTGCGCGCCGGGATGGATCTGCTCGACGTCGGCTGCGGGCCTGCGACCATCACCGCGGACCTGGCCGAGCACGTGGCACCCGGCCGGGTCGTGGGCCTGGACGCCGCTCCCGGCGCCCTGGAGGCGGCCCGCGCAACGCTGGCCGAGCGGGGCCTGTCCGGGCAGGTGGAGCTGACCACTGGAGACGTCATGGCCCTGCCCTTCGACGACGACTCCTTCGACGTCGTCCACGCCCACCAGGTCCTCCAGCACCTCAGCGACCCGGTGGGGGCCCTGACGGAGATGCGGCGCGTCGCCCGTCCGGGCGGGATCGTGGCGGTGCGCGACGCCGTCTACTCCGCCATGACCTGGTTCCCGGAGCCGGAGGGCATGAGCCTGTGGCGCTCGGTCTACATGGCCACGGCCCGGGGCAACGGGGGCGAGCCCGACGCCGGAAGCCGGCTGCTCGCCTGGGCCCACCGGGCGGGGTTCACTGAGGTGACGGCCTCGGCCTCCACCTGGTGCTACGCCACGCCCGCCGACCGCGCCTGGCAGTCGACGACCTGGGCGCAGCGGAGCCTGACCTCCTTCGGGCCGCAGGCGGTGGAGCTGGGGCTGGCCAGCAGCACCGACCTGGAGACGATGGCCCGGGCCTGGCGACAGTGGGGCGGCAGCGAGGACGCCTGGTTCGTCGTCGTGCACGGCGAGGTCATTGCCCGTGCCTGACGGCGGACGCACGAGATCGGCCGGCACCGTGAGTCTTCGTGCCGGCCGGAAGGAGGGCGGCTCCGGCACCGGGGCGGGAGTCAGGCGCCGAGTCCCCAGATCGAGGCCACGCCCGGCGCAGTGAAGCGGAATCCGGAGGCGAGCAGCGCCTGGGGAACCGCGCGCTGGGAGGCACCGAGCAGCTCGGCAAGCATGCTGCCGATGCTTCCGGTACCGCCGGCCACCCCGGTCCTCCCCGCCCGGTCCAGCAGGACCTGGGGCACCACCGCCATCGAGGGCGGGCCGCAGGCGCGGGACATTAGCCGGTGGAGGTCGCGGTTGCGCAGAGGCTCGGGCGCGGTCAGGTTGACCGGCCCTCGGATGTCGTCGTGCTCGATGGCCCATAGGAGGCCGGCCGCGGCATCCTCCAGTCCGATCCACGGCTGCCACTGGTCGCCACGGCCGAGCCGGGCCCCCGCCCCCACCCGGTAGGCGGCGCCGAGGAGCCTGCCCAGCCCGCCCGAGGAGCTGACCACCAGGCCCGTGCGGGACTGGACCGTGCGCAGCCCGGCCCGCGCCGCCGGGCCCGCAGCGGCCTCCCAACGCAGGCACAGCTCGGACAGGAACCCCTCACCCGGGCCGCACGCCTCGGTGAGGATCTCATCGCCCCGATCCCCGTAGAAGCCGGTGGCCGACCCACTCAGCAGGACCCCGGGCCGCCCCGCCGGGGGCAGGCTCGCGGCGACCCGGGCGATGAGGGCGGTGGTGGACAGGCGCGAGGCCGCCAGCGCGCGACGGCGCGCCGGTGTCCAGGGGCGCGGCGCGATCGGGGCGCCTGACAGGCACACCACGGCTCTGGCCCCCTCCAGGGCGCCGGGCGCCAGGATGCGCTCGGCGGGGGCCCACCAGGCGTGCTCCCTGCCGGAGGCATCAATCTCGATGCCCTCCCGCGATGCCTTGTCCGGTCCGCTGCGGTGGAGGATCCGGATCCTCCAGCCACTGTCCCGGGCCATATCCGCCAGGCGGGATCCGATGAGGCCCGCGCCGGCCACGACGAGCAGCCCCGGGCCGCTGCGGCGGCCGGGCGGTGCTGAGGGGATCCCGTGAGTGCCCATTGACCCCACCCTAGGCCCTCGGCCGCCCCTTGGGCCCGCCCGGCCTCGTCTGCGCCCCTGGCGCCAGCGCCGGGGGCAGGAGGAAGGACCCTCCTCCTGGGTAGGGAGTGAGCCGTACCGACTCACAGGATGCACACAACTGGCACCCACTCCTCTAGGCTCATCCCAATGCCCGAGAACGCCCCCTCCCCTCGCTCTCCCGTGATGGACCTGATGGCCCTGCGCTCCGTCACGGAACTGCCCGTGACCCGTCGCCACGTCCTGGACCCCGAGATCCTGCGAACGGTGGCCGCCGTCGATCGAGTCGGCGACCTGACACGTTTCAACGTCGCAGAGGTCCCCGAACTCGCCCGCGTCTCCGAACTCGAGGAGCTCCTGACGCCCGATGAGCATGGATGGGCACTGGGGCACGCGCTGTCGCTGGCCGTTGAGCACGGGCAGCGCCTGTGGCTCAGCGAGGTGACCCCGGAGCAGCTGGAGCGGCTGCGAACGGTTCTGGGCGAGACGCTCGTCCACATCGCCTCCCTGGATGAGCCCGGCGACTCCGACGGGGACGGCAGCGTCGTCGTCGCCGTGAGCCCGCGCCACCTCCTGGACAAGTGGGCCACCGGGAGTCCTGCGCAGATCGGCTACCTGCACACCGTCCTGGAGGGGACGGACCCGCTGCGGGTCTCTCGGCACACCTTGGCCGCCCTGCGCGAGGCGGAGGTGGACCTGGTACCGCGTGCAGGCATCGTCCGGCTGCTGCACAACCCGCGCTTCCTCGCCTACGCAACCGTCTTCATCTACTCCTCGTTGCGGGCGCTGCCGGCCGTCTACGCCCCCGGCTTCCGCGGCAACCCTTGGGTGCTGTGGACCATCGACATCATCACCGCCGTCCCCTACACATGGGGCATCATCGCCATGGTGGCAGGTCGACGACGCCGTATCCGCTTCGCCGGGTTCCTCGTCACCCTCATCACCTTCGTTGCGCCCTACGTGTACTTCTTCCTGGCGGGTGATGACGGACACGGCAACCACTACCCCGGCTGGGTCGTCATGGTGGTCATCGGCCTGGTGCTGGCGACCTTCCTGCTCGAGGGCGGGCGCTGGCTGCGGGACGTGGCCGTCGCCCGGGGCCTGCGCACGCCGCGGGGAGGCTAGGGAGTCGCCAGGCTCGGACTACCGGCTAAGCAGCCGCCCCTGTGACCGGCTCGGCCCCGCGGATCGAGCGCAGGACCCCGGCGAGCAGGAACCAGCCACCGGAGACGACGATGACGGCGACCAGGCTGAGCGGCCGCTGGGGGTGGATCGCCACGAGCCAGCAGGTGGCCAGGAACCACACCGCCACCGCACCGATGTTGAGGGCACGGAAGCGCTTGACGCGCGCCGGGTGCGCGTAGTGCGTGGGCACGAGCGTGAGCACCACGAAGATGAGGGTGACGACGATGTTGAAGACCGCCGGGGTCTGCAGCACGTAGAACATGAGGGCCACGATGTTCCAGGCCGCCGGGAATCCCACGAAGTAGTAGTCGGTGGACTTCCACTGCTTGTTGGCGTAGCAGAACATGGACGAGCTCAGGATGAGGGCCATGAGCAGGCCGGCCACCGGCCTGGGCCCCATCGGCAGGGCCACGTACATGAAGACGGCCGGGATGAAGGTCCACGTGAGGTAGTCGACGACGATGTCCACGATGCCGCCGTCGAACCAGGGGATGATTTCGGAGACCCTGGCACGCCGGGCCAGGGTGCCGTCAACGCCGTCGACGACAAGGGCGACGAGCAGCCAGAACCACATCCAGGCGAACTCCCGGCGGGGGTGAATGGTGGCGAGCATGGCCAGGCTGGCCCACACCAGCCCCGACATGGTCAGGATGTGCACTGCCCAGGCGGCGGCACGGGCCCGTGCCGGGTACTGCGCCGTCGACACGAACGGTCCCC
Organism: Actinomyces sp. oral taxon 170 str. F0386; assembly: GCF_000195595.1. Lineage (GTDB taxonomy): Bacteria > Actinomycetota > Actinomycetes > Actinomycetales > Actinomycetaceae > Actinomyces. The sequence continues at coordinate 67,195 of NZ_GL882539.1, forward strand.
TCTCGGTGGATGACACTGATTCACGAGAAGTCTATGTGGTTCACAGCCGCAGCACATATCCGTCGGGCGCATGCCCCGGTGCGCACCGCCTCCCGCGCACGCGCCGATCCCGCCCCGGAACCGTGTGTGTCCCCGTACCTGGTGGGTACGGGGACACACACGGTCTGCCACGCGCCCGCGAGCGCGTGGAGGAGATGACTCACATGCTCACGTCGCGGAAGTCGAAGGGGTAGATCCCCATGGGGTTCCAGTGGGCGAGGAGACGAGCGCCGGTGGCCGCGTCGTGGGCCCACAGCTCGCTGGTGATGACGACGCCGCCGCCCTCCAGCTCACTGAGGTCCAGGCGGTGATGGCCGTCGACGTAGTCGTCGGCCTGCTCCACCGGGTAGAGGGCCAGGTCGGCGGCGGGGACGGACAGGCCGGTGAGCTGCTCGTCGAGGCCGGCGAGGTCATTGCCGGAGATGCCGTAGCGGCTCGCCAGCTCGTTGACGTCGCGGCGCGCGATGGCGGCGACGAACTCCTGGACCTCGGTGTAGATCCGACGGCGCAGCTCCTCGTTCCCCCACGGGGCCGGGGCCGGCTCGGCGGGCTCCTCCTGGGCGGCCTCAGCGCCGTCGGCAGCCTCGGCGCCCTCCACGGGCGCCTCAGGTGTCTCGGCGTTCTCCTCGTTGCTCTTCCCGCGTTCCTCAGCGACCTGCTCGGTCGGGGCACTCTGGTCCACACGGTCCTCGGCGTCATCCTCAGGCGTCGAGGCGGTTGGCGCGGAGGCCGCTCGAGCCTCAGGCTCCGCCGCGTCGGCAGTGTCCGTGACGCTCGCTGTCTCCGTCGCGTCTGACGCGGGCGGCACCGCGCCCTCGACGGAGGCCGCGTACCAGGGGATCTCCGCCTGCTCGGACCGTCCCGACTCACCGGGCTCCTCGGACGGCTCCCGGGTCGCCTGCTCGCCCTCGCGGCCGGTGTCGACCGGGGTCCGTGCCGAGACCGCCACGTTCTCCCAGGCCTCACCGGAGGAGGCTGTCGGCTGCTGCTCGACGGCATCGGCCAGGGCCGACTCAGCCGGGTCGGGGGCGACGGTCTCACCGGTGGGCGCGGCGACGGGCTCGCCACCGGGGTGCTCGACGGAGGGGACCGCCACCGGCTCGTAGGCGGACTCGGCCGTCCCGGAGGACGGCGCCGTCCGCGTCGGAGCGGCGACCTGCGAGGCTGTCTCGGGGACCGCATCGGCGGCGGCCTCAACCACCGCCTCCGAGGCCGGCTCAGCCGGGGTCTGGGCCGTGGCGGCGGCGTGCCTGACCCGACGCGTGTCGGCGTCGGAGCCGGTCTGAGGCGCCGGGGCGGCGGGTGTCTCGACGACAGCCTCGGACTGCTCCTGCGGGGCGCCCTCGGACGCGACGGGGACCGCCCCGGGAGCGGCGGGCATCTCCACCATCGACGGCGTCGTCACGGCCGGCGCGGTCACCTCACCGTCCTTGACGCCCTGATCGACGGGGAAGGGCTGGACGAGGAGGGTCTCGCCCGTCGGCGCGGCGACCGGCTCGGTCTCGACCGGTGCGGCCGGCTGCTCGGTGCCCTCAGCGGCGCCGGAGCCCTCGGCCGGCGTGTGGGCGGTCGCGGCCATGTGCCGGGCCTGGCGGGCGACGGCCGCGTCCTCCGCCTCGGGGGCGGAGACCGGAGTGAGGATCTCGGCCTCGGCAGAAGCGGACTCACCCGCCTCCGCCTGCTCGGTCACGGCCCCCACCATCGCCTCGGGCGTCGGCTTGGAGGCCGGTACGGGCTCGGCGGCCGCCTCAGGAGCGTTCTCAACGGGCTCGGAGACGGGAGCAGACGGCGCCTCAGCCTCAGCCGGCACGTTCGCACCGGTGGCGATGGCGGCCTGGGCAGTGGCACCGGCGTCGACCGACGCATGCTCACCCACCGGCCCCTCCGACGCGGCAGTACTCTGTTCGGCCGCCTCCTCCACGGACTGGTCGGCCTCAGCCGCCTCACCCCTCTCGGCGGTCTCAGAGGTCAGGGGCGCCTCCGTGGACTCCTCGGGACCCTCCGCGGCCGGTTCCTCGTCCACCGGGACGACCGGAGCGGACTCCGCAACGACCTCGGGCAGCGGGGCGGTGATGTACTGACGCCGCTCCACGCCCACGCGAGTGAGCTGGCCGGCGAGGATCTCGGGGCGGCCGAGGTAGTCCCAGACCTCGCCGGGACCCGAGCGCAGGCTCAGGGAGGGGGCGTCGAGGATGGCGACTCCGCCGTCGGGCAGGAAGCACAGGAACAGCCCGGTCATCTCGCCGGTGGCGGCGTCCCACAGGCGCACGGTGCCGTCCTCGGAGCCGGTGAGGACCCGGGTGCCGTCGGGACTCCACTGGGCGTCGGTGACGCCGAAGCGGTGGCCGGCCAGGGACAGGACGACCTTGCCGGAGACCTCGTCCCACACGCGCACGACGCCGTCGTCGAAGCCGGCCAGGACCCGGGTGCCGTCGGGGTTCCACGCGTAGGAGCGGACCATGGCGGCATCGTCGCGCAGCGTTACGAGCTCGCCGGAGGTGATGACGTCCCAGACGTGGGCGGCGCCGTCGGCACTGCCGGTGACGACGCGGGGACCTCCTTGCGTCCACACGACGTCGCGCACCCAGTTGCCGGTGTAGGTGTGGATGACCTCGCCGGTGGTGGCGTCCCAGATGCGGGCGGTGCCGTCCTGGGATCCGGTCAGGACGCGCTGGCCGTTGGGGCTCCAGGCGACCGAGGTGATCATGTCGCGGTGGCCCTCGAGGGTGAGGAGGCGCTCGCCGGTGGTGGCGTCCCAGATCGCGGCGCGGTTGTCCCCCAGGCCGGAGAGGATGCGCTCGCTGTCAGGGCTCCAGGCGACGTCGTTGACGTCGTCCTCGCCAGCAGTCAGAGCCTGGACGACGTCGCCGGTGGCGGCGTCCAGGATGAGGACGCGTGGTGAGAGGTAGGAGGAGGTGGCCAGGCGGGTGCCGTCCGGGCTCCAGACGACCTCGCTCAGCTCGCGGGCGCCGTTGTCCACGGTCAGCCGCGGCTCGCCGGTGGCGGCGTCCCAGACGCGGTTGCCACCGATCTTGGCGCCGATGGTGAGCTTCGTGCCGTCGGGGCTCCAGGAGACGGTCTCGACGGAGTTGCCGGCCCCCAGGACCAGCTGGGTCTGGCCGGTGGCGGCGTCCCAGACGCGCACGGTGTCGTCGTGCGAGCCGGTGGCCACACGGCGCGAGTCCGGGCTCCAGGCCAGGGAGCAGGCCCACTGGGTGTGACCGCGCAGGCTGAAGAGCTCCTCGCCGGTGGCGGCGTCCCAGACGTGGGCGGTGGTGCCGGAGATGTCGTCGGTGACGATGCGGCTGCCGTCGGGGCTCCAGGAGACGACGCTCACCCAGCGGCGCTCGCGGCCGTGGAGGCTGAGGACCTCCTCGCCGGTGGCGGCGTCCCAGACCCGGGGCTCGGCGGAGTCGAAGGCGGTGATGATGCGACGCGAGTCCGGGCTCCAGGAGAGCCCGGTCATCGGCTCGATCGGGCCGATGTGAGTCGGCTTGCCGTCGGGCCCCACGGTGCCGCCGCGCCCCACGAAGGCCATGGGGCCCACACGCAGCAGCTCGGTGCCGGTGGTGACGTCCCAGACACGGGCGGTGCCGTCGTCGGAGGCCGTGGCCACGCGGGTCCCGTCCGGGCTCCATGACACGGCGGTGAGGTGCTCCGTGTGGCCGGACAGGGTGCGCACCACCTGGCCGCTGGAGGCGTCCCAGATGCGGGCCGATGCGTCGTCGAATCCGGTGAGGATGCGGGTGGAGTCGGGGCTCCAGGCCACTGCCCCGCCGACGCCGGAGCCGCCGACGCCCAGGGTCAGAAGGTCGGCACCGGTGGTCGCGTCCCAGACGCGCACGCTGTGGTCCTCCGCCGCGGTGAGGAGGCGCGTACCGTCGGGGCTCCAGGCCACTGCGCTGATGGACAGGCTGGGGCCTGCGAGTGCGAACAGCTCGGTACCGCGGTTCGCGTCCCAGACACGGGCCGTGCCGTCGTGAGATCCGGAGAGGAGCCGCGTGCCGTCCGGGCTCCAGGCCACACCCCACAGCGCGTCGAAGTGGCCGGCATACAGTGACACCTCGCGAGGGTCGATCATCCCCGAGGTCTCTGAAGGCACAGTCATGGTTGAAGTCTAGAGATCTCTGCGAGGTATCTGCGGCATCTTGAGCCGATTGCGAGCAGTTACCTGAGTGATATCTGGCAAATCCGCGGCTGAGAGGGCGCCACGCCGGGCGCGCGACACGCGGTGACGCCGCCTTCCGCGCTACCAAGCCCCGTCCGGGCGGGGTCGGAGGGGCGTCGCGCAGCCGGCAGCGAATGACTCGCCGCCCGCCTCGATATCTTCCCGAGACACCCGGAGAATTATTGGCCACTCAGGAGGGCCTCCGAGAGCGCCGTCGACATGGGTGCAGAGCGGCGCGGGTGGCTTACCCACCGCCTCAAACGGACGGGGGACATCCCACACGTACGAGGACAGGATTTCCGTCCCAGTAGGCGTGACACGTCCCCGTGCCTGCAGAAGGTCCCCGCCGACGGCGGCGGAGCATGAGGACCGGCCGGAGCCGCCCCCGACAGGCACGCCCTCCGACCTGGGTAGGAAGCACACCGAGATCCACCATCCTTTGGACGGATACGAGCCGACGGGGAATCATTCGGCAGCTCGATGCGCCATGGACCACCATCACACAGGATGGGGTCATGACCGCCATCACGACCTCTCGCCCCATGAGCCACGAATTCGCCCCCGTCGGCGAGAGCCTCGGACATCGTTGGCTCAAGAACATCCTGACCGCCGCCCTTGCCGGCATTCTCTGCCTGGTGCTCATCGGTGTCACGCGCACCGCGTCCGCGCTGATCGCCGGCGGGAGCACGACGGCTGAAGAGTAAGCACGCCTTCCTACCCGTCTCACAAGACCCTGTCCCGGCCTCCACGACAGGCGGTGGACGGGGACATCCACGCGTACGGGTGCAGAGTTTCTGCCCCCGTAGGCGTGAGACGTCCTCGTGGACGGACGGAGGTCGACGGCGGGAGCGAGACCGCGGACAGGCTCAGTCGCCGGCGCCGTGGAAGACGGCCTCGAGGTTGTTGCCGTCGGGGTCGAGGACGAAGGCCCCGTAGTAGCCGGGGTGGTAGTGCGGGCGCTCGCCGGGCGCGCCGTTGTCGGCGCCTCCCGCCGCCAGGGCAGCCTCATGGAAGGCATCCACCTGCGCCGTCGACGACGCCGTCACAGCGACATGGCAGGGCGTCGGACTCTCCGCCGGGGCCAGCCACAGGTCCGCGTGCACCGGGGCGCCCTCCGGCGCACCGGGCACCGGCCCGCCCAAGCCGGTAACGGGCCCGAACTCCATGACGACGCGGTATCCGAGCGGCGCGAGCGCCGCCTCGTAGAAGGCCTTGGAGGCCACCGGATCACTGACACTCACCGAGGCGTGATCAATCATGTCTCCAGGGTAGCCATTTCAGACGCCGAGCCGGGCGTTTCTCGCGTAGCCCGACGGAAATACCGTAGGACTACGCGAGAAACGCCCGGCTCGGCGGCAGGAGGTTGGAGGGGAGGGGTCAGAACAGGGCCGGCAGAACGGCCTCGACGTCGGCCCCGAGCTCGGCCAGGTCCAGGACGAGGGGACGCCCGGCCCCACCGTCGGAGAGCAGGTCGCTGCCGGCCACGACGAGCAGGTCGCCGCCGGTGGTACCCAGGCGGGCCACGGCGACGTCCTCGGCCTCGGCGGCCGCGGTCACGGCGGGCACGAGCTCCTCGCGCACGGCAACGATCGCGCGGGCACCGGACTCGGAGAACAGGGCGGTGAAGTCGTCCACGCCCTCCTCCTGGATGGCGGTCAGGTCCACGCTGGCGCCGACGCCGCAGCGCAGGCAGGAGTCCACGAGGGTCTGGATGAGCCCGCCGGCGGAGCAGTCATGGGCCGCGCGCACGAGCGGCTCGCCGCCGGGCCCCTCCGCCTCGCTGAGGGCCAGCAGGACCCGCCCGAGGGCCATCTCCGCCTCGAGGTCGACGCGCGGGGGCAGCCCGCCGAGGTGATCGTGGACCACGCGGGACCAGGCCGAGCCGTCGAGCTCGTCGGCGGTGACGCCCAGCGCCATGATGGCCAGACCCTCCTCGTGCCAGCCCGAGGGGTTGGCCCGGCGCACATCGTCCATGACGCCCAGGACGCCGACGACGGGGGTGGGGTTGATCGAGGAGTCGATCCGCCCCTTGACCTTGCCGTGGGAGTTGTAGAGGGAGACGTTACCGCCGGTGACCGGCACCCCCATGACGGCGCAGGCGTCGGCCAGGCCGGTGATGGCCTCGACGAGCTGCCACATGGCGTCGGGGTCCTCCGGCGATCCGAAGTTGAGGCAGTCGGTGACGGCCAGGGGCCGGGCGCCCACGGTGCACACGTTGCGGTAGGACTCGGCCAGGGCCTGGGCGGCGCCGGTGGCGGGGTCGAGCTTGGTGAAGCGGCCGTTGGCGTCGGTGGAGATGGCGACGCCGCGGCCGGTGGCCTCGTCGACACGGATGACGCCGGCGTCGTCTGGCTGGCACAGGGCAGTGTCGCCGCGCACGAACCGGTCGTACTGGTCGGTCACCCAGGCGGTGGAGACCTGGTTGGGACTGGTGACGACGGCGCGCACCTGCTGGTCGAGCTCGGCGGCGCTTTCGGGGCGGGCCAGAGCCTCAGTGGTGTCCGCGTTGAGCTCGTCCTGCCAGGCGGGGCGGGCGTAGGGGCGATCGTAGGTGGGGCCCTCGTGGGCCACGGTGCGCGGGTCGACGTCGACGATCCGCTCCCCGAAGTGGTCGATGGTCAGGCGGCCCGATCCGTTGACCTCGCCGATGACGGCGGCCTCGACGTCCCACTTGTCGATGACGGCCATGAACGCCTCGAGCTTGTCGGGGGCGACGACGGCCATCATGCGCTCCTGGGACTCACTCATGAGGATCTCGCCGGCGGTCAGGGTGGGGTCGCGCAGCAGCACCTCCTCCAGGTCCACGTGCATGCCGCCGTCACCGTTGGAGGCCAGCTCGGAGGTGGCGCAGGAGATGCCGGCGGCGCCCAGGTCCTGGATGCCGAGCACGAGCCCGGCGCCGAACAGGTCGAGGCAGCACTCGATGAGGACCTTCTCCATGAAGGGGTCACCCACCTGGACGCTGGGGCGCTTGGCGGGCATGCCGTCCTCGAAGGACTCCGACGCCAGGATGGAGGCACCGCCGATCCCGTCTCCACCAGTGCGCGCCCCGAAGAGAACCACCTTGTTGCCGGCGCCCGTGGCGTTGGCCAGGTGGATGTCCTCGTGGCGCAGCACGCCCACGCACAGGGCGTTGACCAGCGGGTTCTCCTGGTAGGAGGAGTCGAACTCGGTCTCGCCGCCGATGTTGGGCAGGCCCAGGGAGTTGCCGTAGGTGCCCACGCCGGCCACGACGCCGTGGACGACGCGCGCGGTGTCGGGGTGGTCGACGGCGCCGAAGCGCAGCTGGTCCATGACGGCCACGGGCCGCGCCCCCATGGAGATGATGTCGCGCACGATGCCGCCCACGCCGGTGGCGGCCCCCTGGTAGGGCTCGACGTAGCTGGGGTGGTTGTGGGACTCGACCTTGTAGGTCACGGCCCAGCCGTCGCCGATGTCGACGACGCCGGCGTTCTCCCCCATGCCGACCAGCAGGTGCTCGCGCATCTCGGGGGTGGTCTTGGCGCCGAACTGGCGCAGGTGGACCTTGGAGGACTTGTAGGAGCAGTGCTCGGACCACATGACCGAGTACATGGCCAGCTCGGCGTTCGTGGGACGCCGTCCCAGCAGCTCGCGGATGGACTCGTACTCATCGGCCTTGAGCCCCAGCTCCTTCCAGGGCATCTCCCGCTCGGGGGTCGCGGCGGCGTCGGCGACGGTGTCGGGGTGGGCGGCTGGGATCGCGGGCTCGGGCGCCATGGGTGCTCCTGGTCGATGAGGGAGTGCGGCCGGGCCAAGCCTACCCGCGCCCCATGGCGCCTCACATCAGCACCCGGCCGAGACCGCGCCACGCCCGTACCAGACTCGGCCCCCCCCCCGCGGAATCCGGCCGAAAAACATCGAGAAATGGCAACGAGGCGCCACGCCCACCCTCAAAGTGCTGCGCCTCACACGATTTCGAGGGAAGATCATGGCATGAGAGACATCGACGTCGCCCCACTGCCCTTGTCGCACCTGGAGAGCCACCTGGACGAGGTGGCCGTCAGACGGCTGCACACGAGCCTGGCGGGTGCCGAGGCCCTGCTGGAGGGACGCACCGTGTGGACGGTGACGCCGTCGGCTGCCGCCGGTTCGGGACCGGCGGAGACGGTCGCACCCCTTGTGGGATACGCCCTGGGTACCGGCCTCGACGTGCGCTGGCTGAGCCTGGACGCCCCTGCGGAGTTCACCCGGATCGCGGCCCGCCTGCACGCCGGCATCCACGGCGACCGCGGCGACGGCGGCAAGCTCGGGGACAAGCAGCGCGACATCTACGAGCACGTCCTGTCCTCCAACGCGGAGAACATCGTCGACGAGGTCCGCCCCGACGACGTCGTCATCCTCCACGACCCGCCCACGGCGGGCCTGGCCAAGGCCCTCAAGGCCGTGGGCGCCACGGTCATCTGGCGCTGCCACGCCGGGGCCGAGGGAGCGGGCGAGGCCGCCGACTACGCCTGGGCCTTCCTGGACCGCTACCTGGAGGACGTGGACCTCGTCGTCGTCTCCCGCCCCGAGTACCGCCCGCCCTACATCGAGGCCGAGCACTGCGCGGTCCTGGCCCCCTCCATCGATGCCGACTCCCCCAAGAACCGGGTCCTGGACCTGGACGAGGCCTGGTCGGTGGCACGCCTGTCCGGGATCTTCGCCGGCGAGCCCCCCTTCGAGGCCGTTCCCTTCCTGCGCCACGACGGGCGCGCCGACGCCTTCCGCGGCCTGGCCGATGACCCGGTCCTGACCGGTGGCCCGGTGCCGCTGGGCGCCCGGGTCATCACCCAGGTCAACCGCTGGGACCGCCTCAAGGGCGGTCTGGAGCTGGTGGAGGCCTTCGCCGAGCACATCGCCCTGCTGCCCGAGGACGCCCACCTGCTGCTGGTCGGCCCCACCCCGGACGGATCCGAGTCGCAGGCCGCCCTCGCCCAGATCGTGGAGCGCTGCTCGGTGCTGCCCGACTCGATCGCCTCCCGGATCCACGTGGCCGCGGTGAGCATGGAGGACCGGGAGGTCAACGCCACCGTCGTCAACGCCGTCCAGCGGGTCAGCTCGGTGGTGACCCAGCGCTCTCTTGTCGAGGCCTTCGGGCTGACCGTGGCCGAGGCGATGTGGAAGAAGGCCCCGGTGGTCGCCTCCGCGGTGGGCGGCATCCGCGACCAGATCGACGACGGCGTCGACGGCGTCCTGGTCGACCCGGCCGACGGCGCGGCCTGGGCCGAGGCCGTGCGCGACCTGCTGCTCTTCCCCGAGCGGGCCCGGGAGATGGGGCTGGCCGCGCACGAGTCCGTGCGCCGGGAGTTCCTGTCCAACCGACACCTGCAGGACCTCCTGGACATCGTGGCCGACCTGGTGGGCTAGGGCCTGTTGCGAGAGCAGGATGGAGCACCTTGTGTTCGTACCTTATGTCGCGCGTTCGTACCCTCTACCCCTCGAACACGCGACATAAGGTACGACCGCGACGTCGACGACTGGTCGACACCAGCACCACACACAGGTACACAAATCATCATGAGTACAAATCATTATTTGTGCTAGGGTGGGGCTGTCGACCTGAGGAGGAGCGTGTGGGAGCAACAGAGGCGATCGATGTCGATACTGCGCTGCGGGCGCTGGCCGACGGGAACCGTCGGGCGATCCTGCGAGTCATCCGCTCGGGGCCGCAGCCCGTCGGTGTCGTTGCACAAGCGGTTGGGATGTCGCAGCAGACCGCCTCGCATCATCTCCGGACTCTTCAGAGAGCGGGACTGGCAACCGTCACCACCGATCACACGCGCCGCCTGTACGCACTCAACACGGACGGACTCGCGGCAGTGCGCTCCTACCTCGACGACTTCTGGCCCGAGAGGCTGGCGGCCCTCAAGTCCGCCGTCGAGCAGCGAGAGGAGAAGCGGCATGGCTGAGTTCCGGGACTTCATCGAGATCGAGGCGCCCCCGCAGGTGGTGTTCGAGTACCTCACCACCAACGAGGGCATGACGGCGTGGATGGGGCAGTACGCAGATCTCGACCCGACGCCGGGTGGCCGGTTCGCGGTCGATATCGCCGGCTATCCCGTGCGGGGTGAGTACCTCATGGTCGAGCCCTTCAAGCGCGTGGTGGTCTCGTGGGGGTTCGCCGGCAATGACGAGCTGCCCGCCGGCGCGTCCAGGGTCGAGTTCATCCTGACTCCGATCACAGGCGGCACGCGTGTGGACCTGCGCCACATCGACCTGCCGGAGCCCGAGGTCCGTGGGCACGCGCACGGCTGGGCCCACTTCATGCCCCGCCTCGCGGTTGTCGGTGCAGGCGGGGACGCCGGACCGGACCACTGGCAGCCCTTGACCGACTGATCGCCGATAGGAGATGAAACCATGGCAGCAATGGCGCCCGAGCAGCGCATCCTCGTGCGGCGCGTCCTCGAGCACGTGGATGATGAACCAGACGTGCGAGAGGTCTCCATGTTCGGAGGCCGCGCGATCATGGTCAACAACAAGATGATCGTCAGCGTCGGAAGGAACGGCGACCTCCTGGTACGTGTCGCCGCCGACCGCCATGAAACGCTCCTGAGTGAGCCGGGTGCCGAGCAGGCCCAGATGGGAGCCGGACGAGACATGGGGCTCGGCTGGATCACTGTCGCCCCCGAGGTCATCGCCGACGACGGCCGCCTCGCCTTCTGGGTTGACATGGCCATGAGGCACAACCGCGCCATCACCAGAGGGGAATCGAGGAGCCAGGGATCATGAGCGCCTTCCAAGGACTGCCGGTGGGCCTGTTCGAGTTCTTCGCCGAACTGGAGCAGGACAACTCGAAGGACTTCTGGAACGCCAACAGGCAGCGATGGCAGCAAGACGTGAAAGCACCCATGAGTGCACTGGTTGACGAGCTCTCCACCGAGTTCGGCCCGTTGCGTATGTTCCGCCCCAACCGCGACCTACGCTTCGCCCGAGACAAGTCCCCTTACAAGCTCTGGACAGGCGCCACCAGCACTCCTGACGCCACCGGCGGCATCGGCTACTACCTCAGCGTGTCGACCACCGGTATCACCACCGGTTACGGAGCCATGCGGATGACCGCCGACCAGCTCCGCCGCTTCCGGGACGCCATCGACGCCGACGTCACCGGACCCCGGTTCGAGGAGATCACCCAACAGCTCTCCGCACAGGGGCTGCCCGTCACTCCCGGAGCCGATCAGCCACTGAAGAACGCGCCGCGTGGCTGGCCGATAGACCATCCCCGCATCCACTTCCTCAGGTGGAAAGGAGCGGCAGTCGTTCAAGAGTGGACCACCGGCACCTGGATGCACACCCCTCAGGCACGCGAGAGAATCCGAGACGTCTGGGCCGCCGCCGAGCCTCTCAAAGCCTGGCTCGACGTGCACGTCTCCCAGCACAACCACTGACCAGTGAGCGGCCAGCAGTCGTGTGTCGGAGAGTCGGTTCAGGGGACTTCGTCACATCGTGAGCGGAGTTATCCACAAGCCGTGTCCACAGGCTTGTGCAGGGGTGTGTGGGTTCTTGGGATGTCGCCACTCCCCCTGTGCACAGGACCCGTTCGAGACCTCCAACCCGGGTGAGCGATCACGCTGGAGGCTTCCCACAAACGCCGCCACGGACCTTGAGCCATCATCGCTATAGACAGAGTTTTGGCTGAAAAGACAGGGAAACCATCCGATCAGTCGGGCCTTGTCCGCGGGATTCCAAGGGCCACGACCCCGGCGGCAGTGACTGCACATTCTTCATCGTCGTGCAACTCGAACGTAACCGCTCCGGAGAGGTCCGGGCAAGGAGTCACCCCGCCCTCTCCACAGTTCTACACAGGCCCGACGCGGATCTGTGGATAACTCGGAGGGACGGGGTGTCCTGGTTCTCCCCCTTGATGGCCGTCAGGGACGGCGCGGCCGAGGCGGGCCCAGCGGCGTCAGACAGCCAGCAGCGAGTCGATGGCGGAATGGAAGATCCCCAGCCCGTCGGTCCCGGTGCGCGGGCCGGCCTGCGAGCCGGGACCGAAGCCGGGCTCGACGGCGTGCTCGGGGTGAGGCATGAGGCCGACGACGTTGCCTCGCTCATTGCGCACGCCGGCGATGTCACGGGCCGAGCCGTTGGGGTTGTCCACGTAGCGGAAGACGACGAGTCCCTCGCCCTCAAGACGGTCGAGATCCTCGGGTGAGGCGATGAAGTTGCCCTCCCCGTTCTTCATGGGGACGATGATCTCCTCCCTGTCCGTGAACCGGTTGGTCCAGGCGGTCTGCGCGTTCTCGATGCGCAGGCGCTGCTCGACGCAGATGAAGCGCTGGTTCGCGTTGCGCAGGAGGGCGCCGGGCAGGAGGTGGGCCTCGGCGAGGATCTGGAAGCCGTTGCAGATGCCGAGCACCGGCATGCCGCGCTCGGCGGCAGCCACGACCTCCTCCATGACGGGGGCGAAGCGGGCGATGGCACCGCAACGCAGGTAGTCGCCGTAGGAGAAGCCTCCGGGGACGACGACGGCATCCACCCCGCGTAAGTCGGCATCCTTGTGCCACAGGCTCACCGGCTCGGCACCCGCCAGGCGCACGGCGCGGGCGGCGTCGACGTCGTCGAGGGTTCCGGGGAAGGTGATAACGCCGATCCGGGCAGCGGGAGAGGTACTGAGAGAGTCGCTCACGGCTCAGGCCTCCTCATCGGCGGCCACGGAGACAACGTCCTCGATGATCGGGTTGGACAGGAGGGTGTCGGCGGCCTCGCGGGCGGCGACCAGGTGCTCCTCGGTGACGGGTCCCTCCACGCTCAGCTCGAAGCGGCGGCCCTGGCGCACGCCGGTGAACTGGTCGAACCCGAGGCGGGGAAGGCTCCCGACGACGGCCTTGCCCTGGGGGTCAAGGATCTCGGGCTTGGGCATGACCTCGACGACGATGCGTCCCATGGGTGCTCCTCAGATAAGGCGGGATGAGTGCGCAGCCAAGACTACCCGGACTTGGCCAGGGGCATTCGTCCGGCCGGCTCGCGCCGGCTCAGACCTGTCCGAGCCACTCACCGGCCAGGCGGATCGCGACGATTCCGCCCAGCGTCAGGGCGGCGGTGGCGATGAGCCAGCTCGGTCCCAGGATGAGAGCGACGACGGCACAGACCACCGCGCTGGCGAGCATAAAGCCGCCCACCGCCCCGGCCACGCCAGCAGGGGCGTGGGTCGACTGGTCGACGGTGGAGGTTCCCATGATCGGCTTGGGGGCGGAGTCCACGGTGGGGGCCGTCTCGTCGCCGCGCTCGGAGGTGCCGAGCAGGAACGGGCCGCGAGCACGTGCCACCAGCCGGTCGGGGTCGTTGACCTTGACGGTCCCGGTGGTCAGGCCCGCGGCGGCGTCGAGCACGCCGGGCTTCCAGCGCTCGGCCTCGCGGCGCACCGGGGTGCCTCCCGCCCAGGCCAGGTAGCCGGCCGCAGCCACCAGCCCGGCCCCACCGAGAACCGCGACGAGCCACGGCGGGATCCACAGGTGGCCGGCCTCAGCGTTGCGGGCCAGGTTCATGGCGGAGACGGTGGCCAGGACCAGGCCCAGCAGGGCGAAGGCGACTCCGGCCAGGCGCTGCTTGCGCAACGCCGCGGGCCAGGGGGACCGGGTGCGGCTGCTGGAGCTCTTGGCGGGTCCACGGCCCACTCCCCAGTCGGTGCCGGAGGAGGAACGGCGGGGGCCACGCCCTTTGGCGGGTCCGCGGCCCACCCCCCAATCGGTGCCGCCCTGCGCCTTGATCTCCTCGGCGTCCAGGGCGTTGGTGGCCGCCTCCCAGGCGCTGGACTCGGCCAGGATGCCGGCGTCCTCCTCGGGTTCGGGGGCGGCAGCCGGGCCGGCGGGCATGGTGCCGGCAGTGCCGGCAGCGACATTGGCAGTGGCCTGGGGCGCCGCGGCGGGGGCGGCACCGGAGGAGGCCGTGGGCCGAGCCTGGTACCCGTAGCCGCTGGGAGATGGCGCTCCGGCGCCGGGGGTCTCAGCGGGGGCCGCGGGAGCGGACGGTGGTGGCGCATCGGCACCGGAGGCGCTGCCGGCGCTGGAGGAGGTGGTGGGCACAGCCGTGGGGCGGCCCTGGGAGATGGTGAAGACGCGGGTGGTGGTGGCTCCGGATCGGGGCGCGTCGTTCGGTCCGTCGACGGCGGTGGGGCGCACGACGGGTCGCGGGGAGCGGCCGTCGTTGACGACGCCGGCAGCGGGCCTTCCCTGCTGGGTGCTAGCAGTGGCCACGGAGCTGGTGGCTGCGGACGTGGCACTCTCGGGAGCGGGCTCAACGGGCTCGCCTCGGTCCTCGGAGGCATCGTCGAGGCCGTTGTCGTCACCGTCCGACACCGGCCTCTCGCCCAGGGCGTCGCCTGCTGCCTCGGTCGCGGTGTCATCCGCCGCACCGGCCTCGGCGTCGTCGACGGCGTCAGCGGCCGCAGTGCGAGTCACGGCGTCATCCGCTGCGCCGCCGTCCGCAGCGGTGCGCTGATCGGGCCCTGAGGACTCTTCAAGAGCGCTCTCCGGAGCGCTTGCCGTCGCGCTGGGCCCGCGTCCGTAACCTCGGCCGTCGCGCACGGAGACCGGGGAGGCGGGAGAGCCGGCGGACAGGGCGGAGCCGGCCCAGCCGGAGTCGTCCCCGGCGGCGTCGGCCAGGTCGATGGCGATGGCGGCGTCGACGGCGTCGGCGGTTCCCGAGGCGATGGCCTGGGCGGCCGCCGAGCGCATGTCCTCCTCCGTCATGACCGCGGCGCTGCTTGCGCTGCCGGCCTCGCCGACTCTTCTGGCGCCGTCGGCCGAGCCGGCAGCGGATGTGGCGGAGACGCCGGAGGCGGCCGAGGCGACTGAGCCGGTGGAGGCGGGGTTGTTGCTGGGGCGGACGACCTCAAGCCGCCCGCTGCCGCCCGGCCGAGTGGCGGCGTTCTTCGGACGCGGGGCCTTCTTGGGCATGATGCCCCAGTTGACGGGGCCCTGCTCGTTGTCGGGACGTCGGTCACGGGGAGTCATGAGATCACCTGTCCCAGGATGGAGGCGAGCCCCAGGGCCACGAGCACGAAGCCGGTGGCGCCGAGCAGGAGCTGGCCGACACGGATGAGGGTCTCGCCGGTGGAGGTCCCGGCCAGGCGCTCGTCGGCCGCGCGCCCGAAGGATGTCGCGGCCAGCGCGGTGGTGACCGGGCCGGAGACCACGTCGAGCGTGGTCAGCTCGCGTCGGCCGGTCGACTCGGGGACCAGCACCTTGGTCCCCGGCACGGTAAGCGTGGCCAGATCGGTTCCGGGCTGAGCCACGCCGGCGTCGTCGGATCCGGAGCCGCGCTGCGAGGACTGGGAGCCTCTGCTCGCCTTGCCCTTGGGACTCCTGCCGCTCGTCGCGCTCGCGGCCTTCTTGGGGGACTCGGCCTGCTGACGGGCCTGAGCCGCGCGGACCCGGTTACGCTCCAGCCGCAGGCGGGGGGCATTAACCACCAGAGAGCGGGCGGAGAGCCTCAGGGAGGCGAGCATGCCGAGCCCTACGAGGATGAGAGCGGTTCCACCCAGGACGCGGGAGGTCCCGGTGACCCCGAGGGCGGAGGTGATGGCGGCCGACAGCGCCAGGACGATGGTCAGGACAGTGAGGCCGACGAGAGCGTAGAAGCCCGGCCCCGGTTTGAAGGCGCGGGTGGTGGCACTCATATCAGGGACGTCTGAGGTGGAAG
The DNA here is from genome assembly GCF_000195595.1 of Actinomyces sp. oral taxon 170 str. F0386. Classification (GTDB taxonomy): domain Bacteria; phylum Actinomycetota; class Actinomycetes; order Actinomycetales; family Actinomycetaceae; genus Actinomyces. The sequence goes on from NZ_GL882539.1 coordinate 83,042, forward strand.
AGGTCGTGGTCATGACAGCTCCAGGGGGCGGCCGGTCAGTCGCTCGTAGGCCTCGAGGTAGCGGGCCCGGGTCCGCTCGACGACGACATCGGGCAGGGCCGGAGGCTCCTGACCGCTGCCGCGGTCCCAGCCGGAGGCCGACGAGGTGAGCCAGTCGCGCACGTACTGCTTGTCGAAGGAGGGGGTGACCCGGCCGGGTTCCCAGGCGTCGGCGGGCCAGAAGCGGGAGGAGTCGGGGGTGAGGACCTCATCGCCCAGGACCAGGGAGCCGCTGGCATCGGTGCCGAGCTCGAACTTGGTGTCGGCCAGGATGATGCCGCGCTCGCCGGCGACCTGGGCGGCCCGGGTGTAGAGGGCCAGGGTCGTCCCGCGCAGGGCGGTGGCGGCCGTCTCTCCCACCATGTGGGTGACGCGTTCGAAGGTGACGTTCTCGTCGTGCTCGCCGAGCTCGGCCTTGGCGGCCGGGGTGAAGATCGGCTCGGGCAGGCGGGAGGCCTCAGTCAGGCCCTCGGGCAGGGGCACGCCGCACACGGACCGGTTCTCCTGGTACTCGGCCAGGCCCGAGCCGGTGAGGTAGCCGCGGGCCACGCACTCCACGGGGTACATGTCCAGCCGCCGGCAGATCATGGCGCGCCCGGCGACCTGATCGGGAACGTCGAGGGAGACGAGGTGGTTCGGGACGACGTCGGCGAGCTGCTCGAACCACCAGGCGCTCAGGGCGGTGAGGACTCTGCCCTTGTCCGGGATCGGGGTGGACAGGATGTGGTCGTAGGCGCTGATGCGGTCCGAGGCGACCACGAGGAGCACGTCCTGACCGGCCCAGGGCCCCTCGGCGGTGGGCACGTAGACGTCCCGGACCTTGCCGCTGGAGCGGTGCTCCCAGCCTGGGACGGCGGGGGCCTGAGAGGCGGGTGCTGGGGCTCCGGGGTTGACGGAGGCGGAGCTCGCGGGCTGAGTCATACCCCCATCCTGCCATCGGCGGGCGCCCTGTGTCCGATTCCGACCGGCGGCGTCGGCTGTGCGAGTACACGGGACGAACGCTCCATCACACCGCGGAATGGCACCGCAAAGTCCGAGCTAAACCGACCGCCGTCGCGATCGCCCACCGGAGCAAATCCGACCGGAGGGCGGGCGGTGGCATCAGGCAGGTCACGTTCTGATCACGGGGTGGCACAACGCTGATGTGGGTCAACATCGAGCCCCGCACGCGCTGAGGCACGCGCGGCGGGATCCGGCGGTGGGCCTCAGAAATTGTCGCGGCCTGTGGAGTTGCTCTCGGAAGAAGTGGGGATCTACTCGCTGGTACCGGCGCCGGCGGCGCGGGCGATGTCGGTGCGGTACTGGGCGCCCTCGAGGTCGATGCGCTCCACGGCCTCGTAGGCGCGCGTCCGCGCCTCCTCCACACTGCCGCCCAGGGCGACCACGGACAGGACGCGCCCGCCGGTGGCCACCAGCTCGCCGCGCTCGGTGGTGCCGGTGCCGGCGTGCAGAACATGGACGTCGTCGAGCTCCTCGGCGGCCTCGACCCCCGTGATGGCGCCGCCGGTCGTCACGGTCCCGGGGTAGCCGGGGGCGGCGATGACGACATCGACGGCGCTCTGCTCGGACCAGGTGGGCTCGGGTGCCTCGGCCAGGGCGCCGGTGGCGGCGGCGTGGAGCAGCTCGGGCAGCGAGGAGGTCAGGCGGGCCAGGACGGCCTGGGTCTCGGGGTCGCCGAAGCGCACGTTGAACTCGACGACGCGCAAGCCACGACTGGTCAGGGCCAGGCCGCAGTAGAGCAGGCCGATGAAGCTGGTGCCGCGGCGGGCCATCTCGTCGACGACGGGCTGGGCGACCTCGCGCACCACCTGCTCGGCAAGGTCGGCCGGCGCCCAGGGCAGGGGCGAGTAGGCGCCCATGCCGCCGGTGTTGGGGCCGGCATCGGCGTCGAGGAGACGCTTGAAGTCCTGGGCGGGGGCCAGAGGGCGGACGGTGGCGCCGTCGCACACGCAGAACAGGGAGGCCTCGGGCCCGTCGAGGTAGTCCTCGACGACGACGCGGCCGCCGCCCCGGGTCAGGCAGGCACGGCCATGGGCCATGGCGACGGGGCGCTCATCGGTGACGACGACGCCCTTGCCGGCGGCCAGACCGTCCTCCTTGACGACGTAGGGGGCCCCGAAGCGGTCCAGGGCGGAGGTCAGCTCGGCCTCGGTGGCGCACACGGCGGCCTCGGCGGTGGGTACGCCGGCGGCGGCCATGACCTCCTTGGCGAAGGCCTTCGAGCCCTCCAGGCGGGCGGCCTCAGCGCTGGGACCGAAGCAGGGGATCCCCGCATCACGCACGGCGTCGGCGACACCGGCCACCAGGGGCGCCTCGGGACCGACGACGACGAGGTCCGCCCCCATCTGGGTGGCCAGGGCCACGACCTCCTCGGGGATGCAGGGGTCGATGTTGAGGTTCGTGGCGATGGCCGCGGTCCCGGGGTTGCCGGGGGCGACGACGAGCTCGGTGGTCTGCGGGTCACGGGCGAGGGCACGGGCCAAGGCGTGCTCGCGCGCGCCGGAGCCGAGGAGCAGGATCTTCACGGCGTCAGCCTAGATGATGGAGGCCGCATCATGCCCGGAATCGCGGGCACCGGACGTCTTGGCACCGATCCAGTCCAACCAGTTTCTCGGGAGAACCATCCTCACCGCCCTCAACACCAGGTCCGCTCAGGCGGGTTCCGGGCCGGCGTGGCGCCGGGCGGCAATCTGAGACGGATCGCGGCGGCCGTGCCCCTCAGAAGGCGTAATACAGAGAATCAAAAAGTGGTGAGCAGGAAGCGTGCGCCATGCGGGTCAGCGACCTCCACCATGCGCCCGAACGTGAAGTCGATGGGCTCAACGACGACGCTCCCGCCGAGCTCGCGCACCCGCTGGGTGGCGGCGTCGGCGTCCTCGACCCCGAAGTAGATGCGCCAGCGTGAGGGGACCTCCTCGTCCCCGAAGTAGCCGGCCCGTCCGACGCCGCTGACGGACCTGCCCCCGACGACGCTCGTGTAGAAGGGCTGCTCCTGGTCGGCGATGGTCAGCCGACGGGTGGACCACCCGGCGGCCTCCCGGTAGAAGCGCTCGGCCAGCTCCAGGTCGCTGGACAGGACGTCGAACCACACCGGCATCCCGGCCTGGTAGGGGTAGGGACCCTCGCAGTCCGCATCTTCCAGGAGCCCGACGATGTTGCCGTCGGGGTCGGAGGCGAGGGCGTAGGCCATGGTCTCGGTGACATGAGTGGGCTCCACAACAACACTCCCTCCGGTCCTCTCAGCGGCGCCGGCTGCGGTGCGGACGTCGTCGACCACGAAGCTCACCCGCCAGCCGGGGTCCCCGTGCACCTCCTCGGCGGGCTCGAAGGAGCCGATGAGCCGACCGTCCTGATGCACCTCAGTGGTCAGTGGCTCACCCGGTTCGGCACGGGTGATCTCCCAGCCGAGAAGGTCCCGGTAGAAGGCCGCCGAGGCGTCGATGTCCGGTGTGTACAGCTCGATCCAGCAGGGAAAGCCGGCAAGGCGCTCAGCGGGCAGGGCATTGGCGGTGGTGTCGGTCATCAGTGGCTCCTTACGTATCCAGCTGCGTGTCGGGGGACGTTGTGACGCTCCACGACGGTAGGCCGGCCGGCACTCCAAAGACGACTCCGATCCTGCTCTCTTGAGAGGCGCCCCGTTTCGGACCACCTCAGACGACCGTCAGACGACCATCGCCGCCAGGGCCACGAGGACCGCGGGATCCCAGGGGAGGGCGGCGCGCACCGGAAGAGTGACGGCGCCGATGACGGGTGCCGACGGGACACGGAGCCTCGCGACGAGAGGGCTTGTGGGGGCCAGGTGTTCGTGGACGCTGGCGCCGTCGGGAAGGATGGTGGCGAGGATCCAGGGGGTGCCCGGAACCACGGGCAGCTCCACCTCGTCAATACCGCGACGCAGCGTCCCGGTGGCCGGCAGCCCGCTGGGGACGGGGCGGTGAAAGGTACCGACCCACTGATAGGGGGCGGGTCCGAGCGCGCGGCGCATCTCCTCAGGGACTTCCGGGCGGACACGGATCCTCCCCGCAGCCGGCACCAGGAGGCTCACGGCCGGCAGGGTTCGCTCGGCGATCCGGTCGGCGATGCGACGCAGGGCGCCGGGCGGGATTCCGACGTCGCGCAGGAAGCGCCGGCTGAAGGTACCCACCGAGGTGTAGCCGACTTCGTGACAGGTCTCGGCCACGCCCATCCGGTGGGCGACGAGGAGGTGCTTGGCCTCGTGCAGTCGCCAGGCAGCCAGGTAGTCCATGGGCGAGGTTCCGACGGCGGCCGTGAAGACCCGGGTGAGGTGGGAGGGGCTGTAGGCGAGGTGCGCCGAGAGATCCCCAATGGTGACCCGATCGCGGAAATGGTTGCGCAGGTACCGGGTGGCTCGCAGCGCCAGATCGGCGGCGGTCTCGTCGAGCAGCCGACCCATCTGTGCGCCGTCGGCGGCTGGAGCCTCATGGGAGGAGCCTGGCGTCATGAGCCCGTCAGGTGAGTACTCGCGCATGACGTCACGTTACACAGCGGTGACCTCCGGGAGGAGGAGTGGCGCCCCAGCCACCAGGGACGGCTGGAGGGAAGGCCCGCCCAGCGCGGCGCAGCCGGGCCACGGTCGGACACCCGGCTCACGCTCGCATCCGTCGTCTTGAGTCTGGCTATCACATCTTGAGCGAGATAGGTTCCCACCCGCTCGTGGCGAGGGATCTGGAGTCTCCTATGTCGAGGGCTCCACCGGCCGATACGCCGAAATAGGTCGCCCCGTCAGAAAACCTGACTTGCTATGCTAGGACGACAACTGAAGCACGCCCAGAAAACAGATCGATGTCGACTCCCCAGAATCAACCCTCGTACCGGCCTCCCTATCAGGCTGTGCCCCCGTACGGACAGCAGCGCCCCCGCCCGACTCACGTGGGGAAGCTGATCACGGCGATCATCCTGCTCGTCGCTGGCCCATTTCTGGGACTGCTCATCGCGGGCATCGGTTCCGCCATCGTCGCCGCCACTACCGCCGCCAGCGGCGACGTCGTCACAAACGGACAGCAGGTCGCCCTGAGCAACAACGACGAACGCACCCTGTACGTATCAGACGACGCCTTCGCCCGCACCTGCACCGTCACCGCCCCTGACGGCAAAGAGGTCCCCACCTCCCGCAGCACCGGGACGCATATCTCCAACAACAACGGCGAGTTTGACTCCGCTCTGACATTCACAGCCGACAAGGCGGGAGACTACCGCGTCTCATGCGAGGGCCTGAGTGACACCGATAGGATCTATGTGGGCCCCACATTCACGTTCAGCAGGTTCACGGGGCTCTTCGTCGCAGCTCTGGTGTCCGGCGCGATTTGCTGGATCATCGCTGCCTTCCTTCTCGTCCGGCGCCACCGGGCCCTGGCCGCGCAGAATTAAGCGGACTGATCTCGCCGCGGTATCATCAAACCGATGCTCTTTTCGAGTATCTCGCGTTCTTGTTGCATGCCCTCATCCTGCACGGCGATATACCGGCCGCTCTCTCGGGTGACTCCATGGGCGACACCCCAGAGCCAGATGGCTTCACAGCGGGTGACTAACTGCTCCTGCCTCCGGCGAAAGTTCCCCCACGTGACACCGGCACCGTCCAGTGCGATCTGCCTCCCGTTGGCGTACACGACAAAGATCCTGTCCCCGACGACGAACAGGCCGGAGCGGGACTCCGGCCAGGCGCAGGTCCTCCTCCCCGCACGAATTCCTCGGTCATCCACGACGACTCGCTGGAAGCATCCATAGATCTTGTATAAGGGGTAGGCCATTAATACGGGAGCAAGGACAAGTAACAGCGCCGCGTAGAGCCGATCCGAGTCACTCACCGAGGCTGTTTCATAGAATAGCTGCTGAACGCTAACGAGGATGAACAGTACCCCCATTCCGATAAGGAAGAGTCCACCGTTGCAGAGATGTTCTTTGATTCTGCGCCAGACCGGGGTGCAGAACATAAGACGACTCTTTCTCATCATCTTGTCGGCCCCATGATTCTGACGAGCCTTCACCAGCCGAGGATCCTCGTGAACCGACTCAGCGTCAGAGACGATCCAGCCGTGTCTGCGAACATAATTCAACATGGCCCGGAGAGCAGCAGATCCCCTGTTGCTGGAATCATCCAGCGTCATGCCGAGAACACAACCTGGAAGCCTGATGAGATCGTCACGATCACCATTCACGAGTACGATCCGAGTTCGATCGATTCCTCCTTCGTATCCAGGCGCAGTCATATCAAGCGTCGAAAGCGTGAACCTTGAGAGCACTGACCTCCAAGGACGTCGCTCAGTGAACAGAAGACGCCGCATCTCAACACCGGACTCGCTCAGAACAGATCTACGTCGCGTAACATTTATCCCCCAGATCGTCGGAATGCTGAGCATCATAAGAACATACATGTCATCGGAGCGATAGAAGCCGCTCATCAGCGAGCCCAGCAATTGCGCCCCCGTTGACGCCATCCAGGCGACTCCCACGACGGCCGCCGCCATCGCGACGTACCGAACGAGCACTGAGCGCCTCAGTATCAGGCGTCCATCTGAGGTCTCAGTCGTCCACCCCCGCAGCGACTTGTTCCTGACTGGGCGCCTGCTTCCGGAACCTCCAGAGGTGTTCCCGGCGCCACCAGAACGGCTCGTAAAAGATATCATCACACGTCACCCTCTCCCAGGAAATGCAATCAACCATTGAATGCAGCCGATGATTTCAATCCTGCACGTATCTCAAACACTTCTCTGTCTCGTTGCATGTTTTCGTCCCGAAGACGGATATATCGGTCATGCTCTTCTGCGACACCATGAGTCACTCCCCAGAGCCATATGGATTCACACTGAGCTATCGCCCTCTCCTGCCGTTTTTTAAAACCACCGGCCCCCAGCCCCGTCGCAGGCAGGGGAACGGGCGAACCATCGCGCCCCGCTAAGAAGACTCGATCACCTGCGACATACAAGTCAGAGCGGGACTCCGGCCACGGAATAACCCGCCCCTTGACTTGAATCCCCGCCCGACGGACCAACGTCCTCCGAAAGCAGGATACTATTCCCACCAATAGAATCACCGCGGGAATAGCACCAAGGATGAGTAGAGTCACTCCGAGCATTACAAGCCAAACATCGCGAGCGTCATCCCTGAGCACGTCCTGCGCTCCCGCGAGGGGGAGTGCAGCCATGAAGAACATGATCACGCCCCAACTACACATCATTTCCTTCAGCTTCCGCACAGCGGGAGCACAGTAGGTCAACTCCTTTCGATTCGCGATCGCCGTCCTATCTATCTCTCCGCGAGCCCGTACCATCTCAGGATCCGCCTGAAGATTACCGAGATCGGAGACCACCCAGCCCCTCTCCTCGGCGAATGACCAAATCCGCTCAATCATGTATTCGCCTTCCACGCAGGATACGCTTCCCGGTAGTCTGATAAGGTCGTCCAGCGCCCCATTGACCAACATCAATCGATTTCGGTAGATGAACGGTCCATACGGAGAGTGCGTACCAATTTCGATAGCGGAGAAGGTTATTTTCGATCGAGTTACGGGCCAGGGACGCAACTCCGCGAAGAACAGCCCCTGCATCTCAATACCCGATTCACTAAAAACAGTTCGGCGCCGCAATGTGTTCACCGCCCACGCGAGCGCCCCTACAGTAAGGCAGAGAAGAAGGTGAGTATCTTCCGGCGAAAGAGAATCACTCAGGCACATATTAAGAAGGAACAGCCACGCAATAGAGATGATTATCACTGCCGCTGCAGCCAGTCTCACTAACAGCGACCTACGCAGGATCAGCCTGCAGTCGCCCTCATGAATACACTTGAGAGCAGCCCAACCTCTAAAGGGGTTCTTGAGGCGCACAAAGGAACCGTCTGGGGTATAGCGACCAATACCACCTTCGCCTAGAATGCCGCGGACATTACTTACGTAGAAGTTTTCTCGACGTTCCACTCTCACCACCTCCGCATGGCGCACCGCGGTTCGATGCAGCACCATAGATGCCCCACCCGTCCGCCGTATTACTTCCACTATATTCCTTTACGTCACAGGAATCTGCCCGTCACGATGGGCACCACTCACCACCTCGGTGCGACAGAGAGACGGGGGTTCCCACCGGCGAACCGGTGGGAACCCCCGTCAGAGTCCTTCGCGGGGAAGGACCTCAGCCGCGGTCAGGCCTTCTTGGCCTCGGCGATGCGCTCACGGAACTTGGCGAGCTGCTCCTTGATGGCCTCGGGCAGCTTGTCACCGAACTGCTTGTAGTACTCCTCAGTGTCGTCCATCTCGGCGGACCAGGCCTCGGGGTCGATGTCGTACATCTTGGCCCACTCCTCCTCGCCCAGGTCGAGGCCCTCGAGGTTGAAGTCCTCGAACTTGGGGTAGCGGCCGGTGACGCCGTCGATCGCCTCGACCTCGCCGGAGGCGCGGCGCACAATCCAGTCGAGCACGCGGGAGTTGTCGCCGTAGCCGGGCCAGATGAACTTGCCGTTCTCGTCCTTGCGGAACCAGTTGACCTGGTAGACCTTGGGGAACTTGTCACCCAGCTGCTCCTGCATCTCCAGCCAGTGCGCCCAGTAGTCGGCCATATGGTAGCCGCAGAAGGGCAGCATGGCCATGGGGTCGTGGCGCAGGGAGCCGACCTTGGCGTCCAGGGCGGCGGCGGTGACCTCGGAGGCCACGGCGGAGCCGATGAACACGCCGTGGGCGTTCTCGTACTGCTCGGCGACCAGCGGCACGTTGGTGGCGCGGCGGCCGCCGAAGAGGATCGCGTCGATGGCCACGCCCTCGGGGGCCTCCCAGTCGGGGCAGATGATCGGGCACTGCGAGGCCGGGGTGGTGAAGCGGCTGTTGGGGTGGGCGGCCTTCTTGCCCTCGGCGGCGTCGGCCGGGGTGAAGTCGTTGCCCTGCCAGTCGATGAGGTGCTCCGGCATCGGGGCGTCGATGCCCTCCCACCACACGTCACCGTCGTCGGTCAGCGCGACGTTGGTGAAGATGGTGTTGGCCTTCATGGTGTCCATGGCCATCGGGTTGGTGTCGTAGGAAGTGCCGGGGGCGACGCCGAAGAAGCCGGCCTCGGGGTTGATGGCGCGCAGGCGGCCGTCGGGGCCGGGACGCATCCAGGCGATGTCATCACCGACGGTCTCGACCTTGTAGCCCGGGATGGTGGGCTGGAGCATGGCGAGGTTGGTCTTGCCGCAGGCGCTCGGGAAGGCGGCGGTGACGTGGTACTGCTTGCCGGTCTTCTCGTCGGTCAGGCGCAGGATGAGCATGTGCTCGGCCATCCAGCCGTCGCGGCGGGCCATGGTCGAGGCGATGCGCAGCGCGTAGCACTTCTTGCCCAGCAGGGCGTTGCCGCCGTAGCCGGAGCCGAAGGACCAGATCTCGTTGGTCTCCGGGAAGTGGGTGATGTACTTCTCGTCGTTGCAGGGCCAGGCGGTGTCCTTCTCGTGCTCGGCCAGGGGGGCGCCGACGGAGTGGACGGCAGGGACCCAGGTGCGCCCCTCGTTGATGAGGTCCATGGCGGCCGAGCCCATGCGGGTCATGATCCGCATGTTGACCACCACGTAGGGGGAGTCGGTCAGCTCGATGCCGAGCTGGGAGATGGGGCCGCCCAGGGGGCCCATGGAGAAGGGGATGACGTAGAGGGTCCGGCCGCGCATGGCGCCGTCGAACTTCTCGTTGAGGATCTTCTTCATCTCGGCCGGGTCGTACCAGTTGTTGGTCGGGCCGGCATCCTCCTCCTTCTCGGAACAGATGAAGGTCCTGGACTCCACGCGGGCCACGTCGCTGGGCAGGGAACGCGCGAGGAAGGAGTTGGGGCGCTTGTCGGGGTTGAGGCGGGTGAACATGCCCGACTCCACCATCTCGGTGGTCAGGCGGTCCCACTCCTCCTGTGAACCGTCCGCGAAGTAGACGTTCTCGGGCTTGGCCAGCTCGGCGATACGCGTGACGAATTCGATGACATCCTCAGGGGCGTTAGCCGGCGCGGCGGCGCGGACGTCCTTCTCAGACACAGTCATGCGAGTCCCTTCCTTGGGTATGTGTTGATCCGGTGAGCGCGCCGTTGCCGACTCGCTCGGTCGAGGGCAATACTCCCCCACCAGGCGCCTGAGGTCACATCGCCGAAGGTCCCAACTGGGTCGCTCTTCCTGGTCACACCAGCATGCGATCGGCCACATTCAGGAGGATGACGGCTTTTACACCCTTTGAAACGGCGTCGTTCCGCCCTCAGTGAAGGTCCAGTGCGAGCGTGTAGCGTGCCCGGCATGTCCGTCGCGCCGTCTTCCGCGTCCCTTCCCACGCGCTCCTCCGTGTGTCCTCGGCCCCGTCCGCTGATGCGCCCGGTTCTGGTGGCCGCCTCCTGCCTGACGCTGAGCGCCTGCACCGCCCACATGGATATGACCATCAGCTCCCAGGGCAGCTACGACGTCGCCATGGAGATGCGGGACACGACCGGAACCGTCTTCCCCAAGGACAAGACCCCCGACTGCTCGGCCTACTCCGACCCGACCGCTCTGGGCGTGCCCGCCGGCACCACGGTCAAGGCCGAGCCGATCACCGGCGACGACGGCCTCGGCTGCTCGGTGAGCATCAAGGGGGTCAAGGTCCCCCAGGCCTCGGCGGCCGAGCCGAACACCATCGTCGTACGCGACGGCGACGTCTACAAGGTGACGATCCAGCCGCTCTCACCCGATCCGTCGCAGGACTCCGGCGGGGCCGACGGCGCAGCAGGTGCGGCCCCGCAGGCCTCTGCCCCACCGTCGGGCGGCCAGGACGGGCCTCAGCCGGAGAGCACCTCCTTCAAGGGCGTGGTCGACACCAAGGTCGCAGTCACCTTTCCCGGCGCGGTGACGCAGTCCGGCGGGGGGAAGGTCTCAGGCACCACGGTCACTTGGGACGATCCCGACACCGTGGCCAAGGGCGTCAGCGCCTCGGGCTATGCCCAGGACTCCCGGGGCATGTCCTGGTGGAGCCGCTCCCGCATCTGGCTGATCGCCGGCCTGGCAGCGCTCGGCGGAGTCCTGACGGTGGCCGTCCTGCGACGGCGCGCAAGAGGGCCCTCCACATCGAAAGGACACGCGAGCGAGGAGTAGGAATAGAGGGACGGCCACCGGCCGACCATCAGGGCGGCACTGCGCGATCATCCGCATCCGGCCTCACCATTCCGCGCACGGACGCAGGCAGGCTGACGGAACCGGGTCAATCCGACAGACATTCACAAGCAGCAACGACACCGACTTAGACTCGACGCATGAATGAAGCCTCCCGCAACGTCCCACGGCCTGTGGTCGCGGCGGTACTGGCCGCCCTCACGCTGATCCTGGCCGGCTGCGGAGTCCGCTACGACTTCGTCATCCACGACAACGAGACCGCCGACATGACCTACATCATGTGGGACTCATCCAACCTGCGGCTCATCAGCAAGGAGAACTGCACCGAGAAGGAGCTGGGGAAGTCGACCCCGCTCCCCGAGGGCGTCGAGGCGAACTACACCTACACGTCCCACAACGGCAATCCGGCATGCCAGGTCACCGCCAAGGCGGTCCCGCTCAACAAGCTTCAGACCGACACGTGGACGATCAAGCACAAGGACGGGCAGTACATCTTCGACCTGTCCCCCGGTTCACTGAACAAGCTCAGCGCGAAGAACCCCCAGCTCTCCTCGCAGAACGTCGGAGGCAACACCAAGGTCTCAGTGTCCGTCACCTTCCCCGGCGAGGTGACCAAGTCCAACGGTAGAAGCAACGGCAACAAGGTCACCTGGGACGATGCCCTGGAGAGCTCCGACGGCCTTCACGCCGAAGGGGAGGACGGGAAGTTCCACCTGCAGTGGTGGATGGTGGCCATCGCCAGCGGCATCGTCCTCCTCATCGTCGCCGGCGTCGTGCTCTACCTTCTGAGAGTCCAGCGCGCCCAGCGGATGAGTCCAGTGTCCCCATACGGCGAGGTTCCTCAGGATCCCGGGATGGCCGGCACGCACCCATCGGACGTCTACATCAGCGGCCCGTACCAGTCGCCCCTTCCCGGCGCCCAGCAGCCGACGCCGGGGCCGACCCAGACCTATCCCGTCGCCAATCTCCAGGACGGCTACTCCCCGTATGTCGATCCGGGTGCGGGTGCCGGCGCCTTCCCACCCCAGGACGCCGGGTACGCGGGACAGTCAGCCGGCCCCGGCATCTACGGAGCCCAGGACGGCAACGGGACCTACGCCCCCGGCCCCGGGTACACGCAGATGCCCTACCAGCAGGGGCACAGTCAGGCCGACTTCCAGCCGCCGCAGGAGCGCACCGGCGGCGGAGGTCAGAACGGGCAGTACTACCCGCCGTATCAGGGTGGGTAGTACTGCCGTTCGAACAGCCGCCGGGGAACCGAGGCAACGACTAGGGTGACGCCATGAGCCGCGCCGTTGCTATCAGGAGAGTCCACGCCGTACTGGCTGCGTTGGCCGTTCTCGCCTTCATCGCCGCTATGGCCGTGGCCTCCCCTCCTGGTCACGCGGTGCCGCTCGCTGGAGAGGACAATGAGCTCAACGTCACCATCGACATGAAAGTCACCGTCAAGAGCGATGACACCTTTGAGGCGTCCTTCGTTATCACCGATCAGACGAACTACAGCCTGGCTCCTCCCATCACCAAGGACAGCTGCACGCTGAACTACTTCCTCGTGGAACCGAACATCTTCGCCAGCGCTGAGACGAAATTCGATGACGGGAAGGACAAACGAGTCTGCACCATCACGAGGAAGGGGAAGATCTCTGAGACCAACGGCACGATCAGGCACGAGAACGACGAGTACGCCATCGACACCAGCAGCATGGACGGACGCAAGACGCCGTCCCCGAAGTTGCAGCTGTTCTATGCCGCCACGTTCCCCGGAGAGGTGACCCAGAGCCAAGGCGGAAAGGTCGAGGGGGACGAGAAGAGCACCGTCTCCTTCACGGACTTCAAGGGCCGGGTCGTCAAGGGCAAGGACCGTCCCGCCTCGGAGACGACGACCAGCAAGGTGCTGCCGTGGATCATCGGAGGCGTCGGCTCGCTCGTGGTCATCGGGCTCATCGCGATGGCGGTCGTTGTGCGACGTCGTCAGCGAAGCGGGCAGGGCGCTCCGGGTGCCGCCGTGCAGGCCGTCCCCGTCCCGGGTCCTGAACCGCAGTCATCCCACCTCGGTCAGCCGGTTCCTCAGCAGTACCCCGGGCAACCGGTTGCACCTCAACCGAACCAGCAGCACTCGGGACAGCCGTCACCGCTCTACTCCCCCTCCAGCACCGCCAACGGCTCCTACCCGCCCTCCCCCACGCAGGCGCCCCAGCAGCACGGCACCTGGCCGCCGCCGCAGCAGTTCCAGTAACAGGCCCGCCGGGGAACGGTCCCCATGAAGGTCCAGTTACACCCCAGCATCGGAACCGTTACTGTGGGGCCATGACACCTGCAACCGCTCGCCGGATCCCCGCGCCCTTCTCCGTGCTGACAGCTCTTGCCGCACTCGCCCTGTCCGCTCCTCTCGCCCTGGTCGGCGCTCCCGGGCACGCCGCACCGCTGGCTGATGACTCCGACACCCAGTTCAAGATCACTGCCGACATCGTCATCAACAAGGACGACACCTACTCGGCGAAGATGGTCATCGTTGACAACACGGATATCGGCTTCATGTCTGAGGACAACTGCTCCGACGATATGTTCGCGGGTCAGGACCTCGGTAAGAACGCCAAGGCCACCTTCAAGGACAACGGCGACTCCCGCACCTGCACCATTGAAGGCTCACAGAGCATCAAGGACAGCAAGGGCCAGGTGAAGCACGAGGGAAATGAGTACATTGTCAAGACTGGAAGCGAAAGCACCTCCGCCGCGATGAGCGAGGTGGACGTCACCCAGACCATTACCTTCCCCGGCAAGGTCACTGAGGCCGACGGCGGCAAGGTGGAGGGCAACAAGGTCACCTTCACCGACATCGACGCCCACACTGTGAAGGGCGGGGACGGCTCCATCCCCATGTGGGTCTGGATCGTCATCGGCGTGGTCGCTCTGGCAGTGATCGGTGGAGGCGCCGCCTTCTTCATCATCCGCAGCAAGAAGAACCAGCCGCAGCCTGCCTACGGCGCTCCCGTTCAGGGCTACGACCCGAACCAGGCCTTCCCGGCCCAGCCGGGCCAGCAGGCTTATGGCGCTCCTCAGGCACAGCCCGGTCTTCCTCCTCAGGGTCAGCAGCCCACTCAGCCCCCTTACGGCGGTGGCCAGCCCGGCCAGCCCGGACCGAGCGCCTACTGATTCGTCATCTTCCTCCTCTTCAGACGATGTGGCCCCGGATTCGCAGGATCCGGGGCCACGGCGTAACAAGGCAGCATATGCACTACCTCTCCTCCAGGAACAGACGAGCAGTCGGCCTGACCGGCATCCTCAGTCTCACGATCTCCCTGCTCCCGACAGTGGCGTCACCCGCGAGCGCCGCCACTGACGGATCCGGCACGGAGGATGTCAGTATCGAGATCGTCATCAAGTCGGACGATGAAGTGACCATGACCTTCCTGGCCACGACGCCGTCCGACGACGAGCAGTCCCTCAAGGACTTCTGCGTCGATGAGAACTTCTCAGACGACTCAGTGAAACCCGAGGTCACGTTCTCGTCCGATCACGGAACTCCAACCTGCAAGGCAGTAGTCACCACACCGGTGTCAGGTAACGAGTACGTGAGTCATGACGGAGACGAGTACGTCGTCGACACCCATGTGGACTCCGCGTCCGAGGAGGACAAGAACAGCTCACTGAAGCTGTCGGTCGTCTTCCCCGGGAAGGTCACGGATTCCGGAGGAGGGAGAATCGAGGGGGACAAGCAGAACAAGGTCTCGTTCACTGATTTTTATGACAACAAGACCCGGGGCAAGGACAGCGCTGAAGTCACCTCCGAGTCTCAGTCCGACTCCCGATCAGACACAAGAACCGGATTCCTGATCGCTGTCGTTCTGATCGTTTTCATCACCGTCGTCGGCGGGATGATCGCCTTCTTCAGCAACTCCAACAAGAAACGTCGGGAGCAAAGGTACCTGGCTGCGTTGAAGCAGCAGTCTCTCAATGCAGCGGCGGCCGCACCGCCATACCAGGCCTTCCCCTACACCTCACCGGGCTCAGGCGCGCCGGGTGCTGCGACGCATCCGCAGGCCTACTACCCACCAGGTCCTCAACAGGGCAGCTACCCTCCGCCGCAGGCACCACCGGTCAACCAGGCCGGATACTGGGGTGGCCCCGCCCCGTACCAGCAGCCACCTGGCGCCGTTCCACCTGGCGCCGGCGGCCCCTATCCTCCTCCGGGCCAGGGTGGCTACGGCGGCTACTGACACCAACGCCCCGCAAAGGGCATGAGGCCTGCGGACGATCGGCACATCTCACCCTGAGCCCGCAGGCCGCCTCCGGCAGGCCTCATCGGGTGAGGGGCGCGGCCAGCCGTCCGGTGCCCGTCGCCGTCACCCGATGAGCGAGTGACGCGAGATCGTGGCCTCGCGGCCCGGTCCGACACCGATCGCGGAGACGCGGCAGCGGGCCAGCTCCTCGATGCGCAGCACGTAGTCCTGGGCCGCTTGGGGCAGGTCGGAGAAGCTGCGGACCTCGCTGATGTCCTCGCTCCAGCCGGGCAGCTCCTCGTAGACGGGGACGGCGTGGTGGAAGTCGGACTGGGTCAACGGCATCTCCTGGGTGGTGGTGCCGTCGATGTCGTAGGCGACGCACACGGGGATGGTCTCATGCCCGGTGAGGACGTCGAGCTTGGTCATCACCAGGTCGGTGAGCCCGTTGACGCGGGCCGCGTAGCGGGTGACGACGGCGTCGTGCCAGCCGCAGCGGCGCGGCCGGCCGGTGGTGACACCGAACTCTCCGCCCTCGGTGCGCAGGCGCTCACCCATCTCGTCGTGCAGCTCGGTGGGGAAGGGCCCCTCCCCCACGCGGGTCGTGTAGGCCTTGACAACACCGACCACCGAGTCGATGCGGGTGGGCCCCACGCCGGTGCCGGTGCAGGCGCCACCGGAGGTGGGGTTGGAGGAGGTGACGAACGGGTAGGTGCCGTGGTCGATGTCGAGCATCGTGGCCTGGCCGGCCTCGAACAGGACGGTCTTGCCCTTGTCGAGGGCGCCGTTGAGCACCAGGGAGCAGTCCACGACCATGGGCCGGACCCGCTCGGCGTAGGAGAGCAGCTCGTCGGCGACGGCGTCGGCGTCGATGGCCGCCCGGTTGAAGACCTTGAGGAAGAGGCTGTTCTTCTGGTCCAGGGCGGAGTGGACCTTCTGGCGCAGGATCGACTCGTCGAAGAGGTCCTGGACGCGGATGCCCACGCGGTTCATCTTGTCCGCGTAGGTGGGACCGATCCCGCGACCGGTGGTCCCCAGCTGGCGCGAGCCCAGGAAGCGCTCGGTGGTGCGGTCCAGGATCCGGTTGTAGGAGGGGATGATATGGGCGTTGGCACTGATGAGGAGACTGGAGGCGTCCTTTCCGCGGGAGGTGATCTCAGCGATCTCGCTGAAGAGGACCTCCAGGTCGACGACGACGCCGTTGCCGATGATGGGGGTGACCCCGGGAGTGAGCACACCGGCCGGCAGGAGGTGGAAGGCGAACTTCTCGCCGTCGATGACCACGGTGTGGCCGGCGTTGTTACCTCCGTTGAACTTGACGACGTAGTCGACGTCCTGACCGAGCTGGTCAGTCGCCTTGCCCTTTCCCTCGTCCCCCCACTGGGTCCCGACGACGACAACGGCTGGCATGGCTGCTCCCTGGCTTCAGTGACGGCGTGCCGGTGGACACACCGTTCTCTAGCCTACCGGAGCCGGACCCGCCGCTTCACGCCGTGACCGCCACCTGGCCGCACGGGGGTGGCTCGGGTCAGGAGGGGGCCGGAGCGGCGGCAGTGAGACCGGCGACGGTGGAGCGCTGGAGCAGGGCGATGAGATAGGTCTGGAAGGCCGGCCCGATGAGAACCAGGAACCAGAGGGCGGCCGTCCTCATGGCGGGCACCGTCCAGAGGACCGCCACCGGTGCCGTCGCGATCACCAGTGCGAGCGCCGTGATCCCCAAGCGCCCCACGGCGAGCCGGGCCGCGTTGGACAGGTGACGTGTGAGCGGCGCATCGAAGAAGGCCGCCAGCGGGAGCAGCCAGATGAGGGTCGAGACCAGGAGCACTCCTCCGGCCAGCACCAGCCCGGACACCGCGCCACTCATCCTGCCACCGCCACCGTGCTGACCACCGGTCTGGTGCCCCATGGCGGCGCCGTCGGCCAGGAGCAGGTACTCCCATACCCCCAGGGCCAGCAGCACAAGTACCGGCAGCCACCAGGCCAGCGACTGACGCAGGTTGAGGCGGAAGGAGCGCCACCAGGTGGCGGCGACTGCCGGGTCGTCGTCGGCCGCCATCTCGCCGGCCACGCGGGCGCAGGCCGTCAGGGAGGCGCCGGCCGTCACCACCGGCAGGCAGCCGGCCAGGGTGAGGGCGTTGAGGATGACGACGTCGGCCGCTGCGGACCAGGCCCGGTAGGCCGGGCTGTCGGGGCCGGGGAACAGCGCCACGGGATCTCCTTCATGCGGGACTCGGGCAGTGACAGGTGGGAATGATACGGGCGGTTCCCGACACCCGCCGTGGGGCATCGGGAACCGCCCGGTTCAGGAGTCATGCGCGGGCATCAGCCCTTGACCGCGCCCGCGGCCACGCCCTCGATGATGTGCTTCTGACCGAAGAGGTAGAAGGCCACGATCGGGACGATGGCGAAGACGAGCATGGCCATCTGGGCACCCAGGTCGCGGTTTCCGTTGGACCCGACGAGCGACTGGATGACGATCGGGATGGTCTTGTAGCGCTCGTCCTGGCCGATGACGAGGTTGGGCAGGAGGAAGTCGTTCCACACCCACATGGCGTTGAGGATCGCCACCGTGACCGCCGTCGGCTTGAGCAGCGGCATGACCACCTTGAAGTAGGTCCGCAGCGGGGAGCACCCGTCCATGTAGGCGGCCTCCTCGATCTCCATGGGGATCGACTTGATGAAGCCGGCGAACAGGAACACCGACAGACCGCCGCCGAATCCGAGGTAGAGGACGATCATGCCCCAGGGCGTGGCCAGGCCGAGGAGGTCGGCCACCTTGACGGTGGGGAACATGACCATCTGGAAGGGAGCGATCATGGAGAAGGCGAAGGCGTAGTAGATCGCCGAGGTCCACCACGTCTTGATGCGGGTGATGTAGTAGGCGGTCATCGCCGTGAGGAACACGATGACGACGACGGAGCCCACCGTGATGAACAGCGACCACCCCATGGCGCTGGCGAAGCCGGACAGGGCCAGGCCGGTGGCGTAGTTGTCCAGGCCGGCGAAGGTCTTGGCGGTCGGCAGGGCGAAGGGGCTGTCGGAGATGTAGAACTTGCCCTTGAAGGAGTTGGTGAGGATGAAGGCCAGGGGGATGACCCACACGAGGGCCAGGACGGTCAGCACCCCCACGAGCGCCTTCTGGCCGGGCGTGTGCCGAGGCGCCTTCCCACCCGCCTTCCGGGCTGGGGCGGCGGTTCCGGGGACATGGGTCTGGACGGCGGTGCTCACGCGTCAACCTCCTTGGAACGAGTGGCGCGCAGCTGGATGAGCGCGATGGCGGCGACGATGAGGAAGAAGACGACGGCCTCGGCCTGGGCGACGCCCTCCTGACCGACCTTCTTGTACATCGTGTTGACGATGCTGAGCGCGGCCATCTGGGTCTGCTTGGCCGGGGCCCCGTTGGTCAGGGCGAGGTTCTGGTCATACATCTTGAAGGTGTTGGCCAGGGTGAGGAACAGGCAGATGGTGATCGAGGGCATGATCATCGGCAGCGTCACGTTGCGCAGCGTCTGCCAGCGGCCGGCGCCGTCGATCTGGGAGGCCTCGATGAGCTCGGGCGGCACGTTCTGCAGGCCGGCGATGTAGATGACCATCATGTAGCCCATGAGCTGCCAGTTGACGAGCATGACCAGGCCGGCCAGACCCAGGCGCCAGTCGTTGACGATGGTCTGGCCCCAGCGCTGCAGGATCGCGTTGAGCATGACCTGCCAGGTGTAGCCCAGGACGATGCCGCCGATGAGGTTGGGCATGAAGAAGACGGCGCGGAAGAAGTTGGTGCCGCGCAGCTTGCGGGTCAGGAAGTAGGCCAGGGCGAAGGCGCCCAGGTTGACCGTGATGATGGAGATGACGGAGACGACGGCGGTGAAGAGGAGAGCCTGCGGGAAGTCGCTGCGCTCCCCCAGTGCCCTGGCGTAGTTGTCGGTGCCCACGAACCGCGCGTTGGTCAGGCTGTTGAACTTGGTGAAGGAGAGATAGAGCCCCATGAAGAAGGGGACGATGAAAGCGATCATGAAGGCCAACAGGGTCGGCCCCGCGAATACTGGGAAGAACTTTTTCAGTGCCTTGGTCATATCTACCTCGAGGTGCGACCGTTACCCGCCGAAGCGGCCGGGTAGCGGAGGGCTCCTACCGGGGCGGCGGCGCGGGAGCCGATCGGCTCCGGACACGCCGCCCCGGGTGGAGAGGGGATGGGGAGATGAGTCGCCGTCGCGCCGTTGCCGGAGGACCAGGAGGGACTGAGCGGGCTCGGGCGACTCGACGGCGTCAGCCCTCCTTGGCCGACTTCTTCTCGGAGGCCCAGGTGGTCACAAAGAACTCCTTGACCTTCGCCCAGTCCGAGCTGCCGGAGGCGTACTGAGCCAGGTGCTGGCCGAGCTGGTCCTTGAAGTCCTGGCTCGGGAAGGTCGGGAAGACCCACTTGACGGGAGCGAGGTCCTTGTTGGTGATGGCCGCGGCGACCTCCTTGCCCAGCGGGTCGGAGGGGGCCAGGTCGGCGTAGGCCTTGTACGGCGCGATGATGCTGAGCTTCTCGGCGGCGAGCTTGGTGCCCTCGGCGTCGGTGAACAGCCAGGTGAGGAACTCCTTGGTGGCCTTCTGAGCGTCGTCGGAGGCCTGGGAGTTGATCGTCAGGTAGTTCTCGGTGCCGATGGCGATGTTGCTCTTGTCCTCGCCGGACACGCCGACATAGATCGGCAGGAAGTGGACGTCCTCAGCCTTGACCGTGTTGCCGGAGACCTCGGAGATCTGCGACCAGCCCCAGTTGCCGTTCTGAACCATGGCGGCCTTGCCCAGGGCGAAGTCGGCCATGGAGTCGGTGACCGTCTTGGCGCTGGCCTCGGTGGGGGCGATCGTGGAGTTGTTGAGGTAGAGGTCGAAGATCTGCTTGTAGTTGTCCGAGTAGGTCAGCTTGAGCTCATCGAGGTCGTCGACCTTGGCGTCGCGGTACTCGTAGTAGACGGGGTAGTTGGCCAGGTGGGTCTGCCAGCGCCAGTCCTCGCCGGGAGACAGGGAGGTGGCGGCGAAGACGCCCTCGATACCGAGCTCGGCCTTCTTGGCCTGCATGTCCTCGACGACCTCCTTGAGCTTGTCGAAGCCCTTGATCTGGTCGACGGCGGTGGCCTTGGCGCCCTCCATGGCGAAGTACTTGTTGAGGATGGCGGCGTTGTAGATGATGCCGTAGCCCTCGATGGCCAGCGGCACACCCACGACCTTGCCCTCGTCGCCCTTGAGGGCCAGCGACTCATCCGTCATCTGCTTGGTGAAGTCGGCGTCGGTCAGGTCGGAGGCGTACTCCTTCCAGTTCCCGTAGCCCACGGGTCCGTTGAGGTTGAACAGGGTGGGCGGGTTGGACTTGGCGACCTCGGACTTCAGGGTCTGCTCGTAGGTGCCGGAGGCGGCGGTGACGACCTTGACGGCCACGCCGGTCTTCTTGGTGTAGGCGGCCGCGATGTCCTTGAAGGCCTGCTCCGACTCGGGCTTGAAGTTGAGGAAGTAGACGCCTCCGTCGCCATCGGAACCGGACGAGCCCTTCGAGCAGGCCGCCAGGGTCGCGGCGACGGCGATCGCAGCGGTTCCACCCAGCATGGAGCGGCGGGAGATGAGTCGCATTGGGGTCCTCCTTTGGACGCATGGGACAGGAGCGGACAGGGGCGTCCGCGAGGAGCGACTGCCGCGTGGCCGGCGGCTGATCCGTCGGTTCAACGGCGACGACCAATCATGGCATATTTCGGCCCATATTGCTGCAAGATTTGCAATAAGTGATCTGCGACTCACGTCGATGATGTTGATTCACCCTTATTTCCCGCAATCTCCCGCGATTTCACAACCTCCTCTCACGGAGCGACGTCACACCGAGCTGTCCTGCAAGAATGTAACCACTCGGTCGGACAGTGGGCGGCCCCTCTCGAACGACTCATGACGCAGACACGACGTGACCCCGGCACCGGTGGTGCCGGGGTCACGTCCAGCGACGGCCTGTGCTCGCCGCTCACCCCTGTGCGGGGCGGGGGCTCACTTGCGGGCGGAGCCGACGGAGCCGAGGCGCTCGCAGGCCTCGACGACGCGAGCGGCCATGCCCTCCTCGGCGGCCTTGCCCCAGGCGCGCGGGTCGTACTGCTTCTTGTTGCCGACCTCGCCGTCGACCTTGAGGACGCCATCGTAGTTAGTGTACATCCAGCCGGCGACCGGGCGGGTGTAGGCGTACTGGGTGTCGGTGTCGACGTTCATCTTGATGACGCCGTTGCGCACCGCGGTGGCGATCTCCTCGTCGGTGGAGCCGGAGCCGCCGTGCATGACCAGGTCGAAGGGCGAGCTCTTGTCGCCGACCTTGGAGGACAGGCGGTCACCGAGACGCTTGGCCACATCGTCCTGGATCTCGCCGAGGATCTCCGGGCGGAGCTTGACGTGACCGGGCTTGTAGGAGCCGTGCACGTTGCCGAAGGTCAGGGCCGTGATGTAGCGGCCGTTCTCACCCAGGCCGAGGGCCTCGACGGCCTTCCAGGCGTCGTCGGCGGTGGTGTAGAGGTTGGCGTTCTCCTCGCCCTTGATACCGTCCTCCTCGCCGCCCACGGCGCCGATCTCGATCTCGAGGACGACGTTGGCGGCCTTGGCGCGCTTGAGCATGTCGACGGCGATCTCGATGTTGTCGTCGAGGGCCTCGGCGGAGCCGTCCCACATGTGGGAGTTGAACATCGGCAGCTCACCGTTCTTGACCTGCTCGGCCTCGATCTCCATGAGCGGGTGGATCCAGTCGGCCAGGAGCTTCTTGGGGCAGTGGTCGGTGTGCAGACCGATGGTGACGGGGTAGAGGTCGCCCACGGCGCGGGCGTAGGCGGTGAAGGCGATCGAGCCCTTGACGCGGTCGAGGCGCGAGGACCCGGACCAGTAGGCGGCACCACCGTTGGAGATCTGGACGATGCCGTCGGACTCGGCGTCGGCGAAGCCCTTGAGGGCGGCGGACAGAGTCTGGGACGAGGTGACGTTGATCGCGGGGATGGCGTACTTGCCGGCCTTCGCGCGGTCAAGCATGTCGGCGTAGGACTCCGGGGTTGCAATGGCCACTGGGTGCCTCCTGATTTCTGTATGAGTCAGTGGTGCGGGGCCGATTGTTCCACGAATCCCGACCCAGGTGAACCGGATCATGGTCCCGGATGGGCCGCGCGGGCCGGCAGCATGGGCTGTTCAGGGCCGGTTTGGTGCTGACGCCTATGAGGCGGGGCAATACGGGGCAATACAGCGCAATACAACGGGCCGGCAGCGCCCGAGGTCAGTCTGGGGCCGGCCCGGCGTGCTGGAGGATCCAGGTGTGCATGGCCACGGCCGCCGCCGCGGCCACGTTGATGGAGCGGGTGGAGCCGTACTGGCCGATGCGCAGCAGGCTGGCGCAGCCGGCGCTCAGCTCGGCACTGATGCCCTCACCCTCGGAACCGAAGACCATGAGGCAGCGCTCGGGCAGCGCGGCGGCCTCCAGGGGCCGGGCTCCGGGGCCGTTGTCGATGCCGATGACCTCGTAGCCGCTTGCCGCCGCCCAGTCGAGCAGCTCGCCGGGCTCGGGGTGGTGGCGCACGTCCAGGTAGCGGTTGGTGACCATGGCGCCGCGCTTGTTCCAGCGGCGTCGGCCGATGATGTGGACACCGGCGACGTTGAAGGCGTTGGCGCTGCGCACGATGGAGCCGATGTTGAGGTCCTGGCTGACGTTCTCGATGGCGATGTGCAGCCGGTGGGCGCGGGCGGCCAGATCGGCGCGGATCGCCGCGATGGTCCAGTAGCGGTAGCGGTCGACGACGTTGCGCCGGTCGCCGTCCGCCAGCAGCTCGCGGTCGTAGCGGGGGTCGGCGGGCCAGGCCTCGGGGCCTCCGGGCCAGGGGCCGACGCCGACTTGGCGGACATCGGCGGGCCGGTCCTCCTCCGGGGTCATGGCCGAGAACCTGGTGGAGGACGTCGCGGCCTCTGCGGGCACAGCGGGCCGGTGCTCCCCCTCGGGCAGGTCGACGGGCTGATCCATGCGATCAGCGTCCTCGCCTCGGCGAGCAGATGCCGGCGGACGCCGTCGGGGATTCACTCCAGGCCGAGGTCGGCCAGGCCGAGCGCCGCGTAGTAGGACAGGCCGGCGGCCTCGATGCGCTCACGCGCGCCGGTGGCCCGGTCGACGATGACGGCGACGGCCCGCACGTCGGCACCCGCCTCGCGCAGGGCCTCGACGGCCTCCAGCGGGGAGCCGCCGGTGGTGGAGGTGTCCTCCAGGACCACCACGGAGCGCCCGGCGACGTCGGGGCCCTCGATGCGCCGGCGCATGCCGTGGTCCTTGGCGGCCTTGCGTACGACGAAGGCGTCCAGGTCCAGACCGCGCGAGGCGGCGGCGTGCAGCATGGCGGCGGCCACGGGGTCGGCCCCCATGGTCAGGCCGCCGACGGCGTCGATCTCGTCAGTGCCCAGCCCCGCCTCCTCCAGCATGTCGAGCATGACGTGGCCGATGAGGGGGGCGGCCTCGTGGTGGAGGGTGGCGCGGCGCATGTCCACGTAGAAATCGGACTCGAGGCCGGAGGCGAGGGTGACCTTGCCGCGGACGACGGACAGCTCATTGACGAGCTCGGCCAGGCGGGCGATATGGGAATCGTTGGTGCTCACGGCTCCGATGGTAGTGGCCGTGGGCGCTTGCGTGCCGGGTAGACACCCACTGCGACCAGAGCCCGCCCTCTTCCGCGTGATGCGGAGGGGCGGGCTCTGGGAGAGTCTCGGTAGGGGAGGTCAGGACAGGGCGGCCACGGCGGCGTCGTAGTCGGGCTCCTGACCGACCTCGGGGACCTGCTCGGTGTAGACGACCTTGCCGTTCTCGTCGAGAACGACAACGGCGCGCGACAGCAGGCCGGCCAGTGGGCCGTCGGCCAGGGTGACGCCGTAGTCGGCGCCGAAGGTGGAGCGGAAGGTCGAGCCGGTCACCACGTTGCTCAGGCCCTCGGCGCCGCAGAAGCGGGAGCCGGCGAAGGGCAGGTCGGCGGAGACGCAGACCACGGTCGTGTTGTCCAGCTCGGAGGCAAGCTTGTTGAACTGACGCACAGAGGCGGCGCACACCCCGGTGTCCACCGAGGGGAAGATGTTGAGGACTACGCGGTGGCCGGCCAGGGACTGGCTGGTGACCGGGGCGAGGTCGGCGCCCACGAGGTCGAAGGCGGGGGCGGTCGAGCCCACAGCGGGCAGCTGGCCGACGGTGCTGACGGGGTCTCCGTGGAAGGTAATGGAAGCCATGGTGCGATCGTTGCAGGTCACCGGTCTTCTGGCCACGCCCTCAGCCCTGGGCGATTCTCGGCCCGCCCGACAAGGCTAAGAACCCCGGCGAGCGGATGAGTCTGTCACAACGAGAGACTCTTAGATGGCCGCATCGCCCGGCCATGACACATCTGCGCAGGTCAGCGCCGTTGGGGAAGTCAACGGTGGCGGCAGCACGCAGGAATGCGGGTGAAAAGCCTCCATCTGTGACACTTTTCGCCGCGATGAGCTCCTGCGGCCTCACTCGGGGTCTCGGCCGGAGCGCTCGGGCCCGACCATCCGGCGCACGAACCAGCGGGGAGCCAGTCGCAGAGCGGCGTTGGCGCTGCGGTAGCGCAGGCTCGGGGTGCAGATGACCTGGCCGCGTCGCACTGCGGCGAGGCCGTCGATGGCGACTCGCTCAGCGTCCAGCCACAGCGGGTCCTTCCACTGGGTCTCGTCGATACCGGCCGCCGCGTGGAAACCGGTGTGGACCAGCCCGGGGCACAGCGCCGTGGCGGTCACGCCGGTGCCGGCGAGCTCGGCGGCCAGCCCCTCGGTGAACCGGAGCACCCAGGCCTTGTGCGCCGCGTAGGTACCCATGGCGGTGTGCGCAGTCATGGAGGAGACGTTGAGGATCGCACCGCGCCCGCGCTCCACCATGGCACCGGCCGCTGCGTGCGAGGCCACCATGACCGCGCGGACCATGACGTCGAGGGCCCGCTCCTCACGGGCCAGGTCTCCCCCGATGAAGGGCTGCCCCAGCCCGAAGCCGGCGTTGTTGACCAGGAGCCCCACGGGCTTGCCCGGCTCACGCAGGCGCTCGGCGATAACCTCGAGCTCATCGCGCTGAGACAGGTCGGCCCGCAGGACCTCCACCTGGACACCGGCGAACTGACGCATCTCCTCGGCCACCTCCCGCAGACGCTCGGGGGTGCGCGCGACGAGGATGAGGTTGTGCCGGGCCTGGGCGAGCTGCCAGGCGATCTCCAGGCCGAGGCCGCTGGTGGCCCCGGTGACAAGTGCTGTTCCCATGGCGGCAGGCTACGGCCGCTTGTTGAGTGCTTGATGGGAACCGGGCACCGGCTACGCTGCTGCCATGCGCCTGGCCACCTGGAACGTCAACTCCATCCGCACCCGCGTCGACCGCGTCCTGGCATTCCTGGAGCGCGAGGACGTGGACGCCCTGGCGATGCAGGAGATCAAGTGCCGCCCCGACCAGTTCCCGGTCGAGCCCTTCGAGGCGGCCGGCTACCGGCTGGCAATCCACGGGCTCAACCAGTGGAACGGGGTGGCGATCGCCTCGCGCGTAGGACTCGACGACGTCGCCACCTCCTTCCCGGGCCAGCCCGGCTGGGCGGCCAAGTCCGAGGCCGAGCCAGTCGTTGAGGCGCGGGCGCTCGGGGCGACGGTGGGCGCAGCGTCGGAGGCGAGGCCGGTGCGCCTGTGGAGCCTGTACGTGCCCAACGGCCGCGAGCTCACCCACCCGCACTACACCTACAAGCTCGACTGGCTGCGGGCGCTGCGCGACGACGTCGCCACCTGGCTGAGGGCCGAGCCGGATCTGCCGCTGGCGCTGGTAGGTGACTGGAACGTGGCACCGAAGGACGAGGACGTGTGGGACATGAGCGTCTTCGAGGGCGCCACCCACGTCTCAGCACCGGAGCGCGAGGCCTTCGCCGCCTTCGCCGAAACGGGCATGCACGAGGTCACGCGCGAGCGGGTCACCAACTACACGTACTGGGACTACCAGAAGCTGCGCTTCCCGAGGAACGAGGGCATGCGCATCGACTTCGTCTACGCCTCGCAGGCCCTGGCCGACCGCGTCACCGGCGCCGCCATCGACCGCAACGAGCGCAAGGGCAAGGGCGCCTCCGACCATGTCCCCGTCATCGTCGAGGTCGACTGAGGCCAGGAACCGCAGCCGGGCGAACGTGGCTTGACAGCCGCCGTATCGCTGCCCCCTGTTGCACGAGGACATGCCACCAGCAGTAGCGCCGCACAACCGACGAATCAGTCAGAATATTTCGTGAATATTTGTGTAAAAATATGACGTTAACTGCTTTATTCTGCCGAATTTAGAGCCATATCATCACCGTATGAATATGCCGAAGCAGCCTGTCACCCGGCGCAACGCCATCATTCTCTCCTCCCTCCCGATCCTCGCACTGACCGCCTGCTCGGGACAGCACGCCACCTCCGAACCCACCCCGCAGCCAACGACGGCCCCACCCAGCCAGGCACCCAGCACCCCTCCCTCCACACCTCCCACCCCGACTCCGACGCAGGCCCCCACCCCTTCCTCAACGACCAGTACCGCAGCAGTCGGCCCGTCAATGACGTCGACGAGTGCCACTGACGGCAGCACACCCCCGGGGCCCGCATCCGCAACAGGGGTACCCATGAACACTCAGGGACGAGACCTGACCCTCGGAGACTTTTTCAATCCCTCGGAGTCTCTCAAGGAAGACCTCTACAACGTTGCCACAACCAGCAAGACAAAAGGAATCGGGGCATATCTGAGAGATAGCGACGGGGTGCAAGCAGAGCTTCGCCTGGAGAACCGATTCACCAAGCTCACCTTCAAAGCCGGCCAGGCAAACGACTCAAAGTCCTCAGACCTCATTCTGCGGGTAGCCACCTACAAGGACGGCAAAAACGACCAGCTCATCGACGTCCTCTTCAACGAAATCAAACCAGTCGAGATTGACGTATCGAATGTCAACGCACTGAAGATCGACCTCATACCACTCGACCAGAACGGGAAAAAATTCTTCGGATCGAACTCCTTGACCGGCGTTATGTTCGACATGCGCCTAGAGTAAGCGTGGATACCCCATGAACCTCCTTACGCTCCTTCACAAAACCACGCATGCAGACACCTCTAAGAAAGAGCGAACCCCCCTTTCCAGGTCCGACAAGATTGGCTTAGCAACTGCAGTAATCGCACTGCCAGGCATGCTCGCAGCATCCCTGGCAGTCGCAAACCACTTCGGATTCCCTCCTTTTCCAAGTCCCGAAAATCAAACACAGCACATCGGCTCTACGACTATCGGCAGCAGAAATCCACAATCGCCTACCTCCTCATCGGACGCCGAAACTTCACCCACGAAGGAGCTTTCAGGCTGCTACGACGGTGATACTCCGACACCGTGCGGCTCGCCGCACTCGCGGGAGGTGTTCTCCAAACCTGCTGGCGTCTCTTGCGATGAGACCTCACTCATTTTGTACATGGGCGGAGTCGCCGGCGTCGATCTCCTCGGCTCCGGCATCGACGTCACATTCTTCAAGAACGCGGACGACCTGTGCGTCGTCGAGAGGACATCGGGAATGCCGAACGTGTCTCTCAAAGACATCTGGACGGTCGACAACGACCACAACGGCTACAAGGACGGCGGCAACTTCCGTCGGTGCTTCAACCGCCAGGGTCAGCCAACCTCCTGCGATACCGACCACGCCTCAGAGGAGTTCTTCGACGCACCGACCGACGTCGACTGCGGCAAGAAGTATGAGGAGTTCTCCGGGCGGCCGGTCGACCGCAGCATCCGGGTGAGCCAGTCGTCCAGCAGAGGCAATATCGTCTGCCGCGCGGAGGTGCAGGTGAGCACCGACAGGCTGACCGCATCGGTCCGCGACCTCGAGAACGCCTCCCTCCCCATCAAGCAGGGCTAGGCGTCTGCAGAGCCAGGATCTGGTCGCCCAGCGCGGGCCACGTCCTGCGGTGGACCGGCCCGAAGGGCTCGGCCCCCAGGAAGGCGGCCTGGCGCCCGGCGACCGGATCCACCCAGATGAAGGAGCCGGACTGACCGAAGTGCCCGAAGGTCCTCGGACTGTTGCCCTTCCCGGTCCAGTGCGGGGACTTGTTGCCACGCACCTCCACCCCCAGGCCGAAGGGGTTGGGGGCCTGGCGTCCATAACCGGGTAGGACGCCGTCGAGGCCGGGCAGGACCGGCGTGCGGGCCCGCTCCGCGAGCGCCGACGAGACGAGCCTCGGGGCTGCCAGCTCGCGGGCGAACAGGGACAGGTCACGGGCGCTGCCCTCTCCGGAGTGGGCGGGCGAGCCGGGGATGAGGACGCTGGCCATTCCCAGGGGCTCGAGCACCGTGGTCTCCACCCAGGTCTCCAGGGGTGTGCCGGTGGCCTCCTCAAGCCGCTCCCCCAGGATCTCGATGCCGCGATTGGAATAGATGCGGCGCGTGCCCGGAGCGGCCAGCCGCTCGTCGGAGTCGACCGCGATCCCAGAGGAGTGGGACAACAGGTGGGCGATGGTCGCACCGTCGGGAGCGGGCGGGCCCGCGGGGGCCTCCAGGTCCAGCAGCCCCCGGTCGACGGCGACCAGGGCGGACCAGGCGACGATCGGCTTGGTGACCGAGGCGAGGGGGAAGATCTCGTCGACGTCGCCGGCCTCGTGGAGCACGCCGATATCGGTCACCGGCGAGCCGGTGACCGTCCCGGTGACCACGAGCGCGGTTGGGAAGGGGAAGTCGGCCAGCGCTGGCAGGACAGAGGCATCCGTCTGAGAGGTGTCCGGGGTCGTCATCGCTCCTCCTGGCCAGGATCGTGTCTCGACGCGGGAGGCCGTGCTCCCTCGGGACCGTACCTTACGCCGGGGCCGGGCCATCGGGGCCGGCCGTCAGGCGTCAGGCACGGTCGCGGGCGCAGACCGCCCAGGATCGGGCCGGCCCGACGGCGCACGGTGCGTCATGATCCTGCGATTCACCTCCGCTCGCGAGAGGATCGGGGCGATGCCCTTCTACCACCGCCCGCCCGCCGACCGCGGCCCGCTGCGCCCCCGCTCCCCCATGGTTCCCAGCCAGGCGACGGCGCCGCCCACACCCGCCGAGATGGCCGAGGCCGTCGGTGTCGGCTACGCCGTCGTCGACCTGGAGACCACGGGCCTGTCCCCCACGACGGACTCGATCCTGGAGGTCGCGCTCGTGCTCACCGACGCCGCCGGGCGGGTCGAGCGCAGCTGGTCCACACTCATCGATCCCGGCGCGGGCGTGGACGTCGGCCCCACCCGCATTCACGGACTCGTCGCCGAGGAGCTCAGCGGGGCGCCCGGGCTCGACGACGTCGCCGACCTGCTGGTGGCCGACCTGGCCGGGCGGGCGGTGGTGGCCCACAACGCCCGCTTCGACGTCGGCTTCCTGACCCAGGCACTGGGGGCACGGGGGCTGCTGGACCGCGGCGCGCGAGTGCCGCGGGTGTGCACGATGGAGTGGGCGCGCCACTTCATGACGACGCCGTCACGCCGGCTGACCACGTGCTGCGAGGTGGCCGGGGTGGAGATCGGCCGCCACCACAACGCGCTCGACGACGCCCTGGCCGCCGCAGGCCTGCTGCGCCACTACCTGGAGGTGGGGAGGCAGCGCGGCGAGGAACCGGTGGCCTGGGCCGGAGCGCTGCTCGATGCCCACCGCTTCAGCGGCTGGCACTGGGACGCGGCGAGGGCGCAGGCCGGCGTCGAGCTCCTCACGGCGCGCACCACGCCCGGTGCCGAGCGGGCCCGCCCCGGGTCTCAGGCCTCCTGAGCATCCTCACCCAGGGAGACGAGGAAGCCGTCGTCGTCCACGGCCACCCCGGAGACAGCGGTGACCAGGACGGTGGCGAGCTCCTCGACCAGGTCCCGGGCCGTCTGACGCTCGCGGCGCCGGGATCGGGAGACCACCTCGGCGTAGGCGTCGGCCTGGTCCTGGGGGATCCAACGCAGGTCGTATGACAGGACCGCCCCGCGCGCCCACGGCTCGCCGCGCACGGCCAGCGGCAGCCCGTCCGTGGCGCCGGCGCGCACCTCGATACGGCCCCAGCCCTCGTGCTCGGGGTCGACCGGTGACACCACCGCGTAGCCGTCGCGCAGCTCCTCGATGACGTTGCCGGTGGCGGCGGCGACGATCTCCTGACGCATCGTGTCCTGGCGGATCTTCTCCGAGCCGCGCCAGGCCTTCTCGAAGACCTCCGGACCGATGCGCTCCACAAGGCTCTCCAGCTGCTCGGGGTCGATGGCATCCAGTCCGACGGCGCCCCGGGGCTGAACGGCCTCCAGCGCCGCGGTCGCCTCAGGGGCCACGGGCCGCAGGACGGCCACCAGGTCCTCCGGACCGAGCCACACCGGGGCGTAGACCGTCAGGGAGGCGGAGACCTCGGGGCTGGGCTCGACCAGGACCGGGTCCTCCTTGTCCCCGCCGGGGATGAGGCGCAGAGCGCCGGCCAGACGCCGGGCGATGGCGCGCAGGCGGGTGAGGGCCACCAGCTCGGCTCCCGTGGGCTGAGCCTTGGGGAAGGCGTCGGAGAGCGGATCCAGGCCGGCGAGCTCGGCCGGCAAGGCACCGGCTCGAATGCGGGGACAGTCCAGGATCATCAGCTGCGTGGTCCACTCCGGCGCACCCAGGAGGCGGCGCATCTCGGCATCGACCTTCCAGGGCCCCAGCAGGGAGACCCCAGGGAAGAGCTGGAGGCTGGAGACGCCCACCCAGCCGGCCTGGATGTCCTGGGACAGGGCGAGGGCCTCGACCTCGTCGGGGGCGACGTCGTCGGCCAGGAGCAGGACGTGGTTGGTGTCCAGCAGCCCGACCGGCAGCATCGAGGAGGCCGTGAAGGTGCCGGTGTCGGTGGGCAGGGAGACGGCGAAGTCGGTCGAGTCGCTCATGCGTGCTTCTCCTGGAAGACGGGACCGGCGCCGTCGGCGGGGGCCGCCGGGGCGTCGGGGATACGGGTGCGGTGGAAGGACTGGTGGGAGCGGGAGGCGGTCGGTCCGCGCTGTCCCTGGTAGCGCGAGCCGGTGGCGCCCGAGCCGTAGGGCGCCTGGGCGGGGCTGGACAGGCGGAAGAAGCACAGCTGCCCCACCTTCATCCCCGGCCAGAGCTTGATGGGCATGGTGGCCGTGTTGGACAGCTCCAGGGTGACGTGCCCGGTGAAGCCGGGGTCGATGAAGCCGGCGGTGGAGTGGGTGAGCAGGCCCAGACGCCCCAGGCTGGACTTGCCCTCCAGACGGGCGGCGACGTCGTCGGGCAGGGTGATGCGCTCGTAGGTGGCGCCCAGGACGAATTCGCCG
The DNA here is from genome assembly GCF_000195595.1 of Actinomyces sp. oral taxon 170 str. F0386. Classification (GTDB taxonomy): domain Bacteria; phylum Actinomycetota; class Actinomycetes; order Actinomycetales; family Actinomycetaceae; genus Actinomyces. The sequence continues at coordinate 114,689 of NZ_GL882539.1, forward strand.
GGGTGCAGGACGAAGGGCTCGTCGCCGCCGACGTCGACCAGGTGGGTCAGCCCCTCCTGGTCGGCGGCCGGGTCGATGACCGGGTAGCGGTGGTTGTCGAAGAGACGGAACCAGCGGTCCAGGCGCACGTCGATGGAGGCCGGCTGGATCATCTCGGGGTCGTAGGGGTCGAGGACGACCCGTCCGGCGTCGAGCTCGGTGCGGATATCGCGGTCTGAGAGCAGCACGGGCTCGATTGTGCCAGGTCCGCACAGCGATTGGACATCGGCGGAGAGTCACACGACCCGGGACGCCGAGGTCCTCAACAGCGGCGCGGCCCGAGGCCGGTCCGGCGACCTCTCCGACGGTGATCAGTTACTCAGCGGCATGCCGTCTGCGTCGATGCCCCATGGCGGCTCGCCCGGATGAGCCGTCAGAAGGAGAATTCCCTCGATGATGCTCCAGATGGCGATCGGGATGATGAGGAAACCGCAGCTGAATAACGTGCCCAGGAGCTGGAAGAGGCCCTTGCCCGTGTAACCGAGGTAGAAGTTGTGGATCCCTAGGGTTCCGAGGAACAGAGCCAGGATGCCGGCAGCCACCTTCGACTTGCCCCGGTACGCCGGCGGGCCGTAACCGGGGTAGGGCCCGTATCCGGGCGGCGCGCCGTATCCGGGACCGTACCCCGGTGGTGGAGCGTAGCCGCCCTGCGGGCCATACCCCGGCTGCGGGCCGAAACCGGGCTGCCCGGCGTTGGGCGGGCACTCACCGCCGGGGTACTCCCCCGCGGAGGAGCCCGAGGGCAGCACCGGCACATCCGAATGGAGACCCGTGGCGGGATCGTAGGGATTGGTCGGATAGGTCATGTACTCACCACATGCGTCGAAGTGTCCGAACGATCTCTGCGAGTGTAACGGGAGGAGGGCACCGCCGACACGGCCTGTACGTCGGGACCCGGTACGGAACCAGAACCGGGACGGCGAGCGGGTCTGAGCCCGATTTGCGCAGACGGCCGGAGTCTGGGTTAGACTTCCGCACGCACCTGGGACGCACGTCCACCGGTGCCACGCGGGTGTAGTTCAATGGTAGAACTTCAGCTTCCCAAGCTGACAGCGCGGGTTCGATTCCCGTCACCCGCTCCATCTGCACGTCACTCTGGACACAAAGACTCCTGGCCTGGCCGGGAGGTGTCCGGGGTGGCGTTCTTGCTGTTCCAGGGCGGTCGTGGTGGAGATGACATCCGTGCGGGCTCCTCGGGACGAGGGATTGATTGAGCACCGCTCATCGTCATGACGGGGCCCGCCCCCATCCCAGCGACACGCCATCCCTGTCAAACCGGCCCAGGCACCCTCACCCACCAATTCGCCGATCCCTGGACGGCTTAGCGACCCATCTCTATACTTTTTGTGTGGCAGATCACGAATATTCCGTATGTGTGGAGTGGACAGGCAACCTGGGTACGGGTACGTCCGGATACCGCACCTACTCGCGCAACCATGATGTCCGGGGAACCACCGCCGACCTGTCGGTGATCCACGGATCGGCAGATCCTGCGTTCCGAGGGGACGCTGACAGGTGGAACCCGGAACAGCTTCTGCTCGCCTCACTCTCGCAGTGCCACATGCTGTGGTACCTCCACCTCGCAGCAGACGCGGGCGTCACCGTCACCGCCTACTCAGACACCCCTACCGGCATCATGGTCGAGCATCCAGGCGGAACTGGGGAATTCACTTCAGCAACCCTTCGCCCCACAGTGACCATTGCTCCCGGCAATGATCCTGAGCGTGCAGCCGCACTGCACGACCGAGCCGCCGAGCACTGCTTCATTGCCCGATCAGTGAACTTCCCAGTCCACCACGAAGCCGTCATCACGACTGAGCAATAGGAGGCGAGAAGGCACGGACGGTGGCATGAAGGATGTCTCGGTGAGGTCCCTCGCTCCTCCGCCCTTTACCTGTCCCCTCAGGGCGGCCCCGACGTTATCCGCCGGCGCCGCCCCGCGGCATCAGGACTCAGGACAGGATGGCCTGCAGGTTCACCTGGGCGCTGCCCAGGATGCCGGCGGGGTCGCCCCCGGCCAGCCCCGGCAGCTCGTTGTCGAAGGTGGCGATGACGTCGGACACCCCGGCCGCTGAGGGAACCGCCTGGGAGTACTCGACCCCGGCCAGGAAGGCCGCCTGGTCGGCGTGCTTGCCCTTCCAGGTCTCACCGGCCGGCTTACCGGCGGGGACCGTGCTCGCCGCGGTGGCCAGGGCCACCTGCCGCTCGGCGGCGGTGAGGTACTCCACGAGCTTGATGGCGTCATCCTTGTGCTTGGAGGCCTCGACCACGCCATAGAAGGTGGGGAACTGCAGGGTCCCCTTGCCTCCGCTGCCGGCCGGCAGCTCGACCACCGTGTAGGAGACGCCCGAGTAGACATCCGCCAGGGTCTTCACGAGGGCCTCGGACTCCACCACCATGGCGGCCTGTCCCTCGCCGAAGGCGTCCGCGGCCGACCCGGCAGACAGGTCCGCGCCCCAGCCGGCCGAGCCGGCGGACAGGAGGTTCTTGACCTGGGTCAGTCCCGCCACCGATCCCTCGGAGGAGGCCGTCGCCTGCGTGCCGTCGGCGCTGGTCAGCCCCCCACCGCCTTGAATCATGAAGGCGCCTGCGCGCGCGTAGGAGGCGTCCAGGGCCAGGCCGACGACGCCGTCGGACGTGAGCGTGGCGGCCACCTGCCCGAGCTGTTCCCAGGTGGTCGGGTAGTCGGACTCGCTCAGGCCCGCCGCCTGCCACAACGAGGTGTTGATGAACAGGGCGAGGGTGGAGACGTCCTTGGGCGCCGCGCTGATCCTCCCCTGCCGAGTGGCGCTCGTCAGCAGGGCGGGGTGGGCGTCCTTGACGGCGGGCGAGCCCTTGTCCCAGACGTGCAGGGAGCCGGCGTAGCTGGACAGCTGTGCCGGGTTCAGGACGACGACGTCGACACTCGGGCTGGCCGTGATCCCACGGGCCAGCTCCTGGGAGACGTCGGAGACGGTCTTGACGTCCACCTCCACCTTGGTCTCCTTGGTGAAGGCCTCCACCGCCTTGGTCAGCTCCTCCGAGGCGGCCTCACCCGCGTCGGAGACGATGAGCGCCATCTTGCCCTCCTCGGTGGCCCCGTCCTGGGACGTCGACGAGCAGGCGGCGAGTGTGGCCGAGACGGCCAGTCCCAGAGTGGTCAGGCCGAAGGCCCGGCGGGTCAGCATCATGTGTTCTCCTTGAGGGAATCCCGGGGCGTCCGGGAGCGGGATGAGCCCCGACGACCGGCTGCGCACACGGGCGCGCAGTGACCGGCGTCGGGCGGGGACGGCGGGCGGGCCTGCGAGGCTCGACGTCGCCAGGACGAAGAGTAGGCCATCTTGGCCGCCGAGGCCGACCGCGGGGGACCGCCCCAGGCCTCACAGGAGGTCGCGCAGGGTCATCACGACGACGCCGGTGGCCGCCGCGTCCACGAGGAACCAGCTGGCCAGCCACACGCCAGCGGGCACCCGGGTCAGCTGCGCCAGCGTGCGGTGGTCCTGCTGCGGGTCACGTGAGACGGCGACGTCGCGCAGGGAGTCCCAGGCCCCGACGATGAGGGCCAGCCCGATTCCGGCGACGACGCCGTCGCGCCACTGTCCGCCCCACCACCACAGGGCCCCGGTCAGGACGGCCACGAGCAGCACGAGGAGAACCGTGCGCACCGAGCGGGACATGACCAGCAGAACCGCCAGGAGGACCAGCCCAAGCAGGAGGACCGCGCTCGCCCAGCCGTTGAGCGCCAGGAGAACGACGACGGCGCCCAGGACCGCGGGAGCCGGGTAGCCGGCCCAGGAGGTGGCCACGCGGCCGGGGCCGGTGGGCTTGCCTGCGGTGACGGCGTGCCCGGACAGGTCCCGGCTGACGACGAAGCCGAGGAAGCGCCGGCCCACCATGAGGCCGACGGCGGCATGCCCGGCCTCGTGGACGATCGTCACCAGGGTGCGGCCCCAGCGACGGGCGGGGCCCCAGGCCAGGACGATGATGAGGATCACCAGCGCCGGCCACAGCACGCCGGGGTCCAGGCCGACGACGCCGGAGGCGCGCGCCAGCAGGTCGTTCCAGGTCTCAGTCCAGCTCAGGTTCACGGACGGAAGTCTGCCAGGCCCACCTGTGCGCGCGGCAGCCCTCGGCGCACGCTGTCAGCCGACCGCGCTGTGACGAAGCGAACCGGAGCCGTCGGGTCCCTCGACCGGCTCGGTGGCATGGGGGCGCGCAATGGTCGGGACGGCGTGAGCCGGCTGGCGGGCCCCCACCGCCCGCAGGACGAAGGCGTCCAGGGAGTCCAGGTAGGCCCGGCGCCGCTCCGGGTCGGTGGGCGTGGGGCGCCCGCCCATGACGGTGGCGTGAATGAGGGGAATGACCTGCTCGGGATCCTGAGCGGGGATGAGCCCCCGGTCCATGGCGTCGGTGAGGATCGTGGAGAGCATCTGGGCCAGGAGCGCGCCGTGGGCCCGCAGGCGGCCGGCGGTCCCCTGTGAGACGGAGCTGGCCAGAGGTTCCGAGGTCGGGAAGTGGAAGTGGCGGGCGATGAGGGCCTGCTGACGCACATAGATGCGCAGGCGGTCGATCGGGTCCTGGGTCCCGGCCAGCGCCCGGGAGAGCTCCTCGGCGTAGCGGCCGGCCTCGTGCTCCATGAAGGCCAGGAGGAGGTCCTCCTTGTCAGTGAAGTGGTTGTAGACGGCCGTGCGCCCCACACCTGCGTGGTTGGCGACGTCGGACAGGGTGATCTTGTCGAAGCTGCGCCGGCTCATGAGCTCTGAGAGCGCTTCGAACAGGGCCGTGCGCGTGCGCTCGCGGTGCTCGGCCAGTGAGGAACCCAGGATCTTCGGCATGAGGCAACCCTAACTTACGAGATGACGCGAATGATAGAAGTGTCAGGAAACCAGTTGGGAGATCACGAGCAGCCCGCGGACGCCGGTCGAGCGCTCGGCAGCATCGGTGCCCATCAGACCCCGTCAGCGTCCCAGTGCGGCCACGAGCGCGTCGATGATCGGCAGGTCGGCCGGCAGCCACGGCAGCCGGCGCAGCTGATCGGGCGGGTCGAGACTCACCCACTCCAGTCTCTGGTGGTCGGAGCCGGCTCTCCCCCGGTCCCCGGGCCGGGCCGGCTCGGCCAGCCACACCCGCATCCTGTAGCCGTGTATGACCGGCCAGGCCGGGGCGTCGTCGCCGGGGCCACCGCCCAGTGGGGCGGGAACCGCCAGACCGGCCGGAGGGAGGAGCTCGGACCCCAGTCGTGCTCTCAGGCCGATCTCCTCGTCCAGCTCGCGGGCCAGGGCCTGCACGGGCCGCTCCGCTGGCTCGACCTTGCCGCCGGGCAGCTCGAACTGTCCCGCGTGCTCGGGCGGGTAGGAGCGGGCCGCGCACAGCAGCGTCGTCGGACGCTCCAGGCGGTCCAGGACCGCGGCCGCCACCACGAGCCGGGAGGGGCGCTGAGCGCTGGGACCGCTCACCAGGGCCTTCCCCCACCGCCGCTGCCGCCGGGCTTCTCGCTGGACTCCTCGCCGCCGTTGTTGCGATCACGCAGGCGCTTGGCCCGGTCGTCGGCCGGGGTGGGGCTCGGCTTGGTGCTCGGTGAGCTGGAGGCGGTCTCGCCCGGGGAGCTTGAGGCCGACGACGAGGGATCCGAGCTAGGGGTTGCGCTGGGGTCCGAGCTCGGCGTGGCCGACGGGTCGGAGCTGGGAGTCGAGCTCGGGTCGCCGCTGGGGCTGGACGACGTCTCCGAGCTGGGCGTTGAGCTGGGGTCCGAGCTCGGCGTGGCCGAGGGGGGCGGGCTCGTCGGGGGGTCCTGCTCGGGTGGCGGCGGCACCGCGCAGGTGTCAGCGGCCTTCTTGGCGGCCTCGATGTGCTCGGCCACCGACGTCGAGTTACCGCCCTGATCAGCCTGGGAGGCCAGCATGAGGTGGGCGACGTACAGGTTGGTGCGCACCTTGCACTCCGGGGAGTCGGCCTGCTTCGCCTTGGTCTGGGGATCGGTCTTGGCCTTCGGAACCCTGGTGAGCGCCGTGTTGAGGGTGGTGACCGCGGAGGTCGGATCCTTCGCGGCGAGCTGACCGGTGCCCAGGTTGAAGTAGACGCGCCACTGCTCCAGCCAGGGATTGATCCTGGCCACCATGCGGTAGCGGGACAACGCCGTGTCGTAGTGGCCGGCGGCCGCCGCACGGTTGCCGGCCAGGGAGATGAGGAAGATCGACCCGAGCCACAGGGAGATGATCGCGGCCAGCGCAGCGGGTACCCCGCCGATCCTGAGGAGCCGACGGCGTCGGCTCAGACGTGCCTCGCGCCGTCGGGGGTCCTCCGGCCCGGAGCCGTCCTGGGTCGCGCTCGTGTCCGGTTCCTGCAGGTAGTCGAAGGCCTGGGTATCCGAGGTCTCGGCCGCCTCGCCGCCGCCGAGGGGGAAGCCCTCTGAAGGGGTGTGTCCTGTCGTCATCATCGTCCCCTTCCCATGAGAAGACGGAGGCGACGGTCGGTCCGCATGAGGTCGATGATCTCCCACAGCAGCAGGCCGAAGGCGATGATCCCCAGCGGCCAGGTCAGGTAGACCCGGGCGTTGGTCTTGGTCCGTCCGTCGGAGGTGACGGCCTCGATGTCCAGGTTGGTGAACTTGCTCGTCGGGTCGTCGCCCGATCCGCCGGTGCGGTGGTAGTAGGGCAGCCCCATGGCCGTGGCCACGTTCTGGAGCTCATCGGCGTCGATCTTGGACACACCGGGCTGCCCGCCCTGCCCGTCGGCGATGTAGTCGGACTGGGTGTGCTCGCCGGTGGCGTTCGAGCCGTCGTAGCTGCGCATCTTTCCGCCCTCTTCGGTTCCGTAGCCCAGCACGGCGCCCCCATCGACCAGCCCGGCCAGCGACTGCCAGGAGATGCCGGCGTTGTCCGCGGCCTGAGCGCCACGGCCGTCATCGGTGGCCTCGCCGTCGGAGAAGATGTAGACGAGGCGGATGTCCTTGGGCTCGGACTGCCGGGACTGCGCCAGGGTCTGGCCCAGAAGTGGCAGCGCCACCTCCAGCGAGGAGCCGGTGGCATGGGCCGATACCTCCTGCTTGAGCGAGCCGATCCAGGAGTCGACGGCATTGGTGTCGTGGGTCAGCGGCAGCTCGGTGGCCGCGGCGCTGTCCAGGGCGATGATGGAGAACCGGGAGTCCGGGAAGGCCTCGCGGACGGCCCGCATGTCGGCGCGCACACCGTCGAGCCTGGTGGAGGCCGGCTGGTCGACGCCTTCGGGCCCCTGGCCCTGGTAGTCCTCCGCGGCCATGGAACCGGTGCGGTCCACCACCATGTAGATCTCTACGTTGGAGACGCTGATGGCCTCGCTGCCGCGGATCGCCGGCCCCGCCATCGCCAGCACGACGACGACGACAATGGCCAGACGCCGCCACCAGGCCCGGCGGGCGTCCGGTTCAGCGGCGTCCTTGTCCAGGCGACGGCGGGAGACGACGAGCAGGGCCACCAGCGCGGCCGCCACCAGGAGGACGAGGATCCACCAGGTGACCGGGATGAGCGCGAGGTCTCCGATGATGGGAACTGGTCTCATGCTCGCCTCCAGGTGGTCAGTCCCAGATAGCCCAGAAGCACGAGCGAGAGGGTGATGACGAGCGTCTGGGGGACGTCGGAGCGACGGGTCTGCTTGCGGCCTCCGAGCGTGTTGACCTCAGTCTTCTCCAACTCCTTGACGATATTGCCGCCGGTGCCCGAGTCCTCGACGTCGTAGAAGCGGCCCTTGCCCTTCCCTTCGGTGACGGTCTTGAGCTCCTCGCGGGAGTCCTCGGGGCTCTGGTCGAGCTCGTACTTGGAGGACTGATCGTCGTCGGCACCGTAGATAGAGAACAGGCGGATCTTGCGCTCTGCCAGGAGGTCGACGGCGTCGGGGAGGGTGTAGATCTGCTCCTTCTTCGGGTCGATGACCTGATTGTCGGTGGCGAGGATGATGGAGCGGGAGCGCTCCAGCCCCTGGTTGTCGAAGGCCTGGGCGCAGGAGGCGAGCCCGTCGCCCGCCAGGGAGGAGCCGTCGAGACTCGTGTTCTGGGTCCCGCTGAAGGCCTCGAGGTACCGGAGCTGCTGCTTGTAGGTCGGGTTCTGCGGGTCGATGTCCAGGACGTCGCCGAGATCGTCCATCTGCTGGCGCAGCAGGTCGTAGTCGTCCGTGAGCGGGACGATGGTCTGGGCCGCGGAGTTCCAGGCCACCAGTCCCACGCGCTCGCCGTCGAAGTCCTCCAGGATGTCGGCGAAGGTGGTCAGGACGGAGGAGTCGATCTTCACCATCGACGTCGACACGTCCAGGCACAGGACGATATCCCGGTTGGCCAGGGCGTCGGAGCGCTCGGTGACGCGCACGGGGCGGCCGGCGATGGCGGAGGCGCTGAGCAGGCACACGGCCAGCAGCACTGCCAGGAGCGCGTGCAGCCGGCGCTGAGCCCGGATGCGGGAGTGCACCGCGGGGAGCTGGAACAGGCTCGCCGAGTTGGCCAGACGCCGCGGAAGGTCCAAGTACTGCTGGGACTCCAGGCGTCTCCAGGGCAGCACCAGACGCTTGCGGGGCGCGGAGTCGGGTCGCCTGCTGGAGCGGCGGTCGATGACGAGGACCGAGACGACCGCCGCCACGGCAAGAGTGACAAGGATGCCGAACAGCCAGGGCATCACCATTGGGTGACCACCTCCCGAGCGTGGTTCAGGGCCTCGACCGCGGCGGACTCCGGCTCACGGTCGAAGGAGGGCTGCTCCCACACGGCGAGCAGCTCGCCGACGTGTCCCAGCGGGTTGGTGTCCAGGGGGCGCCCCGCCTCGCGCACGCTGCGCCGCCGCTCCTGAACCGAGTGCGGGCCGGCGGTGTCGGCCATATCGAGGATCTCCGAGACCGTGGCGGTGGTGATCTCCTCACCACTGCGGGCCTCGGCGAAGCCGCGCAGCAGCGCAGCCAGCTCCAGGTGCAGGTCGCGCAGGTCCAGCTCGCCGCTGTCCCAGCGCTGAGCGATCTCGGAGAGGCGCTCGCCCCACTGACGGCGCTCACGAGGCGCCATCGGGATGTCGCCCACCTCGAGGGAGGTGTCTCTGCGGGTCACCAGGAAGGTGCGCAGCAGCCACGCGCTCACCAGGAGGATCCCGATGATCATGACGATGATCATCCATATCGGCATGAGGACCGGGGGCATGATCTCCACGGGTCACCGCCTCCCTCGGGCGACGGCGGCGCGCTCGCGCTGGAGGAGCTCGGCAATGGAGTCGATGAGAGTCTCCTCGGAGGAGACGATGCCGTACTCCACGTGCCGGGCCTCGAGCACCTGCTCGACGGCGGCCCGCCACTGCTCGCGCACCGCGGCGGCCTGATCCGCCAGGTGCTTGTCGGAGCGCAGGAAGGCGGGGATCTCCACCGGCAGGTCGATGTCCCGGCCACGGCCGCCGCCGGGACGCAGCGGATCATCGTCCTCGATCTGGACGACGATCACCTCGTGCTGGATCGACAGGCGCCGCAACCAGGTCGCGCAGTCGGGACCGGGGTGGGCGGTATCGGTGATGAGGACGACCAGGCTGCGACGACGGTGCCAGGTGCTCACCCGCTCCATGAGGCGCGGCAGGCTGGAGGCGGGGGCCCCGGGCGCCAGCTCGTAGAAGCCGGCGGGCGCCCCCTCGACGGGAACGTCGAGGTCCTCGAAGGTTCGGGCCAGCAGCGTCAGCAGGGTCTCGACGTGCTTGGCGCCCGAACGGGCCGGGCGCGAGATCGTCCGACCGGAGTCCCCGGCCACGAGCGCCACCGAGTCCCCGCGCATCCGTGCCAGGTAGGCGAAGACCTCGGCGACCCCGAGGGCCAGGTCGCGCTTGTCCTCCCCGGAGGGGGCCATGGCCGCCATGGTCCGGCCGGTGTCGACGGCCAGCACCATGGACATCATGGACTCACGCTGGTAGCGCTTGATGACCGGCTGGCCCAGACGGGCCGAGGACTTCCAGTCGATGTCGGAGATGTCGTCCCCGGGGCGGTAGAAGGACATGTCGTCGAAGTCCTGACCGCGCCCGACGAAGACGGACTTGTGGCGCCCGTCGAGCAGCCCCGTGGCCCGCCGCAGGGTCGGCAGGCTCAGGGCCGCGCGCAGTCGCTCGATGCGCGCACCGCGCCGCCCGCCTCCGGGGTCGGACTCGGATGCTCCGGGAGCCTCGGGTACCTCCATACTCATCTCTCAGCAGGTCCCCTGAGGATCAGGGCGTGGGCACGGCGGCGAAGATGGCGTCGATGATCGCCTCGGGGGCGACGCCGTCGGCCAGGGCGTCATAGGTGAGCACCAGACGGTGGCGCAGCACCCCGTGTCGCAGCAGGCGGACGTCGTCGGGGATGACGTAGGTGCGCCCCTCCTGGAGGGCGACGGCCTGGGCGACCTTCATGAGCGCGATGCCGCCACGCGGGGAGGCGCCCACGCGCACCTGCCGGTCCAGACCGGGCACCGGCCGCGGGCCCCCGCCGCGGGAGGTGTTGATGAGCGCGACGATGTACTGCTTGATGACGGGGTCGACGTAGACCCGCTCGGCGGCCCGCTGAAGCCACTCGACGTCGTCGGTGGAGATGGGGCGCCCGGTCACGGGCTGGTCGAAGGTGCCGTTAGAGATGCGGTCCAGGACGTCGGCCTCCTCCGAGGGCCGCGGGTAGGTGAGCACCTCCTTCATGAGGAAGCGGTCCATCTGCGCCTCGGGCAGGACGTAGGTGCCCTCCTCCTCAATGGGGTTCTGGGTGGCCAGGACCATGAAGGGGTGGGGCAGCGGGTAGACGACGCCGCCGATGGAGGTCTGGCGCTCCTGCATGGCCTCGAGCATGGCCGACTGGGTCTTGGCGCTGGAGCGGTTGATCTCGTCGAGCAGGACGATGTTGGCGTGGACCGGACCCAGCTGGGTGGTCATCTCCCCGGTGGAGGAGTTGAGGATCTGGGTGCCCACGATGTCGTTGGGCATGAGGTCGGGTGTGCACTGGATACGGCGGAAGGAGCCGGAGACGGCGGAGGCCAGTGTCTGGGCGGCGGTGGTCTTGGCCAGACCGGGCACGGACTCCAGCAGGATGTGGCCGCTGGACATCAGCGAGGTGACCAGGGCCGTGCGCAGCTGCTCCTGGCCGACGACCCGCTGGGAGAAGATGTCGGCCACCGCTTTCAGCAGGACGCCGGCGCGCTCGACGTCGGCGTCCCCGGCGCCCCTGCGGCTGGAGGCGGCGCGGGCCTCGCGGCGCAGTGCCTCACGGGACGGCAGGGAGCCGGTGCCGGCCCCCTCCTCCGCTGGGGCAGCCGGTCCCGAGGGGTAGCCGGGAACCGCTGCCCGCGAAGACGAGGGTGCTGAAGGAGGCGCCGAAGGAGAGGCGTGCGCCCCCGATGTCCTCGGATCGACCTGGGGCGGGAACACGGGCGGCGGCTGGACCATGCCCGAACCGCCCTGCCCTGTGGAGGACATGGCGGGCTGACCGTTGTGCGGGGCAGCCGGCTGCCCGTTCGGCTGACCACCGCCCCAGCCGCCCGGCTGACTGCCGGGTTGGGCGTGGTGCTCGGGCTGCATGCTCATGGTTCTCCTTGCTCGGTTCTCGCTTGATTCCTCGCGCGGTGTTCACGTTCGGAAAGGCAACGCATCGGCAGGCTATACGAGCCGGCGCCGGCTGGGGCACCCGGGAGCGGGAAGTCCTCTCCATCAGACCGGAACAGTCCCACCTTTCACTGATATCACAAGGATCGAAAGGAAATGTGAGACGAATCGTGATCGGGCTGCAGCCTCGGCTCAGAGCTGGCCCAGGTTCACCTGGTTGCCGGCCAGGCTCAGCCGGAGCCCGTCATTGGTGACGATCGCACTGGTCGGACGCAACCCCTGAGGCAGGGAGTCGGCCGGAATCCTGATCTCCGGGGAGTCTAGTCCGACATAGCTGAGCAGGCTGCTCTCCCCGGTGGAGACGTCGCCCCCGACCGGATCCCCTCCCATCCGGGTGGAGGTGATGGTCAGCACCAGGCTGCCGTCGTCCCCCACGGACGGCACGATCTCCGCCTCGCCACTCATGCCGAGCAGGGAGGCCGAGGCCTGGATGGCTCCCGGCTCCTGGGCGCTCGTCCCGGTCCGTTTGGCCTGGAGGGTCATGCCCTGCATTCTCGGGTGGTCCCGGGCGGCGAGCGCGATCACCTGCTTCCAGCCGACGGTGCCCGACGCCGTCACCGTATCGGTCGGATAGGGCGAGCGCAGGCGGATGCGGCTGAGATCGACGTCGACGTCACTGAGCGTGACCGTGGCGCCCCCCTGCCCCTTGGAGGTGACGTCCAGGCTCTTGGAGTCCACCGACAGGCTGTCCAGCGACCCGCCGACGAGCTGCCTCAGGACGATCCCCTTGGTGGCGATCCTCGCGTCCGAGCTGAGTCCCGGCAGGGCCGAGCGCACTGCGGAGTCGATCTGGCTGCGCACGAGGTACTCCGCCCCGACGGCCCCGGCGGTCAGGACGACGACGAGCACCAGGAGCACGACCGCCCATCGCCGTGTGCGACGACGCAGCGAGGGACGGCGTCGCTCACCTCCCGACGCATCACGCCCCTCGGAGTCATCTGCCAGGACCTCCTCGAAGAACGTCTCCTGAGAGGCGTCCGCCTCATTCCTGCCCTCCGGCCTCTCGGGCAGATCGTTGCCGCCTCGGTCTCGCATCACGCCTCGTTCCACGTCATCGCCTCGGCGCCGCGGGCGAGCTCTGAGCCACGGGAGCGGTGGTCACCGAGCGCTCGGCCGTCTCATCGACGGGCGTCTGGTTGGCGGCCTGCTCCTCGTCGAGCATGTAGAGGTCCTCGGCCGTGACCATGAGGGTCGACACGGCGTGCTCCACCAGCGCGGTGCGCCGGTTGGAGGCGGCTCCCGCAACGCGTCCGCCGCGCAGCCCGCGCACACCCACCCGATCGAGCTTCTCGCAGACGTTGTCGAGCTTGCGGTTGAACTTGGTCAACGGCCACCCCAGGCGCGCCGCGGCCGCCGCCGAGGAGGGGATCTCGGCGGCCCCGGTCCCGGCCCTCTTGAGCACCGGCTCGGACAGCGCCAGGACGAGCAGCAGCTGGGAGCGGGTCATCGGGGTCACCCCGATGGTGGTCTGACCCGAGGACTGGCGCACGCCGTCGATCCCGGAGAAGTGGTCCTCCCCGGAGGTGATGAGGTTGATCTCGTAGGTGGTCGGGCCGGCGGAGAAGGTGAGGATGACCCTGGGGAAGACCAGGGGGATGCGGGCCCCGGGGGCCAGGCGCGACTGAACCAGCCCCTCGCCGTCGGTCAGCGTGGCCGACAGCCGCGACCCCTCGTTGGCGATCCACCAGAGCTTCTCGGAGAAGGCGAAGACCAGGAAGCGGCGATGCAGGTAGGGGTTGTCATCGATGTCCAGGTCACCGCCCCGACCGATGACGAAGGTGTCGGAGGAGGCGACCCGATAGATCTCGCCGGAGAAGTCCAGGACGAGCTCGTCGGGCTGCTCCGGATTGACCTCCGGCGTCTCCGTCCAGGTCAGGTCACTCATGAATTCTCCTTCCACGACTCCGGCCCCGTCCCGGAACGGTCTGCAACGGAACGGCCGGACCACGATCACGTGATGACGAGTTGTTGTCGGTGCCTGAGACAAGTCTTGTCGACAACCCGCATCGGCACCTGCGAAGCATGATCGAGCAGAACGTGACCTCAACCACTTCGAGGTCTCAGCCATGCCGGTGGATCAATACGGAGGGTCACCCCGTCACCGACATCCATGAGGTCCCCCATGAAGACCGGCGTCGGCATCCCCGAGCCCAGCAGGACGGGCGTCGCCCCCGGGCGCGCAAGCACCGTGCCGTTGGACGAGCCGAGGTCCTGGGCCAGGATGCTCCACCCCGAGATGGTGAGCATGAGGTGAGAGCGCGACACCATGTGCTGCGGGCTGGGTACCGCCACCAGGGCCACGATGTGCGGATCGCCTCCCCGCGGCGGCTGGGGGGCGCGCCCGACGACGACGTCACCGGCGACCTCGACGGCGGCGCCGGAGGACAGGGTCAGGGTGGCCAGCGCCGGCCGGCGCACATAGGAGAACACCCCCGTCAGGGGCTGGGCACAGGTCAGGCACTCCCGGATCTCGGGCGGGTTGGCGTGCCCCTGCGGGCAGATGGAGGCCCGCACCGGGGGCGCCGCGATGAGCGCGGCCTCGGAGGCGGAGACGACCTCGGTGGCGGGCAGCGCCTCCAGGGGCTGAGGGGCGCGGACCGGCTGGGGCTGCTTGCTCTTGGAGTTGTCCGGCGCCGTGGGGGTGTCGGCAGTCGGCTGCTCCCCCGAGCTCGCCGAGGGCGCCGACGGGGCTCGGTGGGCGCCCCGACGCCGACGCCCCGACCCCGGCTCGGGCTCGGGATAGTCCGGGAACATACCGATGTCGCTGGTGTCGGAGCCGTCGCCCCCGGAGTCGCCCCGGCCGCCGCCCAAGGACTCGAGGAGATCGTCGGGGTCCTCCCACACGCCGGTGTCCAGCAGCTCAGGAGCGGACGCCTCGAGGCCGGGGGCGGGCTGCGCGGCAGCAGTCCCCTCACTGCTCTCCGCCCTCGTTCCAGTGCCCGTCTCCGCGACACCCCCGTCAGCGGAGTCCGTGTCATCAGCGGCGGGCACGGTACCAGCCGCATCAGCCGTATCATCGGCGTCCGGCCCCGAGACGGCCTCAACCTCCCGGAGCCCGGAGGCCTCGTGCCGCTGCGGCTCGGTCACCAGCGTGATCGGTTTGAGCAACGTGGTCTCGTCACCGGGTTCAGCCTGGACGATGTCATCGGCGTGATCGTCGCCGTCGGAGCCCTCGCCGGCCAGCGCGGGCCACGGCCCGGAGCGCCGCGCCCCGGTCGACGTGCTCGGCGCAGTCAGGGCCCCCGACGTCGTCGGCCCCACTGTGGGCAGGTTGGTGCCCCCCAGGGCCTCGAGGACACGCAGTCCCGCATCGACGGAGACGTCCCGGGAGCCGGCAGCGGGGCTGATGACGGCGACCCCGTCGACGCCGTCGGCTCGCAGCGACCCGTCCGCCAGGCGCGTGAGCCCCTCGGGCAGCGGAACGCGATCACCGGGCAGAGGGAGGGAGGGCACTGGAGAGGCGTTCACTGCGCCTCCTGAGCGGGGACGGTCGCGGGAGCCGTGGTGGGAACCTCGATGGAGTCCACGACGACGGACGTGGTGTTGTCGTGACCGCCGCCCTCCAGGGAGGCGGCGACAAGGAGCTCGGCCGTGCGCTGCGCGGTGTAGCCGGCGGCCAGCACGGTGGCGATGGCCTCGTCGTCGAGCTCGTCGCTCAGGCCGTCGGAGCAGATGAGCAGCCGGTCTCCGGCAGCCACCGGGACGCTGTAGAGATCGGGGACGGCGGAGTCGGCAATGCCCCCTCCCAGGGCGCGGGTGACCACGTTGCGGCGGGGGTCGTGCCGGGCCTGCTCAGGGGTGATCTCGCCGGTCTCGACCAGGATCTGGACCCGGGAGTGGTCGCGGGTGACCTGGGAGAGCATGTCGTCGCGCAGCAGGTAGACCCGGGCGTCCCCGATATTGAAGATGATCCAGGTCGGCCGCGTGACCCCTTGATCATCCTCCATCCATGCCAGGACAACACCGGCGATCGTCGCACCGGGGAGGTAGGCGGCGTGGGACGGGATGGCAACGATCGCCTCCTGGGCGGCCTTCACCGCGCGGACCACCGTCTCCACGTCGGTGACCGTTGTCCCGGCCAATGAGTAGAGGGAGTCGAGGGCGACCTGCGTGGCCATGCGGCCGGCGGCGTGCCCGCCCATGCCGTCGACGACGACGAAGGCCGGGGAGATGGCGAGGTAGCCGTCCTCATTGATCGTGCGCAGACGCCCCACGTCAGTGGCCGCGCCGACAACAACCCCAGCGACCCCGACGTCGTCTACGCCACGGATCACGAGGGCATCGGCCTCGGCACGAACGTGCTCGGTCATCGTCTCCCTTTCCCCTGCGTCGCTTGCACCCCCCTAGTAAACCCCAGCACCCGGTCCGGAACCACCGCACCACGACCGAGATTTCACCATATGGGAGCATGGAGTACGCCTCAGGTGAGCGGCATCGCCCCCGAACTCCCTCCACTGGCTCCCTGCGACCCCCTTGCGAACGAGGCCTTCACCACCCTTCCGCGGCTGACTACCAGCCGGTCGCGGCCGTGACCCGTCAGGCAGTCGGTATCACGAGGCACTCAGGTAGTCTTTCGACGTGGCCGGTTAACCGGCCTGTGCGCCACCAGCGCGGTACCGCGTTCCCTGACGCGGAGTCGCGGGTGGTTCCGGCACCCGATCCACGACGGAGCCAGGTGCCGGTCACAACCTGGACCGACGCAGTTTTTTCCCGACCCCCGAAGGACCCAGCATGTCTCAGGCCAAGGACGAGCTTGTCGCGCGCGCGCAAGATCCCAACGCAGAGCTGGAGACCCTCCACCAGCTGGCACAGAACTACCCCGGCCTGCGCCCCTACATCGCCGCCAACCCGCGGACCTACCCCGCGCTCCTGGAGTGGTTGGGCACCCTGGGCGACCCCGCGGTCGACGCCGCCCTGGCCTCCCGCAGCGGCCAGCCCCAGTCGGCCCAGTCCCCGCAGACCTCGCCGCAGCTGGCGGTCGTCTCGCCCCCCGGGTCCCAGCCCGGCTCGCCGTCGGTCAGGTCCTCCGAGGCTCCGACTCAGGTGACCCTGCCCCACTCGCTCCAGCCCGGCAGTGCCGCCTCCGGGGTCTCAGGAGCCTCCGGCGCCTCAGCGGTCTCGGGGACCTCGGCGACCAGCTCGAGGAGCGCCGCGAGCGCCTCCAGCGCCTTCAGTGCCGCCGGGGCCGGCAACCAGGCGGACGTCTTCCAGGCCACGGGCGACCCCACCGTCTCCAACCCGACGTTCCGCCCCACCCAGGCGATCCCCTCGCAGTCGCCGGCCAGGCCGGTCCAGCCGGCTCTGCAGCAGACCTTCCAGCAGTCGGCCAACGTCTCCCAGGCGCAGAACCCGGGCATTCCCACGGCGGCACAGTCCGCTTCCGCCGCCGACGGCGGCAACGGCGTCTTCGGCGTCGGCACCGAGGACGACGACTCCTCCGCCGCCTCCTTCCTGACCTCCAACCGCATCCTGCTGATCCTGGCCCTCATGGTGGCCACCATCCTGGTCTTCCTGGCGACCTGGTACTTCTCCGGCGACGACAGCCGCAACTCGGCGGGCGGATCGGACGCCCAGGCCACATCCCAGAGCGGTCAGGGGGCCGGCGCCGCCCCCAGTGCCGCATCGGCCTCCCCCAAGGCATCCGCCACCCCGAGCGCCTCACCGACACCCACACTCAAGGCACCCGCTCCCAACGGGGCCCGGGAGATGTCCTCCTTCAACGCCCCCAGTGGCAACATCACCTGCACGCTGAACGACAAGGAGGTCACCTGCACCATCAATCAGCACGAGGCGACCGCCTCCTGCCCCGCCTCCAAGCCGCTGACGGTCAAGGTCGCCGCCAACGGGCAGTCCTCCCAGTCCTGCGGATCGACCTTCACCCCCACCCAGGACAGGCTCGACTACAACGTGTCCGCCAAGAACTCCACGTTCGCCTGCACCTCGACCGAGAGCGGCATGCAGTGCTGGAGCCAGGTCAGCGGAGAGGGCTTCACGCTGAGCCGCGAGGCGGTCGAGTCCACCACTCACGGCCGCTGAGCGGCCTCGCCCCGGGCCGGTCCTCCACCGACCCGGGCATCACGCCGACCAACATCCTGACTCTCTCCGCAGCACGCCCCTCACATGGCCACCTCCTACAGCACGATCCTCACCCGCTCCGGTGCGCGCTCCTTCACCAGCGCCGGGCTCATCGCCCGCTTCCCCATGTCGATGGTGGGCATCTCCACGATCCTCGCCGTTGAGGAGCTCTACGGCTCCTACACGGCCGCCGGGCTGGTCAGCGCCGCGAGCTTCGTGGCGATGGCGGTCGGGGCGCCGATCCTGGCCCGGTGCGTCGACCGGTTCGGCCAGTCACGGATCATGCTGCCGGCGATCGTCATCTCCTCGACGAGCCTGGCGGGACTGGTGGCCGCCGCCTCGGCGCACATGCGCCTGGGGGTTCTGACGGTGCTGGCGACGCTGGCGGGTGGGTTGACCGGCTCCATGGGCTCACTGGTGCGGGCGCGCTGGACTGCGATGCTCACCCGCCCCGAGGACGTCCACGCCGCCTTCTCCCTGGAGGCGGCCCTGGACGAGGTGGCCTTCATCCTCGGCCCGGTACTGGCCACGGCCCTGTGCACGACATCGGTCCTCCCGGTGACCTCGGGCTGGTTGACCTGCCTGGCGATGCAGCTGGTCGGCGGGCTGTGGTTCCTCAGCCAGCGCGCCACCGAGCCCGCCGCGCATCCGCACCGCCCGCAGCAGGCCGCTCATGACTCCGCGGACCACCGTCCGGTGCTGCGCTACGGCGCCGTCGTGGCCGCCGCCGTCGTCTTCCTGCTCCTGGGGGCCATGTTCGGGGCGAACGACGTCGCCGCCGTCGCCTTCGCCACCGAGGCCGGACGCAAGTCGGCCTCCGGGCTCGTGCTGGCGGTCTGGGGGGTGGGGTCCTTCGCCGCAGCGCTCCTCTACGGCTCGCGCACCTGGGGATGGCCGTTGTGGAAGCAGCTGCTGGCGGGGACGATGGCACTGGCCGTGGGCACGTCGACCTTCTCGCTGGCGCCGAACCTCGTGGTGCTGTCGGTGCTGGCCCTGCTGACGGGGCTGGCCATCGCCCCGACCCTGACCAGCGGCAACAACATCGTGCAGGTGACGGTGGCCCCCTCCCAGCTCACTGAGGGACTGGCCTGGGTGAGTACCGCGCTCAACGTCGGTGTCTCCGTCGGTTCCCTGCTGGCCGGACAGGCCGCGGACGCCGGCGGCTCGCGCGCCGCGTACCTGGCAGTGGCCGGTTTCGCCTGGACCGCCGTCGTGGCCGGAACCGTGGGACTGCCCGCCCTCAGGCTCGCACGGACGACCCGGCCTCTGGCCGCCCACTGACGCCTCCCCGAGCCCCGCACCCACTGGAGGTCCAGGTCCGTGCGCGGCCCCGTCCGGCACACCCCGACCGGCACGCCCCGACCGCGGCGGACACGGCGCCCACCCGCCCGCGAGCGCACCTCACGGCGGACCCGGCTCCCAGGAGCCTCTGCGACTCTTCTACACTCTGCACGATGCCGCTAGCAGACGACCCACGCAACGAGCCCCTCCCCACCAGTCCGGACACCGACACCGAGGACGGCGGGCACCTCGCAGGCAGTGAGCCCGCCCCCCAGTTCTCACGCCTGACCGCGGCCGTGCGCTCCGCCGTCATGGCACCGTCCGTCACCATCCTCGGATGGCTGGCACTCATGGTTCCCGCCTACCTCTCCCTGGTGGACGAGCATGATGAATGGGCCTTCAAGCTGGACTCCTTCGTCTACTACGAGGCGGTCCGTCAGTGGCTCGACGGCGGAGACCTCTACCACTGGTACGCCTGGCCTGCCAAGTCCCTGTGGCCCTTCACCTACACGCCTCTGGCGGCCTGGGTCATCACCCCTCTGACCTGGATGTCGTACCGGGCGGTCACCGTGCTCCTCGTGGTGGCCACCCCACTGTGTGCCGCCGTCACAGCGCACGCGGTCCTCAGGGGCCTGGGGGTCGGGCGCCGGCTGGCGCACGGGCTGGCCCCCTGGATCGCGCTGGTGGGGACGGTCGTCCTCGAGCCCTTTCCCAAGACCATGGAGTACGCGCAGGTCAACGCCATTCTCATGGCACTGGTCGCCGTCGACCTGCTGGCGGTTCCCGGCGGCTCACGGTGGCGCGGGGCACTGTCCGGCCTGGCCGCCGCGATCAAGCTGACGCCGGCGGTCGCGATTCTCGTGCTCCTGGCGCGCCGCGAGTGGCGGGCGGCCACCACGATGGCGGGCAGCGCCGTCGGGCTGACCGGCCTGGCCGCCCTGGCGGCTCCTGCCGAGACCTGGCAGTTCTTCACCTGGGCCATGTGGGACCCGGGGCGCGCCGGTTTCGCCGACTACTCGGGCAACCAGAACCTCAAGGGCGCCATCGCCCGGGCGCTGCCGGAGTCGTCCTGGAACCCGGTGTGGGCGGCCTGCTCACTGCTGACGGTGCTCGCCGCCTGGTTCCTGTGCCGCCGGCTGGACCGGTTGCGGGGCACCGGCGACACGGCCGACGACGCTGGCGAGGCCGGTCTGGTCCTGGCTCTCCAGGTCAGCGTCGTCATGGTGCTGGGCCTGCTCATCTCCCCCATCTCCTGGTCGCATCATTGGGTGTGGTGCCTGCCCGCGCTCATGTCGGTGGGGGCGGCCACCTGGCGCTGGCGCTCCATCGCGCTCGGGGTCGCCGGGGTCGCCGGAGTCCTCGTCTTCTTCCTGGCGATGCAGTGGTGGTTCCCCGAGCAGAACCACGTCGAGCAGAACTGGCCCGCCTGGGCCAAGGTCGTCGGCTCGAGCTACACCTGGTGGGCCCTGGGCTGCGGACTCGCCCTGTGGTGGGCCTCCGGCCGACGCCTGGCGGCCTTGCGCCGTTGAGATCTCGCCACCAGCGCGCCCAGAACCTGCCCTCGCATCGCCCCCTCTCGATGAGGCCCGTCATCTAGGATCGAGGGATGCCCCTCTCCGACATCGCCCGCGCCGTCGAGGACCAGTTCCACCGCGACTCCGTCCCCGTCCTCAAGCGGCAGGGCTGGCGTCCCCGCGTCATTCCCTACGACGGCTACGGCACTAGTGCACCGGCAGAGTCGGGCCCGTCGGTCCCGCCGGGGCCGACGTCGGAGCAGCGCCGCCGCCCGGCCGAGCAGCGAACCAGGGCCGGCGGCCGCCTGAGTGCCACCCCTGCGTCCCGAACCGCCTCCTCCGACTCCCCTGAGTCCTCCCGGCCCACCTCCATGGCCCGGGTCCTGGCCCGCATGGTGATGCGTCCCCAGGACGCCCCGGCAGAGGGGCCGCTGTTCCGCTCCCTGCCGGCCTCCCTGCCCGTCAGCCCCGCTCAGGCCCGCGACTTCGCCCTGACCAGCCTGCTCGACGCCCAGCGCGGATGGCGTCTGTTCATCGAGGTGCCGGTGGCCTTTCTGCCGGTGACCGTTCATGTGGGCCGGGCCAGCGTGCGCACCAGGGCCGACCGCAGCGGCTACATCGACGTCGTCGTGCGCGATCACGGGCTGGAACCGGGCTGGCACGAGGCCAGGATCGAGGCGATGGGGGCGCATGCCGTCGCCGCCAAGGTCCTCATCATCCCCGAGGGCCCGCGTCTGGGCATCATCTCCGACATCGACGACACGGCCATGATCACGCACGTGCCCCGCGTGCTCGTGGCGGCCTGGAACCAGCTCGTCAAGTACTCCTCGGCGCGAGAGCCCGTCCCCGGGATGGCCGAGCTCTACTCGCGCATCCAGACCGCCCACCCGGGCACCCCGATGATGTACCTGTCCACCGGAGCGTGGAACGTGGTGCCCACCCTGCGCTCCTTCCTCTCCCGCCACGGATTCCCCTCGGGACCGGCGCTCATGACCGACTGGGGGCCGACCAACACCGGCTGGTTCCGCTCGGGCATCGAGCACAAGCGCACCGAGCTGCGCCGCCTCATGATCGACCTGCCCCAGGTCACCTGGATCCTCTTCGGCGACGACGGCCAGCACGACCCGCACATCTACGGCGAGGCCGCCCGCCACCACGCCGACCGGATCGCCGCCGTCGCCATCCGCCGCCTGACCGCCACCCAGCAGGTGCTTGCCGGAGGGCTGACCGCGCACCCCATGGGGATCGGGCCCGAGGCCCGCACCCTGGCCGAGGCGGACGTGCCCGTCGTCGTCGGCGCCGACGGCTACGAACTGGCCCGACTCCTGCCCCGCGAGCTGCTGGAGGCCTCGCCGCGCCGCTGAGAGCCTCGGACGGCCACCGAGAGGATCCTTCGCGCCCTCCGTGTCACCTGATACCCCACAATCCGCGACACCGCGCGGTCAGGGACGCATCCGAGGACATGACGGCCTTGAGCAGAACCAGCGATGCGGCATGTCTCACGCCGCAGGTGCCGCCCCGGTCGATCCCCGGCAGCATGCGGCTCGCTCACCGCCTCCACTCCTTCACAGGGACACCACAGGTTCACCGTACGACGCCGACAGGTCCCGACAGTTACCTGGTCTCCACCTGGGGCACGCACCCCGTTCCCGTCCCCATCGATCAGGAGGCAGCACATGTCCCCCTTCTCCACGAACGTCACGAGCCTCTCCGAGGACTCCTCGACCACGTCCGCGACCGCCCCGACGACCCGCTCGACCGCCGCCTCGCTGCGCCGTCACGCGATCCTGGCCGACCTCAACGTCCTGCAGGTGGCGACCCTCATGGGCACCGGCCTGCTGGTGGCGCTCGGCGTGGTCCTGGGCGGGCGCTCCTACATCACCACCGTCTCGCCCGACGGCCTCGTCAGCTCCCAGCCCGGCGCCCACGTCACCGGCGGCGGGACCTCCGCCGAGGCCGCTGACGGCTCCTCGCCGGCGGCCATGTGATGCCAGGGGCCCACGGGGCTCCACAGCGGGCCCTCGGTGACCCACCCGCGTGACGCTGTGGGCGATCAGGCCGCCGTCGGGCAGCCCTCACGGCGGCCGCGCCGGTTCGCGGCCGGTATGGTGATGACTCATCAACCAGTGCTTCCCTCAGGCTCAGGAGACAGATATGGCCGGCAAGATCCCCTTCATCCTCGGACTCGGCGCGGGATACGTGCTTGGGACCCGCGCGGGGCGTGCCCAGTACGAGCGCATCAAGACTGCCGCATCCCGGGTCGCTGAGCAGCCCTTCGTGCGCACCCGGGTCGACGCCGCCTCCAGCCATGTCAAGCAGGCCGTGCGCACCCAGGGCGAGGCCGTCACCGAGAAGGTCGCCGACGCCGTCAAGGAGCGGCTCTTCGGGACGCCGTCGGCCAAGAGCAGCGGCCAGTCCCAGCCCGTCGACGCCGGCGAGGCCAGCGTGCGACCGGTCAGCGAGGCCGGCTGAGGCCGCTGACGCAGCGTCTAACCACGGTCGGACCGCTCCGACGGCGTGCCCCCGTCTGGTCCCCGCCCGCCGCGGCCGCGCCAGGCGGGGGTCTTGAGCGGCCCCATCATGAGAGCCCGGCGCCAGCCGACCAGAGCTCCTGAGCCGCTGCGCCGCCCGGCCCGGCGCCTCTCCCGGTCGGCGATGACCGGCAGCTGCCAGGACCGGCAGTAGGCCAGCACGCACAGGCCCGCCCCGACGGCGGTGGACACGAGCATGGCGTGTGCGTCGGCCACCCCCGCCTTGACGGCCAGGACCTGGGTGCCGGCAGCAATGAGCGCCGGGATCGCGTAGAGCTTGTTGCCCCCGAAGACGGCCGGGGTCTCCCCCACCGCGACGTCGCGGATCATGGAGCCGCCGATCGCGGTGAGGCAGCCCAGCAGGAGTGCCGGCATGACGCCGAGCCCGTGGGTGAGGGCCTTCGACGCACCGGTGGCGGCCCAGCAGCCCAGGATGACGGCGTCGGCCACGACCAGCAGGCGCCGGGTGGGACGCGAGGTCAGCGGCACGAACCAGGCCACGGTGGCACCCAGGCAGGCGGTGTAGAGGTAGTAGGGGTCGGTCAGGGCGAAGGGTGGTCCGGCCTGGATCATGACGTCGCGCAGGATGCCGCCGGCGGTGGCCGTGAGCATGGCCAGGACGACGAAGCCCACCAGGTCGAAGTTCTTGCGCCGGGCGATGAGGCCCCCCAAGATGCCGTTGAGCAGGACGCCGCACAGATCCAGCACCCGGAAGGTGTCTGTGAGGGACGCCGGCATGTGAAGCGCGAGGGATGAGCCGTCCAGCACCCCGATCCACCGCCTTTCACTCCTGAGGTGGTTGCGCCCCGGCGTCGACCCCGGTGTCGGCCCAGCAGCCGCCGTTACCGGCCACCCTAGCCCACGCCCGGCTCGCCGGCCGGACAACCCCGCCCTGTGGCTCGCGCATTGCGGCGATGCGAAACCTCAGGTGGTCAAGGCGCACCGGCCCACGCGATGATCGGGCCGTGTCCTCACGATACGCACCCCCCAAGGACCTGAGCGGCTACGCCTGGCTCTCCATCGGCGCCGCCCTGGGCACGATCACGCTCAAAGGGGCCGCGGCCTGGCTGACCGGATCGGTGGGTCTGCTCTCCGACGCCGCCGAGTCGGTGGTCAACCTCGTCGCCGCCGTCGTGGCGCTCATCGTCCTGAAGATCGCGGCCAGGCCGGCCGACGCCGACCACCAGTTCGGCCACTCCAAGGCCGAGTACTTCTCCGCCGTCGTCGAGGGCGTCATGATCTTCGTGGCGGCCGCCTTCATCATCATCTCCGCCATCGGGCGCCTCATCGACCCGCAGATGCCCGAGCAGCTGGGGGCGGGCCTGGCGGTCTCGGTCATCGCCTCGCTGCTCAACGGCGCGGTGGCGTGGGTGCTCTACCGGGCCGGGTGCCGCGAGCGCTCCATGACCCTGGTGGCCGACGCCAAGCACCTGGCCACCGACATCATCACCTCCGCCGCGGTGCTGGTCGGGGTGGCGCTGGTGGCGGTCTTCGACTCCGCCGTGCTCGACGCCATCGTCGCCCTGGGGGCCGGGCTCAACATCATGTGGACCGGCTTCACACTCATCCGCGACTCGGTGGGCGGGCTCATGGACATGGCCCCCTCCACCGAGGTGCTCCAGAGCGTCGAGGAGGTTCTGACGCGCCACCGCAAAGTGGGCATGATCGACTTTCACGCGGTGCGGGTGCGCGAGGCGGGCAACCGACGGTTCATGGAGCTGCACGTGCTGGTTCCCGCGGCCTGGAGCGTCAAGAAGGGGCACGACTTCACCGAGCAGGTCATTGACGAGCTGGTCGACGCCGACGCCAGTCTGCGCATCTCGGCCCACCTGGAGCCGATCGAGGACCCCAAGTCCTACGACGATCTCGAGGACATCTGACGTCTACTCGGTTTTCATCATCGTCCGGACATGCCAGACTCAGCCCCATGAACGCAATGAGGCTCACCGGCTCAGCACCGTCGCTGCGCCAGCACGAAATCACCGCCCCAACCCCCAGTTGGCGCCGACCGGACCACGTCGTCCTGGAGACCTGCGTCGAGGACGTTGAGGGTGTGAGGATCTCCGCCCGCGCCGGGGCCGACCGGGCCGAGCTGGGCGATAATCTCACCGCCGCCGGTACCACTCCCTCGATCGGGACCATCGAGGCCGCGATCTTCGCCGCCGCCGAGCAGGTGGAGCAGCGCCGCGCCCAGGCCGGCGCCCACTGGGCGGACAAGCCCGAGGCCGCCGCCCCCTTCGGTCTGCGAGTCCTCATCCGTCCCCGAGGCGGCTCCTTCGTCTACGACGCCGATGAGGGACGGGCCATGATCGCCGACGTGCGACGCATCGCCTCCCTGGCCCTGGAGATGGCCGAGTTCACCCGCCCCCAGGCCACCGGAGGAGGGCGAGGGGAGCTGCCGCCCGCGGTGGACCTGGGCTTCGTCGTCGGCGCCCTGACCGAGGACGGAGTGATCGACCGCGGCCTGGTGCGCCTGCTGGTCGACATGGCCAACGGCGCCCCAGTCACCTTCCACCGGGCCTTTGACCACTGCCGTGACACGGTCGAGGCCTACGGGGACCTGGAGGGGCTCGGCGTTCGCTATGTCCTGACCAGCGGCGCGGCCCAGACGGCGGCCGACGGCGCCTCGGTGATCGCCGGGCTGGTGGCCAGCGGCGGACCGATCGTCGTCGCAGCCGGGGCCGTGCGCCCTGACGGCCTGGTCGACCTGGTGGAGTCCACGGGTGTGCGCGAGGTCCACATGCGCTGCCCGCGCGAGGGCATGACCCCCGACGAGCCCCAACGCACCGACGAGGCCCTGGTGCGCCGCGCCGTCGAGACGGTCCGTGCGGTGCCGCTTCCCGAGTAGCCCATCCGCAGCAGCCGGCCTCTCCCCTCCTGCGACCTTGACGTCGGGTGCCGTCCCGGACGATCCGGGGCGGCGTCCGTCGTCATAGCGCACCCTCCTCTCACCCCCGAGCCTCTCACCGCACCCGTCCCCCTCCCGATCTATCACGCCCACACCCCACCTCCGAGAAATCCTCACGGTTCGTAGATATCCACAGCCCGCAGTGCGACCTGCGGCTTCGGCGCTTCCGTCACGCTGGAAGCGCAATCGGGACAACTACCCCGACAATCCCCATGACCGCCCCTATTTTCTGTCTTAGGTTGACCCCATGAGCGACGTCCGTATCGATACCCCTCGCGGGATCACCCTGGCTGGCACCCTGAGCCTGCCCGCCGGGGCCGCTCCGATCGATCTGGAGGTTTCCACGACGCCAGACGACTCCCAGCCCCGGCAGCCGCGGGCCGAGGGCGTGGTCCTGCTGGCGCACGACTTCCTCACCGACCGCCACGGCCAGAACGGCCGCCTGGACCGGATCGGCGCCCGCTACCGCGAGGCGGGCCTGGCCACGCTCAGCCTGGACTTCTCCGGTCTGGGCGAGTCCGACGACGACGTCATCACCCTGGCGGGCGAGGCCGAGGACCTGCGGGCGGCCTCCAGCTGGCTCGCGGGACTGGGCTTCACCCGTCAGATGATCCACGCCAACGGCTTCGGGGCAACGGCCGCGCTCCTGGCCCGCCCCGAGCAGGTGCGCACGGCCGTGCTCGTGGGTGCCATCGTGGGCCCGCAGTCGATCCTGTGGGAGGAGATCTTCTCCTCCGAGCAGCTCGACGAGCTCGCCCAGCACGGGCTGACGCGCCTGGTGGACGACAATCCCAACTCGCGTGAGTGGAACGTCCTGTCCAAGGAGACGCTGGCGGACTTCTCCATGCAGGATCCGGAGCGCACCCTGGCGGACCTGCCCTGGCCGGTGCTCATGGTGCACGGGGTGCTGTCCAACGAGCTACCCGATACCGCCGAGGCGACGGCCGAGGGCTTCCCGCTGCTGCCCGACTCCAGCCAGATGGTTCACGTCCACGCCGAGTCCCTGGACCAGGCCCAGGAGGAGGTCGCCCGTCTGAGCCTGGAGTGGGCCCGCCGCCGACTGCGCTGAGGTCAATGACCGGTGGGCTGCTGCGATTGGTCGGATAGCTGGACGACGACGGCCCTGTGGTCAGTACCGGGAATGGTGACGACCCTCCCCTCCTTTCCTTCCCAGACCGCGCCGTCGACCAGGACGTGGTCGATGGTGGCGCCGAGCAGAGTCGTGCCCGTGCTGCTGGGCCAGGTGGCCAAGCCGCCGATGCCCGCTTGCTCCCCCGCACTGGTGCAGCCGCCCAGGTTCCGCAGCGGGGCATGATCGCGGGTGGCGTTGAGGTCCCCGGCAACGATCAGCCCGGCGGGCGGCCGGCGGCACAGGGATGCGACGTCGGCCACCGAGCTCCTCCACCACGTCATCGCCCCCGGAAGCGGCGGGTAGGTGTGAGCACCGACGATGACGGGACCGTCGCCGCTCTCCGGCTCCAGCCTGACCGTACCGAAACCGGCCCCGGCAGATTCCTCCACCTGCCTGTAGCCGCCCAGTCGGGAGGCGACGAGGACGGTCGTGGAGTACGCCGGGTCGGAGTTCTGGTCGATCCCCTGCTCAGCCAGGTCGGAGGGCATGCCGGTGTCGGAGAAGACGGCGAAGCCAGGGGGCTGCGCGCCGCTCCCCTTCTTCTCGGTCAGGGCCTCGGCCAGCCGCCGTCCGTAGCGCTGAGTGGTCTCCGGCAGCACGAGGACGTCGGCCCCCACCGCATCCGCTAGCCCTGCAACCGCCTCGACGTCGGCGCCCTCCCGCTCAGTGTTGAGGCTCAAGACGCTCACGGCGCCGGCGTCGACGGGTCGCTGTCGAAGCCCCCTGGCCACCAGAACGCCGCCATGAGCCCCCGCCACCAGCAGAAGAACCAGACCCACCACTGCGGTACGCAGACCCGTCCGGCAGGTTCCCGGCCCAATTCGAGACAACTGCCCACGCCGCCGACGACGCCACAGGATCACGACAGTGAGGAGCAGAAGGCCCAGGAACGCCGCGCCGACCGCCAGCAGCGAGCGCAACGCAATGAGCTGGGCACAGGGGAAGACCGTCGTCGGAGGCAGAACGCTCACCAGCGCCAGGGCGACGACGGCCGCGACGGGACCCCACCGAAGAAGCTGTTGACGTCGACTCATGTCCGCACTCAACCAGACCCCGGTGACCTCCTGCCAGTTTCCGTAACCGAGGAGCTCAGCACGGCCGGCGTCCCGGACAAGCGAACTCGCATCCATGGGGGACAATGGGCCACCTATGGAACAGGGCGAGGATCGGTACCAGGGTCACAGCGGCGATCAGGCCGGCGGGCACAGCAGTGGTCGGGGTGAGGACCAGCGTGAGGTGAGACCTCGTGAGCAGGGCGGACGCGGTACCGGTGGCGCGCCGGACAAGCAGGGCCGGCACAACCCACGCAGCGATGGCCGCAACCGCCAGGGTCGGCGCTCAGGCAGGGGCTCTGGCCGGCGTCGGAACACCTGGAGGAGCTACTCCCCCGAGCAGCTCGCCGCCCGCGCCGAGGCCGTCCCGGCGATCGTCTACCCCGAGGAGCTGCCGGTCTCGGCGCGCCGCGAGGAGATCGCCGCCGCCATCGACGACCACCAGGTCGTCATCGTCGCCGGCGAGACCGGCAGCGGCAAGACCACCCAGCTGCCCAAGATCTGCCTGGAGCTGGGCCGGGGCGTGACCGGGATGATCGGCCACACCCAGCCGCGACGCATCGCCGCGCGCAGCGTGGCCGAGCGCATCGCCTCCGAGCTGGGCACCCCGATCGGGCGCGACGGCGTCGTCGGCTACCAGGTGCGCTTCACCGAGGAGGTCGGCGAGAACACCCTCGTCAAGCTCATGACCGACGGCATCCTGCTGGCGGAGATCCAGTCCGACCCCCAGCTGCGCCGCTATGACACGATCATCGTCGACGAGGCCCACGAGCGCAGCCTCAACATCGACTTCATCCTGGGATATCTGGCGCGCCTGCTGCCCCGGCGTCCCGACCTCAAGGTCATCATCACCTCGGCCACCATCGACTCCGAGCGCTTCGCCGAGCACTTCGGCCGCGAGCTCACCGGTGACCGAGGGCAGCCCCTCGGCGAGGCGACCGCGGTGCGGTCCCCGGTCATCGAGGTCTCCGGGCGCACCTACCCCGTCGAGGTCCGCTACCGTCCGCTGGCTCCCGACGACGCCGAGCCCGCCTCCGACGACGTCGGTCATCCACCGGCCGGCGGCTCGCCCACCCCCGCGCCCGGCCCGGCGGCTCCCGGCGAGCTGAGCGAGGCCGAGCTGGAGGCCCTGACCTCCCCCGACCCGGCGGTGCGCGCCGCGGCCCGGGCCCGCCGGGAGGCCGTCCGCTCCAGTGCCGGCTCCGCGTCGCTCGCTCCCCGGAACCAGGGCGCTCGCGGCAAGGGCCGGGGCCGGGTCGGCTCCGCGGCCGCCGAGACCGGGGATCCCAAGGACCAGGTGACCGGGATCCTCGACGCCGTCGACGAGCTCCTGGGCGAGCCCAGCGGCGACATCCTCATCTTCCTGGCCGGTGAGCGCGATATCCGCGACACCGAGGCGGCCCTCATCGACCATCTGGGGACGCGCTACACGCCCGACGGTCGCTCGCGCACGCCGGGCGCCATCGAGGTCGTACCCCTGTACTCGCGCCTGAGCGCCGCCGAGCAGCACCGGGTCTTCGAGGCCCACCAGGTGCGCCGCATCGTCCTGGCCACGAACGTGGCCGAGACCTCCCTGACGGTTCCCGGTATCCGCTACGTCATCGACCCGGGCCTGGCGCGCATCTCCCGCTACTCCAACCGCACCAAGGTCCAGCGCCTGCCGATCGAGCCGGTCAGCCGGGCCAGCGCCAACCAGCGGGCGGGCCGCTGCGGGCGCGTGGCCGACGGCATCGCCATCCGCCTCTACTCGCAGGCCGACTTCGAGGCGCGCCCGGAGTACACCGAGCCGGAGATCCTGCGCACCTCGCTGGCCAGCGTCATCCTGCAGATGGCGGCCCTGGGCCTGGGGGCGGTGGAGGACTTCCCCTTCCTGGACGCCCCCGACTCCCGTCAGGTCCGCTCCGGCCTGCAGCTGCTCACGGAGATCGGTGCGATCGAGTCGGCCGGGTCCGCCTCCGCCCGGTCCAACGACGCCCCCGGACAAGGCCGCCGGGGACCGCGTCTGACTGAGATCGGGCGGCGCCTGGCGCGCCTGCCGATCGACCCGCGCCTGGGACGCATGCTCCTGGAGGCGGGAGAGCTGGGCTGCGTCGGGGAGGTCATGGTCATCGTGGCGGCCCTGTCCATCCAGGACGTCCGCGAGCGCCCGGCGGATAAGCAGGAGGCCTCCGACGCCCTGCACCGGCGGTTCGCCGACCCGACCAGCGACTTCTTGACGTACCTCAACCTGTGGCGCTACCTGCGCACGCAGAGCCGCGAGCTGTCCGGCTCGGCGTTCCGGCGCATGTGCCGCGCCGAGTTCCTGCACTACCTGCGGGTGCGCGAGTGGCAGGACGTCCACACCCAGCTGCGCCAGCTGGCCCGTCCCCTCGGTCTGGACGCAGCCCCGGTGGAGCTGCCGACGGCCCGCTCGATCCGAGCGGCCACCGAGGCCCTGGAGCCGGGCAGCCACGCCGCCCAGATCGCCAACGGGGGCGTGGCCGCCGCCGTCGTGGCCCTGGGGCGCAGTGCGGACACGCCCGACGCCGACGCGATCCACCGTTCGCTGCTGGTGGGTCTGCTGTCCAACGTGGGCAACTGGGACGAGCGTCGTCGGGAGTACGCCGGCGCACGCGGGACGCGCTTCACGATCTGGCCGGGCTCGGGTCTGCGCCGCAAGACCTATGACTGGGTGATGACCGCCGAGCTGGTGGAGACCTCCCGGCTCTTCGCCCGCACGGTGGCCAAGGTAGACTCCCGGTGGATCGAGCAGGTGGCGGACCGGGCGGGCCTGACCCGTCGCGTCTTCGGAGAGCCCTACTGGTCGACCCGTCAGGGGGCGGCGATGGTCCACGAGAAGGTGCTGCTCTACGGGATGACCCTGGTGGCGGACCGGCCGGCGACGCTGGCGAGCGTGGGGACGGACTCGGCCCGCCAGGTCGCCCGGGAGATGTTCATCCGCTCGGGTCTGGTGGAGGGCGGATGGCACGCCCGGCACGGTTTCGTGGAGCGCAACCGGGCCCTGGTCGAGGAGCTTCAGGACGTGGAGCGGCGTCGGCGCGAGCACGGCCTGCTGGCCGACGACACCGCCCTGTTCGACTTCTACGACGACCGCGTCCCCGAGGAGGTCACCTCGGCGGCGGCCTTCGACGCCTGGTGGAAGGATCAGCGGCGCGCCACCCCGGACCTGCTGGACTTCACCCGCGAGCTGCTGCTGCCAAGCGGCGATGACGCGAGCGGCTTCCCGGACACGTGGGTGCAGGGGGACCTCACCCTGGGGCTGGACTACGTCTTCGAGCCGGGCCACACCGAGGACGGGGTCAGCGTCCAGGTGCCGGTGGAGGTGCTGGGGCGCCTGAGCCCGGAGGGCTTCGACTGGCTGGTGCCGGGGATGCGGGCCGAGCTGTGCGTGGCCACGATCCGGGCGCTGCCCAAGCGGGTGCGCCGCCAGCTGGTGCCGGCCCCGGACGTGGGTGCTCAGGTGCGGGCCCAGATCGAGCAGGAGTTCCCGACGCCGCCCGGCGCGAGCTGCCCGGACGTCCCCTTCGAGGAGGCCTTCAGCCGGGTGGTGTCCCGGCTCAAGGGCGTGGAGATCACGGAGGCCGACTGGGCCGAGGCCGCCGAGCGGCTTCCGGATCACCTGGCGATGGCCTTCGCGGCCCTGGATGCCCGGGGCCGGGTCATCGACCGCAGCCGGGACCTGGTCTCGCTCCAGCAGCGGCTGTCGGGCAAGACGGAGGCGGCCGTGCGCTCGGCGGTGCGCGGCGCGCTGGCGCAGGCGATGGCCGAGGCCCAGGAGCGTCAGGGCTCGCAGGGGTCCGGCAAGAGGACCAGCCGTAAGGGGCGTAGGAAGAAGGGCGGGCAAGCGGCCGCCGTCCAGCGGTCCGACGGCGCTGCTGAGGCCACTGGGACCACAGGAGCCGGCGCCGGTCTGGAGGAGCGTCAGGGTCTGAGCGACTGGCCCAGTGGCGTGCCCGGTCTCGGAGACCCGGATGGCTCGACGATCCCGGCCTCGGTGGAGACTGCGGGCCGGGCCGGCCTGGTGGTGCGCGGCTACCCGGCCCTGGTGGCGGCCTCGCCCAGGAGCGCGGACCTGCGGATCCTGCCCGACGCCGTCGCCCAGGTGAGCGCTCACGGCGCCGGGGTCACGGCGCTGGCCCTGGCGCGCACGGCACTGCCGACGGCCCGGGTGACGAGCCGGTGGAGCGCGAAGGAGTCACTCGTCCTGGCGGCCAGCCCCTACCGGAGCACCGAGGCGCTGGTGGAGGACATGCAGGTAGCCGCCGCACGGATCGTGGCCGGGCACTGGGCGACCTCGGAGCCCGGCACGCCAGTGGCCGAGGTGCGCAGGCGCGAGGTCTTCGAGTCCCTGGTCGGCCTCATGCGCGACGAGCTCGAGGACGAGGTCCACCGGGTGGCTCGGAATGCGGCAGCGGCGCTCAAGGCTTCCCGGGAGGTGGACCGGGTGGTGGGCGAGCACACCTCGCTCACCTTGCTGGGCACGCTCCAGGAGGTGCGCGAGCACGCGGCTGTCCTGGTCCCTGATGGCTTCATCGCCGCCACCCCGCCGGAGTACCTGGCGCATCTGGAGCGCTACCTGAGGGCCCTGGTGATGCGGGTGGAGAAGGCGTCCTCCTCGCCGTCGGGTGCCTCTCAGGACGCGGCCCTGGCCTTCCAGGTCTCCCAGGCCCAGGAGGTGGTGGACAGGACCCGTGCCAAGACGGCTTCACTGCCGGCCGACCCGCAGCGCGAGGCCGCGCTGGAGGAGGCCCGTTGGATGGTGGAGGAGCTGGGCGTGAGCCTGTTCGCCCAGACCCTGGGCACGAGCCGCAAGGTGAGCCTCCAGCGCATCACCAAGCTCTGCGCCCAGATCGCCTGATCCCCACGGACGACTCGCCTCACGCCCCTCGCGGGCACACCATGAGGCGTCATCCCGACGGACGATGTCTCCTCCCTCAGGAGGAGATGAGCTGGCGGCCCGTTCGCCCACCTGGACGATTACACCGATGTCCGGCGCGGCTAACCTGGAGCCATAGAGGAAACGATCACTGCGACGCCTGCTTTCTCCGTCTCTCCGTCTCAGGCATCTCACGAACGCTTTCTCCGGTTCCACACAGTCGGCCCCCGCACCTCTCCGTTGCGGGGGCCGACGACGTCGGGGCTTGCTGATCCGCCCGGCTGTTTCTACAGCACGGCGGACATGAGACGGCAGACGTTGTCCACGTAGCGGTTGTACCAGGGCTCGGTGGCCCAGGCCTCGGCCGTCAGCTCGGTGCAGATCTCCCGGTAGTCGGCATCGTTGATGCGCAGCAGGTCGTCGA
This sequence comes from Actinomyces sp. oral taxon 170 str. F0386, assembly GCF_000195595.1. Classification (GTDB taxonomy): domain Bacteria; phylum Actinomycetota; class Actinomycetes; order Actinomycetales; family Actinomycetaceae; genus Actinomyces. Next base: position 148,109 of record NZ_GL882539.1, read on the forward strand.
GGTCCCCGCCGAAGGCCAGCAGCATGACCTCGTAGTTGAGGGCGAAGGAGCGGAAGTCCATGTTGGAGGAGCCGATGACCCCGACCTCGTCGTCGACCGTCATGTACTTCGAGTGCAGGACCGTCGGCGAGGGGTAGAGGTAGATCCGCACCCCGGCGGCCAGGAGCGCCGAGTAGTAGGAGCGCTGGGCGTGGCTGACGATGAACTGATCGGACTCCTTGCCCACGAACAGCTCGACCTCCACCCCCCGGTAGGCGGCCGACGTCATGGCCGACAGCAGCGCCTCGTCGGGAATGAAGTAGGGGCTGGTGATGGACACACGCCGCTTGGCCCCGTTGATGAGCGCCAGGAACATCCGCAGGTTCGGCTCGGTGGGGTAGCCGGGCCCGGAGGGCACGAGCTGCATGGCGTTGACAACGGCGTCGGGCCGCCCCGGCCGCGGGGCCGGGGTCCCCACCAGGACACCCGGGAGCCCCGCCATCTCCGGCAGGGTCTCCACGGGCGTTCCCAGGGCCAGGTCGAAGGCCTCGAGCTGCTCGCCGGCCTCGAAGTACCAGTCCATGGCGAAGACGGCCTGGGCCTCCAGGACGATCTCCCCGGTGACCTCGATCGACAGGTCCTCCCAGCGGCGCCCAGCCCGCATGTTGCGTCGGGTCCGGTAGGTGGGGTCGATGACGTTGTGGCTGCCGACGAAGGCCTTCTCGCCGTCGATGACGAGGATCTTGCGGTGGTTGCGCAGGTCCGGACGGCGCCACCGGCGCTTGAGCGGCAGCAACGGCATCATGAGCCGCCAACGGATCCCGGCGTCGGTCATGCGCTGGCAGAACTGCTTCCAGCCGGGGTACTTGCGGCTGCCCAGGTGGTCCAGCAGAAGGCGCACCGTGACCCCGCGGGCCACCGCGCGCTCCAGGGAGGAGAAGAAGACATCGGTGACCTCGTCCCAGCTCATGATGTAGAACTCGACGTGGACGTGGTCGGTGGCGGCGTCGACGGCGCGGGCCATGGCCTCATAGGTGGTGCGGGGCTCGGCGTGGACGGCCACCACCTCGCCGCTGACGCAGGGCAGCCCAGTGAGCCGGCGGTTCATTCGCAGCGCCCCGGCCAGGTAGGTCGAGGGCTGCGCACCCTTGGGCAGGTCGGGCATGGCACGGGTGTAGTCGAGGGTGATCTCGTTGACGGTGTGCTGCTGACGACGACGGGCGCCGTGAACCCAGGGGCTGCCGATGAGCAGGTAGAGCGGGAGCCCTACCAGCGGCAGCAGGAAGATGAGCAGCAGCCACGCGGTCGACGACGACGGGCGACGGTTCTCCGGAACCGTGCCCAGCGCGGCGATCTTGATGAGGTACTCGATGACGACCCAGGTGGTCGCCAGTACCGGTGGCAACGTCATGCTCGCATCATGTCATGCCGGCCGTGCAGCCCCCGTAAAAGCGCCTGGGCGCGGACCGGATGGCCCCACGCCCAGGCACTGCGAAGGCCCGCCCCGGTTGAACCACCGGGCCGGGCCCTTCGCAACGAGGTCGCTTACCGGTTCCCATTCGGCAGCGGGTCCTCCTTCACTGAAACGCCCGAACACATTCCCTTGGCTGTGGTCCGGACTCGGTGGTGACCGGTCAGCGGTACTCCCCAGTACCTCGCGGTCGCCATCGTTCAGCGGTGACTATGACTCTGCCGACGCTGTCTGAGAGAAGGCTGGAAATAACGCATCTAAATGATGACGCTTGATGACGATATGGTCACGACGTTCTCGCCGCAGCACTACAGTACCCCACATTCCTTGAAACGACGGCGTTTCATACACATCACCACCAGCCGCTAGTCCGACGTCGGACTTCCGAAGAGCGTCTTGAAGTAGCCGTAGAAGTTCCAGTTCCCCCACGAGGTGCACTGGTCCCCACCGCTCACGACCGCCTCGTTGGGCTGGAAGGGCGTGTAGTTGTACAGGCCCGCCGTCGCCTGGTTCGTCACCGTGAGCTCACCACTGCCGCACTGTGCGTCCGGCGAGTAGGCGATCTGCGTCGGCCGCTGCGCCACCACGTCGTAGCTCCCCGGGTTGAGGCGGTATCGCTGGAACTGGGAGGCTGCCCCGTAGAGCTGGGAGGAGAAGCCGGCCCACTGAGGGTCGCAGGCTCCGTGATCGGGACAGGCGTACCCGGCGGCGGCCTCGTAGTCGCGGGCGCTCAGGGTCCGGCCGGAGGCGGTCAGCAGCCCCTGCTCCTTGTGGATGAGGACGAGGAGCACCTGCGGATTGATGTCGCAGGCCTGGGAGACCCGCCAGACGACGTCGGCCGCACTGAGACCGGAGGCGGCCTCGATGCCTCCGGGGCAGAAGGTCGTGGCCTCGCGGGCCTGCGTGGAGAAGGTGGCGCTGGCCAGGCACTCGGTGCCGTCACTGCCCGGCTGGCAGCCGGCGTTGACCCTCTCAAGAAAGGAGGCAATCTCCTCGCGCGTCATCGCGTCAGCGTTGTAGAAGACCTCGTCGTCGACGATGCGGGCCGCATCGAACCCGCTCGCATCGGGTGCCAACGGGGCCGGCGCAGAGCTCGTGGCCCCTTGAGAGGCCTGCCGCAGTCCCAGACCGAGTCCACTGAGCGCGGAGCCGGCGGCTCGCAAGGCGATGAGGCCCACCAGGAGCGTGACGAGGAAGGCTCCGAGAACGACCCCGATCGGGCTGCGCAGGAAGGACAGGATGGTCCCCCTCCCATCCCGCCTCGTGCGCCTGACGCTGGCACTCGGGCGGTTCGGGCGCCTGCCACCTCTCCGGTGGCCCTGGCCGCGTCCGGGATGGTGCAGACCGCCGTCGCGGGAGCGCTCACCGCCCCGCTGCGCCGCCGGGCGGGCGCGCTGCGAGGCACGGGCCGGCTGGGACGAGACGGAACCGCCGGCGCTTCGGCGGGCCCGCGAGCGTCGGTTGGAGGGATGGTGGGACATCGGCATCATCGTGTCATACAACGAGCGCACGCACCGCTCCCGTGGAGCCAGGAGTTCTCGGAACAACCGGTGACGCCCCCGGCGGCACCGCCATCGCCTCAACCGGCCGCCGATACCGACCAGGTGAGGCCTTCGGCGCATACTGTGGGGCCGTGAACCTTCCCGACGTCCTGAGCCTGGCGCGCACTCTCATGGAGGAGGCCGACGTCGGAGACTGGGAGCTGGCCTTCGACCGGGCGCGTCGCCGGGCGGGTCAGACGGACCACGCCCGACGCCGACTCACCCTCAGTCGCCACCTCATGAACCTGTACGACGAGGCGCAGGTGCGCGAGACGGTCCTGCACGAGATCGCCCACGCCCGCGTGGGCCCCCACCACGGGCACGACGCCGTCTGGGCCGCGGAGGCGACCCGTCTGGGAGCCACGGGCCGACGGCTCGTGGACGCTCAGGCGCCGAGGCTGCGGGGACGCTGGGTGGGCAGGTGCCCGGCGGGACACGAGGTCGATCGGATGCGCCGCCCGGCCTCGCCCGTCTCCTGCTCACGATGCGCCCCTCGGTTCAGCCTCGCGCACCTGCTCTCCTGGAGCCTCGACGGCGTCACCGTCTCGCACGAGGAGATCAGTGAGCGCTACAGCCTCCTTCTACGGCTTGCCCGTCACAACGGCCGTGAGGCGGGCCCGTAGGAACAGCCGTCCGCCTTCTCCTCCACCTCCTGAGCGATGATGAGCGTCCATCCCGTCCGGGAAAACGCTTGGCTCAGGGAACCGACCCAGAAGAGAATTTCCCAGATTTTTCCCAGGATCCTGCCCCTCCTCTTCACAGGGTGATGGCGTTACATAGTGGGCACCGCCGGACAGAGACGGTCTCGAGGGTTGGGGAGCCCAGTGACAGGCCGCATCTCTGAGACGGTGTCGGGTCATAGGGAGCCTGGCGCAGTCGCTCTGGCGAAGGAGGAACCTCCTCCTCGGGTGCATGGGACCCCGGGTTGCAGGTGGAACCTCGCGAGGCTT
>NZ_GL882539.1:152059-202023 GCF_000195595.1 Actinomyces sp. oral taxon 170 str. F0386
CCGCGGTTCGGACATCCGAACCGCGGGCCGAGTCCTTTTTACGCAATGTCGGCGAGGTCATGGATGCCGTGGATGAAGAAGCGCGTCAGGATAAGGGCATGACCAGCTCAGCACAGCCACACCTCTCATGCCAGTCCACCGCCCGCGTGACCACGGACCGTCCCGCCCGGTACGGCAAGCAGCTGGCCGGCCACATGGGTCGCAAGATCACCACCGCGTGGGACGAGGACACCGAGACCGGCTCCCTGACCTTCGATCGCGAGGGAGCAGTCACCGGCGTCGTGGCGATCTCGTGCCACGACGGCGTCCTCCAGCTCGATCTGGCCGCCGACAACGAGCACCTCGAGCGCCTCGAGCAGGTCACCGGCATCCACCTGGCCCGTTTCGGAGCCAAGGAGGGGCTCGCTGTGAGCTGGACCCGGCAGGACGGCACGCCGGGCACCACCCAGGGGCCGCTCACGCCGGAGGACCTCGAGCGCATGCGCGTCGAGCGCGAGGCCCGCGAGGCATCCTCCTGATCGACGCCGCCCGTTCCCGCCCCGGGCCGGCCTCACTGACCTGAGCCGGCTATGCGGCCGCCGTCTACGCGGCCGGCTCCTCGTCGGCGACGGGGTCGCCCACGCGCAGCATGAGAAGCAGGCCGGTGGCCAGCACGGCGACGATCCCGAGGATCCCCCAGTAGCTGGCCCCCGGTCCGACGACGCGTGTGCCCAGGTGGATGAAGACGCCGTACATCATGGGCGCCATGAAGGACACCGCCCGCCCTGTGGTGGCGTAGAGACCGAAGATCTCGCCTTCCTGCCCCTCGGGGATGAGGCGGGCCAGGAAGGAGCGGGCGGCTGACTGCGCCGGCCCCACACAGGCCGACAGGAGCAGGCCCAGCACCCAGAAGGCGGCCGTCCCGGCGGAGTGCAGGAGGAACACCAGCACTCCGGCCACCACCAGGATGCCGAGGCTGGCCATGATGACGTTGCGCGGACCGAAGCGGTCATCGAGCCGCCCGACCCCGATGGTGGCGACGCCGGCCACGATGTTGGCGACGATGGCGAAGAGGATGACGTCACCCGACGAGAAGCCGAAGGTGTTCTGGGCGATGATGCCGCCGTAGGTGAAGACCCCGGCCAGGCCGTCCCTGAAGACGGCGGCGGCGAGCAGGAACCACAGCAGCCGCGGCTGGAAGTGGTGCAGCTGGAGCAGGGTACGCCACAGCAGCTTGTAGGAGGTCAGGATCGACTCCTTGCGCTCCACGCTGTGGGAGACGGCCTCGTCGGGCTCGACCTCCATACCGGCCCGGTCCCGCCCCGGCTCAGCAGAGGACATGCCCTCGCCCACCTCAGCGTCGTCCTCCGTGTGAGAGCGCCCGGAGCTGCGAGAGCGGTTGATGAGGACGGGAAGCGCCGACAGGCCGAACCAGGCCGCCGACACGAGCATGGCGATGCGCACCCCCATGCCGCTCCCGGCGGGGAAGGAGATGAGCGGACTGGGCCCCACCAGGGCGACGTAGAGGATGAGCAGCAGGACGATGCCACCGAGGTAGCCCATCCCCCACCCCAGGCCGCTGACGGCGCCGATCCGGTCCTTGGAGGCCAGGTGGTTGAGGATGGCGTTGTAGTTGACCGAGGCGAGCTCGAAGAAGATGTTGCCGACCCCCAGCAGGACGATGCCGAGCCACAGGTAGCCGGGCGCCGGTCTTACGAGGAACAGGGCCGCCGAGACCGCGACCACCACCGCCGTGTAGCCCCCGAGCCAGAAGACCGTCCGCCCGGCCCTGTCCGAGCGCTGCCCGGTCACCGGAGCCAGCAGGGCGATGAACAGCCCGGCGATCGCCAGCCCCATCGACAGCGCCGACTCGTTGTCCGCCTTGGGCCCGAAGGAGTCGCTGACAAGGTAGACGGTGAAGACGAAGGTGGTGATGACCGCGTTGAAGGCCGCCGATCCCCAGTCCCACAGGCCCCAGGCGATGACGGGCCAGGACAGGAGGCGGGTGCGGGAGCCGGCCTGCGTCGGAGCAGGCGTCACTGTCGAGCTCATGGGAGAGACGATAGAACCATCCGTGCTTGTCACGGAACCGACCGGGCAACCGACCTGATCGTCAGTTCTCCCCATTCTCAGGAGAGCGGGCTCGTCTCTTTACGGGGGCTACCGCTCCAGCAGCAGCTCGGCCAGAGCCAGGTCCATCGGCGTCGTCACCTTCATGGCGCGCTCGTCCCCGGCGACGACGACGACGCTGCCGCCACAGGCCTCGACCAGACCGGCGTCGTCGGAGGCGGCGAGCGCCTCGTCCTCCGCCCGCCCGGCCCCAGCACGATGGGCCGCCTCCAGGGTGCCGGTCTCGAAGCCCTGCGGGGTCTGGACCGCCCGGAGCCGAGTGCGTCGGGGGGTGGCGACGACGGGCTCGGGCTGGCCGGCCGCACTGACCCCGACCTCCTTGACGGTGTCGGTCACGGGCAGTGCCGGGACCACGGCCTTGTGCCCGGCGCGCACCGCGGCGATGACGCGGCAGGTCACCTCCGGTGGCGTCAGTGCCCGGGCCGCGTCATGGACGACGACGACGTCGGCCTGCGGCACCGCGGCCAGGGCCGCCGCCAGTCCCAGGGCCACCGATGCCTGCCTGGAGTGCGGAGAGCCGGCGACGACCTCGATCCCCGTCCCCTCGCCCGGCAGGCTGTCGAGCAGGCCCCCCAGCTCGGCACGGAAGCGTTCGACACCGTCGACAGGGGCGGTGACAACGACGTGGCGGACGAGCCCGGAGGCGATAAGGCCGGCCGCCGCCCGCCGCAGAAGACTGATCCCACCGACCGGGACGAGGGCCTTGGGGACGTCGGCTCCTAGGCGGGAGCCGGAACCCGCTGCCGTGAGAACGGCGACCGCCCCACCCGGAGCGGACTCGGGCGGGGCGGACGGCTGAGATGACGGAGTACTGCTCACGGGCAGGACGCTACCGCGTGCGCCGCCGGCTCAGCGCCGGCTCTGCGCGGTTCAGGAGGCGAGGACCTCGTCAAGGCGGGACTCGGCCTCATCCTCGGGCGTCTTCTGCGCCAGGGCCAGCTCGGAGACGAGGATCTGACGAGCCTTGGCGAGCATGCGCTTCTCACCGGCGGACAGACCCCGGTCCGTGTCACGGCGGGAGAGGTCCCGTACGACCTCAGCGACCTTGATGACGTCTCCGGAGGCGATCTTCTCCTGGTTGGCTTTGAATCGACGCGACCAGTTCGTGGGTTCCTCGGTCAACGGCGCCCGCAGCACCTCGAATACCTTTTCCAGGCCGGTCTCATCGACGACGTCACGCACACCGATGAGCTCGACGCTTTCGGCGGGAACCAAGATCGTCAGGTCGCCCTGGGCCACCTCGAGCTGCAGATACGTCTTCTCCTCACCGCGTACCTTGCGCTGCCGAATATCAATGATTCGGGCGGCCCCGTGGTGCGGGTAGACGACAGTCTCGCCTACTTCATAAGTCATAAGGATGGCTCTCCATACTGGTTTGCGGGCCTCTAGTTTATCAGGTCATTCCGCGAAAAGATCGGGGACGTATCTCACAGGGGTCACGGCGCTCCCGACTCGCGCCGAGAGAGGGAATGTGTGTCGCCAGATGGAGGCTCAGTGATCCGTTCCGTTGTCGAGACGATAGCCAAGACCCCTGACCGTGGTGATGAGAACGGGTTTGGAGGCATCCGCCTCAATCCTTCCCCGCAGTCGTTTGACATGAACGTCCAGGGTTTTGGTGTCGCCCTCGTAATCGGGTCCCCAGAGGCGCTCAATGATCTGACCACGGGTGAGAACGCGACCGGGGTGTCGGAGAAATAGCTCCAGGAGCTCGAACTCCCGCAGCGGCATGGCCACCGCCTCGCCGTCGACCAGCACCTCGTGCCGCTCCACGTCCATCCGCACCCGGCCGGCGGCCAGGACCTGTTCGGGCTCGTCGGGCACCACTCGGCTACGCCGCAGGACGGCCTTGAGACGGGCCAGGAGCTCTCGGTAGGAGTAGGGCTTGGTGACGTAGTCGTCGGCGCCGATCTCCAGGCCGACGATCTTGTCCAGCTCGGTGTCCTTGGCGCTGAGCATGATGACCGGCACGGAGGAGGACCGGCGGATACGGGTGCACACCTCGGTCCCGTCCAGGCGCGGCAGCATGAGGTCCAGCAGGACCAGATCGATGGGGCCGACGCCGCCGGGACGCCGGGAGGTCTCGAAGATCTCGACGGCGCGCTGGCCGTCCTCGGCCTCGATCACCTCGAAGCCGTCGCGCCGCAGACTGAAGGCCAGGGGGTCACGGAAGTTCTCCTCGTCCTCGACCAGGAGGATCCGGGTCGGGCCGAGCGCTGATGCGGCCGATGGCGTGGCCGCAGCGGCGGAGGACTCCATCGGGCTCACGACGCGCTCCTCGGGAGCTGATCGGCTGCGTCGTCGGCAGCTCCCGCCTCGCCCGACCCGCCCGCAGCGGGCTCGTGGTGGCCCGACTCCCCCTCGGGCAGGCGTGGCAGCACGAGGGTGAAGGTGGAGCCGCGCCCCGGGGCGGACCACAGCTCGACGGTTCCGCCGTGGTCGGCGGCCACGTGCTTGACGATGCTCAGCCCCAGACCGGTGCCGCCGGTGGCCCGCGAGCGGGCCTTGTCGACGCGGTAGAAGCGCTCGAAGACGCGTTCCTGCTCCTCCTTGGGGATGCCGATGCCCTGGTCGACCACGGCGATGCGCACGATGTCGGAGTGCTCCGGATCCAGCGAGACCCCCACCGAGACTCTGGTGCGGGGCTCGGAGTAGCGGATGGCGTTGTCCAGCAGGTTGCGCACGGCAGTGGTGATGAGGGCGGAGTCGCCACGCACCCGAAGGCCCTGAGTACCCCCGGTCACGAGGTCGATCTGGCTGCCGTCGGCCTCGACGCGGACCCGGTCGACGGCCTCGGCGACGACGTCGTCGATGTCGACGACCTCGGGCTCGGCCAGGGCATCGCCCTCCTGGAGGCGGGTGAGCTCGATGATCTCCTGGACCAGGACGCCCAGGCGGCGGGCCTCCTTGCGCATGCGCCCGGAGTAGTCGCGCACGAAGGCGGGGTCGTCGGCGCCGGCCTCGACGGTCTCGGCCAGCAGCTGGATCGCGCCGACCGGGGTCTTGAGCTCGTGGGAGACATTGGCGACGAAGTCGCGGCGCATGGCCTCCACCCGGCGGGCGGCGGTGCGGTCCTCGATGAGGATGAGGACGCGCCCCTGACCGATGCAGGCCGCGCGCACCTGCAGGTGGAACTGGCCCGCACCGGGCACCCTCCCCCGGGCCACGGTGACGGCGGCGTCCTGCGCCTGCCCCGAGGCCCGCACCCGGTTCACCATCACCGCCACGGTCGGTTCGACGACGGCGTCGTCGCGCACGATGTTGAAGGTGTAGGCCGCCGCCGAGGCGCGCAGGACCTCGTCGTCGTCATCGAGGACGACGACGGTGGAGCGCAGCGCGGCCAGGACGGGGACGGTCGTGTCAGTCCCGGCCAGGCCGGCGAGGTCAGCGGCGCTCGTGGCCGCATTGCGCCGACGCCGCGACAGCGCGACACCGATCGCCATCCCCAGGCACACGAGGCCCACGGCAGCGGCAAGGAGGAGGATGGTGACGGTCGGACCCACGTTTCCAGGGTAGTGGAGACCCGACGGCGCCCGATGGCCGGTTTCGCTCGTGGGCGCGCCGCTTGCGGCGGCGTCGCGGGGCTGCTGTGCTTGGGGGCCAGTATCCTTGGCGGTGGCCTCGACGGTTCGTCGAGCAGCGCCGTCGAGCCGCATCTCATCGACGGGCACGAGCCATCGGCACCCGGAACAGGAGCAGTCTCATGCGCGCCATCTTCAACCAGGAGCTCAAGCAGCTGGGCTCCGACCTCGAGTCCATGGCCAACCAGGTCGCCACCGCGATCGAGCGGGCCGCGGAGTCCCTGCGACAGGGGGACATCGTCATCGCCGAGCAGGTGATCGACGCCGACGAGCGCATCAACGACCTCCAGCGGGACATCGATGACCTGTGCGTCATGCTGCTGGCTCGCCAGCAGCCGGTGGCCGGGGACCTGCGCAACGTCCTGTCCGCGCTGCGCATGGCCCAGACCCTGGAGCGCCAGGGGGACCTGGCCCGCCACGTGGCCGCCATCGCCCGGGGCCGCTACCCCGAGCCGCCGCTGCCCGAGCCGGTCCTGGGACTCATCCTCGAGATGGCGGACCTGGCGGTGCGCGCCGGCAAGGACGTCGCCCAGCTCATCTCGACGCGGGATCTGGACCTGGCCGCCGTCATCCAGTCCAACGACGCCGAGCTCGACGCCCTGCACCGGCGCTCCTTCCAGATGATCCTGGATCCGGCCCACGACTTGAGCCGCCAGCAGGTCATCGACGCGGTCCTCATGGGCCGGTTCCTGGAGCGCTTCGGCGATCACTCAACCTCGGTGGCCAGCCGCGTGGCCTACCTCGTCTCCGGGGCCTCCATGCCGGAGACGCATGACGCCGAGGACGCCGACGCGCTCCACTGAGCCCTCCGGCCCCGGCCGGAGCCACCCCGGCGCACGGGTCGAGTGTGAACGAGACGGGCGGCGTCGGACCCTCCTTCAGGTCCGACGCCGCCCGCGTCCCTCACAGGACGGTGAGAGGACGGACAGCCCGTGAAGCCTACTTGCCCTGGTTGGCCACCGCCGCGATCTTGGCCTCAGCCTCGGGATCGAGGTAGCGACCGCCCTTCTTGAGGGGCTTGAGGGTCTCCTCGTCGAGCTCGTAGACCAGCGGGATACCGGTGGGGATGTTGACACCGGCGATGTCGTCGTCGGAGATGTCGTCCAGGTGCTTGACGATGGCGCGCAGCGAGTTGCCGTGGGCAGCGATCATGACGGTCTTACCGGTCTTGATCTCAGGGACGATGGTGCCCTCCCAGTAGGGCAGGAGGCGCTCGAGGACGTCCTTGAGGCACTCGGTGGCAGGGATGGGCTCACCGGCGTAGCGGGGGTCGGTGTCCTGGGAGAACTCAGAGCCGGGCTCGATGGCCGGCGGCGGCACGTCGTAGGAGCGGCGCCACTGCATGAACTGCTCCTCCCCGTACTCGTCGCGGATCTCCTTCTTGTTCTTGCCCTGCAGGGCGCCGTAATGGCGCTCGTTGAGGCGCCAGTCGCGCTCCACCGGGATCCAGTGGCGGTCGGCGGCGTCCAGGGACAGGTTGGCGGTCATGATGGCGCGGCGCAGCATCGAGGTGAAGAGCTTCTCGGGAAGGACACCGGCCTCCTTGAGGAGCTCGCCTCCGTGGACGGCCTCGGCGCGTCCCTTGTCTGACAGCGGGACGTCGACCCAGCCGGTGAAGAGGTTCTTCGCGTTCCATTCGCTCTCGCCGTGGCGGAGCAGTACGAGGGTGTAAGCCATGCGGCCTATCCTGCCAGGATCCCAGTCACGGCGCGAGGCCCTGAAGGTCCTGGAGCCGGCTATCTCACGGGGACCATCACCACGTACTGAATACACGATGGTCCTGGTGATGCGGTACCGCATCACCAGGACCATCGTGCGAGGTGGCAATCAGCTCGAGATCGACTCGATCTCGATGCAGGGTACCGACTTCATATGAGTCCGCCGCACCCGTGCGCCCTCAGTTGCTGGGGTTGACCTCGTAATAGGCCTTACGCACCTCGGCGGAGACGCGACCGCGGTCAGAAACCTCCAGGCCCTGCTCACGAGCCCACTCGCGAATCTTCTGAGTGTCGGAAGGACCGCTGGAACGACGACGGCCGGAACTACGACGTCCACCGGTACGACGTGCCTTTCCGACCCATTCCTCAAGAGACTCACGAAGAGCTGCTGCGTGCTCGTCGTTCAGGTCGATCTCATAGGTCACGCCATCAAGGGCGAAGGTAACGGTCTGGTTGGCCTCGGACCCGTCGACATCGTCGACGAGGATGACCTGAGTCTTCTGTGCCATGATTCCTCATTCGGATTGGGGGAGCGGGCCTCAGCATGTATCCCGCTGTGGACAACGTTAGATTAAACAATAGTCGCCTTCAATGCAACACAACTTTTCGCCGCCCGCATTACTGATGACATCTACCGGCCTAATCCCGTGGCACCCCGCAGCGACACACCTCCCCATGCACCCGGACAGCAGGGGATGAAAACTGTGAATACACTGATGCCCCCTTTGGAGATCCCCACGAAGCACGGCCGGGCAAACCACGCCCCTCAGAGCCGATCACGCAATCGACTCGGGATGTCCGAGGATCACTTGAACCACAACACTCCCCCTCCCAGAGGGCTCTCAGATGAAGATGGAGGATTCTCCCAGCCGGAAGAGGCCACGTACCACAACCTGAGCCTCACCTTCACCCACAACGCGATCGGGTCGGTAAAGCCACGCCCCTTGCGTGCAGCTGCGCCAATCGCTCGGCGGCGAGCGATACGGGAACGTCGCTGCTCCAGAAAGCAGCGGCAACAAGTGACGACAGGACGCCAAAGCATCCCGCAGAGGGACGCAGGCATGTCGGAAAGCACACCCAGAGGCCTCGAGGGACAACGGCCGACCCATAAGTAAAGTCCCGGGAGAGACCTCCCGGGACTGTTCGAGCCGCCTGTGGGAATCGAACCCACGACCTATTCATTACGAGTGAATCGCTCTGCCGACTGAGCTAAGGCGGCGCACTGCCGTGAGCAGCAGAGCCGAAGATACCGTTCCCGCGCCCACCGCCGCAATCCAGCACCACATCGTCGGCCGTGTTCCTCGACACAGTCAACCGCATTCCACGCACCAGCGGAACGGCGGTGGCGTATCGAGCGGATCACAGCCGGATCGCCGCCCCTCAGTCCCCTGCACTGGTGTAGAACCCGGGGCGGCGCGCATCCTAGAGGGACACGTGCTGCCCGGTATAGGCACCGTCAGCGTCAGCGGGATCGACCGGACCCCGGTATTCTCCGCACGTCATTCAACATGCCTTCGTCCCGTAAGGATCCCCATGACTGAGTCTCCGTCCACCTCCTCCACTCCCCCGGCACCGCACGCGGATTCATCTCAGACCTCCACCGACTCGCTCCAGGGTGACCTCGTCCAGGACCGGGGCGACGCCGGCTACAACAAGTCGCTGAAGAACCGTCATCTTCAGATGATCGCCATTGGCGGCTCCATCGGCACTGGCCTTTTCATGGGCGCCGGCGGCCGCCTCAAGGAAGGCGGCGCCGGTCTCATGTTCGCCTACGCCATCTGCGGGCTCTTCGCCTTTCTCATGGTTCGCGCGCTGGGCGAGCTCGCTATCCGCAGGCCCTCCTCCGGTGCATTCGTCTCCTATGCCCGTGAGTTCCTCGGGGAGAAGGGTGCTTATATCACTGGCTGGTTCTTCTTTCTAGACTGGTCCGTGACCGTCATGGCCGACATCACGGCAGTGGCCCTCTACCTCCACTACTGGAAGAATCTGCAGATCGTCCCCCAGTGGGTCTTCGCGCTGCTGGCCCTGGTATTGGTCTTCATCCTCAACATGATGAATGTCAAGATGTTCGGAGAGGCCGAGTTCTGGTTCGCGCTCATCAAGGTCGCCGCCATCGTGTCCTTCATGGTGGCCGCCATCGTCGCCATTGTCCTGGGACTTCACACCGGCACGGAGTCCACCGGTGAGGCGATCACCGCGGGCGCGCACAACATTATGGGGAACGGGGGCTTCTTCCCCGAGGGATTCCCGATCGTCTTCGCCCTGACCCTCGGTGTGGTCTTCGCCTTCGGAGGCACGGAGATGGTGGGCGTGGCCGCCGGTGAGGCGAAGGATGCCGAGAAGATCCTGCCCAAGGCGATCAATTCCATGATTCTGCGCATCTTCGTCTTCTACGTCGGCTCGGTCATGCTGCTGGCCCTGGTTCTTCCCTACACGTCCTACTCGAAGACCGAGTCGCCCTTCGTCACCTTCTTCTCCGGTATCGGCGTGCCCTACGCCGGCGACATCATTCAGGTCGTGGTCCTCACCGCCGCGCTGTCCTCCCTCAACGCCGGGCTGTACGCCACCGGCCGCACCCTGCGCTCGATGGCGGTGGCCGGTGAGGCGCCTCGTGTCGCCGCGGGTCTCAACAAGCACCAGGTCCCCGCCGGCGGCATCATCATCACGTCTGCGCTGGGGCTGCTCGGCGTCGTCCTCAACGCCTATCTGCCCGGCGATGCTTTCGACATCGTCATGAACCTCGCCGGCATCGGCATCGCCGGGACCTGGGGCGCCATCCTCGTCACCCACCTCGCCTTCCTCCGGCGGGTGGATGACGGCAAGGAGGTCCGCCCGGCCTACCGGATGCCCGGTGCCCCGTGGACCAACTACGCGGCCCTGGCCTTCTTCGCCGTCGTCGTCGCCTCGAACCTGGCCGACCCGGCCGGGCGCTGGACCCTGGCACTGTTCGCCGTCGTCGTCGTCATGATGGTGGCAGGCTGGTACGCGGTGCGGGGGCGGATCCGGGGAGACCTCCTTGAGGAGGTCCTCGCCGATGAGACGGACGGGTCCGTGTCCGCCTCGCCGCACGACGCCTGAGAGGCAGGAGCCCGAACCATGCACGTTCACATCACCTACACCGGGGGCACCATCGGGATGGTGGACTCCCCCCACGGTCTCGTTCCCGGCGCCGACCTGGAGGGCTGGCTCGGCTCACTGCTGGAGGGCACGCCCCTGGCACGATCGGTGTCGGTGACCTCACTGGACCCGCTCATCGACTCCTCGAACGCCACCCCGTTGTCCTGGCAGGCGGTGGTGGACGACCTGCGCGCCCAGGCGGTCGACAACCCGGAGGCCGCCTTCGTGGTCCTGCACGGGACCGACACGATGGCCTACACGAGCGCCGCCCTGTCCTACGCGCTGACGGACCTGGCCGCGCCGGTCGTCGTCACCGGCTCCCAGCTTCCGCTCGGGGTACTCGGATCCGACGCCGCAGCGAACGTCACCGGCGCGCTCAAGGCCGCCACCTCCGGGCGGATCAGAGGGGTCTCGCTGTTCTTCGGCCACCGGCTTCTGGCCGGCAACCGGGCGACGAAGTCCTCCTCGTGGGCCTTCACCGGCTTCGAGTCCCCCAACGCCGCACCACTGGCCACCACCGGTGCCCCGTGGCAGTGGGCGACCTCGCCGGCGTCGGGAGCGGGATGGAGGGACGCCGCGCCCTACGCCCGCCACGACGTCGTCGTGGTCGACCTGGCCCCGGGCATCACAGCGGCGCGCCTGGAGGCGCTGCTGACGCCACTGCCCGAGGCCGTGGTCCTGCGGTCCTTCGGGGTCGGCAACGTGCCGTCCCAGGAGCCGGGACTGACCGACGTCGTCGAGCAGGTGATCGCCGCGGGGACGGCCGTTATCGTCACCTCCCAGTGCCACGAGTCCGAGGTGCTCCTGGGGCACTACGAGGCCGGGGACGCGCTGGCCCGCAGCGGCGCCGTCGGAAGCCGGGACATGACTCTGGAGGCCGCCTACGCCAAGGTGCAGTTCCTCCTCTCCCAGGGGTTGCGGGGCCGCGAGCTGGCCCAGTGGATGGGGCGCTCGATCGCCGGTGAGCTGCGCGAGTAGCGCCGCCACCGGAACCGAGTCCACTCCACAGGGATCGAGCAGAGATCGGCCCCGGACGGCTCGCAGTGCCGTCCGGGGCCGATCTCGTACCTGTCGGTGCCGCGTCAGCGTACCGGGTACATCACAGCGCCCCGTACCCGGTCAGCAGGTGAGCCCCTTGTCGGGCATCGTCCCGTTGAGCAGGTAGGTGTCGACGGCGTTCTTGACGCAGTCGTTGGAACGCCCGTAGGCCGTGTGCCCGTTGCCCTTCCAGGTCAGGAGCTGGCCGGACTCGAGCTGCTCGGCCAGTGCCTCAGACCAGACGTAGGGCGTGGCCGGGTCACCGGTGGTCCCCACCACGAGGATCGGTGCGGCGCCGGAGGCCGTGATCTTCTCGCGCTTGCGGCTCGACTCGTGGCTCCAGCCCTGACAGTAGGCGTCGGGGTAGAGCAGCTGGGCACTGAAGGTCGGCGAGGCCTCCTTGACGGCAGTGGCGTTCTGCTCCCAGGAGGCGTTGTCGCCCTGGACCGGGTAGTCCAGGCAGTTGACCGGCATGAGGGCCTCGGCCGTGTTGCCGTAGTAGCTGCCGTCGCTCTCCCGGTGGGAGACGGTGTCGGCAATCGCCAGCAGCAGGCTCCCGTCCGGGTCCCCCAAGTCGCCCATCGCCTTGCTCAGGGCCAGGTTGAGGGACGACCACAGCTGCGTCTGGTACATCGATCCCAGGACTCCGTAGAGCGCCAGATCATAGGTCAGCGGCCGCTGGCTGTCGGAGGTGGGGAGCGGCGCCGTCTTCGTGGACTCGAGGAACTCGCGGACCTGGGAGACTCCGGAGTCGACGTCCCCGCTCAGAGGGCAGCCCAGCTTGGAGCTCTGGCAGCTCTCCACGTAGGCGCGCAGCGAGGCCTCGAAGCCCTTGGCCTGGCCCAGGCTCATATCCTCGGCGCTCAGGGACGGGTCGACGGCGCCGTCAAGGACCAGCCGGCCGGTGTTGGCCGGGAAGAGCTCGGCGTAGGTGGCCCCCAGGTAGGTGCCGTAGGAGAAGCCCAGGTAGGTGAGCGTCTGCTGGCCGTCGACCGCACGCAGGATGTCGAGGTCCCGGGCGGCGCTGATGGTGTCGATATGATCCAGAAGTCCCGGGGTGCCGGTCTTCGACTCGCACGAGGCGTTCATCTTCTGAGCCCGCTCAATGGTGGCGGTGGCTGATGGCGTCGCCGGGTCGTTCGCACCGGCCCGCTCGGCGTCGAGCTCGGCATCGGTCAGGCAGTCGATCGGCGTCGAGGCGCCCACGCCGCGCGGGTCGAAGCCGACGACGTCGTAGGAGCCCAGCAGGTTCTTGGAGAAGTAGGAGCCGACGTTCTCGACCAGCTCGATGCCCGAGCCCCCCGGCCCGCCCGGGTTGATGAACAGGGACCCGACCGAGTCATCGTTCGCCGCCCGCTTCTTCACCGCGATCTCGATCGTCTCGCCACCGGGGTTGTCGTAGTCCAGTGGCACCTTGATCTTGGCGCAGGTGAAGCCGGTGTCCTCCCCGGACTTCACCTCATCCATCCCCTTCTTGGCGCAGTTGTACCAGGAGGCCTTCTGGGTGTAGAAGCTCTCCAGCCCGGCCGGGATCGTCGCCGACGCCGACGCCGTGGCCGGCGAGGCCTTGATGTCCGGGTCATCCTGGCAGGCGGTCAGGCCGGCGCACACCACCAGCGCAGCGATCGCCGCGGCGAAGCGCTTGGCACGGGGCCGATGAGAAGTCTCAGTAGTCACGGGATGCACCTTATGACGCCGGGCCATGGGGCTCCTCCTCCTGGAGGCGGAGTGGGGACAAGTACCCATCGCGCCGCCCGGTCGACGCACGGGCCGGTATCACTCGCTCCCCTTACAGGTCGAGTCTTCCTTCGGCATGGTCCCGTTGAGGAGGTAGTCGTCGACGGCGCGGTGCACGCAGGGGCCCGAGCGTCCGTAGGCGGTGTGACCATTGCCCTCCCAGGTCAGGAGCCGGCCGGACTCGAGCTGGTCGGCCACGGCCTGGGACCAGGCGTAGGGGGTGGCCGGGTCACCGGTGGTGCCCACCACCAGGATGGGGGCGGCTCCCTTGGCGTGAATGGGGGCCGGCTTGCGGGTGCCGTTGTGGCCCCACGCCTGGCAGCGCGCGTCCTGGTTGCTCAGCGAGGCACCGAAGGTCGGCGAGCTCTGGAGATTCTGCCGGTACTGCTGCTCCCAGGTGGACATATCGCCCTGGACGGGGATGTCGAGGCAGTTGACGGCGTAGAAGGTCGGGGCGCCCGAGCCGCCACCGGCTGTGGCCGACCCGTAGAGCGCCTGGATGTAGGTGCCGTCCTGCTGGTTCATGGCCTGGTCGAGCGCGTAGGTGAGGAGGCTCCAGTACTCCGAGGAGTACATGAGTCGGTTGACGGCGACGCGGATCGTGCTGCCGTTCACTGTCACGTTCGGGTCGGTCGTCTTCAGCGGCGACTGGTTGGCGGAGGTGATGAGGTCACGGACCTGCTGGACCCCGGCGTCGGTGTCGCCGGTGAGGGGGCAGCTCTGGCCCTTCTGGACGGCCAGACCGGCCTGGCACTGCTCGACGTAGGTGCGCAGCGAGCTCTCAAAACCCCGGGCCTGGCCCACCCCTCGCTCTCCCAGGGAGAGGGTGGGGTCCACGGCGCCGTCGAACACCATCCGGCCGGTGTTGGCCGGGAAGAGCTCGGCATAGTGGGCTCCCAGGTATGTGCCGTAGGAGAAGCCCAGGTAGGTGAGCTTCTCATCCCCGGACAGCGCCCGCAGCACATCAAGGTCCCGGGCCACCGAGACCGTGTCCACATGGTCGAGCAGCCCTGCAGGCTTGGTGGCGGAGGCGCAGTCGGCCTCCTTCTGTCTGTAGTTCTTGGTGATCTCGTCGATGAGCGTCTTGAAGTCGGCACCGCCCTCCGCTGCACCGGCGGCGGGGACCTCGGTGTCCTCCGGGGGCGCGGGGTCGACGCCGGCGGCATCTGCTCTGATGGAGTCGGACAGAGGGTCCTCTGCTCCCATCGCTCCCCGGGCCGCCCCTCCGGCCGGCGTCTCACCGGCGCCGGTGCAGGTGATGGGGGTCGAGTCTCCGATGCCGCGGGGGTCGAAGCCGATGATGTCGTAGGACGTGTTGAGATCGGGCGAGAACTGCTTCTCGTTGTCCTCCACCATCTCCACTCCGGAGTAGCCGGGGCCACCCGGGTTGGCGAAGAGGCTGCCCCGGCGCACCGAGCCGGTGGCCACATGCTTCTTCATGGCGATCTCAATGGTCTGACCGTCGGGCTTGGAGTAGTCCAGCGGCACCGTAACCCTGGCGCACTGAAAACCCGTCTTGTCCGCGGACTTCTCCATCCCACCGGTTTTACCGCAGTCGTACCACTCCACCGTCTGGTTGTAGAAGGACTCCAGGCCCTTGGGAACCGCCGCCTGCGCAGCAACAGCCGGAGCCGGCCCCGCAGCAGGAACCGCCGCAGCAGGAACCGCCGCAGCAGGAACCGCACCGACCCCCACACCCAGACACACGCCCGCAGTAGCCGCCAGCACCCCAGCAGCTACCCGGCGCGATGACGGCACAGGATGCTTCCGATCACCACCATGGTTCACACTATTTTTCATAAACGTTATATTACAAAACGGCAACGACGTGCGCGTGGTGATGACGAAGGGTTCTGAGAGAACCGCGGTTGGGAACGCTCGAGACCGGCGTTCCCAACCGCGGTGATGAGGTTCTGCGACACCTTGTCATCCGTCAGCGGACAGTCCGAACAGTCTGGATGGGCTGTACGGTCCGCGATAGGCCAGCGGCCTCTCCCCCGGCTCACTCCTGCCCGTGACAGGTCAGGCCCTTCTTGGGCATGGCGCCGGTGAGCAGGTAGGTGTCGACGGCGCTGGTGACGCAGGGGCCGTGGGCGGGGTTCGCGTAGGCGGTGTGCCCGTTGCCCTCCCAGGTGAGGAGCTGGCCGGACTCGAGCTGACCGGCCAGGGCCATGGCCCACTCGTAGGGGGTGGCCGGGTCTCCGGTTGTCCCGACGACGAGGATCGGCGCAGCCCCCTTGGCGTGGATGGCCGTGGAGGGCCGGGTCGTGTTGTGCCCCCAGGACTGGCAGCCGAGATCCGTGCCCTCGTAGATGCGACCGAAACGAGGAGCGATTCTCTCCAGCTCCTTGCTCTGCGTCGCCCAGGTGGCCATGTCTCCTTCCACCCGATAGTCCAGGCAGTTGGTACCGTACATGGGCCCCACAACGACCGAGGCCTGTGTGGAGATCTGGTCCAGAAGCGTCCTGAAACCTGAGGCGTCATGCTGATTAATGGTCTGATTCAGCATCTCGGTAAGCGTGGGCCATGCGACGTCGGAGTAACGGAAGTGCTCCACCATCACTTGCAGGATCTCTGATCCCTTGACTGGGCGATTCGGATCTGAGGAGGGAACGGGTGTCTGATTTGCCGACGAAATGAGGTCTCCGACTTGTTTGACCCCGGCGTCGGTATCACCGGTGAGCGGGCAGCTCTGGCCCGCATGGCACCATTCGACGTAGTTGCGCAGCGCGCGCTCGTACCCCAGGGCCTGCCCTCGAGAACGCTCGCTGTAGCTCAGGCTGGGGTCCACGGCGCCGTCGAGCACCATCCGGCCGGTGTTGGCCGGGAAGAGCTCGGCATAGTGGGCCCCCAAATAGGTGCCGTAGGAGAAGCCCACGTAATTGAGCTTGTCATTCCCGGACAGCGCCCGCAGCACATCAAGGTCCCGGGCCACTGAGACCGTGTCCACATGGTCGAGGAGCTCGGCCGGCGCGGTGTTCACGGCACAGTTGGCCTCCAGCTGCTTCACCCACGCAGCGTTCTGAGGTGCCCGCTGCTCGAAGGTCGTGTCATCGGCTGCTACGTCAGCAAGCGCGGCCTCGGCAACTGCGGGTGTCTCAGCGGCGGAGGTGCAGGTGATGGCGGTAGACGACCCGACGCCGCGGGGGTCGAAGCCGATGATGTCGTAAGCCTCCTGCACACCGGCGAAGTTCATGTCCGCCATCGTCTCGACTTGATTCACCCCCGACATGCCCGGGCCTCCAGGGTTCATGAAGAGGCTGCCCTGGCGCACCGAGCCGGTGGCCACGTGCTTCTTCATGGCGATCTCAATGGTCTGACCGTCGGGCTTGGAGTAGTCCAGCGGCACCTTGACCTTCGCGCACTTGAAGGCCGTCGCCTCCGCGGACTTCTCCATCCCACCGGTTTTACCGCAGTCGTACCACTCCACCGTCTGGTTGTAGAAGGACTCCAGGCCCTTGGGAACCGCCGCCTGCGCAGCAACAGCCGGAGCCGGCCCCGCCGCAGCAGGAACCGCACCGACCCCCACACCCAGACACACGCTGCTCAGTGCCGCCAGCACCCCAGCAGCCATCCGACGGCGCCCGGCCCCTCGAGCGCATCCGTCTCGCCCTCCCCTGCTCATCACCGCAGAAACGACATCGTTCCAAGGTCTGTGTTTTCTTATTCTCGTCTCCATGGACAGCATCGTATGAACCGTTCGTATGGTTTGTGATCCCTCTCAGGGATGAGCCGGAACGGCGCTCCATGCCCCGCCGGCTCCATTGCCCTGAGGATTCTCGGGACGCACCAGGCCCCAGGACATGGCCCCCATCCAGATCCGGTCGAGTTCGACCCCCATGGACTGGTACGCCCTGTCCTCGGTGATCGCCTGGGCGATCATTCCCCCAGCTGCACCGTGCGGCTGTGGATGCCGGACTGGTCGGAGACTGTCCGCGGGGGCGGAACGGGGCCACCGTATCCGGAACACGTTGCCGTCATACGACACCCTTGCACGTCCTTTGGCGACTGTCCTGGTCTTGGCGCCGTACCGCCGTGGTGCAGCCCAGTCTTCTCACTGGATACCGGTGCGGTTGTAGGCCAGCCGGCGTGCCAGGGAGGCGCGCCCCCGCTCCACCGAGACCTTCCTGGCGGGACGGTAGGCGCCGTCGTCGCGAGCCACTCCTCGGGACTCGCCCCAGGACCACAGGTCATGGACCACTCGTACGGCGTTCGTCATCGCCAGGTCGTCCTCCGCGCTCCATCGCATGCCGGGGACCTCGACGGCATTGCCGGCCTCGTCGAGGACGAAGACCGCGATGTCCCGGCCCAGCCACCCCACGTTGGCGGCGGCGAAGAGGGAGCTGCGCGACGTCGGCCAGGCGAACCGCTTCCGGGAGACGCCGTTACTGAGCTCGAAGCCGGACCTGGTAACCACCAACGTGGTTCTTCTGGTTCTGATCGCCCAGACGGAGGCCACCAGAACAGTGATCCCGATGAGAATGACGAGAATCCCGATCGCAGCAGTCAGAGCGCCTTGACCAAGGATCTCGCTCCTGGAGCCGGAATACTTAGTCGGATCACTGCGACTGATGATGGAGGCGCCGTAAAGGCAGATGAGAGGCGCACTCACGGCCCAGTTCAGGAGTCTCCAGGGAGACTCTTCGCGGCGTCGCAGAACGACTCGATCGGGAGCATAGGCCTGGCGGTAGTCGGTCCTCGAAGTGACCGCTCTGTCTTCCGCATCCGCCCAAGTGGGCTCCTGAGTCGAGTCCCGAGACCAACCAGGTTGAGGACCACCAGTGAGCGCCCGACCGGCAGGGGGCGAAACGTACCCCTGAGCCACCGCCCAGGACCAGATCGCGTCGAGATCGGCATGGGCACGTGCTCGCGCACCCGGAAGTCCTACACCCCAGACGAGGTAGCCGAACAAAGGGAAACTGCGCCAGTTGGATGACACACTGACGGTCACGAGCCTCATCTGCGTGCGATACCCGGTGTTCTTGACCGGCTGATCCTTCACCTCGAAGTCGGCTCGTGAGGCCGGCCAGGGAAGATGCCGAGTCCCCAGACCCCAGCAGGAATGGATTCCCGAGGCGTCGAAAACTGTGCGCATACGGAAGAGCCAGCATCCGATCACGAGGGTGACCGATGCACCGATCAGGAAGCAACAGCCGGCGATCAGCTCACCGTTGACAAGAAAGAGCACGACGCCGCCCACGAGAACCAGCCCAAGAACCATCATGCCTCCGCCGCCGAGGCGCGCGAGCATTCCCGGCGCACGGGTCACGGACTGCGGCGGCGCCTGCTGCGGGAGAGCCTGTACCGGGTAGCGAGGCTGTCCGTAGGAGCTGTCATGAGGACCGCTGCCAGGCGTACCCGGAGAGGGCAGAGGGCGCTGAGCAGCTGGGGTATCTGGTGCATACGGTGCAGCCGGTCCGTACGGAGCCCCCGGACGGGGTGGAGGGTGGGGCATCCCCTGGTAACCCGGGTAGGACATGGGGGTCACCCTCCTTCGGCCTGGGGGCGCAGCTGGACCATGAGGGCCTCGACGGCCAGCAGCGGGGCGGCGTTGGAGCGCAGGCGGCTGCGACACTCCTCGATGGCGGCGATCCGGGCCAGGGACTGCTCGGGGGTCGTGGTGCGGGCCGCCTGGTCGACGGCGTCGGCCAGGTCGAGGTTGACACGCTCGACGTCGCTGCCCATCTGGGTGGTGAGCACATCGCGGTAGAAGGACAGCAGGTCGATCATGGCCCGGTCCAGGACGTCGGTGCGAGCGCGCTTGGCGCGGCGCTTCTGGTCCTCCTCGAGCTGGCGGATCTGGGCGCGCAGGGCCGCCGGGATCTTCCCGTCGCTCTCCAGGCCGAGTGCGCGGGTGAGCTCGGCCTTCTCTCGGGCGTCGCGCTCGGCGGTGGCCTCCTTGGCCTCGGACTCGGCGGCATCGACCAGGGAGGCGGCGGCCAGGACGGCGTCGCCGACGCTGCGCAACGAGACCGGGGCGAGCAGGAGGCGGCGGCGCCGGTCCCAGGCGTCGACGTCGGTGGCCAGGTGCCGGGCGAGTCCGATATGCGACTGGCTGGCCCGAGCGGCCCGGGCGGCCAGCGCGGGGTCGGCGCCGTCGCGGCGCACGAGGAGCTCGGCGACGGCGTCAGCCGGCGGGATCCGCAACGTCACCAGGCGGCAGCGGGAGCGGATGGTGGGCAGGACGTCGTCGGCGCTGGGGGTGCACAGCAGCCACACGGTCTGGGGCGGAGGCTCCTCGATGGACTTGAGCAGGACGTTGGTGGTGCGCTCGGCCATGCGGTCGGCGTCCTCGACGAGGATGACCCGCCAGCGGCCGGTCCAGGGCCGGCGCTGGGCCTCACCGATGAGAGTCTTGACCTCGTCCATCGTGATGATGAGCTTCTCGGTGGTCAGGCGCACGACGTCGGGGTGGGAGCCGGCCATGACGTCGCGGCAGGGCTTGCACTGTCCGCAGCCGGGCACGGGACCGGTGCACTGCAGGGCGGCGGCGAAGGCGCGGGCGGCATTCGAGCGGCCCGATCCGGGAGGGCCGGTCACGAGCCAGGCGTGGGTCATTGCGAGCCCGACGGGCCCTGGAGAGCCCGCTCCCCCGCGTCCCATGCCATCGGCACCATCCACTCCGCCCGCGATGCCCGCAGCCACCGGGGCGGTTCCGGCGGCGGCGCTCGCCTCGCGTTGCTCGGCCACCTCACGGGCGGCCTGAGCCGCGGCACTGAAGGCAGCCACGGCGGCCTCCTGACCGACGACGTCCTCCCACACACTCATGAGCCCGCTCCCTTGAGCGGTTCCCCGGCGCTGCGGCGAGCAGCGGCCTCGACGAAGGCCTCCAGGTCGACGAGGGCCCCCTGGTGGGCCCCGTCTCGCTCGTGGCGCACTCCGTGGCGACGCACGGCCTCGACGGCGGCCCCAATGACGTCGTCGGCCACCTGGTCGACGGAACGGTCGGCGTCGATGACGACGAAGCGCCCGGGCTCGGCCTCGGCCAGGGCGAGGAACTGCCGGCGCAGGGAGGTGCGGAACGTACCCCCCTCCTGCTCCAGACGGTCCTTGGCACCGCGGCCGGTGGCGCGCTGCTCGGCCAGGTCGGGGTCGCCGTCGAGCAGGATGGTCAGGTCCGGCAGGAGGCCCTCGGTGGCCCATAGAGACAGATCGCGCACCTCCTGGGGCCCCAGCGAACGGGCCGCCCCCTGGTAGGCGACCGAGGAGTCGAGGTAGCGGTCGGCCAGAACGACGGCACCGCGCTCGAGGGCGGGCCGCACGCGGGTGGCGATGTGGTGGGCTCGATCAGCGGCGTACAGGAGAGCCTCGGCGCGCGGGGCGACGTACCCGCCGTGCAGGAGAAGGCGACGGATCTCAAGGCCGAGCCCGGTGCCGCCCGGCTCACGGGTGAGGACGTGATCGACGTCGGCGGCGGTCAGGAGGTCGGCGAGGATGCGGATCTGCGTCGTCTTGCCGACGCCGTCGCCTCCCTCGAAGGAGATGAACAGACCGGGGTGGGCCGTGGCGGGGGGCGGCTGAGTCACGTCTCCAGCGTAGCGGCCGTGCGGCCCGCCGGGCTCGGGAACCGGGCGGGCCGCACGGTGAGGATGGGACGGTGAGGCTGCGACGGCCTCAGTCAGCCGCGGCTGCTCTTGGTGCTCTGGGAACGGGTCTCGGTGTTGGTTCCGAAGTCCTCCACCTTCGGGGTGCTGCCGGCCCAGACCACATCCACGCCGCTTCCCTTGATGACGACGCGGTCGACATCCTTGACATAGACAGTGACGTTACTGCCGGAGATGGTCAGCACGCTGACATAGTCGGCGAAGACCTCCACGTTGCTCGCGGAGACGCTGAGGGCATCCACATCCCCCTCGATACGAACGTCTTCATTGGCCTTGTCCAGGATCATGGAGGGGGATGCCGAGACAGTTCGGTCCACGTCCTCGAGTCCCTCCAGCCACTTGCTGTCGGTGATGGTCGCCTGGGCGCCGGGGCGCTCACCGGCCGCGGGCTGCGCACCGGCTCCGGTCGCGCCGGCCCCGACGGATGCTGCCGGGGCAGTCTGCTCCTGGGTGCTCGGGGCGGAGGCCTGCGCCGACGGGATCTGAGAACCGTTCGCCGGCGTCGCGGACTGTGAGGCGGGTGCGGCCTGCTCGGTTGAGGGAGCCTCCTGGCTCGCGGTGGCGGCTGCGTCCTGGTCGGTGGATCCGCCGCCGATGGATACGGAGCAGGCGCTGATGCCGGTCAGGGACAGGGACACGAGGACGACGGCAGCTGCACGGCGGGGACTGAGGGGACGAGTGGTCAGGGACATGGTTCTTCTCCGGTATTCAGATGTGGTGAGGGCGGTCAGGTGGACGTGGTGGACGGGCGGCCTGATGATCAGGCGGGTCAGAAGGCCGGGACGAAGACCTCGACGCGGCGGTTGAGGCGCCGCCCGGCGGGGTTGTCGAAGCCGTCGGAGCTCTCGTTGGGGGCGACGGGCCTGGTCTCTCCGTAGCCGACGGACTCGATGGCGGCGGTGACGCCGTCGGAGGTGAGTGCGTCGGTGACCGCCTTGGCCCGCTGCTCGGAGAGGGTCTGGTTGGAGGCGTCGTCGGAGACGGAGTCGGTGTGCCCCTGGACCTGGACCTTGGGGGCCTTGGAGTCCTTGAGGACGGTGGCCAGGTTGGTGAGCGTGGTCGAGGCCTCGGAGCGCAGGTCGGATGAGCCGAAGTCGAACAGGACGCTGTCCTCCAGGGTGATGACCGTGCCGCAGGACTGCACCGGCTTGGCGGCGTCGATGGAGGGGAAGGTACCGACCTTGCCGGCCTTGGGGACCGGCTTGGCGGAGACGGTCCTGCCGTTGACGATGGCGCTGCCCGTTCCGTCGTTGACGATGGAGGTGGTGGAGTCGGAGTAGGTGCCCGAGCCGTCACCGTTGTTGACGATGGAGACCTCTCCACGGCTGTAGGTGCCCGAGCCGTCACCACTCAGGACGATGGACTCCCCGGTGGTGGAGTCGCTGTAGGTCCCCGAACCGTCGCCGTTGACGACGACGGAGAGGTGATCGTCGCTGTAGGTGCCTGAACCGTCACCGTTGACGACGATGGAGACCTTGCCGTCGCTGTAGGTGCCTGAGCCGTCACCGTTGTTGGTGATGGAGACCTTGCCGTCGGAGAAGGTCCCGGATCCGTCGCCGTTGTTGGTGACCGCGGTTGATCCTGAGCTCGTGGTCATCGAGCCGTCACCGCCGAGCACCGTGGACCCGGAGACGAGCGAGCCGCTCGCGTCACAGCGGGCCGGCCTGACCGTGACACCGGGCTGGGAGGTGATGGAGCGCGTGAGGTCCGGGGCGAAGGCGCCCGTGGACTGGGTGAGCAGGCTGAGATCGGGCAGCGCGATCATGGGGATCGGCGGGATCTGGCCGGGCTCGTAGCCGGCCACGGCCTGGCCCGTGGAGGTGGCCGTTCCCGTCGCCCGGGCGGAGGCCGAGCCGTTGGCGCTTCCCGTGGAGCTGCCGGAGCCCGAGCCGGCCTGACTGGCCTGGGTCTCCTGGCTCTGGGCCTGCGACGACGAGCCGCCGATGGACAGGGAGCAGCCGCTCAGCGCGAGGGTGGTGATGAGAGCAAGGGAGGGCAGGGAGACGAGTGCTTTTGTCATGACCTGAACGTTACCGGCACGTTGTCGCCACGGAGTTCCCGCCCTGTCGCAGTCCTGCGACAGGACCCCAGCGGAGTGATGGCGGGGTTGCTCGGGGCCGGCCGCCGACCCGCCGTGCGCGGTCACGGCGTATCCAATGGGCCCGCAACGGGCAGGCTCAACCACACCCGGGTCCCCACACCCTCACGGGAGGCCATGCGAACGCTCCCACCATGACGGCGCACGATCGTCGCCACGAGCGCCAGCCCGAGCCCAGAGCCCGGCAGCCCCCGGGCGTTGCCGGCGCGGGCCAGCTCGCTCCACACCGCCGGAAGATCCGCCTGCGGCACCCCGATACCGGTGTCGGCCACCTCGATGGTGACGGTGCCGGTATCCTCCCGACCGCGCACCTCCACGGCCCCACCCGGCCCGGTGTACTTCGCGGCGTTGGAGATGACGTTGTAGATGGCCGAGTAGAGCAGATCGCCGTCGCCACGCACGTGCGACAGCGGCCAGGGCACCCGTGGCAGGTCCAGGCGAATCGTGGGCGCCCCATCTCGGGTGGAGTTCTCCTCGCTGACGGCCTGGGCGGCGTCCTGGACGGTCTCGGCGATGTCGACGTCCTCCAGTGACAGTGCGGCCGTCTCCAAGTCGGCCAGCTTGCGCAGATCCGTCACCAGGCGCCCCATCCGGCGGGCCTGGGCGTCGACGACGTCAACCCGAGTCTGCAGCTCCTGGGGGTGGGCCTGCGGTAGGTCGGCGACAGCGGCACGCACCGCCGTCAGCGGGTTCTTCAGCTCGTGGTCCAGGCGGCGCAGGAACTGCTGGTGGCGGGCCCAGGCCTCCTGCTGGGCCTCACGACGGGCCCGCTCGACCGCCCACCGTGCCCGGTGACGCCCCGCGGTGACGAGCAGCGCCAGCAGCACCAGCACGACACCGACCTCCGCGACGGCGAGCGGCACGGTCGTCGTGATGAACAGGGGCGACAGGCCGTAGACGACATAGGCGACGGCCACCACGACGGCGATGACGAGCAGCGCGAGCAACCACCCGATCCACATCCTGCCGGAGGACCTCTCCGTGGCGGAGGTCGGGGCGACCGGGGCGGCCTCGGGGGTGGGACCGGAGGGCGGCTCCACGGGGCGGTCGGCACCCATGGCGGGCTGCCCCGTGGTGGGCCGAGTGACCACCGGCCAGCCCATCGTCGGCTGAGCCGTGGGCGCAGGAACCGTCACGGAAGTGGCCGGAGGATGCGACGGGCCCGCATAGGGCTGACGGATCTCCACGGTCTGGGGCCCACCCGCATCCACGGTGGGAGGCAGGTACCGGGTGCGGCCGTCATGCGGAGCCGCCTGGGGCGGGAGCGAGGGCGGCAGGTTCGGCGCCGGAGTCTCCGACGGTGACTGGCTCATGCCCGGACCCCGGCCCGGAAGCGGTAGCCGACGGAGGGGACCGTCTCGATGTAGGTGGGGTTGGCGGCGTCGTCACCCAGCGCCTGACGGATCTCGCGGATGCGATGGTCGACGGCGCGTGTGGAGGTGGCGAAGTCGATGCCCCACAGGGAAGCCAGCAGGTCCTCGCGCGTATGGAGCTCACCGGGGTGACTCATGAGGTAGTCCAGGAGCACGGTGGCCTTCGGCGTCAGCGCCACCTCGCGTCCGGCCAGGGTGACCCGTCGAGAGGTCCGCTCCAGGACGAGCTCGCCGGCCACAAGCCTGGAGGCTGAGGTCAGCGGCTGGGCCATGCCCCGGGTGCGGCGCAGGACGGCACAGATCCGGGAGGCGAGCTCGGCGGGGTCGAAGGGCTTGGACAGGTAGTCGTCGGCACCGTCGTCGAGCGCCGAGATCCGTTCGTAGGAGGCGTCGACCTGGGTGAGCAGGATGATGGGGGTCCAGGCCCCACCGGCCCTCACCCGCCGCACCAGCTCGCGCCCGTCCATCCTGGGCATGAGGACGTCGGAGACGATGATGTCGACCTGGTAGGAGGCCAGGAGGTCCAGGGCCTCCGCCCCGTCCGAGGCGAGCAGGACCCGGTACCCGCTGCGCTCCAGGTAGGGGCCCAGCGAGCGGCGGATGGGGGCCTCGTCGTCGACGAGCAGGACGGTGGCGGACGGAGCCGGTGCGGCAGGGAGGGTCACAGCAGTCTCACTGGGTGAGCTTCCCGGTGGTGCTGCCGACGCCCATGTCCTGGATGACCGGGTCGTCACCCAGCCAGTGGACGGTGACGTTGGCGCCCTGGATCTGGAGGTTGTCGATGTCGCGGGCGTAGACGGTGACGTCGCTGCCCTGGATGATGAGGGTGTCGATGTCCTCGGCGGCGATCTTGGTCTCGGCCCCCTGGACCGTCAGGGTGTCGAGGTCGCCGACCAGGTTGAGGGTCGACCCGGCGTCCTGGACCGAGTAGGAGCCGGAGACCTCCGTGCGCTGCCCCTTGCTCTGGATGTCCTTCCAGGCGGCGTCCGTGATAGGGGCGTCGTCGCCGTCCTTGTCGTCGGAGTCGGCGGAGGCCTTCGCCGAGCCGTTCGAGGAGGACTGGGAGCCGGACTTCGCCGAGTCTTTGGAGTCGGTCTTGGCGGAGCCGCTGGAATCGGCGCTCGTGGTCCTGCTCTGGTCCTTCTGCTCGGCCTGGGTCGCGGCCGACGAGGCCGAGTCGCTCGAGCCCGAACCGTTGACGGAGAAGGAGCAGGCGCCCAGGCTGACGGACAGGGCCAGGGCGGCGGTACCGGCGAGAACGATCTTGGGCAGACGCATGATGGGTCCTCTCAGGAATCATGTGGGGGAGTTGTACACGAAATACAATACCGGCCGGTTGTCCCCGCACCGTCGCCGATCTGTCGCAGAACTGCGACGGGGACCGCGATGATGCTCACGGAAGAAAAACGCCTGTGCGACCGAGGACGTTCGACGTCGTCGGGGACGGGAATCCGGTCACCGGACGCGTGGAATACCCCCGGCCAAGGCCAGCGGCTGAGCCACGCCACGGGCGCGGCGCAATACCGCACGGATCCGGGAGGCAAGCTCGGCGGGGTCGAAGGGCTTGGACAAGTAGTCGTCGACGAGCAGGACGGTGGCGGACGGAACCGGTGCGGCAGGCTGAGTCAAGTCATGGCAGTCTCACTGGGAGAGCTTCCCAGTGGTGTTGTTGACGCCAGTGTCCTGGATGTCGGGGTCATCACCCAGCCAGTGGACGGTAACGTTGGAGCCCATGATGCGAAGATGCTTGATGTCGCGGGCGTAGACAGTAACGTCCGAGCCTCGGATAGTCACCGTGTCCACATCCTCGGCGGCGACCTTAACCTCGGATCCCCCAACGTTCAGATCTCCGATGCTACCGACCAGGTTGTAGGTAAGTCCGTCGCCCACGACGGAAATGTCGCGTAAGACCTCCTCGCGCTCCCCCGTGCTGATGATGTCCTTCCAGGTGGGGTCCGTGATGGGGACGGCGGTGGCCTGAGCCGAGCCGCCGGAGGAGGGCTGGGAGTCGGTTGTCGCCGCTCCCTGGGCATCGGTTTTGGACGAGTCCTTGGAGTCAGCACTCTGAGAGTCCTCCTGCTCGGCCTGGGCGGCCGGCGTGTCGGAGTCCCCGGAGCCGGGACCGTTGACGGACAGGGAGCAGGCGCCCAGGCTGACGGACAGGGCCAGGGCGGCGGTACCGGCGAGAACGATCTTGGGCAGACGCATAACGGGTTCCTCTCAGGAATCATGTGGGGAGTTACACGCAAGATATAATATCGGCCGGTTACCTCCTCCTCGTCGCAGCGCTGTCGCCGAGAACTGTGACACGGGCCGCGATGATGATTACGGGGTACTCGGCTTACGCGGACGGGGACATTCTGCGCCGTCGGGGCCCCTTGCTCACAGTCGGGGGCATTCGACGCGGTCGGGGACAGGAATCTGGTCCCCGACCGGAGGGGACGCACCCCGGCGTGTGGAATGTCCCCGGCCAAGGCCGACGGCGGCGGCCAGCGCCACCGCCGCGGCCCTCAGCCCTCCTTCGAGGCGGCCGCCTTGCTCGTCGCCGTCGTCTTCTTGGTGGCGGTCCTTGCCGCGGTCTTCTTGGTGGTGGTCTTCTTCGCCGTCGTCTTCTTGGCGGCGGTCTTGCGCGCGGGCTTCTTGGCCGGGCCCTTGGCGCGTTTCTCGGCGAGCAGCTCGAAGGCGCGCTCGGGCGTGACGGTGGCCGGGTCGTCGCCGCGACGCAGGGTCACATTGGTCTCCCCGTCGGTGAAGTAGGGGCCGAAGCGGCCGTCCTTGATGACCACGGGCTTACCGGTGGCCGGGTCCTCACCGAGCTCGCGCAGCGGCCCGCGGGCGGCCGCCTGTCCCCGGCGCCGCTTGGGCTGAGCGAAGAGCTCCAGGGCCTGCTCCAGGGTAACGGTGAAGATCTGCTCCTCGGTCTCCAGGGAGCGCGAGTCCGTCCCCTTCTTGAGGTAGGGCCCGTAACGGCCGTTCTGGGCGGTGATGTCCGTCCCCGACTCCGGGTCCTGCCCGACGACGCGCGGCAGGCTCAGCAGGTCCAGGGCCTGCTCCAGGGTCACCGTGGACAGGTCCATGGAGCGCAGGAGGCTGGCCGTGCGGGGCTTGGGCTTGGCTGTCTTGGTGGTCTTCTTCCTGGTCTTCGCGGTCTTCGTAGACCTCGCCGACTTCTTGGTCGCTGCCTCACCGGCCGAGTCGGTGGCAGCAGCTGAGGCGGCCGCGTCCGCCTCGGCCGCCTCCTCGGGGTCGGGCAGTACCTCGGTGACGTAGGGGCCGTACCGGCCGTCCTTGGCGATGATGACGCGCCCACTGACCGGGTCGATGCCCAGCTCACGGCCGTCGTCAGCGGCCCGGGCGAAGAGCTCACGGGCCTTGTCCACCGTCAGCTCGTCGGGGGCGACGTCGGCGGGTACGTTGGCGCGCTTGCCCTCGCCGTCCTCCAGGTAGGGACCGTAGCGCCCCACCCGCAGAGTGATGCCCTCGCCGATCTCGATGGAGTTGACGGCCCGGGCGTCGATCTCACCGAGGTTGTCCACCAGGCCCTTGAGCCCCTGGGCCCGCAGCTCGGCGGCGGAGGCGGCGGCCGTGTCCAGCTCACCGGTGGCCGCGGCCTGAGCGATCTCCTGTGCGACGGCGTCGGAGGCGCCCTGACCGTTGTAGAAGCGCCGCAGCCAGGCGACCCTCTCCTCCTCTCCGGCGGCGATCCGGTCCAGGTCGCGCTCCATGGAGGCGGTGAAGTCGTAGTCGACGAGCTCGGTGAAGTTCTCCTCCAGCAGGCGGGTGACGGCGAAGGCGAGCCAGGTCGGCACCAGGGCCTGGCCGCGGTGGTCGACGTAGCCGCGGTCGGAGATCGTGGACATGGTGGCCGCATACGTCGAAGGGCGGCCGATCTCACGCTCCTCGAGGGCCTTGACCAGGGAGGCCTCGGTGTAGCGCGGCGGCGGCGTCGTCTCGTGGCCGGAGGCCTCGGCGGACAGGGCGGCGAGCTCCTGACCGGTGATCATCGCGGGCAGGCGCACATCCTTGGAGTCCTTGGTGGAGGCGCCGGAGTCCTCCTGGTAGCGCTCGGCGTCGCGGCCCTCCTCGTATGCGGCCAGGAAACCGCGGAAGGTGATGACGGTGCCCGACGCCGTCAGGCCGGCCGTGGAGAAGGTGGGGCCGGAGTCGCGCGACTCGCCGGCCGCCGGGGTCAGCGGCACCTCGACGGTCACCGTGGCGGTCGAGCCGACGGCGTCGGCCATCTGGGAGGCCACGGTCCGCTTCCAGATGAGCTCGTAGAGGCGGAACTGGGCGCCGGTGAGCTCGCCGGAGACCTGGGCCGGGGTGCGGAAGTGGTCGCCGGCGGGGCGGATCGCCTCGTGGGCCTCCTGGGCGCCCTTGGACTTGGAGGCGTAGACGCGGGGGCGCTCGGGGACGTACTCGGCCCCGTAGAGCTCGGCGACCTGTGAGCGGGCCGCGGCCACGGCCTGACCGGACAGGACCGTGGAGTCGGTGCGCATGTAGGTGATGAAGCCGTTCTCGTAGAGGCCCTGCGCCACGCGCATGGTCTCGCGCGGGTTCATGCGCAGCTTGCGGGAGGCCTCCTGCTGAAGGGTGGAGGTGGTGAAGGGGGCCGCCGGGCGGCGCTTGTAGGGCTTGTCCTCGACGCCGGCCACGCGCGGCTCGCCCCGGCCGATGGCCTCGGCGACGGCGGTGGCGCCCACCTGGTGGAGGTGGACGGCGGAGGCCTTGAGTGCGGCGGGGCGCAGCTGGCCCTCGTCATTGAAGTCGCGGCCGGTGGCCACGCGCCGCCCGTCGAGGGTGACGAGGCGGGCGGTGAAGGAGGCGTCCTGACGAGCGGCGACGTCCACCGGGGACAGGACGGTGGAGAAGTCGGCCTCCACTCCCCAGTAGGAGGCCGAGCGGAAGGCCATGCGCTCTCGCTCGCGCTCGACGACGAGACGGGTGGCCACTGACTGGACGCGTCCGGCGGACAGGCCCGCGCGGACCTTGCGCCACAGGACCGGGCTGACCTCGTAGCCCACGAGGCGGTCCAGGATGCGGCGGGTCTCCTGGGCGTCGACGAGGTGGATGTCCAGGTCCCGGGTGTTGCTCAGGGCCCGGGTGACGGCCTCGCGGGTGATCTCGGTGAAGACCATGCGGCGCACCGGCACCTTGGGCTTGAGAACCTGCTGAAGGTGCCAGGCGATGGCCTCGCCCTCGCGGTCGTCGTCGGTGGCCAGGTAGAGCTCGTCGGCGTTCTTGAGGGCCTTCTTGAGCTGGGCGACCGTCTTCTTCTTGTCAGGGTTGACCACGTAGTAGGGCGTGAAGTCGTCCTCGACGTCGACCGCGAACTTCCCGTACGGGCCCTTCTTCATGGTGGCGGGCAGCTCGGAGGGCTGCGGCAGGTCGCGGATATGCCCCACGGAGGCCTCGACGTCGAACTCCGGACCGAGGTAGCCGGCAATGGAACGCACCTTGTTGGGGGACTCCACGATGACGAGCTTGGTGGACACGTAAAGCCTTCCTCACGGGTGGTGCGCGGCTGGCCGCGCCTGGCGGGTCTGCGGGCGGTTCACGACGTCGGCAGGTCCGGGCGAGCCCGGATGATCTCCGCGGGATCGAGGCGATCCGGAGTCCTGACGAGGGCGTACGGCGGGGAGTCGGCTCACGCCGGCTCTCAGCCGACTGTAACGCACCACCCACCTTTTCCAACCGGGCAGTGCACGGAAAACGACTTTCGTCTCAACAGGCGCCTTCCGATTCAGACGGCCGCAGGTGGACGGCTCCCCGGAGTGGCAGGCCTTCAGATGAGCTCGGCCAGGGCGCCGCGCACGGCGGCCAGACGCTGAGCGGCGATACTCTCGTCGTAGGGCAGGTGCAGGCCACGGCACTCGGCGGCCAGCTCGGCCAGCGAGCGGACCTCGGGGAAGCCACGCGAGGTGAGCTGGGCGACCTCATCAACGACCGGCGAGCCCGAGGAGCCGGCTCCGCCGCCACGCAGGTCGACCCACTGGCCCAGGCGCCGGGCCGCACGGTCCAGGCTGGAGGTGACCGTGTGCAGGGCGTCGTTGAGCTGGGCGACCTGGGTGCTCACGGCCCGCAGCACGGGGCCCAGTCCGCGGAAGCCGGACTCGAGCGCCTCACACAGGTCCGTCAGGGAGTGCATGGCGTCCACCTCGCTGCCGTCGAGGATGGACTGGGCGAAGCGCCCCACCATGAGGGTGAGCAGGCGCATGAGGGCCACGGAGAAGCGCAGCTCGGTGACCGACTGGTGCAGGACCTGCAGGCGCGAGGGCAGTCCGGTCAGCTCCGAGCCCGCGGCCCCGGTGAGCTCGGCGATGCGCTCGGCGAGCATCTGCGCCTTGGTCTGGGTCCCGTTGCCGGTGTCGTGGGAGACCAGCTGACCGATGCGCCCCACCCGCGCCTCCACCGTCCGGGCGGAGTCGTGGGTGGCCTCCATGGTGGTGATGAGGCGCAGGTACTCGTCGAGCTCGAAGACCAGGGCGTTGGTGTCCTTCTCCATGGCGGCCACCGTGTTGAGGATCCGGGCCACGGCGCCCAGGCTCTCGGGAGCGACCGCCGGGACGCGCACCCCGGAGTTGACCAAGGCGGCCACCTCACGCGGCAGGGTCGCCAGCGTCATGTCGTGCAACGAGGAGAAGCCCAGGGCCGTCAGCTCCGCGGCCAGCTCCCGACCGCCGAACTCGCCGAGCTGGTGGCGCGAGGCGCCCCGGGCCTCGAGATCGCGCTCCTTGCCGCGCACCCGACGGTAGGCCTCCTCGACCTTGTTCCGGGTCACGGCGTCCATCGGTTTGATCCGCACCGAGAGGTACCCCTGACGCAGCGGCACGATCGTGGCGAAGACCCGGTAGTCCAGTCCGTCCACCGCACGGTTGGTGATATAGCCGCAGGCCGGACGCTGGGACTGCAGATCGTCCCAGATGAGGCGGAAGAGGCCGGACGGCATGTCCAGGTGACGAATGATGTTGTGCGGAGCCCCGATGAGACGTTCACGCGAGTAGCGCGAGAGCGTATCGAATGTCCTGTTGGTGTTCTGAATAACACCTTTCAGGTCCGTGGTGGAAAAGAAGATGTCCTGTGGATCGAACAAACGCTCGTACCCGACCTGCGATTCCATGGGTGCTCTCCTTCATGGTAGATGGTTCGCGGGAGCACCTCGTCGAGGACTATTTCCTTAGTTCCTCGCACAGTGCCAGAAAAACCTTAATGACACGCGCGGGCCCGCGGAAGACTGTTTATGACATTGTCACCAGTAAGTTGGGACCTATCTTGTAGATTCCAGCTAACTACTCCCCCAGGCGGGTCAAGGTCTCGCGCACCGTTGCCACCCGCTCACGAATGACCGGCTCGTCCAGGGTCACGACGACGCCGCGGGCCTTGGCCGCCAGCTCTGCCAGGGAGGCCGTCTCCGGGAAGCCCTGCTCACCCACGGCGATGGCCTCCTGCAGGGCGGCCTCGGCGTCGACGCCGTCGACCAGCGCCTGGGCCCCCTCGTCCTGGAGGGCGCGGATCCAGCGCTGGAAGGGCCGCTTGACGCGGTCGAGGTTGCTGACCACGGTGCGCAGATCACCCTCCAGACGCTCGGCCAGGTTCGCGGCCTCCTGGCAGGAGGGCAGCAGCTCCTCCAGGTCGGAGAGCATCGCCTCGGCGAGGTCACCGATGGCGTCGGCGGACTCCCCCTCCTGACCGTCCAGGACGGCAGCGGCGAAGATGCCGGCCATGAGGGTGTGAAGGCGCATCATCGAGCTGCGGAAGCGCACCTCGGAGGCCGCCTCGTAGAGCGCCACCAGGGAGGAGTTGAGCTGGCGGAGCACCTCGACGGCCTGGGCGCCGCGCTCCTTGACGCGCTCGGAGACGGTGGGGACGGAGGACTCGCCGTCGGGGCTGGTCACCTCCTCCATGAGGGAGCCCACGCGGTTGGCCCGCTCGATGACCGAGCGCACCCCGCCGGCCCAAGCGCCCAGACCGTTGATGAGCTCCTGGTACTCGCCGAGCTGGTAGATGAGCTCGTCAGTGTCCCGCTCGATCGCGGCGACGGCCTGGAGGACGGCGGACATGGGGTTGTCGGACTCGGCCCGCGGCGGCACCCGGACGCCCTCGACCACCAGCAGGGCCAGCTCGCGCGGAAGCGCGGCCCGGGCGAAGTTGTGCAGGTCGTGGTACTGAAGCCCCGCCAGCTCCTCGGTCAGCAGCGCCGCGCCGTGCTCGGCGACCTCCCGGCGCCCGTGACCCTCCTCGGCGTAGGCGCGTTCAGCGGCCCGCACCCGGGCGTAGATCTCCTTGACCGGGGTGAACATGGCGTGGTTGGTCGGACGCACGCGCACGGACAGGTAGCCGTCGGACAGCGGGGCGATCGTGGCAAAGACCCAGTAGTCCAGGCCGTCCTTGGCCCGGTTGAGCACGTAGACGCACGACGAGCGCCCCTGCGCCAGCTCATCCCACATGAGCTTGAAGGCACCGGCGGGCATATCGTCGTGCCGAATGATGTTGTGAGGGGAGCCAATGAGCTCTTCGGCGCTGTAACGGGACAGCGAATCGAAGACTCGGTTCGTCCTGCGAATGACACCTTTGGTATCCGTCGTCGAGAAGAACAGGTCCTCGGCACCGAAGCGGCGCTCGTTGCCATCGACGTATTCCATGACTCTCCTGCTGTGTTAGGGGAAATCGGTCACCACCGGATCACCGGCAGCGACACGTTGGATTAAGGAGGCGACTGAGATACCACTGAGCCGCCTTCTGTGCGACTACGCTACGAAGTAACGTTCTGGTGCATACGGGTGTGAGGATCAACAACCGAGACGCACGACCGCATAAGCATGTCACAGCACTCGTCCCACCGGGTCGCCGTTGGGTCTCAGATCGGTAACACAGTCGAGACACAGGTTGCGCTGTGGTCGAGCACAGCGCCTTCCTGTTGAATAGACGACGTGACTAACGCCCCCACCGAGAACCTCACCCGCGCTGACGGCTCCCCCTTACGCGTCCTGGTCGTCGACGACGAGCAGATGCTCGCCGACCTGCTCGCCTCCGCCCTGCGTTACGAGGGCTGGGAGGTCACGACCGCCGGGTCCGGGATCGCCGCGGTCCGGTCCGCCCAGGAGATCGACCCCGACGTCATCGTCCTGGACATCATGCTGCCCGACTTCGACGGCCTGGAGGTCATGCGCCGGGTGCGCGGCCACAGCCCCAACGTGCCGGTCCTGTTCCTGACGGCCAAGGACGCCGTCGAGGACCGGGTGGCCGGTCTGACCGCCGGTGGCGACGACTACGTCACCAAGCCCTTCTCGCTGGAGGAGGTCGTGGCCCGGCTGCGCGCCCTGCTGCGCCGCTCGGGGGCCAGTGAGGAGAAGCCCGACTCCCTGCTGGAGGTCGGGGACCTGCGCATGGACGAGGACTCCCACGAGGTCTGGCGCGGCGAGGACGAGATCCAGCTGACCGCCACCGAGTTCGAGCTGCTGCGCTACCTCATGCGCAACCCCCGCCGGGTCCTGTCCAAGCCGCAGATCCTGGACCGGGTGTGGAACTACGACTTCGGCGGACAGGCCAATATCGTCGAGCTCTACATCTCCTACCTGCGCCGCAAGATCGACAAGGGCCGTGAGCCCATGATCCATACGATGCGCGGCGTCGGCTACGTCCTCAAGCCGGCCGCCGGTGCCGACGAGCGCGCCTGACGGCCCGGGGACGCCGGACCATACCGGACATGCCGAATATGTCAGATATGTCAGAGACATCAGGGCCCCCAGCGCCGGACGGCAAGCGGCTCGGCTCTCTCCTGGCGCCTCCTCGCAGCCTGCGCACTCGGCTGGTGGTCGGGGTGCTCGGACTGGTTCTGGTCATGGCGGCGGTCATGAGCGCCTTCTCCACCGTCAGCCTGCGTCACACCCTCATGGTACGGACGGACAGCCAGCTGATGGCGGCCGCCCAGCGCGCCGCGGACAAGCGCCACGACCTGACTCAGGAGGCCAAGAAGGCCTCCGATCAGGCGGCCCAGGAGGACCGGAGCAACCCGGACAACCAGGCAGGCGGGGCCCAGCCCGACGGAGCGGACAAGGCCGACGGAGCCGGCGGAGCCGACGGCGACCCCGGCAAGCAGGGGGTGCCCCCCGGACTCGACGCCGCGGGGCAGTCCACCGGCACCCTGACGCTCATCGCCCCGGCCACGCAGGCGTCCTCAGGCTCCGGCAGCGAGGCGGCCGCCTACATCGACAAGGACGGCCACTACGCCTCCATCTCGACAGAGGACTGCCGGCTGCTGCTGTCGGAGGCCACCAACGATCATCCTGTCACCGTCCACCTGCACCACCTGGGCAGCTACCGGGTGGTGGCCACGCGTGACGAGGTCTCGGGGAACACGGTCATCACCGGGGTCTCCCTGGAGGGGGACAAGGCACTCATCCGCACCCAGCTGCTCATCGAGCTGGCGGTGGCGCTGCTGGGCGCCCTCGTGGTGGCCCTGGCCGGGCGGGCCATGGTGCGCTCCTCGCTGGCGCCCCTGGAACGGGTGGCCCGCACCGCGCACCGCGTGGCCTCCCAGCCGCTGGAGCGCGGCGAGGTGAGCATCAAGGACCGCGTGGAGGAGTCGGACCTGACCTCCTCGGCGGAGGTCGGGCACGTCGGCGGCGCCCTCAACACGCTGCTGGGGCACGTGGAGTCCGCGCTCAGCGCCCGCCAGCGCTCGGAGACGCAGGTGCGCCGGTTCGTGGCCGACGCCTCCCACGAGCTGCGTACGCCGCTGGCCTCGATCCGCGGCTACACCGAGCTCATCCGCCGCGAGGGCGCCGACGCCGATCTGCCGGAGGAGGCCACCTACGCCCTGGAGCGCGTGCACTCCGAGTCGGTGCGGATGGCGGCGCTCGTAGAGGACCTGCTGCTCCTGGCGCGCCTGGACGCCGGGCGCGAGCTGCGCCGCGAGGAGGTGGACCTGGTCGGGCTCCTGGTGGACACGGTGGCCGACGCCCGTGCGGCCGGGCCGGAGCACGACTGGCGGCTGGATCTGGCCGTCCTCGAGCCGCCGGCCGACGCGGCACCGGAGGAGGCCGAGGACTTCCTACCCGAGCCGCCGCTGGTCATCGGTGACGAGGCGCGCCTGCGCCAGGTCGTCGTCAACCTCCTGGCCAATGCCAGGGTCCACACCCCTGCGGGCAGTCACGTGACCACGACGCTGGAGCGCGAGGGCAACGCGCTCGTCGTGCGCATCCAGGACGACGGCCCGGGGATCGCTCCCGAGGTGCGCGACCGGCTCTTCGAGCGCTTCGCCCGCGGGGACTCCTCTCGCGAGCGGCGCACCGGCTCCACGGGGCTGGGGATGTCGATCGCTCTGGCCATTGTCCAGTCCCACGGCGGGAGCATCGCCGTCGACTCCTCCATCGCGACTGAGGACCACGGAACCACCTTCACCGTCAGGCTCCCGGCCGCCGTCGTCGAGGAGTAGTCGAGGAGTAGTGGGCCGCGTCGGTCGCGATCAGTCACGGTGACGGGGCTCGTGCTTGTGACGGGTGCGGCCCCAGTCAGTGAGTGAGACGAGCGCGGACAGGGTCAGGCAGGTGACGCCGACGACGGCCACTGAGCCGGAGGCGTAGGCGCCGAAGAGCTGCCAGCGCGAGTCCGGTCCCTCCAGGCCTCTCCACACCCAGGTGCCCAGGCCGAGCGCACCGAGCGTACACACGATGCCGACCGAGGCCAGCAGGACGTTGCCGAGGAGCTGGTGCCACAGGCGTGGACCGGCGGCGGTCACCGGGATCGTCCCCACGGTGGTCAGCTCCGGCACCTCTCCGGAGCCCTCCTCCCATTTCCCCGAGCGCAGGGACCAGGGGGCGCGCCAGGCCCCGCCGGCCACCGCGACGGCGCCCCAGGTGACGGGCACGAGGATCCCGGCCAAAACGTCGGAGGGACGGTGCCACTGGCACACGAGGGTGGAGTAACCCATGGCGATGGTGAACAGGGCCCCGGCCCAGGCCGACAGCGCCCTCCAGCGCCGCCCGGACAGCAGGACGAGCGCGACCGCGGCGGAGGCCGCCATGGTCGTGTGGCCCGAGGGCAGGGTGTTGGCGTTGTCCCAGCGCTCGGTGATGTTGAAGTCGGGGCGCCACAGGATCTGGTACTTGAGGAGCTGGGTGGTCAGGTTCGCCCCCACCACGGCGACGACGGCCCACACGGCCCGGCGGTGGCTGCGTCGCAGCAGGCCGATGATGAGGATCGTCACCACGAGGACGACGGCCGCCGGCATCGACACCACCGACAGCAGGGTGCGGGCGTGGTCGCTCACGTAGTGCGAGCCGATCTCCGAGCCCTCCAGGGCCATGGCATCGAGGACCTGGCCGGTGTGGGTGAACACGAACAGCCCCCACAGACCGATCGTCGCCGCCAGGCAGGACAGGGCCAGCAGGCTTCCACGCAGACGCAGCTGTCCCAGGGAACGGGAGGTCTGCGACTGGAAGGAGGCCACCGGCCGATCGTAGGTTCTTGAGCGCACCAACCAATAGGAAGTCAGCAGCGATTCCTGTGCGGGACTGCTCACGGCTCGCGAGCCTCCAAGTCACTGAACAGGTCATCCCGCCGTTCGCCGACGGCCTCCGCGATCGGCCCGTAGGGGGACTCCGGCTCTGTGGTCTCGGGGTTCCCGGATCCCTCGGAGGCCGGGTCGGCGCCCGCAGCGGTGGAGGAGCCGATGACCTCGAGCCCGGTGGTCCGGTCGGTGAGCCGCGCGTCCTCCTTGGCGAAGTCGACGACGTCCTGCAGAGGGCGCCCGGGCCAGCGCTCCGCGACACCGACGTCGTCGGCATCATCACTACGATCGGCGACGTCGTTCCCGTTGCCGGCCGGGGCGGGAGAGCCATCGGTGTCCTGCCCGTCGGCGGCCCGGGCGCGACGACGCCGCCACCACAGGCGACCGAGGATGCCGGCGACCACCGCCAGGATGATGACGACGGCGACGATGATGACCTTCATCCAGGTCTGCATGG
Organism: Actinomyces sp. oral taxon 170 str. F0386; assembly: GCF_000195595.1. GTDB lineage: Bacteria > Actinomycetota > Actinomycetes > Actinomycetales > Actinomycetaceae > Actinomyces. Next base: position 189,400 of record NZ_GL882539.1, read on the forward strand.
GGGCGGGCAGGGCCTTGGCCTCCTCGGCCGCGGCGGCCGTGGGGTCCATGGGGACGCGCTCTCCGGTCACCAGCAGGCGGTGGGAGTTGACGCCGTAGGGCGTGCAGGTGATGAGGGTGACCAGGTCTCGGCCGGGCACCTTGCGCAGGGAGTCGGTCTCCTCGGGCTTGACGACGGTGATGTCGGTGACCTCGTACTTGAGGGTCTGCCCCAGGGAGGAGACGTAGAAGGCGTCGCCCTTCTTGACCTGGGTGAGGTTGTCGAACATGGTCGCGGTGGACAGGCCGGTGTGGCCGGTGAGGACCGCGTGGGTGGAGGGGCCGCCGATCGGCAGGCTCGTTCCGAACAGGTGACCGACGCCCTCGGCCAGCGTCCGGGTGTCGGTGCCGTGGTAGACGGGCAGGCTCACGTGGATGGAGGGGATGACGATCCGGGCCATGACCGGATCGAGGTCCATCTCATGGAGGTAGGCCTGGTACTGGGGGGTGTCGGGGCGCTGCGACTCGAGCCAGGGGTCGAGGATCGGCGCGCTCTCCAGGTTGTTGTTGTAGGTCTCGGCGGAGGCGCGCTCCGCGGCGACGGCCTCCGGTCCTGCCGAGTCCACCGAGGCGGTGTACATCTCGGCCAGGCGCTGCTGCTCATCGTTGTTGTGCTGGGTCGCCATGACCGGGTAGATGAGGACGGCGACGCCGACCAGGACCAGGACCAGCGGGAGCCAGGTCAGGAAGCGCTCACGCAGGACCTTGCGGCGGGCGGCCCTGCATGTCTCCCCCGGCCCCTGGGTACCGACGGCGTCCGGGGACCCCTCCAAGGCGCCGATCGGCTCGCTGTCGGTCGATGAATCCTGGTCCGGACGAGGGGGACGAGGACGACGGGATGGGAGTAGCGCTGTCACGGGAGAACCGTGCCTTCCTTCATCGGATAGCTGCCGACGGCGTCTCGCCCGCGAGGCGGGGGCGCGAGAAGCCGCTGGGACTGCTGGGGTTAACGGATGGGTGGGAGCTTTGCGGTGATGCCCCTGTGGGGGAGACGGGATGACCCGCCTCCCCCACAGGGAACGGTCTACAGCACCGTGGCACGAACCTCGGTTACAGGGATCCGATGGTCTCCGGACCGCAGCACCGTGTCAGTGCGAACTCGGCGCTGTCTCAGTGCCTGTGCTCAGTGCTTGGCGGCATGACGGCGCTTGTTGGCGTAGGCGACCACTGCGCCACCGGCCACCAGGAGGGCACCGGCGACAGTCAGGAAGATGACGCCGTTGGCACCGGTGAGCGGCAGGCGGAAGCCGGCGTTCTTCGGCACGTCGGTGACGGTCACCGCGGTCGGAGCCTTCGCCGTGGCGTTGTCGGCCAGGACGCGGAAGGGAATCGGGTCGGCCTGGAGGGTGTAGCCCTCGGGCGCCTTGGTCTCCACGAGGCAGTAGTGGTCCTCGTCGGTCAGCGTGTCCTTCTTCACACCGTCGACGTAGTCGTTGGCGCGCAGGTAGTTGATCTCAACCATGCCCTGACCGGCGGTGGTGAAGGTCTTCTCCCCGCCGATGGTCAGCGGGTCGACGGCCTGGGTGCTGGGGTCGCCGTCGCGCAGCGTGGCGCCGCCGGCGGTCTTGGTGCACTCGTAGACCTGGAACTGGGCGCCGTTGTACTTGGTCTTGTCGGCCAGCTCGTCCGTACCGGTCTTGGTGACGACCACCTTGCCGTACTTGGAGAGCACGGGGGTGGTGGGGATACCGGGGACCTTCGTACCGGGGTTGCTCGGGTCCCAGGCGAAGTTGGGGCTGTCGTTGGGGATGAGGCCTGCGGTGTTGGACAGGTCCCCCTCCAGGTTGACGGTGGCGTCGAACTTGGCGGTGAGAGTCACCTGGACCTTGGTCTCACCAGTGCCGTTGTGACGTGCCTCGGCGGCCTTGCGGCGACCCTCCTCGGTGAGCTGGATGGTCGCCCAGTTGTGGTCGGCGCCCTCAGCGGTGATGAGGGTGTAGTCGGTGGTGTCCTCCAGAGACGTCTCGTTCTGGCCGACGATCTTGACGACCGGGGTGAGGGCGTCCTTCTTGATGCGCTTGTCGAGCTGGTCGACGACCTCGTAGCGCTTGATGCGCGCGCCGCCCGGGTAGTCCACCTTCGGGATGGAGGTGGTGATGGTGTAGGTGATGTCGTGGCCGGAGCCGGGGGCCGGCTTGTCCGTCACCTTCTTGTCCACACCGGAGATGGTGTTCTTGGGGTAGACGTGGACGTCGTAGTTCCACTTGGTGGTGTTGTCCGGGTTGGTCATCGGCAGGGTGACGACGAAGTCCTCGGCCGGGATGACCTTGTCCGGGGTCCTGGTCTCGCTGACGAGGTAGGCGCCGACCTCGGTCTGAGCGTCGGTGAAGGAGGCCAGACCGTCCCCACCGGTGGTGATCGTCTGGGTGGTGTTGCTCTTAAGAGCACCGGCCTTGACCACGTCACCCTTGGCGTCGGCAAGCTGTTTCCAGCCCTCGGGCGTGGTCAGGTCCACGTTCAGCTTGGTGATGGTGAACTCGACGCCGGCCACGGGCTTGCACTCGACCTGGGGGTCCGGGTTACCCGTACCCTCCTTGACGCCGTTGGCGTCGGTCTGTTCACACTTGTGGATGGTCAGTGTCGTGGCCGCATCGGGGTCGATGGTGGATCCGTTCGGGTCAGCGGGTGCCGCCGCGCCGGTCGGGGCGACGAGCGCGCCTGCGGCGAGCGTCATCGCTGCGGCGAGGCCGAGGCCTCGACGCGTGGTGAGGGAGTGCATTGCTGTTCTCTCCTGTGTTGTTGGGATGAGTGAGGGATATATGGGGTGACCCGCGCGCGACGGAGCGGAGTCGTGGGTTCTCCTCGTGATCAGGCCGAGCGCCTGGACGAGGAAGCCTTTCTGGAGCGCAGTGCCAGCAGGGCACCTCCGGTGACGGCAGCGATACCGACGACGACGTTGATCCCGATACCGCGTCCACCGGAGAGCGGCAGGGTGCCGACCTGGACGTCTCGGACGGTGATCGTGTCGTCGGACCTGCTGGCCCCACTGCGCGAGACGGTCAGGGCCGAGCCGCCGGGGGCGGGCGTGAGAAGCTCGATGCCCGTCTCGGTCACCTTGAAGCGGGCCGGCTTGGCCATGAGCTGGTGGCCTGCCGGAGCCTTGGTCTCCACCAGCCAGTACTCGCGGTTGATGGCCAGACCCGTGGTGGTGAAGGTTCCGGTTCCCTTACCCCCGGTGAAGGTCACGCCGTCGGTCAGGGGCTTGGCGCCCGAGGTCGAGGGGTCCATCGGGTAGATGGCGAAGGCGGCATCGTCCAGGGGGCCTTGGCTGCCGGTCTTGACGATCGACAGGATGCGCTTGCCGGCATCGGGCGAGACGTTGGCGCAGGCCACGTCGTGGTCGGGCCGGGTGTCGGAGTCCTTGCCCTCCTGGGGCAGGACCTTGTTGTAGAGGCCGTGGCCGGGAACGAGCCGGCCCTTGTCCGTGGTGCAGGACAGCAGGTCATCACGGTATCCGGCGGCTGACGGGTCGATCTTCACCGTGAAGGTGACGGTGTAACGGATCCTCAGGCCCGAGTAGAGGTTCTCGTTGTCAGACAGGCGGTAGGAGCCGTCGGGCTCGGCGGAGACCGTCTTGGCCGGCTCCATCTCGCGCTGCACCTTGACCAGGGTCGGGTTGAGCCCGGGGGCGAAGGAGGGCTTATCGTTGATCGGTCCGGTGGACGCGGTCAGCGATCCCTCGTTGACGACGCTCACGGTGTAGACGACGTCGAAGGTGGAGCCGTTGCCCGGCTGGGTCGTGACCTCCTTGGAGAACTTCAGCTTGCCCTCGGTGGACAGGCAGCCGTGGTTGTTCCCCTCACCGTCGGTGTCCCCCTCCATGGCGATGGTGTTGACCAGGCCGGAGGGCTTGCCGTCGGCACGCTGGTGCCCGCACTGGAAATCGGACTCGGTGAAGCCCGGGGTGCTCTCCCGCACGGTGAAGGTCATCTGCATCGTGAAGGTCCGGCTGCCGCCCTCGCCCCCGGACCTGGGGGCGGCGGCGAGGGTCTCACCGGTACCCGCCTTGATGAGGGTGATCGGGCCGTTGAGCGTTCCGGTGGCCGGGTTGATGGCGGGGAGGGTGACACCGCGGGCGTCGGTCCCCTTCTCCAGGACCTTGACCTTGCTCAGACGGGTGCCGGTGGGCATCTGCGGAGTGTCGGTGAGGTCGGCGACCACCGGGCTGGCGGCCAGGGAGGTGTTGGTGACCGTCACCGTGTAGCTGGAGGTGAAGGTGCCGTCGGCGTTGCGGACCACGTCGAGCGGGGTCTTGTGGGCCTTGAACTGGGGGTTGGGGGGCAGGGTGCCGCAGGCGGCGGCCTCCTTGGGCTGTCCGTCCCCCTTCGTGGTCACCGAGGCCTTGTTGAAGATGGCCTGACTCTTCCCGACGACGTCGGGCGAGCAGGTGCCGTGACCGGGCAGTCCGGCGTCTGGACCCGACACGTTGAGCACCACCGTGTAGGTGTGCTTCTGGCCGGCGGGCAGCGTGATGCCGGTCTTGGCGTAGGGGACCCCGGCCTGAGGCGTCTCAGTACCGGTGATGGCACCGCCGGAGATACTCACCTTGTGGACCGTGACCCCGTTGGGGACCTGCCAGGCGTCGTTGAGGTCGTAGGTGAGACCCGCCTTGGCGGAGGGGTTGGTCACCGTGATGGTGTAGGTCTGGTCGAAGGTGGTCTGGCCGTTGACCTTCTCGGTGCTCTTGGCGACCTTGGTGAAGGTCTTGGCGATACCGGCGTGCGGGACGACGGAGTTGACGACCTTGATCCGGACGGCGCCCTCCGTGGAGTCGGGCACGGTGAAGGTGACGCCGCCCGCATTGCCCTTCGTCGGGGCCACGGCGGTGGAGGCGATCTCCTTCTCCTGTTGACCCGGGTTGGTGACGACCTTGAAGGCGGCGGGGTCCTTCCAGCTGACGCTTCCGCCGGAGGCGGAGCCGGGCTGCTTGAGCCCCTTGGCGTCACGGGCGTCCTCGGTGACGGTGCAGGTGGCGCCCACGCGCTGTGCGGGCAGGTCCGCGGCACTGCCCTTGGCGTCCACCGTGATCCTGCCGGTGGAGGTGCCCGTGCCGTCGGGGCCCGGGGTGCAGGTGTAGCTCAGCGTGTAGGAGCCGGCCGTGGCCGCGTCGGAGGCGCCGTCGACGGTCTTGACCGCACTGACGGGAGTCTGCTGGGGCTTCTGGTGCACGACGCAGGTGACGTTCCTGCCCTCACGGAGCACGAACTGGTTGTCCCCGTTGACGGGCACGTCGCTGCGGTCGTCGTCGGTGCAGACCCAGGGGCCGTTCTGCGTGTAGCCCTCGGGGCCGTTGCCCGTGGACAGGGTGTAGGTGCCGCCGGCGGTGTAGACCTTGCTGACGGCGGCGGTACCGCTGGCACCGGTGATGGTCTTCTGCCCGAAGAGCCCCTCGGTGGCGGGCGTGGCGGACATGGTCCACTGCTCGGGCTTGGCACTGCCGCCGTCGACGACGGTCACGAGGGTGACGCGCCCCCGGCCGACGACGTACTCGTTGTGCCAGACGCACTTGACGGCAACCTCGTCCTGCTCCTCGGCGAGCTGGGTCTCATCGAGACGGATCGTGCGCTGGTTGAGGTCCACCGAGTCGGACTGGTCCAGGCGGGTGGTCCCGTCACGGCGCAGCAGGGGCGAGTTCCGGCTTCCCGCCGTGCAGGTGACGTTGCGCAGGAACCATCCGGATGTCCACACGTCGCCGGTGTTGCGGTCGACGCCGGCCTGCGGGCTCGTTCCCGCCTCCTGCACCGTTGCGGCGTCGTTGGGGGCCAGCAGGGCGTAGGTGGAGGGGTCGACCGCCTCATCGTCCCAGGTGGGGGTCAGGGAGTTGGGGGTCCCCCACTTCTGCGCACCGTAGGTTCCCTCCGGTGAGGCGTTGACGTAGTTGAAGGTCGGTATCGTCAGCGACCCTTGAACCGACGGGTCGGCCTTGACGTCCTTGGCGAAGGTGACCGGACGCTCCTGCTCGATGGAGCCGTAGAGGCAGCCGAAGGAGGTGGCGTTCTCGCGGGTGATGAAGCGCTCCTCCAGGGTGGAGGACTGCTCCTTCTCCAGCTCGGTGCGGCACTGCTGGCTCGATCCGTTGTTGACGAAGCCCCACAGCTTCAGCTTGTACTTGATGCCGGTGCTCGGGTCGGTCCAGGCGGTGTCGGAGCGGTCGGACTTGATGTCGAGGACGTCGTCCGAGCACGAGCGCCCGTTCTTGTCGGTGAAATGTTGCGTCATGTAGCCGTCGAACCAGACGAGGGAGCCGTTCTGGTACATGTACATGTAGGTGCGTCCATCGTAGGCACCAACATTCCCGTACCGGTCGTAGGCGTAGGGGGTTGCCACCTTTTGCGGGTCAATGGCGTAATCGCCGATCATGAGCTTGCCGTCCGCCCCGACCTTCCCGGTGCACGTGTTGATCGTGTCGAACTCCCTCCAGGGGAAGTTCGCCTCAATCGTGCCGGCGGTACGGACGTTGAAGCTGCCGTAGTAGGAGGTTCCGCCATCGGAAGGGTTTGTCACCCGGCTGCTGTCGGTGTAGATCGGGCTGTTGACGTGGCGCATCCGACCAACGAGGAAGACCTGACCGACCTTGATGCTCGTGGTGTTGGAGGGCTGGAATCCCAGCGAAGTCTGGTTCTTGTCGGCGGACTCTCCCCTGTAGACGCTGGAGCAGCTGTTCGCATCCCAGGCGGGGCGCCCATAACCAACCGCCGCGTACTGGCCACCGCTGCCGTAGACCGTGTCGGTGGAGTAGTACTGCGAGCCGGGAGAGTAACGAATGCAGGCCCGTGTCCGCCCCCACTCCCACGGGTACGAGGTGTAGTTGTATCCATCGCTCGCAGTGTCGGTAATGGGATCGGCACTTTCAACGGTACGCACGTAGGAGATCTGAACCGAGGTGTCCCCCAGGGGAACATCCAGGTCGCCGGTGGCGGCGTCCGCGGAAGGGGTCGCCCACGGAAGCGACACCATGGTCACCAGGACCATGGCAAGAGAACCGACCACCGCTGAGAATCTGCGCAGGAATCCTTCGCGCCCGCGCCGCGGGCGGGTTGATGACAGGGACATGCCGTTGGAATCCGATCATGAGGGATGGGCGCGCGGGGAGCGTGCCTCAGAGCTGACTGCGGATGAATGTAGAGCACACCCGCATCATGAAGGCATTCGAAAGAGGCACTATGCGGCAACAATCGCGCATCTTCCCACACCAGGATCACTTTTCTGAGGCATCACGCCAAAACACAAAAATATCGGTCCGGCAACAGTTATCACGACTGAAGGAACATGATGACGCTCAAGACACGAAAAAGGGGCTCCGGATATCAGTGGGAGCACATTTTCAATGAAGAGTCGAATCGAGCCCCAGGAAACCGTGAGTCGCGAGCCGGCGAACCGCCTCCACCAGCTCGGCGCGCAACGCATCGGCGTCGACCCCGGTCAGAGAGGCCACGGCGGAGGCGATCTGACCCACGCTCAGCTCGCCGTCGGCCACCCCGGCCAGGGCGGCCACCGCGGTACTGGCCTGGACGGTTCGCCCCAGCCCTCCGCCCTGACGCAGCAGGATGACGGTGGGCTCACTCGCCCCGGGAACGAAGTGGCGCTCCTCGGTGACGTCGGGGGCGAGCACCGGGCGCAGGGCGGCAACAGCGTCGTCGTCGAGCCCGGAGAGCAGCTCCCGGGTCCGCAGCACCTCAGCGACGTGTGGCCCCAGGACCCCCTGACCGGAGGTGGACACCTCCTCCAGGAGGCGCCAGGGCCCTCGGGGGCTCTCAGGGCGGTGGACGATGAGGTATCCGAAGCCGATCCCCTCGACGCCGCGCGCCTCGAAGTCACCGATCCAGGCCCCCAGGGCGGCGTCGAAGGTCTCGGCGTGGCGCTCAGGGGTCAGGCCGCCGTCACGCAGCCACATGGTGGCGTACTCCACCGGGTCCTGGACCTCGCGCTCGATCACCCAGGCATCAAGCCCCTCGGGGATCCAGGCGGAGACCGCATCGCGCCACGAGTCAGCGCCGTAGTGCTCCCAGTTGCCGAGCATGACGGCAGCGCCTCCGGGCTCGAGGTGCTCACCCAGCCCGGCGACGAGCGCCGGCAGGACGGGGCCGCCGGCGTCGCGGTACTCCATGAGGGGCAGGCCGGCCTCGCGCACCGCCGGAGGGGTGAGGACGAAGGGCGGGTTGGAGGCGATGAGGTCGAAGCGGCGGCCGGCCACGGGCTCGAGGAGGGAACCGAGCCGGAGCTCCAGCCGGCCCGCGGAGCCGGCGTCGGCACCGGGGCGGGGGCCGTCGATGACGCTCACGCCGGCCAGGGCGGCGTTGAAGGCGGTGAAGGCCAGGGCGCGCTCGGAGATGTCGGTGGCGACGACGTGCTCGGCGTGGCGCAGCAGGTAGAGGGTCTGGATGCCGCAGCCGCACCCCAGGTCCAGCGCGGTGCTCACGGGGGTGCGTGGGGTCAGGCCCGCCAGCGTGAGGCCGGCGCCGCCGATGCCCAGGACGTGGTCGGGGGCCAGGGCGCGGCCGGTGACGAGCTCGCCCAGGTCGGAGGCCACCCACCAGCGGACCTCGCCGGCGTCGTCGACGGCCTCGTGGGGGCGCAGGTCCACTCGGGCGCGGACGCACCCGGTCTCATCGGGCTCACCGACCAGGCCGACGGCGGCCGCGCCCGCCGCCCCGGTACGGGGCAGGGCGGCGTCGAGGGCGATGGCAGGAACCGGCTCACCGAGCATGAACAGAGCGGTCAGGACGGCTACGGACCAGGATGACGCGGAATCGGACCTCTCGGCCAGGGCGGCGCGCACGGCCCGCAGGGCGGGCAGGCGGATCTCCCGGCGCAGGGCGGCGTCGGCCGCCCCACCCAGGAGCGCGGCCACCGTCTCCACCCCCCAGCCGGACTCGGTCAGGTCCGTCCGCAGGCTCGCCGCCTGCTCGGGCGTGACAGCCGGAGGCAGGAAGGAGGACGGCTCGGAGGCGGACCGGGTACTCGCGAGGGTCATGGAACCGACCGTAGCGGCGGGGCACCGGTCGTATCGGGCGCCCCGCCGCAGAAGGGCCCAGGAGCACCCGCCGACTCACCGGAGCCGGGCGGCGAGCTCGGCGTACTGGCGGGTCTTGACCTCGACGTCGTCGATGTAGCTGACGAGCATGACCTCCTCGGTGCCGTGGTTCTCGGCGAAGGCGGACAGTGCGTGGGCGACCTCGTCGTAGGTGCCCACGATGATGGCGGTGTCGCGCTCGAGGTAGCGCTCGACCTCGGCACGGTAGGCGGCGTCGAGGGTGGCCGGGTCGCGGAAGTGCATGGGGCGGCCGGTGCGCAGGCTGAATCGGGCGTCGGCGGCCACGAGGGCCTGCTCGTGAGCCTCCTCGCGGGTGGCGGCGGCGCTGACGCACAGGGCGGAGAGGGTCCGCCCGCCGTGGATGGAGCCGTGGCCGCCGCCGCGGTGGGGTGCGCCGTCGGCCTGAGTCCCCGGAGCCCCGGGGAGGTGGGCGCGGTAGTGGTCCATGATCCCGACCTGCTGGCGGCCGGTGAAGAACTGGGCATAGGCGTAGTTGAGGTCGTGGGTGCCGGCCCAGGCCGCCGACTGGCCCGAGGACCCCAGGAGCCAGACCTCCGGCATCTGAACCGGGCGGGGGCGGACCTCGATGGAGGCGTAGTGGTGGGTGGCCGGCAGGTCATCACGTAGGAGGGCGACCGTCTCCTCGATGAGGGTGTTGATGGCGTCGGGGTCGATGACGCGGCCCTGGTTGAGGGCTCCGGCCGCGCGCATGTCGCCGCCGGGGGCGCGCCCCAGTCCCATGTCGACGCGGCTCGGGTGGAGGGTGGCCAGGGTGGCGAAGCGCTCGGCCATCTGGAGCGAGCCGTAGTGCATGGCCATGACGCCGCCCGAGCCCACGCGGATGCGGCTGGTGGCGTCCAGGATGTGCATCATGAGCAGGTCCGGCGCCGAGGACAGGAAGGATCCGGTGCTGTGGTGCTCGGCCAGCCAGAGGCGGTGGTAGCCGGCGTCCTCCAGGCCGCGCCCCAGGACGACGAGGTCCTCCAGGGTCCGGCGGGCGTCTCCCCCTTCGAAGAGGGGGACCTGCTCGAGGACGCTGATTCGGCTGAGACGAGGGCTCATGGCTTCTCCTGACCTGGTGTGCGGCGACGGTGGGAGCAACATCGGAGGACGGCGTCTCATTCCGCGCCCTCTCCAGGCGGGGGCATCTCACGCGTACGGGTGCAGGATCCCTGTCAGCGCCGTCGAATGTCCCCGGCCGGCTTGATCTGACGCAGCCGGGGCCGACCGACGACACCACAACGACACCAAATAAGGCATCCCTTTTTAAAAATAGGACGAGTTTTAGTTGCGTCTATGGACTTCGCGTCCTACGGTTGGACCGACGAAGCCGCCCTGTACCGGCCCTGCATGGGTCGCCGCAGGTCCGCACCGGCTCTTACCCATCTCGCACCGCGATTCGCATGATTCAGGAGGCACCCATGGCCGTTCTCACCATCGGAGACCAGTTCCCCGCCTACGAGCTCACCGCCGTCGTCCCCGGCAACCTCAAGGAGGTCGAGGCCAGCAAGCCCGAGGACTACTTCACCACCGTCTCCTCGCAGGTTCCCGCCGGCACCTGGCGCGTCGTCTTCTTCTGGCCCAAGGACTTCACCTTCGTGTGCCCCACCGAGATCGCCGCCTTCGGCGACCTCTACCAGGACTTCAAGGACCGCGACTGCGAGGTCGTGGGTGTCTCCGTGGACAACGAGTACACCCACTACGCGTGGCGGCGCAGCCACGACAAGCTCCAGGACCTGCCCTTCCCCATGGCCAGCGACCTCAACCGCGAGCTCACCGAGGCCCTGGGCATCAAGCGCGCCACCGGTGAGGCCGACCGCGCCACCTTCATCATCGACCCCCACAACGTCATCCAGTCGGTCTCCGTGACCGCCGACTCCGTGGGCCGCAACACCGAGGAGGTTCTGCGCCAGCTCGATGCCCTCCAGTCCGACGAGCTGTGCGCCTGCAACTGGCAGGCCGGCGCCGCCACCATCGACGCCCTGGGTCAGATGGGCTGACGGGCGCTGCCCCGTCCGCCTCTGTCCTCCTTCTGCTTCCTTCACCCGCACGACGAAACGAGATCACATGAGCATCGACAACCTGCGCTCCGCCCTGCCCGACTGGGCCAAGGACCTCTCCCTCAACCTGTCCACCCTGTCCCGCTCCTCCTCGCTGACCGAGCAGCAGCAGTGGGGCACCTTCGTGGCCGCGGCCGCTGCGACCCGCAACGAGTCCGTCCTGGTCCAGGTCATGGAGGACGCGCGCTCCCACCTGTCCGAGGAGGCCATCAGCGCCGCCTTGGGCGCCGCCTCCATCATGGCGATGAACAACGTCGCCTACCGCACGCGCCACTTCCTGGGCTCGGCCTACGACAACGAGCGCATGGGCCTGCGGATGAACATCATCGGCAGCTCCGGCGGTGTGGAGAAGGTCGATTTCGAGCTGTGGAGCCTGGCTGTGTCCACCATCAACGGCTGTGAGAAGTGCGTGACCGCACACGAGGCGACGGTGCGCGGCGAGGGCCTGAGTACCGAGCAGGTCTGGGAGGCCGTACGCATCGCCGCCACCCTGACCGGTGTGGCCCAGGCGGTCGGCGTCGTCGAGACCCTCGACTGACCCCGCTCTGAGCACGACGGCGGCCGCCCGCTCCGAGGAGGAGCCGGGCGGCCGCCGTCGTTCGTTTCAGGGGCCTGTGACGCTCAGCTGCGGGGGTCGACGTCGATGGCGCCCTGGACGTCGTCGAAGAGCAGGTTGGAGATCTCGACCTGGACCTTCTCGACCTGGGGGACGTCGTGCAGGAGGAGCGGGTCGTCCGAGGAGGTCTGCAGGGCAAGCGTGCCGCAGCCGAAGAAACGGTCGGTGACGTCCTTGTCAAGCTGGATGTCGGAGATCCGGGTCAGGGGCAGGTCGTGGCCGCTGCGGTTGAAGATACCGGAGCGGGTGATGATGCGCTTGGTGGTGACCGTGTAGGTGTGCGTGTACCACTGCAGCCACGGCACGAGCAGCAGGGGGACGCTCAGGACGACGACCGCCACCCAGATCGCCAGGAGGCCCCACGGCTGCCAGCTGGTCGGGGCCATGACCGAGGCGACGACGCCGACCACCAGCAGGAGGATCTCGACGACGAACCGCCACAGGAGGACCTTGATGTGGGTATGCATGTGCCGTACCACGACCTCGTCGCGGCTCAGGAGCTTCTTCGACAGTGTCATGGCTCCATCGTGCCAGGATGCCTGGGGTTCGCGCACCTGAGACGAAGGGGCCGGATGGCTCGCCTGATCAGCAGTCGGGTGTCTCCACCTCACTGGCTGAAGCACAGGCCGAGTACTTATCGGACACTGGCAGGTTGTGAGCGGGACACCAACGTGCCATCGGCCGAGACGGGCGCGGCAGTGCCGGAGCGCTCACGGGGCGGGGCGCGTTCACCCGGTGAGCATGCTCATCCCCACCGAGGCGACCACCGGTGCGATGCCCAGGATGACGAAGGCCGGCAGGTGGCAGGCGCCCAGCGGTAGGACGAGGCGGACCGCCAGGCGCTCGGCGGCCTCCTCGTCGCGGGCGTGCCGCCCC
>NZ_GL882540.1:0-90037 GCF_000195595.1 Actinomyces sp. oral taxon 170 str. F0386
GCTTGACACACCACATAGGGGCACCCCCCACAACGCGTGCGAGATGTCAGTTGACCTTGTACTGCAGGTGGGTGATCCTGAACCGCTCCATGTCCGAGCTCAGCAGCAGCCAGGACCCGTACTGCTTCTGCTCACTGTTGTTCGTACTCGGCCTGGGTGCCATCCATGGCTTGGACGGATCGTCCAAGGCGATTGGGCAGATGATCGTTCCCTGATCCAGGTTCATGGAGTTGGCGACCGAGGCGCCTGAGGAGTCCTTGGGACCGGCCAGCAGGCAGGCAACCACCTTGCCTCCCTCAGGCAGGAAGGCGCTACGCATCGTGTCGCCCGTGCCCACCCGTTCAGCGGGCTGATCCATGAAGGGCAGGATCGTGGGATCGATATGCCCGGCCGCCTTGTCGTCCTGCCCTGAGGCAAGGGCGTCATAGACCTTCTGCACCTCGGCCAGGGACGGGCGCCGGTGGTCCCCACTCATAGGCAGGCTGCCCGGAATGTGGTAGACGACGTCGGCGAGCGTCAGGGCCTGACCGTCCCACTGCGCGGTGACCGTCGCCGAGGCGCTGCCGCCGCAGGTCCGGCAGGACTCGTCACCGTAGAGCCGCAGCTGCGACTCGTCGAAGATGACGGTGCCGCCGACGACACGCAGGTTCTCCATGCGCGGGGTGGGCACGTAACCGATCTCGTTGCTGCCCTCCATCATGAGGGAGCCGACCATCTCCTTGTCGGCGTTGTAGGCGGCGAGAACATCGAAGCCGTAGTCGGGAAGGTCGGCGTTGCAGTCCAGGACGGTGACCATCACCGGTGAGGTGCCGAACAGGCCCTGCTGGGTCGATTTCATGGCGATCGTGTTCGACGAGCCGCCACCCACACCGTTACCTCTGGCGGTGCCGCTGGCCTTGCCGTCAGAGAACGTGACTTTCGTCTTTTCCGGGGCTTGCTCGACCATGTCGGCCCTCGTCATCCCCCGCCCCCCTCGGCTGAAGGCCTCCGCGCAGATGCCCGGGACGTCGAGGCTCGCGTTCTCAAGCTCCTTCGGGTCGGGGGCGTCTGCGGAGACCGGGGTCGAGGTCGGCAGTGCCGTGGCGCGGGTGGAGCTCGAACCGGAGTCGAAGGCCAGTACCGACGTCGTCGAGCCGTTGAAGACCACGACGTAACCATTACCGGCCGCCCAGGACGTCACCGGCGTGGAGATCTGCCAGATCACGGAGCCGTCGACAGGGTCGAGGGCGCGCAGCGAGTCCGGGTGGGCCATGACGATGGCCCCCTTGCTCATCTGCCAGCGTGGTGGGGCCTCAGTGCCCAACCCGTTAAGGGCACCCACGCCGTCGGGCAGCTTGCTCGACCACAGCACAGTGGTGCCGTCGAGGGCGCCCACGGTGATGCCGTCGCTGACGACCCATGCCTCGCGGTCGACTGGAAGATTGACGCCGACGAGCTTGCGAGGCGCTTCGACCCGGGCCGCCCACACCGGCTTGGAACCGTCCAGAGCCAGACCGGAGACCTTGTCCTTGTTGACACTCACGGCGCCGTCCTTGCTCACGGATAGTGGTACGTCGCCTGTGGGAGCATCCCCCAGCCGCACCGAGGCGGGCGCTGGTACCTGTGCTGGGGCGCCTGACGCCGACGGCGCCGCCGAGCCGGCAGAAGAGGCTGCTGCGGAGCCCCCGGGTGACGGATCGGTAGATGCCGGTGAGGACGCCTCTGGGGAGTGCTCAGAAGAAGCGGCGCTGGACGGCGCGGTCGAGGCTGATTCGTCGGCCGACGTGCTGGATGCCCCCGGTTGCTGGCGGTCCTGTTCCTGTGAGGGGGAAGGGGCCGGTTCAGCAGCGGAGACGGTCGACGGCTTGGCGGGAGTGTTGATTCCGGAGATCAGATCGACGCTGATCCGCTCCCCGCAGTCGAGAGTCTTGGCACTCATCTTGCAATTGAGACTCTGCCCCGCCATCTCGTCGGGGACGGGAACCTGCCAGGCGGCGTAGGAGGCCGATGAGCTCACGTTCAGGGCTACCAGCGTCTCACGGCGATCCGCGATCACTCTTAGGACCATCAGCTGCTGGCTGAGGATTGCCGTTGTGCCGTTGGAGTCGAAGGGCGCCGCCGTGGGCTCCTTGCCGAGGTTGGACAGGTCCTGCTGGGCCTTGAGCAGTGGTGCCTTGACCAGCGAGAGCGGGTCAGAGCCGCGTGTCAGCGCCCATAGGCCTGTGCCACCGAGCGCCAGGACCAGGGCGACGATGACGCCCAGGATCACCAGACGTCCCCTGCGGCGTGGCGATGGTGGTGGGGATGCGAGAGAAGTGGGAGAGGGGGACTGGGATGAGGACGAGGGAGATTCGGGAGACGGAGACATGGGCACAGCGTAGAAGGAAACAAGTCGATCGAAAGGCGAAATAGATGATCGATCAATTGGTAGATATTTGAGTGCGTTCTTTGCTTAGAGGTGCGCGCCCAGGTGTTTTTATTTGTTCTGTTTTCTGACCTACAAAACTGTGTCGTATTTACGTGGTCGCATATTGCTTGCGCCTGAGGTGGCGGGGTGGCGTGTCTGAAGGTTGAGGTTGACGACGACGTCGATCTGTGTCACTGTGTTAGTGCAGTGATACAGAAGGTCTGACGAGGTCGTCTGTGCTGCGCTCATGAGCAGTCTCGTCCCCGAGCATCAGGAGAGCCATGGATCTCGACGACTCCCGTCCGATCTGGGTCCAGCTGGCCGACGACTTCCGTCACCGGATCGTCTCCGGCCAGTGGCCGCCGGGCTCCAAGGTCCCCAGCGTGCGCGAGCTCGCTGCGGGCACCGGAGTCAACCCCAACACCGTTCAGCGCGCACTGGGCGCACTGGACGGTGAGGGGCTCACCGCCACAGAACGCACCGCCGGGCGCTTCGTCACCACAAGGGCGAGCGTCATCGACTCCGTGCGCCGAGGCCTGGCCTCCGGGGCCACGGACGCCTATATCGACACCCTCACCGCCATCGGCATGGACCTGGACCAGACCACAGCGCTTGTCGCCGAGCGCTGGTGGGCTCCGGACCGCCAGGGCCACCAGACAACAGGAGATGCGTCATGAGCGCACACACCCTCAGCAGACCTGCCGCCATTCCCTCCCTCGACGGCGCCGCGCCGCTGGTCGTCGTCGAGAACCTCACCAAGACCTATCGGGGCCGGCCTGCCCTGGATGGGCTGAGCCTCGATCTCCCGTCCGGGCGGATCGTCGGCCTCATGGGCTCCAACGGATCGGGCAAGACCACTCTGCTCAAGATCCTGGCCGGGGTCCTGGCCGACTACGACGGCCGCGTCCGTATCGCCGGACATGATCCCGGTCCCGAGTCCAAGGCGCTCGTCTCCTTCCTGCCCGATGCGAGCTTCCTGGCCTCCGGCCTGACCGCCCCGGCGGCCATTGCTCAGTACCGGCGTTTCTTCGCCGACTTCGACGCCGACAAGGCCGCCGAGCTCGTGCGCTTCTTCAACCTGCCCACTGACCGCACGCTCAAGGAGATGAGCAAGGGCATGGGGGAGAAGCTGCGCATCAGCCTGGCCATGTCTCGCAGAGCCCGCGTCTACCTCCTCGATGAGCCGATCTCCGGCGTCGACCCCGCCGCCCGGGATGTCATCTTGAGCGGCATCCTGCGCGACTTCGACCCCGAGGCCCTCATGCTCATCTCCACCCACCTCATTGCCGACGTTGAGCCGATCATCGACTCCGTCGTCTTCCTCAAGGACGGGCGCCTGCTGCTGGCGGGCGACGCCGACGACCTGCGCCAGGACCGCGGTATGAGCCTGGACGCCCTGTTCAGGAAGGAGTACCGCTGATGTTTACCACACTGCTCATGGAGGAGGTCCGAACCCAGGCTCGGCGCAATGCCGGAGTCGTGGGGATCATCGGGGCCGTCGCGGCCGGTGCCATGCTCATGAGCCTGCTCGAGCTTCCCGTGCTCTCCTCGATGCTGCTGGTTGGCGCGTTCGTGGCGCTCGTGGCCATGCCCGCCGTCGTAAGTGTCCAGGCCGGTATCGAGTACTGGACGTCCATGTACGGAGCCCGCGGCTATCTCACCATGAGCCTGCCGGTGAAGGGACGCTCCGTGTTCGCCGCCAAGACGCTGTACGCGGTCATCGCGGTGCTGGCGTCGGCCGCGGCGGCGACGCTTCTCGGTGTCGGCTGGCTCGCCAGCTATGCGCACCTTCTCGGTACCACGCTGGAGCAGTTTCTCGAGCCGGTGCGTCAGATGATCAGCATGGTGGGAACCGGCGTTCTGGCCTTCTACGGGCTGACCGTGGTTGAGGGCGTTGTCGTGATGATTATCGAGGTCGCAGCGGTGATGAGCATTGGAGCGCAGGGGCGCTGGAATCGGCTTGGTTTCGGGGCGCCCGCAGTCGGCTTCATTGTCCTCTACGCGGTCAACCAGATTGTGGCCCTGGTCGCTACGATGCTGCTCCCGCTGTTGTTCGATGTGACCAGCGGGCGGATCGTCGCACGCATGATGCTCCCGCAGTTCATCGAGGCCGTCCAAGGGGGACAGGAACCGCATCTGGTGGGAATCGGTTCCGTAGTGGCGGCACCGATCATGGCCGCGGCCTTGGCCTGGTGGGCGGTGCACGCGATTGAGAGGCACACCTGCCTCCGTTGAACGGGACTGAGTGAGCTCGACGCCGAGGTGCTTGAGGTGCGGTGACTACGCCGTGGCCTCGGGCACCTCGACGCCGCCGGCCTTGGGGGCGGCCGCGTCGAAGGCGGCGGCGACCACGTCGGCGTAGTCGGCTGGATTGACCAGGGTGATCCCCTGGGTGCGATCCGCCAGGAGGAGCAGGTTGTCCCCCGGAGCCAGGTTGAAGATCTCCCGGACCTCCTTGGGGATGACGATCTGCGACTTGGGGCCGAGCTTGACGGTGGCGATGTAGCGCCCCGGGGCCGGGGCAGTGAGATCAGACGGGGAGCCGGGCTGCGTGTCCGACGGGGAATCGGCGGGCGTGTCGGCTGGCATGGTGGGAGGTCCCTTTCCTGCTGGTCCTGCTGGGCGCCGGGGTGCCTCAACCCTAGTCCTTTTGCACGGCGCTGGCGCGGCGGAAGCCCCAGAGACGCCCGTGAGATCAGGCGACAGTGCGGCTGGGGACCTGCGCGGAGGTGACGGTCGCCTGGGCGAGGACCTGGTCGCCGTTGGTGCCACCGTAGACAACCAGGCTCTGGCCAGCGGCGACGCCGCGCAGGGGAGTAGCCAGCTCGGCGCGTAGGAGGCCTGCGGCCTCATCGACACGGACTCGCGCCGAGACCGGACGGCCGTGGGCGCGCACCTGGACGCTGCCCTCCTGCCAGCCGACGGTGGGGGTATCGGAGTCACCGGTGAGTGGCTCGGGCTCGGCCAGCAGGACGAGCCCGTCGCCGTCGACCGTGGTGCGGCTGAGCAGCTCCTCAGGGCCGACGACGACCTCGTTGGTGGCCGGGCGGGTCTCGATGACGTAGCGGGGGCGGCCGTCGTCGGCTGGGCGGGACAGACCCAGACCCTTGCGCTGGCCGACGGTGAAGCCGAAGTAGCCCTGGTGGGTGCCCAGCACCTCGCCGTCGGGGGAGACCATGGCGCCCTCACTGGCGCCGAGCGAGCGGGTCAGGAAGCCTCTCGTGTCGCCGTCGGCCACGAAGCAGATGTCGTAGGAGTCCGGCTTGGAGGCCACCGGCAGGCCGCGGGCCTCGGCCTCGGCGCGCACCTGCGCCTTGGAGGACGCGTCACCCAGGGGGAGGAGGGCTCGGGCCAGGCCCTCACGGCCGGAGACCGCCAGGACGTAGGACTGGTCCTTGGCGGCGTCGACGGCGCGGCGCAGCGTGAGGCCGTTGGTGTCGCCGGGGCGGCCGGAGGCGGCGCCGCCGCTCAGGCGCGCGTAGTGGCCGGTGGCGACGGCGTCGAATCCCAGTGCCAGGGCGCGCTCCAGGAGGGCGTCGAACTTGACGCGCTCGTTGCAGCGCACGCAGGGGTTGGGGGTGCGGCCGGCGCGGTACTCGTCGAGGAAGTCGGCCACGACGCGCTCCTCGAACTCCTCGGACAGGTCCCACACGTAGAAGGGGATCCCCAGGATCTGGGCGGCCCAGCGAGCGTCGGCGGAGTCCTCGATGGAGCAGCAGCCACGCGAGCCCGAGCGGGTCTGGGACCGGTTGCGGGTCAGGGCCATGTGGACGCCCACGACCTCGTGACCGGCGTCGACGGCGCGCGCAGCGGCCACGGCGGAGTCGACTCCGCCGGACAGAGCGGCCAGGACGCGCACGAGGGTCTCCTTCAGGTGAGTGGTTGTCGGTGACGACGGCCGTGGCAGGCTACCGCAGGTCGGCCGCGGCGGGGCAACCGGAAGAACCCAGGGGACGTTGTGGTGACCGGCGTAGGTAGGATCGTGCTGGGGAAGGAGTTGTCACGACTGACGAGCACGCCATTGATGCCCGCAGCTTCACCCAGCCCCTGCGCGATCAGCGCCGATGCTCGGTGTTCTTCATTGTCCGTTGGGGGAGTACAAGCGCGTTCCCAGCGTGGTGGGCGGACACGAGGCGGTAGCGCCCGAGCATGTTCCAGCAGTGCCTGGACAACGACATCATGCCGTTCATCGTGCTCGACTCGACAAAGGGGGTGGTCGTCCGTGTCATTGTGTTTATGCCCAGTCATTCACGAAAGGAGCCGCGATGGAGGGCTGATCAACGGGCGGCCAACTCGTGGCCTGCGTGAATGAGGTCCCTGAGCCAGCTGCTCTCCGCGGCCTCCATCGTCTTGACGACGACGTGGTGGTTCCACCTGTTCGTGCTGATCTGGGTAATGCGGTGGAAGTGCGGATCCTCCAGGGGGCGGTCTCTTCGTTGTTCTCCTGTGCGGGAACGTCGGGATCCCGAGATACGGAGGACAGGATCTACATTGCCCCGGTCGTCGGTAACCGAGCGTACCTGTATGGACCTGACTGATTGTCAGGCTGCTGTGACTGCGGGCGCTGCAGCGGAATCCACCGCCACCAGGTGATGCAGCGCCACACCCACTCCAGAGGGCCGTAGGTGAACCGGGAGAGCCAAAGACGGCAGAGAATCCACTGGGCGGGGAGAACCACGGCGGCGACGATGAGTCCGGGAACCGTATCCTGGGTCGAACGTGAATGGAGCAGCAGCCCTGCCGGCACCATCACGAAGGTGGCGGTGACGTAGCAGGTCAGCGCCATACGGCCCAGGGGCACGAACACTGTGCTCAGGACCCACCGTACTGGTGTGCGCCACAGCAGTGCCAGGACGCAGACGTACAAGCAGGCCATAAATCCACCGGCAATACCTCCTGGCGTGGAGAACCTGGGGTCACCGATCTGGGTGGCTTGCCAGAGGATCGCGGCCGCGCTGGCGGCTGCGAAGATGAGCGCCGCCGCCCCGATCCGACGGTCGGCGTGCTCGAGCCGTGCCGGAAGGCCGTAGGCCTGGGCCGCCGATCCCAGAAGGAACAGCCCGGGCAGCGATAGTGCCCCTCCTCCTGAGAATGCGTAGGCGCCGACCGTCGCCAGCAGACCGAGTACCAGACGCACGGAGCGCGGGACCTTGAGGGCGAATGGCAAGAGGATGGCTCCCGCAACCGCGTAGTCGCGCAGGATCTCACCGGGATAGAGGATCGAGTGGAGTAGCCCGATCACCAGGAGCGCGGCCAGGCGGCGCAGCAGGATCTTCCAGGCGGGGGCGCCCCGGCGGATCGCGGAATCGATGACGAACCCCATACTCATTCCGAACATGAAGGAGAAGATCGGTACGAAGCGGGTCGCCACCAGGAAGTTCAGGACGTTCTCCGCCAACGGGACGGCTTGGAAGGGCCGGACCGGGACGTCATATCCCAGGCACATGAGATCGGCCGCGTTGACGAGGAGGATGCCCACGATGGCGAAGCCGCGCAAGGAGTCGAGGAAACGAAATCGGGTGCTGGTGCTCATGGAATCGACCGTAGAGTCCGACGGCGGTTATCGTGACTGGCGGGGTCCAGTTTCCATCCGAGGTTGGAAGGTACCGGGGCGGTTTCCAACCGGGGGACGCTCAGCCTGCGGGTTACTCGCCCACGCGCACGAGCCCGCTCTCGTAGGCCAGCACGATGAGCTGGGCGCGGTCCCGCAGTTCCAGCTTGTGCAGGATCCGGTTGAGATGAGACTTGATCGTCGACTCGGCCAGGACAAGGTGTTGCGCGATCTCGGCGTTGCTCATCGCGCGTCCCACCAGGGTGACGATCTCCTTCTCCCGATCGGACAGCGCACCGATGGACTCTGTGTGCACGGCGTCAGCTCTGCGCACCGAGAGTCCGCCCGGACCGGTAGGACCAGAGGGCGCAAACCACTGCTTCAGCAGCCGGCGTGTGGTCGATGGTGCCACCACCGAGTCTCCCCTTGCCACGGCGCGGATCCCGGCCAGCAGCTCGGGCGCCGTCGCGTCCTTGAGCAGGAATCCCGAGGCCCCGGCCCGCATCGCTGCCACAAGGTAGTCATCCAGGTCGAAGGTGGTCAGGATGAGTACCTTGAGGTCGGGATGGCTGCCCAGAACCGCATGGGTGGCGGAGATGCCGTCCAAGGCGGGCATCCTGATGTCCATGAGGACGATGTCGGGGTGAGTGGCCTTGACCATGTCCAGGGCGCTGACGCCGTCGGAGGCCTGACCGACCACACACATGTCCTTCTGGGCATCCAGAATCATGCGGAAGCCGGAGCGAACCAGGTCCTGGTCGTCCACCAGCGCGATGCGCAGCGGTCGGGTCATATCAGCTCACCTCCGGGTTGACGGGTGTCGGCTGCGAGGACTTGGTGGGGATGCGGGCGTACACGATGAATCCCCCATCGGGTCCGGGACCCGTCTTCAGGGATCCACCGACCGCCGCCAGGCGTTGGTGCAGGTTGGCCAGTCCCTGGCCCCTGCCGGCGGGTGCCGGAGTCGGCTCAGGCGAGAGATGACTGCCGAACGCCGGGGGAGAGGTCCCACTGCTGGCCGTGCCGGGGTGGTCGGCGATGGTCAGGACCACGCCCTTGTCGGGCGCGTTGTCACCGTACTCCAGTCTCACCTCGACCGAGGCTGCCTCAGCGTGCTTGAGCACATTGGTCAAGGACTCCTGAGCCGTCCGGTAGAGAGCGAGCTGCGCCTGCGCGCTGAGAAGGTTGAGGCCATTCGGTTGCATGTCCTCGCTCATGAGCCGATCGTCCACTGACAGGGTGACCGTGAGACCGGTCGTGCGAACGTCGTCAATGAGCCCAGGCAGGTCGGAGATCCGCGGGATCGGACGCAGTGTTTTATCGGTGACCTGGGAGGCGGGCCGGGCGTCGTCGGGCTCGGCGGAATCCGCAGCGCCTGGTGGTTCTCCCGGTTGTGGGGGAGAGGCCAGGGTCCGGGTGAGGCTGCGGGTGTCGGCCAGAGCCGAGCGCACCGTCGTCCGGATCTGCCCGAGAGCCTGCGCGGCCTGCTCCAGTCGCTCGTCGGCGGGGACGTCGATGTCATCCGAGCCGGCTGCCAGGTAGTGACCCGCCTCGGCCTGCACGGCGATCAGTGCCAGGGCGTGCCCGACGACGTCGTGAACCTCCCGGGCGATCTCGTTACGCAGCGCGGCGTCGTGCGCCGCCTGGCGGCTGGCCCGTAGCTGGCCGCGCTGCGTCACCAACCTGCCCAGCCCCCAGGTGGCAGCGGCGACGCACAGCTGAGTGACAAAGGCCTGCGCCATGTCCTGAGCCCAGAGGGAGAGCGGGACGACTCCAAGCTCATCCCGGTTCCAGTCCCACGCGCCCAGTGCCGCGCCGACGACGACGGCAGCCGCCCAGACAGGCGTGAGCTCGCGCCTGCCCCGCCGGCCGACCGCATAAAAGGACGCAGCGACCGCAAGGTCCGCAGGAAGCGGGGAGTCGACAACGACGAGCTGTAGCGCGCACAGGACAAGGTGGGTGCCGAGCACGGCATCGGGGTGCTTACGGCACCAGTACAGGACGATGAGGGCCAGGGCAGCGCCCGCTGTGATCCCCCAGGAGCTGGTGAGTGCCCAGGTGCTCGCGGTTGAGACGCATGCCAGGGCGCCGACACCAAGGACCTTCGCGCAACAGATCACAATGCGTTTGTTCTGCCCGAGCATGCTTCCCACTATGGCAGAGAGCGTTGGGCGGTTCTGCGCTTCCTCCAGGACGATGACTGCAGCTACCTCCTCGGGCTCGTTAAGGGCCTATTGGAGGCGAGGGGGCTGGATGCATCAAAGAGGGGAGCGGAGGCCCGAACAATCAACCTTCGCAATGCGGCTTGTGCGTCACTTTCCAAGCGCGCCTGGCCCCCTCAAGAGCCGCGGGGAGCGCGGCGAGCAGCCGGTCGACGTCGTCGGGGCCAGTCTCCCGGCCCAGAGAGCAGCGCAACGTGGAGCGGGCCGGCCCCTCCTCGAAGCCCATCGCCAGGAGCACGTGGCTCGGCTGAGCGACCCCGGCATGGCAGGCCGAACCCGCTGACGCGTCGATCCCCGCCAGGTCCAGGGCCATGAGCAGGGCCTCGGCGTCGGCCTCCTCGAACCACAGGTGCGCCGTGGAGGCCACATGGTCGGTGTCCTCCGGCAGCGTGGCGTGAACGCCCGGAAGCGCATTCACCCGTTCAAGAAGCCGGCGGCGCAGCACCGCCAACCGGGACTCCTGCTCCTCTCTCTCGGCGACCGCCAGCTCCACGGCCAAGGCCAGGGTCCGAGCCGCCACCACGTCCTGCGTACCCGAGCGGACACCCCGCTCCTGACGCCCCCCGCCCGTGGCCGGAGTCAGTGCCAGGTCACGGCGGGCCACGAGCACCCCCACACCCACCGGCGCCCCCAGCTTGTGCCCGCTCAGGCTCATCGCGTCCAGTCCCCAGCCATGGAAGTCCACGGGAACCTTCCCCAGGGCCGCAACGGCATCGGAGTGGACGGGCACGTAACCGGCCTCATTGGGGCGCCCGGCACCGCTGGCCTCGCGCACGCGTGCCACCAGCGCCGCCATGTCCTGAACCACGCCGGTCTCATTGTTCGCCGTCATGACCGAGACCAGGGAAACGTGGGAGCGGCCGGCGTCAGCCGAGGGCGCCATCGCCCGGGCCACCGAGTCGAGCACCACCCGTCCGGTGGCATCGACCTCCAGCAGGCCCAGCTCCGCGCCCAGCTCGGCCATTGCGGTCCGCGCCGAGTCCAGGACCGCCGGGTGCTCGATCGGAGAGACCACCAGCCGCCCACCCGGCACCGCTCGCGCCCGGCCCGAGACCACCAGGGCATCGGCCTCCGTACCTCCGGAGGTGAACATAACCTCGTGCGCGTCCACCCCCAGGGCACCCGCCAGCCGTGCACGCGCCTCCGCCAGCAACGCCCCGGCCCGCCGGCCCGCGGTGTGCTGCGCGCTCGGGTTCGCCCAGCCGCCGAGCCCACCGACCAGGTCCTCAGCGATCTGCTGGGCCACCTCGGGGCGGACCGGGGACGTGGCGGCGTGATCAAGATAGGTGCGCACGCCCCCAGCCTATTCCCCAGCCCGGACGAGCCGGACTTTCCCGCTGACATCGCCCCGGTGCAGGCCCATGCGTCGGGATCAACCAACGGCCCGCACCACCGATGTGGCAGGATCTCGTCTGATACTCAGAATCCAATCACCGGGGGCGTCTCGCTTCGGCCGCCCGTCACCTCACTCCCCGTCCGCGATCACCACTCAGCCCCTGCCCTTCGAACCCCGGAGAAAACGGTATGCGAACCGACAAGGACATCGCCGTCATCGGCTCCAACATGGTCGACCTCATCTCCTACATCCGCCGCATGCCTCGCGAGGGCGAGACCCTGGAGGCCCTCGACTTCCGCATGGACTGCGGCGGCAAGGGCGCCAACCAGGCCATTGCGGCCGCCCGCCTGGGCTCACGGGTCCTCATGCTCACCCGGGTCGGCAACGACGTCTTCGCCGCCAACACGGTGGACAACTTCGCCCGCAACGGCATCGACACCACCCACGTGCTCGCCACGGAGGCCTCCAGCGGTGTCGCCCCGATCTTCGTCGATGAGGCCTCCCGCAACTCGATCCTCATCATCAAGGGCGCCAACGGCCACCTCTCACCGGCCGACGTCCGTGACGCCGAGGAGGACATCGCCGCCTGCCGGCTCATCGTCCTCCAGCTCGAGATCCCCCTGGAGACCGTCTACGAGGCGATCGACCTGGGCCGCAGGCACGGCGTCCCAGTCCTGCTCAACCCCGCTCCCGCCGACCCCGACCTCCAGCTGGAGCGGATCCGCGGCTGCGACTACATCGTCCCCAACGAGACCGAGCTCGCCATGCTCACCGGCATGCCGACCGATACCTCCGACGCCGTCCGCCGGGCCGCCGCCACCTTGCGCGAGACCGGCATTCCCAACGTCATCGTCACCCTCGGGGAACAGGGCGCCCTGTGGCTCTCCGACGCCGGCGCACGACACCTGCCCGGAGTCCCCGTCGCCGCGCGCGACACCACCGGCGCCGGCGACGCCTTCATCGGCTGCTTCAGCCACCACTTGGTGCAAACCGACGACGTGGAGCGCTCCTTGGAGATGGCGGTGCGCTACTCCGCTGACTCCGTCACCAAGCGAGGCACTCAGGCCTCCTTCGCCACCGCCGCCGCGTTCGAGGCCAACCTCCCGGACTGACTCCGGTACCGGTAGGGCGTCCAGGCGTTACTGCCTGGGCCGACGCCTTTCCCCTCTTTGTATAGGTGTGCCCATGTGCACGTTGCAGCACGGGATGGGAGAGTGAGGTCATGCGCACCGACCAGCTCGCCCTGTCCCGCTCCGCCACCGACCGCGACGCCGAGCGGCGCAGTGAGCCCGGGCTGCTAGAGCGCCTCGCCGCCGACCCTGAGACCCGCCTGCTGCTGGTCGACGCCCGCGGCCGCGTCGCCCTGACCGGCCCAGCCATCCACCCCGACCTGCCCGACGACGGCCTCACCCCACCCAGCCTTATCGGCAGCCCCGGCGCCACCGCCTGGGAGGGCCCCGGCACCCGCAGCGGCTGGAGGCTGCCGGACCTGCGCGCCGGCTACCTCGGAGCCTCGGCGCCCACCTGCTGCCCGGATCTGACCATCCTCTACATGGGCCGCGAGCTCTCTGACGACGGCGCCCCCACCGGCCCCAGCTGGATCGCCGTCGTCGTACCTCAGGCCCTCGAGGTCCCCGATGCCCCCGAACCGCCCGCCACCGGCTCCGACGCCGAGGGCACCGCCGTCGACCATCCCGACCTGCGCCGCCTGCTGGAACGCTACCCGCTCTCCGCCCTGCGAGCCATGGGCGCCCAGATGACGGCCCGCGACGCCGGCCTGGCCACCACCGCCACCGCCCTGGCCGCCTGGCACGCCCGCTCCGCCTACTGCCCGGCCTGCGGTGGACGTACCGAGGTCACCGAGGCCGGCTGGGCCCGCAGGTGCACCGACTGCGCGACCGTTCACTTCCCGCGCACCGACCCGGCCGTCATCATGACGGTCTTCGACGAGTCCGACCGTCTCCTCCTTGTGCGCGGCTCCACCTGGGCGCCCCGGCGCTACTCGGTGGTGGCCGGCTTCGTCGAGGCCGGCGAGTCCGTCGAGGCCGCCGTGGCCCGCGAGGTGTGGGAGGAGGCCGGGCTGCGCGTGGCCGACGTCGAGTACGTCGCCTCCCAGCCCTGGCCCTTCCCACGCTCCCTCATGCTCGGCTGCCGCGCCCGTCTGGCCCCCGGCGAGGACCAGCCCCGCCCCGACGGCCAGGAGGTCGTCGAGGCACGCCTCGTCTCCCGTGACGAGCTCACCGCCGGCGTCGACGACGGCAGCATCCTCCTTCCCGGCCCCACCTCCATCGCCCGGCTCCTCATCGAGGACTGGTACGGCGGCCCCGTCGTCAGCTGACGACGGCCGGACAGGGCGACCGACGGCGGCGAATCCGCCTCTCCTCGCCCCGGCCTCGCCGACAACCACGGATTCTTGTCGTCCACCCGTGGCAGGCTGGTCCCGATGAGCCCGACCGCCCCCCGCCCCGCCCCGACCGGCTCGCCGCAGCGCCGGCCCGCCGCCCAGCTGGACGCCGCCCGCCTCCTGGAGGCCCTCGACCCCGACCAGCGCGAGGTCGCCGAGCACCTCGAAGGCCCCCTGTGCGTCCTGGCCGGTGCCGGAACTGGCAAGACCCGGGCCATCACCTACCGCATCGCCCACGGTGTGGTCACCGGCGCCTACCAGGCCACCCAGGTCCTGGCCGTCACCTTCACCGCCCGAGCCGCCGGCGAGATGCGATCGCGCCTGGCCGACCTCGGTGTTCCCGGCGTCCAGGCCCGCACCTTCCACGCTGCCGCCCTGCGCCAGCTCACCTACTTCTGGCCCACCGCCATCGGCGGGCGCCGCCCCGACATCCAGGCCCACAAGGCGCCCCTGGTCGGCGCCGCCGCCCGCCGCCTGGGCCTGCCCACCGACCGGGCCACCGTGCGGGACCTGGCCGCCGAGGTCGAGTGGGCCAAGGTCACCATGACCCTGCCCGAGGACTACGCTCAGGCCGCCGTCGCCGCCGGCCGCACCGGCGTGGCCGGCCAGGAGGCCGCCACGGTCGCCCAGGTGCTGTCCCTCTACGAGGAGGCCAAGAGCGAGCGCGGCGTCATCGACTTCGAGGACGTGCTCCTGCTGACCATCGGCATCCTCCTGGACCGCGAGGACGTCGCCTCCCAGGTGCGCGGCCAGTACAAGCACTTCGTCGTCGACGAGTACCAGGACGTCTCCCCGCTCCAGCAGCGCCTGCTGGACCTGTGGCTGGGGCGACGCCGCCAGCTGTGCGTCGTCGGAGACGTCTCCCAGACCATCTACTCCTTCACCGGGGCCACGCCTGCGTTCCTCACCGGTTTCACCACCCGCTACGAGGGCGCGCGCACCGTACGCCTGAGCCGCGACTACCGCTCCACCCCGCAGGTCGTCTCTCTGGCCAACCAGGTCCTCTCGCGCTCACGGCGAGAGGGAGACGGCCTGCACCTGCCGGCCGGCGCCGTCGAGCTGGTCGCCCAGCGCCCCGGCGGCCCCGCTGTGCGCTTCGAGGCCCACGACGACGATATTGCCGAGGCCGAGGGCGCCGTCGCCCAGGTGCGCCGCCTGCAGGCCGCCGGAGTTCCCCTGAGCGAGATCGCGATCCTGTACCGCACCAACTCCCAGTCCGAGGTCTTCGAGCAGGCCCTGGCCGGTGCCCAGATCGGCTACCTCGTGCGTGGCGGCGAGCGCTTCTTCGAGCGCGAGGAGGTCAAGCGCGCCATGGCCGTCATCCTCGGCGCCGCCCGCACCGAGAAGGCCACCCTGACCGGCGACCTCGGCCAGGACGCGCGCACCGTCCTGTCCCGTGAGGGATGGAGCGAGGAGCCGCCCGCTCCCCGCGGAGCCGTGCGCGAGCGCTGGGACGCTCTCAACGCCCTCGTGGCCCTGGCCGACGAGATGGTCCAGACCCGCGGCGCCGACCTCGACGCCTTCCACACCGAGCTGCGCGAGCGCGCCGACGCCCAGAACGCCCCCACCGTTGAGGGCGTCACCCTCTCCTCCCTGCACGCCGCCAAGGGCCTGGAGTGGGACGCCGTCATCCTCGTGGGCGCCTGCGAGGGCCTGCTGCCGATCTCCCTGGCCGAGGGGCAGGCCGCCATCGAGGAGGAGAGGCGCTTGCTCTACGTCGGTGTCACCCGCGCGCGAGAGCACCTCATCATCTCCTACGCCCGGGCCCGCAACGTCGGTGGCCGAGCCGCCCGCAAGCCCTCCCGCTTCCTGGACGGCCTGTGGCCCACTGCCCATGGCGGCCGAGACGCCTCC
The DNA here is from genome assembly GCF_000195595.1 of Actinomyces sp. oral taxon 170 str. F0386. Lineage (GTDB taxonomy): Bacteria > Actinomycetota > Actinomycetes > Actinomycetales > Actinomycetaceae > Actinomyces. The sequence continues at coordinate 15,754 of NZ_GL882540.1, forward strand.
CGGCGTCGGAGCCGCCAGAGCGCCAAGGAGCGTTCCCGGCAGTCCGCCGCCGACTTCGAGGCCAGCAACGACCCGCGCACCATCGCCCTGTTCGAGGAGCTGCGGGCCTGGCGCTCACAGGTCGCCAAGGAGCGCTCCAAGCCCGCCTACACGGTCTTCGCCGACGCCACCTTGCGCGACATCGCCGTCGTCAAGCCCACCAGCCTGCCCCAGCTCTCCCTCATCCGGGGTGTGGGCGCCACCAAGCTCCAGGAGTACGGCGGACCGGTCCTCGCCCTCCTGCGGGACTTCGAGGCCGGGAGCTGAGCAGCATGAGCCGACCGGTGGTTGCACCGTTGCGGTTCGGCAACGCTCACAGCTGCGAGCACAGGCACTCGGGGTGGCGCTTCCACGACCGCTGCCGCCCCAGGGGCTCCTGGCCGGTGACCTCCACCGAGTGCGTCGCCCACCAGGCCGCCGAGCGCTCGGCCGGCCCGCTGACGTGGTCGACGTCGCCAGCAGCAACGTCAAGGGGAAGAGCCCGTCGTCCCAGGAGCGTGTCAATGACGGCCCGAGCCGTCAGCGCCGCGGCCTCGTGCAGGACCAGGTGCTCGACGTCGGGCATGGACAGGGTACGCATCTGCGTGGCCAGCGCCGGCCAGCACGGATCGGCGTCCTTCTCCCACAGGTTCAGGCAGGTCGAGCACAGGCCGTCTCCACCCAGCACCGGGCCGATACGCACCCCCGCCTCACCGACGACGACCGGGAGGTGGATGACATCCTCCTGAGCGAGCCTGCGAGCGGTCAGCGGCTCCACCACGTGCGCATCCACCGTCACCATGACATCGGGTCGGGTGCGCAACGGCGCCCGTGTCCTCAGGGCGGGAAAACGCGAGGACAGAAGCGGCTCCAGGCCGCCGTCCCCGGGGGAGCGGGTGGACAGGATCGTGCCCACCCCGGCCTCCGCCAGCCACAGAGCGGCCTCCTGCGCCAGGGCGCTGGTGCCGTGCACGGCCAGGACCGCCTGGGACAGGCCGGCGCTGCGGTCCTTGGCGTCGACGCCGAGCCGGTCCCAGTAGACGCCGTCGGCTCCGCCGAGCTCACTTGTCGCCGAGGAGACCAGAGCGCCCTGATGCTCCAGTTCCTCGACGATCTGCCGCGCCCGGGTCACCGGCACCCGACTGCGCCGAGCGGCCCGGTAGACACCGCCGACCTCCAGGTTGCGTCCGAGCTCGTCCAGCAGTCGCTGCTCGGCCAGGCTCAGGTCGCTGACGATGGTGCGCCGGTCGGGACTCGTGCCGATCTGGCTGACCCCCTGCTCTCGCCACAGAATGGCGCACCCGCCTCGAATACGCATCGTTCCTCCTCAAGCCCTCCTGGCCTCCGCGTGGGAGCACCAGCACCCTGATGTCCTGACGGCGTCGTCAGAACCCGAGCCGAGAGTGGCACGAGCAGGTCCGAGACGGCCAGAGGCGACCGCCGGCCTGTGGATAACTCGCCGAGCGCTCAGCCGGCGGAGCAGGTCGTCAAGCCGGAGGTGTTGCCCGAGGCGATCGCCTCAGTGGCGGTGACCGCCTCGTGCAGGGTGCTCACCGCGAAGACCTGCATCCCCTCGGGCTCGTGGCCCCTGACCTCATCGCAGTTACTGGCCGGGGCCAGGAAGAACCGCGAGCCGGAGTTACGGGCCCCCGCCATCTTCTGCTGGATGCCGCCGATCGGGCCGACCTGACCGTCCATGTTGATCGTCCCGGTTCCGGAGATGTCCTTGCCGCCGGTCAGGGAACCGGGGGTGATCTCGTCGACGACCCCGAGGGCGAACATCATCCCGGCGCTGGGTCCGCCGACGTCGGACAGCCCGAAGGAGGCCTCCACCGTGCTGTCCACCGAGATCTTCAGACTCAGTCCCAGTAGCGACCCGGTCGTTCCCTCCTGCGGGGCGATCGTGGTGAGCGCCGCCGTCGTCTGCTGCTCACCGCGGTTCACGCCGAGTGTCACCCGGGTGCCCTCGGGGATCGTGGTCATCAGCTCACGCAGCTGAGAGAAGGAGGTGATGGTCGTCGCCTCACCGCCTTCGGGCGTGATCGTCTCCAGGACATCCCCGGCCTGGATCTCGGTCGAGGTCTGCTGCTCGATCACCTCGGTGACAGTCAGGTGCATGGCGCCGGCCATACCGGTCTCGATGAGAGCGGCGATGACGGCGGAGTCCTGCGATGCGGTCATCTGGGCCTTACCCGTCTCCTCGACCTGCTGGGCGCTCTGGTCCTGGGGGCACACCTCGTTGCGGTCCACGATCCGCCTGTCCGATGAGATCCAGGCGGCGATGAGATCGGCAGTGGTCACCGGGTAGCCGGGGCAGCCCGACACCGAGACGGTGGTCATCCGCAGGGCGCCCTCGGTCGGATATGTCTCGGTGCCCGAGACCTTCAGGACGTCCTGATCCGCCGACTTGCCGTTGTCCAGCACGTTCCAAGTGGGGCCGGGTGCCTCGATGACCGCGTTGACCGGCACCAGGAAGACAGCCGCGATGAGGACGACAACCAGGACGAACGTCCCAGCGGCCACGGCTCTCCTCAGCCTGCGCCGACGCCGGTCCTCCTGGGACGAGCCCGTGTCAGACTCGTCCGTCTGCTCGGGCTGGCTGGCCTGACCGGGCGAGTTCTCCTCGATCGCCTGGGGCGACGTGGGGCGGCCGGAGCCGGCTGAGTCCGTCGTGTCGGCGGCGTCGGGCTGGTCTGGTTGCGTCACGCGCTCATCATGCGACATCTTTCTGGGGAAGACAGACAGTTATCGATACGAACTTGGCACGAAGACGACACAATGACGACACGGTGAGGGCCTGAGCCGCATCAAGACGCCGGCGGGCACGCCGTCGGCGAACGGATCATGGCCCCAGCACAGGAATGGGTGGGAGCATAAGGCCGTTAGAGACAGTGTCCAAACGGTCCAGACGTTGCCCTAGGGCCACCCGGCGAGAGGAAACCCCGTGAGCGAGGACGCCTTCGACGAGCTCGAGAAGATGCTCGCATCACTGTTCGGCGAGCAGATGGCCTCGGACGCCGTCGGAGCCCTGCGCTCGTCCGGGGTGGACCCCGGCTCCATCGCCCAGATGCCGGGGGTGGGGGACATCTCCCAGCTCAGCCCCGCCCAGCTGCTGGCGATGCGCGCTCAGTTCCAGCAGATGTTCTCTGCCTCCACCTCCGAGCCTGTCAACTGGCAGATGGGCCAGGAGCTGGCCCTTCAGCAGGCACGTGGCGACGGCGATCCCACGGTGACCGCCGCGGTCGCCGACTCCACGCGCCAGGCCCTTCAGGTGGCCGACCTGTGGCTCGATACCGCCACCGAGTTCATGCCCGCCCCCGGGCAGCGGGAGGCCTGGAGCCGCAGCGCTTGGGTCGAGCGCACCCTGCCGGTGTGGAAGGACGTGTGCGCCCCCGTGGCCGAGGCCGTCACCACCGCCCTGGCCCGTACCCTGGAGAAGCAGATCCGCGACATGCCGGCCGAGATGGAGCAGGCCGCCCAGCAGATGGGGGCGCTCGGATCCATCATGCGCACCATGGCCGGCACCGCTTTCGGCCTCCAGATCGGTCAGGCCATCGGCGAGCTCGCCAAGGAGGCCCTGGGCGCCACGGACACGGGCCTTCCTCTGACCCGTGAGCCGGGTACGGCTCTGGTTCCCGCCAACGTGGCCTCCTTCGCCGAGGGGCTGGAGGTCGACGAGGACGAGGCCCGTATGTTCCTGGCGGTGCGTGAGGCCGCCACCGCCCGCCTCTACGCCCACGTGCCCTGGCTGCGCGGACAGGTTCTCCAGGCCGTGGCCGCCTACGCCCGTGAGATCCGCATCGACACCGAGACCCTGGAGTCGGCGGTGGCCCAGGTGGACCCCAACGATCCCGACGCGCTCCGCGAGGCCCTCGAGAGCGGGCTGTTCGCACCTCAGGAGACCGAGGCCCAGCGGGAGGCCCTGGAGAACCTGGAGACCCTGCTGGCCCTCGTCGAGGGCTGGGTCGAGGTGGTCACGGCACGCGCTGCGGCACCCCACCTGCCCCACATCATGGCGCTGGCCGAGATGATGCGCCGACGCCGGGCCCAGGGCGGGGCCGCCGAGCAGGTCTTCGCCCGCCTCATCGGGCTGACCTTCCGACCCCGCCGGGCCCGTGAGGCCGCCGAGCTGTGGGCCCACCTGGGCGCCCAGGCCGACGACGCCGAGCGCGACGCCTTCTGGAACCACCCCGACGTCATGCCCACGGCCTCCGAGCTCGCCAACCCCAAGGACTTCCTCACCATGAGGCGCATGGCCCAGGACATCGACGCCGAGATCGACGCCGACCTGGCCTCCCTGCTGGATGGCACCCTCGGGTACGCCGAGGGCGCCAAGGAGGCGGACGAGAACAGCCCCGAGGGACTCGGGGACCAGATCCCACCGTCCACCCCCGCCTCCGACGGCGACGCTCCGCAGGAGCGCGATGAGTCAGCCGATCCCGCCGCCTCCGACGGTGACGACGATGACCGCTCCGACGGGTCGGGCTCCAGTGGTCCGGCAGCACCCTGAACCAGGCGGGATCGAGAGGAGACGTCGCTCGCCCGCAGGTGACCGGGCCGCACGAACCTCATAGGAATGTCGCCGCCATCGCCTCGACCAGGCCGGGCACCAGCTGCTCGCCCTGGTAGACGGAGGCGTCGTCGTCGTGGGTGCGGGAGCGCAGCGCGCACCAGGACTCGCCGCTGCGCAGGACCCCCACTACCATGCGGATGTCCTCGCGGTCGGGGCGCTCCTGGAGGAAGGCGAGGCGCTCAGCGGCGTCGGTGATGGTGTCGGCCTCCTCCTGTGCCGCGGGCGGCAGAACCAGCCGCTCGACGCTGATCGCGGCGCCGTGGACGGACTCGGGCCAGGCCAGCTGGGCCAGCAGGTGCTCCAGGTCGGCGGCAGCCGGCAGCCCTTCCTGCTCCACCACCATGAGGAGCTCGGGGTCGGCCTGGGCCTCCTCCACGGTGGCGGCGTCCAGGAGCCCGGCCACGTCCGGGTCGGCCCGGATGGCCGCGGCAGTACGCACCAGTGCGAAGACACGCACCGGCTGGTCCCAGCCGAAGGCGGCCACGTGGGCCTCGGTCTCCGTCACCGCGCGAGCCAGGGCCCGGCTCCGAGAGGACGGGGACTGCTGCGTGCTCGAGGCGGTGACATCGTCATGCTTATCGTCGCTCACCCCGTCATCGTCTCACCGGTGCCGGCGTTGGTTCCAATGACTTCCAATGACATGGCCCCGCACGTGCGGCTTCGGCGTTGCGGCTGCCCGGGATCGGTTTCTCATCCTGGAGAAGGTTGTGGGCGCGTCGGCGGTGTGTGGGACGATGGTCTGAGCGGCCCTTCCGGCCGACGGCGCCGCGCTGGACAGTGTGCGACGCAGCGCCACTACGTACGTCAGACAGGGAGCAGGATCGTGAGCAGCACGCCCGACGACGAGTCCCAGGACTCATCCTCCGAGGATTCCTCGAGCAAGCCGAACGGCTCCTCCCGGAAGAAGAAGCCGGGAGACGGGACCGGGCTGTTCGGCCTGGGACGTACGGGTGCCGGCGGAACCCGTCCGCCCCGCACACCGCGCAGCAGGACATCGCGCCGACGTCCGGGGCCTCTGGCACTGACCATCTCGATCCTCGCCGCGACAGCCGTCATCATCGGCATCATGTCCCAGGTGTGGACCGAGGTCCTCTGGTTCAGCCAGACCGGCTACGCCCGCGTGCTGTGGACCCAGTGGATCGCCCTCGTCGTCCTGTTCCTGCTGGGATTCGCGGTGATGTTCGGGGCCGTCTTCGTCTCGATGACCAGTGCCTACCGGGCTCGGGAGATCGGGGTGCCCGACGACGAGGCCACCCGCAACCTTGAGGCCTACCGCACGGTCATCGAGCCCCTGCGCCGTCGGCTGACCTGGGCGGTGCCCGCCGTCCTGGCCCTGTTCGGCTCGGCCTGGGAGCTCGCCCCCAGCTGGCGCGAGATGCTCCTGGCCCTCAATTCACAGTCCTTCGGCGTCAAGGACCCCCAGTTCGGGATCGACATCTCCTTCTACGTGTTCATCCTGCCCGCGGTGCTGACCCTCGTGTCCTTCCTGTCCGGCGTCGTGCTGTTCTCCGGTGTGGCGTCCGTGGTGGTCCACTACCTCTACGGTGGTATCTCCGTGGTGCGCAAACCCCACTTCACCAAGGCCGCACGCATCCACCTGGCGGTCTTCCTGGCGCTGTACGCCGCCATCAGGGCGGTGGGTTACTGGCTGGGTCGATACAGTGCCCTGTACGCCTCCAACTCCAAGTTCGACGGTGCCAACTACACCGACGTCAACGCGGTCATCCCCGCCAACGCGATCCTCGCCGCGATCGGGCTGGCTGTGGCGATCCTCTTCGTCGCCTCGGTGCGCTCCAGCTCCTGGCGCCTGCCGATCATCGGCGTGGCCGTCATGATCGTCTCCTCGCTGGTGGTGGGAACCGCCTACCCGCTGGTCATCCAGAAGTTCGTCGTCGACCCCAACGCCCAGCGCCAGGAGGCGGAGTACATCCAGCGCAACATCAACGCCACCAAGGCCGCCTACGGTCTGGAGAACGTGGAGACCACCAACTACGACGCCAAGACGGAGGCGACGGCCGGCCAGCTGGAGGAGGACGCCGAGGCCACCGCCTCGATCCGCCTGCTCGACCCGGGCCTGGTCTCACCGACCTTCCAGCAGCTCCAGCAGAACAAGCAGTACTACTCCTTCGCCAACCGCCTCAACGTGGACCGCTACAAGGTGGACTCCAGCAGTCGCGACACCGTCATCGCGGTGCGTGAGCTCAACCTGTCCGGCCTCGGTGAGGGGCAGCGGACCTGGGTCAACGAGCACACCGTCTACACCCACGGCTACGGAGTCGTGAACGCCTACGGCAACACGGTGGCCTCCGGTGGCTACCCCTCCTTCTGGGAGGGCGGCATCCCGTCCAAGGGGGACCTGGGCGAGTACGAGCCCCGGATCTACTTCGGCCAGTCCTCGCCCTCGTACTCCATCGTGGGTGGTAGGGACAACGGCTCGCCGCGCGAGCTGGACTACCCCGACGACGAGTCCAAGACCGGACAGGTCAACACCACCTTCTCCGGCAACGGCGGGCCGAGCGTGTCCAACCCGTTCAACCGGCTGCTCTACGCCGCCAAGTTCCAGGAGCCCAACATCCTCTTCTCCCAGGAGGTACGCGAGGGTTCCCAGATCCTCTACGACCGGGACCCGGCCAAGCGGGTCTCCAAGGTGGCTCCCTGGCTGACCCTGGACAACAGCCCCTACCCGGCCGTCGTCGACCATGACGACAACCCGGCCACACCCAAGCGGGTCATGTGGATCCTCGATGGCTACACCACGACGAACAACTACCCCTACGCCCAGCACGAGTCGTTGGCGAAGACGTCCGCGACCGCTGACGGCCAGGGTGGCCTGCTCGGAGCGCCGGAGGAGTCCAACTACGTGCGCAACTCCGTCAAGGCCGTCGTCGACGCCTATGATGGATCCGTCAAGCTCTACCAGTGGGATGACAAGGACCCGGTCCTCAAGACCTGGGAGAAGGTCTTCCCCGGCTCGGTCACGCCCATGAGCCAGATGAGCGCAGACCTCATCGCGCACATGCGCTACCCCGAGGACCTGTTCAACGTCCAGCGCACCATCATGGCGAACTATCACGTCAACGATGCTGCGGAGTTCTACTCCGGCGGTGACTTCTGGAAGATCCCCGACGACCCGACCACGCCCGGGCAGGATCAGCAGGCCCCCTACTACCTGACCCTCAAGATGCCGGGGCAGGAGCAGGCGAGCTTCTCGCTGTCCAGCGCCTACATCATCGGCGGTAACACCAACCGCAACGTGCTCACCGGTTTCCTCGCCGTGGACTCCGAGACCTCCCCCGGCACCGGGAAGAAGGGCGAGCGCAGCTCGAGCTACGGCAAGCTGAGACTTTTGGAGCTGCCGCGGTCCTCGAACGTCTCCGGGCCCGGGCAGGTGCAGAACATCTTCGACTCCAACCCGGATGCGTCTACCACGCTGAACCTGCTCTCCCAGCAGGGATCGCAGGTCATCAAGGGCAACCTGCTGACGCTGCCGGTGGGAGGCGGCCTGCTCTACGTCCAGCCGGTCTATGTCCAGTCCTCGTCCGGCACGCAGTATCCGCTGCTGCGCAAGGTGCTGGTCTCCTTCGGTGACAAGGTCGGCTTCGCAGACACTCTCTCCGGGGCGCTCGACCAGGTCTTTGGGGGCAACTCCGGGGCGACGACGGGGGAGCAGGCCGTCAACGGCGATGCCGGCGCGGCCAACGACACCAACGAGTCCACTGACGGTAAGGATCCGACGGCAGGTGGGGGAGCGGGGGCCTCGCCGGCACCGAGCGCCGAGCCCTCGGCCTCTGCGAGCACGCCGACGTCCCCGTCCGCGGACCCGTCCGCCGCTGGAGGCTCGGACCCGAGGGCGGAGCTCAACCAGGCCCTCTCGGACGCCCAGACCGCAATGACCGACTCGGACACGGCCAGGAGCAAGGGTGACTGGGCGGCCTACGGTGATGCGCAGAAGCGTCTCAACGACGCCGTCAACCGAGCCATCGCCGCACAGCAGAAGATGGGCTGAGTGCGCTCGATCGGCAGCGCGAGGGCGTGCCCTGCGACCCGCCTCACCGGGCGGTGAGCAAGGGCACGCCCTCGCTATTTGCCTCGAGGGCGGGGTGGCTCCTATGGTTGGTCTCACCGACGCGGGGTGGAGCAGTTCGGTAGCTCGCCGGGCTCATAACCCGGAGGTCGCAGGTTCGAATCCTGTCCCCGCTACCACTCCAGAGGAGCCCGATCCTTTCCAGGATCGGGCTCCTCTGCTCTGTCTGAACGGAGATCGTCGGGTTGTCTGCGCGCCTGGATGAGATCTGTGCGAAACTCAGGCATGGTAAAGAAGCACCCCACTATGGACCGTTCCCTGTACGAGGCCGAGCTGCTCAGGCTGCAGGCGGAGCTGGTCGAGATGCAGGAGTGGGTCAGGGCCACCGGAGCCCGCGTCGTCGTCATCTTCGAAGGGCGTGACGCGGCCGGCAAGGGCGGGGCGATCAAGCGGATCACCGAGTACCTCAACCCGCGTGTCGCGCGCGTGGTCGCGCTCCCGGTCCCCACTGAGCGCGAGCGCACCCAGTGGTACTTCCAGCGCTACATCGCACACCTGCCCGCCGCGGGCGAGATCTGCCTGTTCGACCGCTCCTGGTACAACCGCGGCGGTGTCGAGCACGTCATGGGCTACTGCACTCCCGAGGAGCACCGGCGCTTCCTTCAGCAGTGCCCGGTATTCGAGAGGATGCTCGTCGATGACGGCATCCTGCTGCGCAAGTACTGGTTCTCCGTGCCCCAGAAGGAGCAGTACAAGCGATTCAGGTCGAGGATGACCGACCCCATGCGCCGCTGGAAGCTCTCACCCACGGACCTGGAGGCCCTGCCCCGCTGGGAGGACTACTCGCGCGCCAAGGACGAGATGTTCGTCCACACCGACATCGACTCAGCGCGCTGGCACGTCGTGGAGTCGGCGGACAAACGCAAGGCGCGCATCAACATGATCCACCACCTGCTGGAGTCCATTCCCTACGAGCATGTGGAGCGCCCCGAGATGACCTTCCCGAAGAAGTCCTCGTTGCCGTCGTCGGGCTACCGCCGCACTGATCGAACCCTCCAGCACGAGGTGCCCGACTACGCGGCCACGCTCAGCGAGGCCGAGGCGCCCGAGTCCTACGTGGACCTCGAGGACCAGGGGATCGGCTAGGGTCGCGGCCTCAGGCGCTCCAGCTCGTGGAAGACCTGGCCGACCGGCTCGCGGATGATGAGGTCGGCACGGGAGTCGTAGGGTGTGGAGGTCGCGTTCATGAGGACCAGGCGCTCGCCGGTGTAGTAGTCGATGAGGCCTGCCGCCGGATGGACGACCAGGCTCGTGCCGGCCACGATCAGCAGGTCCGCCTCCGTGATCGCCCGGACAGCGCCCTCGATGACGTCGCCGTCCAGCATCTCCCCGTAGAACACGATATCCGGTCGCAGCACCGAGGCGCAGGTGGGGCAGTGGGGGACGGATCCGGAGCGGGCGTCGTCGACGTCGTTGAGGGTGACGTGCTCACCGCAGCCGGTGCAGGTCAGACGTGACCAGTTGCCGTGCAGCTCGAGGACCCGCTTGGAACCGGCCCATTGGTGAAGCCCGTCGATGTTCTGCGTGACCACGGCCGACAGCTTCCCGGCCTGCTCCAGGCTGGCCACGAACCTGTGGGCGGCGTTAGGGGCCACACCCTCGCGGGCGTTCTCCTGGGCGAACCACTCCCAGTAGGCCTGCGGGTGCACGGTGAAGAAGTCGATGGAGAGGACCTGCTCCAGGGGGATCTCCCGGTTCTGGTGGTAAAAGCCCTTGGCGCCGCGGAAGTCCGGGATCCCCGACTCTGTTGAGACCCCCGCCCCACCGAAGAAGACGATGTGCTCGGACTCCGCGATCCACTGAGCGAGCAGGCTCCGCTGGCTGTCCTGTTGGTCCATGCACTCCAGCCTAACGCCGGGCGTTGATTCGGCATGGGCAGAGACGGGTCCCGTCACGGTGCCAGACGAGGTACAGACTCAGGACGCAGGTGAGAGTCGACAGCGTCCCGGTGACGTAGCGTTCGAAGTCGCTGGCTGTGATGAAGAGGTTGAACGCCGAGGCGATGAACAGCCACAGGGTCGAGGCGTACACGATGCCACGTGCGGTGCGCTCCCGTAGAGGGCGACGCAGCAGACCGCCGTACCTGAGGTAGGCCAGGGCGCAACCGGACCAGGCCAGGAAGAAGGCCAGATTGAGCGGCCTGAGCATGACAGGGGAGACGGGGTAGACCCCGCCCAGGACGAACCGCCCCAGAGGAAGCCCCAGGGCCAGCAACAGCTGCAGCACGCCGTTGGCGAGGAAGGAAGCGGCGCACACAGCCGCGATCACGGGTGACCTCATGAGAGCGACTGTACTGGTCCACCTTCCGACGACGTGAGAGGCTGGTGCAGCAGGTAACTGGCGTTGGGCCGTGCGCCAGAGCCCGGCATCTTGACCTGGTCTCGTAGCGAATGGTGTGGGGATTCGAGCGACGGTGAACGCCCGATTCCCCGGACTCCCGGGATGTTGATCTCAGTGCTCTCGTAGGACGCTGAGCAGAACGGCAAAGGCCCAGATCAACGGCGGAACTGTTTGGTTGGACCGTTGTCCGCCAGATCTGGGCTCCTTGCGCGCTCGTCGAGAAGACGAGACTCAGATACCGAAGCCGACCCGGCGGGGCTCGGCCTCCCCGAGCTCGACGTAGGCCAGTGAGCCGGCCGGGACGAAGACCTTGCGGCCCTTGTCGTCGGTGAGGGTGACGGCCTTGGTCTCGGCGTCGGCCACGGCGGCCAGCACCTTCTCCTGAGAGTCGGAGGTCTCCAGCGAGAGCTCGCGGCTAGCGTGCTTGATTCCGATCGTGACCTGCATGGGACTCCTTTGCATCGTCTGTGTGCCGTATTGAGCGGCGTACCGCCCATCGGGGGAGAGGGGCGTGAACCTGACCTGATCCTAGATGTGCCCGGGGCGCTCGACGTCCGAGCGCCCCGGAAACCGCGCCGTTTCGCCTCACGCGGACAGGTGAGTCGTCGGCTTCCTGGGTGTTGAGGAACGGCCCTCGGTGACGATCCTTTAACGGTGCGCGTTCATGTCAGCGGCCCGTGATGAGATGGTCCCATGTCCCAGGACCCTGTTCGTCTCCTCCCGCCCGCAGAGGTGCCGGAGCTCCCCGTTGCCGACGCCGATGGGCGCCGGGTCCTGGATCGTGTGGCTGAAGGGGACAACGTCGTTGTCCTGGGGGCGCCTGGGACCGGCAAGACCTCGCTCGCCCTGAGGCTGCTGGCCGAGGCGGTCGCGGGTGGCCGGGACGCTCTTCTGCTCGCACCCACCCGCGCGCGTGCGGACTGGCTGCGTGGGCGAGCCGCCCTCCTGCTGCGAGAGGGATATGGCGACGGCGTCGTGCGAGTGCGTACCCCCGCCGCTCTCGCCCTGACGATCCTGACCACCTCGCTGACCAAGAGGCCTGCCCCGTTACCGGCCCCGGTTCTCCTGGCCGGTGCGGAGGAGGACTCGGTCCTGGCCTCCATGATCAGTGTCATCAGCTGGCCCGGGCTCCCCGCTGAGACGACCGGTTCGAGGGCCTTCCGCTCCGAGCTTCGCAATCTTCTGGCGCGCGCCGGAGAGCTCGGCATCACTGCTGACGAGCTGGCTGATCTGGGGCGCCGGCTCAACGTCCCCATCTGGGGACCCGCTGCCGAGCTCCTGCGCACCTGGGACGCGCAGGGCAGGCCCAGCGCCGACCGCAGGGCCCAGACCCGCAAGATGGACACCGCCCGCCTCCAGGACCGAGCCGTGGAAGCCCTGCGATCCTGGGACTCCGACGCCGTCACGGACCCTCCGCCCGTCCCGGACCTCGTTATCGTCGACGACTACCAGGACTGCACGGCCGCCACCGCCCGGCTCCTGACGGCCCTGGCCACCCCGGACCCTGATGGGCACCGGGCACAGATCGCGGTGCTGGGAGACCCGGACGTCGCTGTCGAGACCTTTCGTGGTGGTACACCCAGCCTGCTCGTGGCCGCCGAGGATCACTCGGGACTGGGGGCGAGCCGCCTGCAGCTGACCACCTGCTACCGGGGTAACCCGGAAACCGCGTCGGTGGTCGCCGACCAGAGCGCCCGGGTCCCGGTGACGGGCACGGCCTCTCACCGGCAGACGGCCCTGGCTCCCCCTCGATCGTCGTCACGCCTCTCGGAGGAACCCGAGAGGGAAGGGACGGCACCGGTCGGCGTCGAGGCGATCCTGGCCTCCTCCGTCTGGCAGGAACGTGCCCACGTCGCCCGGGCCCTCAGACTCGAGCACGTCCACCGCGGCACTGCCTGGTCGCAGATGGCCGTCATCGTCCGCAGCTCCGCCGACGCCGAGTCACTGGCCAGGGACCTGCGCAGACGGGGTGTGCCCCTGGCCTCCCGTACGCCCGCGGTACTCCTGCGCGCGGAGCCCGCGTCGGCGGCGCTCCTGGACATTGTGCGCGCCGCCGTCTCCGACCAGCTGGGGGGCGGCGGCGAGCTGCCGCAGCGGGAGGCCTCCGTCAACCTGCTCACCAGCCCCCTGGTGGGGCTGACCACCATGGATCTGCGCCGACTGCGCCGCAGGCTGCGCCAGGACATGGACACCGCGGGCAAGGGCGACGGTCGAGCTGAGTCCGCTGAATCCTCCGTGTCGTCTGAGTCAGCCGGGTCCGCCACGGCCACCGAGGCCGCCACGAGGCCCGGTGCTCGGACCGGAGCCGATACCGTACTCCTGTCCCTGGTGGCCGACGCCGGTCAGGCCGCTGCTTTTGCCCGGTCCCTGGATGGGGAGTCCCTCGGCGTCCAGGCGAGCCAGCTCCTCACCGCCGCCCGGATCATCGAGGCCCTGCGCACCCGCCTGCACGGCACACCCGACGACGCACCTCGTGATGTCGAGGCCCTCCTATGGGCCGCCTGGGCCGCATCCGGCAGGGCTGAGGCCTGGCGGTCCGTTGCCCTGCGATCCTCCAGCAGCTCAGTACGCTCGTTGCTGTCCGAGGCCGCCGAGCACGACCTCGACGTCGTCACCACGCTGTTCAAGCGTGCGGAGGTCTGGGCCGAGCGCCACCCCGGCCAGGACGCGTCCAGCTTCCTGGCCGAGCTCGACGCCGAGGTCCTGCCCTCGGACTCCGTCGCTCCCCGGGGACGGCGCCCGGAGGGTGTCGCCGTCATGACCCCGGCGCGCTGCGCGGGCCAGGAGTGGGAGCTCGTCGTTGTGACCGGGCTGGAGCGGGACCGCTGGCCGGACCTGCGCCTGCGGGACTCCCTGACTCGCACCGGCCTCCTCGTTGACGCGGTCACCGACCGTCTGCCGGCAGGAGCTAACGGCCCGGAAGCCGCGAGCGAGGGCAGTGGAGCCATCGCGGCTGCCCGTGCCCAGGTACGCGCCGACGAGCGCCGCATGCTCATCATGGCCCTCTCCCGCGCCACCCGCCGTCTTCTGCTGACAGCCACCGCCGACGCCGAGCACGCCCCGTCGCCCTTCCTGACAGAGATCGCCCAGGCCATTGGGATCCACCTGACCGACTCCGACGGTGCTCCGATCCTCGCCCCCGACACCGGAGACCTCATCCTGCGTGGCCTGGTCGGGGAGCTGCGCCACGCGGCCGTTGCCGGAAACCTGGAGACGGCCACCCCCACAGAACGCCAGCGCGGCCGAGCCGCCGTCGAGCTGCTGGCGGATCTCGCCCGCCAGGATGTTCCCGGCGCCGACCCGGCCGCCTGGATCGGCGCGACTGGTCCTACCTCCACCACCCCCCTCGTTGCCAAGGGGGAGAGAATTCGGGTGAGCCCCTCCGACGTCGAGGGCCTGGCCGCCTGCCCGCTTAAGTGGTTCCTGAACCGCAACGGCGGCTCGGCCCCTGCCAGCGACGCCCAGGCCCTGGGGAGCCTCATCCACGAGATCGCTGAGCGGGCGGAGAGTGAGCACCTGCGCGGTGCCGCCCTACGGGCGGCCTTCGAGGAGCGCCTGGGTGACCTCGGCTACCCCGACACCTGGCTGGGGGGCCTGGCCGCCGAGCGCGCTCGCGCCATGATCGAGCGCCTTGACGCCTACCTGACCGAGTGCGATGCCCTGGGGGTCCGCGCCGATGTCGAGCATCCCGTTCGCGCCGACGTCGACATCCCTCTTCAGGTCCTCAGCCCGGAGGTCCGAGGCCGGGTCGGCGTCCGGATGTCGGTGGGCGGCCTCGATGCCGTCCCCGTCAGGATATCCGGGCGTATTGACCGGCTCGAGCACCTGGGTGACCACGCGGGACAGGACTTGGACGACCCTGCCGCACCCGCTGGGAACAGCAGTGCGCGCGTCATCGACCTCAAGACCGGGCAACGTGTCCCCAAGGACGTCCAGCGCCACCCCCAGCTGGCCACCTACCGGCTCGCCCTGGCCTCGCAGGGCCGCGACGTTACTGGCGGAGCCCTCGTGCTGCTCGGCAAGGAGCCTTCCAAACGATCCGGTGACGGCTACGTCCTGGTCCCACCGGGTGCCGCACTCGACCCCAGCCCCGCATCCCAGGAGCCTGCGGACCGGCCCGGAGACGAGCCCAACGACGGAGACCCGGACGCCTCGGCTGAAGTCCGTGAGGAGTACTGGGCCGAGGACCTCCTGGCCGGTGCGGCAGTGTCCGGCCTGGGTCCCCTGCTTGAGGCCCGCACCGGGGAGCACTGTCGCACCTGCATGGTCAAGGACTCCTGCCCCGTCCAGATCGAGGGAAGGAGAGTCGTCTCATGACCCCCGCTGTCTCCCGTGAAATCACCCCGCAGGCGCTTGCGGCCTCGCTCGGGATCCACACTCCCACCGAGGAGCAGGCGCGCGTCATCGCCCACCGGCTGAGCCCGCTCCTGGTCGTCGCCGGTGCCGGCTCAGGCAAGACCGCCACCATGGCGCAACGGGTCGTCTACCTGGTCGCCACCGGGCAGGTCCGTCCCGACCAGGTCCTTGGACTGACCTTCACCCGCAAGGCCACTGCCGAGCTCGACCAGCGCGTCGCCTCCCGCCTGACCGGCCTCGGTGCCGCCGGCATGCTCCCGGCCACCGCACCCGACGGTGCCGAGACCGGTGGCGACACTGCCGACTCCACCGACGTCGGCGAGCCGATGATCGCCACCTACAACTCCTTCGCAGGCTCACTGGTGCGCGACCACGGCCTGCGCATCGGCGTCGACCCCGACTCGACCCTCATCACCCAGGCCCGATCCTGGCAGATCGTCACCTCCCTGCTCGAGGCGCGCACGCTTCCGCTACCGAGTGAGAGCCTCATCCACAACGCGAGTGCCGCCCTGGTCCTGAGCGACGCCCTGAGCCAGAATCTGCTGAGCCTCGATGAGGCCGCCACGGACCTGGCCGACCTGACCGAGCAGTTCACCGCCCTGGCCGCCATCAAGGGCTGCAAGACCCTGGTCGGCAAGGCACCCGCGGTCATGAGCGAGTGGGAGGCACTGCTCGACGTCGTCGCCGAGCTGCAGGGCTACAAGCGCCGCCACGGCCTGCTCGACTTCGGCGACCAGATCGCCCTGGCCTGCGCCATTGCCGAGTCCGTTCCTGAAGCGGCCGCCCAGGTGCGTTCCCAGTACCCCGCGGTCCTGCTCGACGAGTTCCAGGACACCTCGGTGGCCCAGGTTCGGCTCCTGTCCGCCCTCTTCGCCGACTCCGGGGTGACCGCCGTCGGCGACCCCCACCAGGCCATCTACGGGTGGCGCGGGGCGAGTGCCGGGGCCCTGGACACCTTCCACCAGCGCTTCAACCCCACCGGTAGTTCCGGCACGCCGCCGGCCGACGCCGCCCCCGTCCTGGATCTGTCAACCTCCTGGCGCAACGACTCCACCATCCTCGAGGTGGCCAACGCCGTCTCCGAGCCACTGCGCTCCGGCGTCGTCCAGGATGGTGACCCCATGGGGGAGCACATCGCCGTCGCCCCTCTGCGAGCACGCTCCGTCTCCTTCGGCCTGGAGCCCGGGGCGGTCCACGGAGCCTTCCTCCAGGACCCGGTCGAGGAGGCCCGTACTGTGGCCGCATTCCTCGCCGAGCGCTGGTCGCCCGGCGCCGAGATGGCCGTCCTGTGCCGGACCCGGACGCAGATGGAGCCCATCGCAGCTGAGCTGGAGGCGGCGGGCCTGCCTTACACGATCGTCGGTCTGGGCGGGATGCTCTACGTGCCCGAGGTCGCCGACGTCCGTGCCCTGCTGACCGCCGCCTCCGACCCCGAGCGTGGAGACCGGGTGGTCAGGCTCCTGACCGGCTTCGGCATCGGTGCCGGCGACCTGCGCGCCCTGGCGACGCTGGCCCGCGAGGTCATCAACCCCACCCCGGAGCCGAGCCGGAACGGCACCGAGGGCCGAGCCTCCCAGGACGAGGCCGACTCTCCGCTGCTCAGTGAGGCCCTGGACACCTTGCTGCGATGGGACGAGGAGGGCGTGGACCAGCCAGTGCCCGACGTCGTTCACGACCTGACCGCGGCGGGGCGGGCTGTCGCTCTGCGCACCGCCCGAGCGATCAGATGCGTCCGGGAGGCCATCGCCCTGCCCCTGCCCGACCTCGTCACCCTTGCCGAGCAGGTCCTCGACCTCGACATCGAGATCGCCGCACGCGTCGGTGACCCGATGGGGCACCGGGCCCTCGACTCCTTCCAGGAGACGGCTCTCACCTTCGCAGCCGACACCGACGCGGCCACGCTCACCGGGTTCCTGGAGTGGCTCGACGCCGCTGAGGAGCAGGAGGACGCCATGACCGCCCCCGAGGTGGACACCTCGCCCGGAGCGGTCCAGCTCCTCACCGTCCACGCCGCCAAGGGCCTGGAGTGGGACGTCGTTGCCGTACCCGGCATGGATGAACAGGTCTTCCCCTCCTACACCAGCAGCGTCAAGGAGGACCTGCGCGTGGTGGAGACCGGCTGGATGGGCAGCACCTCGACCTTCCCCTTCCCGCTACGGGCCGACGCCGACGACCTTCCCCCCTTCACCGTCGGAGACCTCGACCCGGCCGTCACGGACAAGCCCCTTCTGACCGAGACGATGAACGCCTACAAGGAGGCCCTGGGCCGTCAGAGCCTGCGCGAGGAGCGCCGCCTGGCCTACGTGGCCTTCACTCGGGCCCGCCACGAGCTCCTCCTGACCGGTTCCCACCTGTCCAAGACCGCATCCAAGCCCCGTCGGCCCTCACGCTTCCTCACCGAGCTCCGACGGCGTGACCTGCTCGCCACTTACGGTGACGGCTGGGTCGACTTCGATGACTCCCGCCCCAACCCGCTGACAGCCCTCACCCAGGTGGGCACCTGGCCGCTCGACGCCGATGAGCCGGAGGCACCGGGCACCGGGACCCCAGGCACCAGGGGAGCGCACGGCGACGAGGAGACGCTCACGGACCGGGCCGGCGGCCTGCGTAGGGCCCGGTGGGCGGCTGCCGCTCAGGTCGCGGCCGCCATGAGCGATACGAGACCCACTGAACCGGCTTCTGCAGAGCCGTCTGCCCCTGCCCAGGTCGCGCAGACGAGCGATGAGACTCTGCAGCGCTGGCAGCTCGAGGCGGGACTCCTCCTGGCCGAGCGCGCCAGAGCCACAACGGCCACGTCTACTGTCCGCCTGCCCGAGCACCTGGCCGCCACCCGCCTGGACGACCTGCGTGCTGACCGGCAGCGATTCGCCCTCGACCTGCGCCGGCCTCTCCCGCCCGAGCCACGCGCCGCGGGCCGGCTCGGAACCGTCTTCCACGACGCCGTCGCCCAGCGCCTGAGCGCCAGAGGCACCCTGTTCAGCCTGGGGGAGGCGGGCGTCCCGGACAATCTCGACCCCCAGGACCGGGCTCGTGTCGAGCGCTGGCTGGACACCGCCGAGAACCTGTCGCTCCTGGACGACTACGTCCTGGCCGAGACCGAGACCGACCGGGAGATCACCGTCGGCGCCACCACCCTGCGCTGCCGCATGGACGCTGTCTTCCGTCGCGTGGACAGGGCCGGTTGGCTCATCGTCGACTGGAAGACCGGGCGCCGCCAGGTCCCCGTGGACCAGCTCAGTGTCTACGTTCACGCCTGGGCGGCCTCCCAGGGCGTCCCCGTCGGCTCGGTGCGCGCTGTCTACGTGTACGTCGACTATCCCGGAGGTCGCGTCGACGAGCTCACCGATGCGGACCTGCTCAGTCTTGACCAGATCGAGTCAGCTCTGACAGTGGGGTAGCAGTGGCAGCGGGCTAGGAGTCGTCCTCGTCGTCGACGCGCACCATTGCCACCGGGTTGGTGACGGCGTCGGGCTCCGCGGGCTCGCGCTCCCCTGGTACCGGCGCCAGCCGGGGCGTGGCCGGCTCCACCAGCGGCGCGTCACCCACCTGGGCGGCCAGATCCTCCAGCATCGCCACCGCGTCATTGATGACCGGCTTGTCCCCGGTCCTCACCCCGTGCAGCAGCCAGCGCGCCAGGCTCAGCTCACTGACCAGCTCGGCCCGCTCGCGCAGGTGCCGGTCGACACCCTCGGAGCGGGCGATGTCGTAGGCGTCCTCGATGGAGTCCAGGCAGTCCACCGGCGCCGAGGAGTACACCCAGGCCAGGTCCTCAGCCGGGTCACCCACATGCGCCTGCGACCATCCGCGCACGGCCACCACCGTGCCCCCGGCCACCAGCACGTTCTCCTCGGCGAGATCGCCGTGGACCACTGTGGGGCGGAAACGCCACAGCGCCGTGTCCTCCAGAGCCTGCTCCCAGCGTCCCAGCAGGGTCGGCGGGGTCTTGCCGGTCGCAGCGGCGTCGTCCAGCAGGCTCAGCCAGCGCCGGCGTACCTCCTCGGCGTCATAGACCGGCATTCCCGCCTCGGAGATCACCGTCATCGCCAGCTCGTGGATCTCACCGAGGGCCTTGCCCAACCCCGCCGACATCCCCGGGCCCGGGCGGAGCGCCTCCACCGGGATCGGCTTGCCCTCCACGTGCGATCGGACCTGGACGTGGGCGCCCTGCTGGCGCAGGGACCCGGCGACGCGAGGCACGTCGAAGGAGAGCCGTCCGTCGTCGACGACCCGGCCGATGCGGCGCAGTACCTCGGCCTCCGCCTCCAGGGATGCGCCGACGGCGTCGGTGCGCGCCTCGTGGACCTCCCAGTGCCGACCCTGGGTGTCGATCACCCCGGTGATGTGCCGCTCCGGCGTCTCGGACTGCGGCAGCGCCAGCCGAGCCGGGTTGAGGCCGGCCACCGTGACCGTCGCCATCGCGGCCAGGGCCAGCGCGGAGTGGTGAGGACGAGGAGCCGCAGCGGGCTCGGACTGCGGAGCCGACTGGCTCTGCCGCGGTGGCCCGGCTGATGCGCCGGGCAGCGGTGCGACGACGACAGGAGCACGGTACTCGTCGTCATGACCTCCGGAGTGCTCAGTCCGGTGCCCGCTGCGCTCGTCGCGACTACCGGCAGCCGGAGCCGCAGCATGCTCGACGTCGGAGGCCGCCTCGTCGGTGAGGCTGCCGACACCGCCGTCGACGTCGGTGGTGCCGGGGGCGTCCGGGGACTGCGGAGGCTGTGACATGGTCCAACCGTAGGCGACAGGTCCTATATCTCGCAGGACAGCCGCGCCCGTCCGCTGGCGGCAAACGTCGAGAACCATGGGACCCCGCCCGACGAATCTGCAAGGCTCTCCGAGTTATCCACAGCCCTCGTTGAGATAGTGGCCATTTCGTGACCAGGTGGCCTAGAGTTTATGGGTGACATCGGTCACCGACCGGCCGGTGTTCCGGGGTTCAACGCTGAACCCCCGCTGGTCGATCCTCAATCATCCTCCCCTTCCCATCCACAACACACGCTGAGAGGCATCATGGATGCTGCCGATCTTCTCCTGACGGAGGTCCGTGAGCTGGTCCGCGCTCGCGGAATCGACCCGCTCAAGGACACCTCAGACCTCGAGCGGCTTGTCGCCGAGGCCGAGGACGACTATCTGCGCCGCTCCGACGCCGGACTCGTCCCGCCGCTCATCGACCCCGATGGCTCTCGCTCACACGTGCTGGACTCCATGGCGGGCCTGGGACCGCTCCAGAGCTATCTCGACGACGAGTCCATCGAGGAGATCTGGGTCAACGCCCCCGGCCGTGTCTTCATCGCCCGCTCCGGGCGCCCCGAGCTGACCACCACGATCCTGGAGAGCGAGGACCTCACGGTCCTGGTCGAGCGGATGCTGAGGGCCTCCGGGCGCCGTCTGGACCTGTCCAGCCCCTTCGTCGACGCCCAGCTGGCCGGGGGACAGCGCCTTCACGTCGTCATTCCGCCCATCACCTCTCAGCACTGGGCGGTCAACATCCGCAAGCACACCTCCCGGGCCTCACGCACCAGCGACCTCGTGCGCATGGGCTCACTGACCAGTCAGGTGGCCGCCTTCCTCGACGCCTCCGTGCAGTCCGGACTCAACATCCTTGTGTCCGGGGCCACCCAGGCCGGGAAGACCACGATGGTCCGGGCGCTGGCCGGAGCCATCCCGGGCGGACAGCGGGTCATCTCCTGCGAGGAGGTCTTCGAGCTGGCCCTGCGGAACCGGGACTGCGTGGCCATGCAGACCCGCCCGCCCAACCTCGAGGGCGTCGGAGAGATCAGCCTGCGTCGCCTGGTCAAGGAGGCCCTGCGCATGCGCCCCGATCGCCTCCTCATCGGAGAGGTGCGCGAGGCCGAGGCCCTCGATCTGCTGATCGCCATGAACTCCGGCCTGCCATCCATGTGCACATTGCATGCCAACTCCGCGCGAGAGGCGGTTATCAAGATCTGCACTCTACCACTGCTGGCGGGGGAGAACGTCTCCAGCGACTTCGTGGTCCCCACTGTCGCCAGTGCTATCGACCTGGTCGTTCACCTCGACCTTGACCTCAGCGGGCGCCGCACCGTCAGGGAGGTCGCGGCTCTGTCCGGCCGGGTCGAGAACGGGGTCATCGAGCTCTCCGACGTCTTCCACCGTGACCCCACCGGCAACCTCGTGCGGGGCACGGGTGTCCCTGGAGCCGCCGAGCGCTTCAGCCGCGCCGGGCACGATCTCGCCGCCCTGTTGAGTGCTCGCCCCGCCACCGGTCAGGAGGTCTACTGATGGGCGCAATCGCCGGTCTCCTCGCAGGTGTGGGGATGCTACTCATCTGGATGGCCTGCACCTCAGACCCGCCTCAGTGGCGCTCGCGGCGCTCTCGGCTCCTCGCCGACATCCTGGTTCAGGCCGGGGCCGGGCGTACCAGCCCCACGATGTTCGTCCTGGGATCGATCGGACTGGGCCTGCTCATCGGCCTGGTCTTCCTGGGGATGTCCCGGGCCTGGCCGGTGGCGGTCTCCTTCACCGCCATCTTCACCGCGATCCCCTTCCTCGTCATCTCCTCGCGGGCTCGCAACCGTCGCACCCGTCTGCGCGAGGTGTGGCCGGAGGCCGTCGATACCCTCGTCTCTGGGGTGCGGGCCGGTATGAGCCTGCCGGAGGCTCTGACCAACCTCGGTGAGCGCGGCCCGGAGGTCGTCCGCCCCCAGTTCCGGGCCTTTGCCAGCGACTACGCCGCCACCGCCCGCTTCGACAGCTCTCTGGACCGGCTCAAGGCCCGCTTCGCCGACCCTGTCGCCGACCGGATCGTTGAGGCCCTGCGCCTGGCCCATGAGGTCGGTGGCACTGATCTGGGGACGCTGCTGCGTTCCTTGTCGCAGATGCTGCGCGAGGACATGCGCACCCGTGGAGAGCTTGAGGCCCGCCAGTCCTGGACGGTCAACGGCGCCAAGGTCGCGGTCGCCGCCCCGTGGCTCGTCCTGGCGCTGCTGTCCACCCGAACCCAGGCCGCGGCCGCCTACGCCACCACGGCCGGCGCCGTCGTGCTTCTCATCGGCGCCGTCGTCTCGGTCGCCGCCTACCGGCTCATGCTGCGCCTGGGGCGGCTGCCAGAGGAGGAGAGGACACTGCGATGACCACGATGAACGCGGCGCTTACCGGAGGGGGCGCGGGGCTGGTCGGGGCTGTCGGGATCCTGACCATCATCACGGCCCTCCGCCGACGCCGTCCCACCCTCATGGCCAGGCTCGAACCCTACGTCCACCGGCAGCCCACCACATCGGGACTGCTGACCGCTCCAGCGGGGCTGGCCTCCGACGGACGAACCGTCGTCGGTCTGCTCATGGCCTCCACAGCCGGCACCCTCAACCTCGGACGGCTGCTCGACTCCCTGGGGTCGTCGGCCGACTCGGTGCGTCGGAGGCTGACGCGCTCCGGCTCGCCTCTCAGTCTCGACCAGTTCCGCCTTCAGCAGGTCCTGTGGTCGACGACGGCGCTCCTCCTGGTCCTGGCGGCTGGCGGGCTTGCGGCCCTGGTCAGGTCCGTCAACGTGCCCGCGCTCATCGTTCTTTCCCTCATGGCCACCGTGTCCGGGGCGGCCGCTCGTGACTGGTGGCTCAGCCGGGCTGTGGCGAAACGACTCTCACGGATCGAGACCCAGCTGCCCGACGTGGTCGAGCTCCTCGCTCTGGCCGTCGGAGCCGGTCAAGGGCCGGTGGCCGCCATCGAACGCGTCGTCGCACTCGGACGAGGCGACCTCATCGACGAGCTGGGTACCACGCTGACTGATATCCGATCCGGCACGGTCCTGTCCACCGCGCTGGACCGCATGGAGAGGCGAGTCGGCTCCGTTCACGTCACTCGTCTGTGCGAGGCGATCGTCGTGGCCCTTGAGCGAGGCACACCGCTGGCTGAGGTCCTGCGCTCCCAGGCCACCGACGTGCGCGAGGCGGCTCGTCAGGACCTCATGGAGGAGGGCGGCCGACGCGAGATCGCCCAGATGGTCCCCGTGGTCTTCCTCGTCCTGCCCATCACCGTCGTCTTCGCCCTCTTCCCAGGGCTGTTCGTCCTCAGGCTGGGGGTGTGAGCGTATCCGTCGTCCCCGAATCTCAGGGTCCCCCCGTCCATTGTCCTGTCGATCAGATTCCCACCTTCCTGCAAGGAGCAGTCATGAAGCGCACACTCCGTCTCCAGTCCCGCCCGTCTCGTTCCGGTTCCAGGTCATGGTGGTCCGCCTGCCTGTCCCGGATCGATCTGCGCGACGAGCGCGGTGACGTCCCCGGCTGGGTGCTGGTCACCCTCATGACCGCCGGTCTCGTCGTGGCCCTGTGGACGGTTGCCGGCAGCACGCTGACCGAGGTCTTCCTCAACGCCATCGCGAAGGTGACGAGTGCGATCTGAACGGGCTCCTTATCGTGGTTCGGCACCGCCTCCGGGCCGCGACGTCCCCCGGCACCGGTGGTGCCGAGTGAGCGCCTGCAACGAGTCTGGTTCCGCCGTCGTCGACTTCGTCATGGTCGGCGCGCTCGTCATCGTCGTGTTCGTGGCGCTGCTCCAGGTCGCCCTGGGGGTCTACGCTCGCAACGTCCTCACCGACGCCGCCGGCGACGGCGCCCGCCGGGCCGCACTGGTCGGAGGTACCGAGGCCGAGGCGCGCCGGCGGGTGCAGACCCTGTCCGACGCCGCACTGCGTCGCGGTTACGTGGACACCGTGACCGTGTCACGGGTCCCCTCCGGAGACCTGACGATCGTTGAGGTGACGGTGAAAGCACCCTTTCCGCTCCTGGGACTCCTCGGGCCCGGAGGGACGCTGACAGTGACGGGGCGCGCGGTCGACGAGTCCTCCCTCATTCGAGACAAGTGAGTGCGGGTGATGTCCATGCTCTTCCCAAG
Source organism: Actinomyces sp. oral taxon 170 str. F0386 (assembly GCF_000195595.1). Classification (GTDB taxonomy): domain Bacteria; phylum Actinomycetota; class Actinomycetes; order Actinomycetales; family Actinomycetaceae; genus Actinomyces. The sequence goes on from NZ_GL882540.1 coordinate 39,993, forward strand.
GATCCTCAGACACCGTGTTGCTCCACGGTTCTCACTGGTGAGCCGGGTCCCCGCGATCCGCCAGGGGGAATGCCGGACAGGTCGAGGGCTCCGAGGCGCTCTTAAGGGTGCCGGTCGGGGTACCTGGGGAGTCCTGTACCGGGAGGAAGGCAACGCCATCGTCGAGTTCATCGGGTGGAGCGCTGTTCTCGTGGTACCCGTCCTCTACCTCGTGGTCACCCTCGCCCAGATCCAGGCCACCACCTTCGCCGTCGCCTCGGCTGCCGACGCGGCCAGCCGGGTGCTGGAGGTCGACGACTCGCCAGCCGCCATGGACAAGGCTCAGGTGGCGATGGGTCTGTCCTTGTCGGATCAGGGGGTCGACGCCGACCCGGCCGGGTCCTTGTCGGTCGTCTGTGCCCACGGCTGCGCCAGGGGGCGGGCTGCGATCGTCAAGGTCGCGGTCGGTGTGGACCTCCCGGGCTTCGCCTCTCTGGGGATCGGTCGCGACGTCGTCGTCGTGGACACCGAGCGCGCCATCACCCTGCCGGGCGAGGAGGAGCCGTGAGCAGGAGACTGGGCCCAAGGATTACTCGGCGGCGGGTTCGCACACTGGTGCATCGGCTGCGCCGGGAGGAGGACGGCCAGACGCTTCTGCTGGGTGTCGGGCTCGTCTGTGTCGTCCTCGCGCTGCTGTTCGTCGCGGCCTCGGCCACGGCCATCTACCTCGATCTCAAGACCCTCACGTCGCTGGCGGACTCGGCAGCGGCGGCGGGGGCGGACGGTGTGGACGGGAGCCCGTACTACGGGGGCAACGGGACCGATGCTGCGCCGGGTGCTCTCACTGACGCCGCGGTCAGTGAGAGCGCGGCCGCGGACGTGTCGGCCCAACCGGTCGCTGCGAGACTGGAGGGAGTCACCATCGTCAGCGCTCGGGCCGCGGACGCTCAGACCGCCGTGGTGACGCTGCAGGCCCGCTCCCGTCCGCCTTTCCTGCCCTGGGGGATCATCCCGGCTGAGGGCTTCACCATCACTGCCACCGGATCGGCCCGGATGACGACGACGCAGTGAGCCTTCAGGACTCACTGCGTCGGAACTGGTGGATGGTTGGTTGTCGGCAGGAGGGGCCGGCGGAGCGGATACTGTCAGGCCTGCTCGACGAAGCTCGTCGAGATGGCGGGGGAGGGGCGTCGGTGCCAGTGCATCCGGGCCCGTAGCTCCTCCTTCTGCCTACGCGAGAGCTGGGCGATGTAGGCCCGCTTCACCGTGAACAGGATATTGATGCCCACCAGCAGGTAGAAGGCGTTGGCGATGACGCTGGGCCAGGCCCCGGAGCTCGCGCAGTTGATGGTCAGGAGCACGGAGCCGGTGATGTTGAGGGCCTGGTACTTGAGTGAATCGCCTGCGATCGTGCCCTTGGAGACCAGGAAGTAGGCCACGAGGAGCTCAGCGGCGCCGATCCAGCCGCCGAGGGAGATGAGGGAGGAGAGCACGTCGTTCACGGGGATGATTCTTGGATGCGCCTCGATGAAGGTCAATCGCATCTCTCTGCATGAGAGATGTAGTTTTACTTCATGCATGTACTGCCTCAGAGACTCTCGGTTCTATTGGCCGTCCACCGGGCCGGGGGAGTCGTCGCAGCGGCGGATCTCCTTCACATCACGCCGTCTGCCGTGTCCCAGCAGATTCGCCTCCTGGAGCGCGAGTGCGGTGCGCGGGTCCTGGATCGCACACCGACCGGAGCCGTGCTCACCGCGGCCGGGAAGGTCCTGGCCGACGCGGCCGAGCGCATTGAGGACGAGCTGACCACCGTGCGCCGCGAGCTGGCGGACCTGGACGACTCCATCCCCTCCGGCGTGGTGCGTGTGGGGAGCTTCGCCTCCGCCGTCCGTGCGCTCCTGCTGCCCCTGCTGTCCTCACTGGCGACCACCAGCCCGGAGCTGGAGGTCATCGTCGAGGAGGCCGAGGAGCGCAGCGCCCTGTCCCGGCTGCGCCGCGGTGAGCTCGACCTGGTCCTCATTGAGCGGGACGAGCACACGCTACCGGCCGCTCCCCGGGGCATGGCCGACATCCCGCTGCTGGACGAGTCCTGGCTCGTCGTCGTACCCGCCGAGCAGGCGACCCCCTCCACCCTGGCGGACCTGGTGCGGGCCACCTGGATCGACCTGGCCCCGGGGACCGCGGGCGCCTTCGCCCTGGACCGTCTGGAGCGCCAGCTCGGGACACCGCTGACGATGCGGCACGTCGCCTACGACTACGACGTCGTCCTGGCCATGGTCAGTCAAGGCCTGGGGTGCGCGCTCCTGCCCGAGCTGGCCGTCTACTCCGGCCTCGTCCCCGACGAGCTCAGCGTGGTGCGCCTGCCCGGACTGGGCGTGCGCCAGCTGGTGGTGCGCCACCGCTCGACCCGCACCGAACCGAGCCCTGCGACGCGTGCGGTGCTCGATACGCTGCTCACTCAGGCCCAGGCGCTTGAGCTGGGGTGATGCCCCGCGGCCGGCGGGCCGGGACCAACAGGACCGACGGGCCCGATCCGCCCCGACGGCGCCCCCGGTGGGTTCTGCCGTAGACTCCCCTTCGTGGCCATTGACTTCTCCACCGAGATCGAACGACTCCGACACACCTACGCCTCCATCGCCGCGGTGACCGACCCCGAGGCCCTGCGCGCCCGCATCGCCGAGCTCTCCGAGCAGGCCTCCGCCCCCGACCTGTGGGACGACCCGGACTCCGCCCAGGTGGTCACCTCCGCACTGTCCCACGCCCAGGCCGACCTCAAGCGGGTCGAGAGCCTGGGAGAGCGAATCGAGGACCTCGAGGCCATGGTCGAGCTCGCCGGGGAGGAGGAGGGCGACGACGCCGCCGAGATCCTCGCCGAGGCCGAGTCGGATCTGACCGCCATCAGCAAGGACCTCTCCGACCTGGAGATCCGCACGCTGCTGAGCGGCGAGTACGACCCCCGCGACGCCGTTGTCACCATCCGCTCGGGTGCTGGTGGCGTCGACGCCGCCGACTTCGCCGAGATGCTCCTGCGCATGTACACCCGTTGGGCCGAACGGCACGAGTATCCCGTCAAGGTCCTCAACACCTCGTACGCCGAGGAGGCGGGCCTGAAGTCGGTCACCTTCGAGGTCCACGCCCCCTACGCCTACGGGACCCTGAGTGTCGAGGGCGGGACGCACCGTCTGGTGCGTATCAGCCCCTTCGACAACCAGGGCCGTCGCCAGACCTCCTTCGCCGCCGTCGAAGTCATTCCGCTCATCGAGTCCACCGACCACATCGACATCCCTGAGACCGACATCCGCATCGACGTCTTCCGCTCCTCAGGACCCGGCGGTCAGAGCGTCAACACCACGGACTCCGCCGTGCGCATCACCCATCTGCCCACGGGACTGGTGGTCTCCATGCAGGACGAGAAGTCCCAGATCCAGAACCGCGCCGCCGCCATGCGTGTCCTCCAGTCGCGACTGCTCCTGCTCAAGCAGCAGGAGGAGGACGCCAAGAAGAAGGAGCTCGCCGGGGACGTCAAGGCCTCCTGGGGGGACCAGATGCGCTCCTACGTCCTTAACCCCTACCAGATGGTCAAGGACCTGCGGACCAGCTTCGAGGTCGGCAATCCTGACTCGGTGTTCGACGGCGATATCGACGGCTTCATCGACGCCGGCATCCGCTGGCGCAAGCAGCAGGAGACCGCCGAGGACTGATCGGCTCACTTCCTCTGGAAGTGTCACTGACGTCAGGGATCCCCCGGAGGGGTCCCTGATTTCTTTTCTGCACGCCCCTGGTTCTTCTGGCTTGAGATTGAGGGGGCACAATAGTCGGCGTACCGTGAATTATATGAGTACACCACATGGAAAACCTCAGTCAGAGGAAATGTTATCAACGCACTCGTCTCTCGAAGCCTCGGGTCTCAGCAGATGCCGGTCGGATCGAGAGAATCAACTGAATTTAGGCGGGAGGGCTCTACGGATCGTCATCGCAGTTGCGATGATGTTCGCCTGCGCATTCACGCCACCTTTGTTGAAGCAGGTTCCTGTCATCCAGTCCTTTGCTCTCGCACATGAGAATCCCGATGATCTCTTGGAGTCCTTCGCGGTGGGGTCGTGTGTGTTGCTGATCTACGGGGCGGCGGCAGTGCTCGCTCTGATCCTGTGCTATGTCCTGTGTCGCACGCTTGACCGAGGTCGGCATGTCAATATGGGGCTGCGCATTGACAGACGCGCGCTGCTCTGGCTGGCGGGGATGATTCTGGCTGCGCTCGTCGTGGACCTTGTGGTGGCCAGCATGGTTCATGTGCTCGGGCTTGCTGGTGGAGACCAGCCGGTACCCCAGGGCCCACCGTGGCTCGTGATCGTCGAGTCCTTCTCCGTAGCCTTCCTTCTTCAAGGAATTCCTGAGGAGATAATTTGGAGAGGGTGGCTCTTCCCCTCACTGGGTGAGACGCGTTTTGCGGCAGCTTCCAGCGTCCTCGGGTTCACCGTTCTTCATCTCCTATCCCAAGTAGGTCAGCAGAATCTCATCGAGCACATCACATACCTCGTTTTGCCGTGCGGTTTCGCGGTGACCGCGTTGATTGTTCGGCTGGTATCGGGGTCGACCTGGGCGGCGATCGGAGTGCACGGAGGATTTCATATGGTGAACTACTTCGTGTCCAGTTCCATGCATCTCCCCGGTGACTCGGTGACCTGGGTGCTTCAAGGACTTCTCTTGGCCGTCGTCGGCCTTCTTATTCTCGTGTTCCACCGCCGTCATCGGCGGTTGGCGGCGTTGGCAGGCCGGCCATGTTGACCCCCTCCATCTCCAGGAGACGTTCCTTCCGGTCGACCCCGCCCGCGTAGCCGCGCAGACTGCCGTTGGTCGCGACCACGCGGTGGCACGGCACGATGAGAGTGATCGGGTTGTGCCCGACCGCGCCACCCACGGCCTGGGCGGACATCTGCTCTCGGCCGGTACGCCGGGCCACCTCGGCAGCGATCTGGGCGTAGGTGCTGGTGGTACCGAAGGGGATGGAGAGCATGATGGAGGTGACCATCTCCCTGAAGTCGGAGCCCTCGACCCTGATCGGCGGGGTGAAGCCGGGGTCCGCACCCTCGAAGTAGGTGTCGAGCCACTGGGTCGTCCGCAGGAAGACGGGCAGATACGGCTTGAGCACCGCGTCGCCGTCGATCGTCGAGCGGTCATACTTCTGCCCGTCGAACCACAGACCCGTGAGATACTCACCGTCGCTGGCCATGGTCATGGCGCCCAGGGGCGATTCGTAGTGACTGAGGTAGTGCATCGCTTCCTTCTTCTCGTTCCGCTTCTTGCTTCTGGCGGTGCGCTCGGGCGCTGACTCTGCTCCCACCCGGTTCCACAGGCACATGACGGCGTAGGCCCGCCACGGTCGCCAACGTTCGACCAAAGTGAGGATCTTCCTCGGGCTCCGGGTTCCCAGAGCCTTCCTGACCTCCAGGTCGGTGGCGAGGAACGCGTCGGGCCAGCCCAGACAGCGCATGGCGATGTAGCCGGCGGTCCACGCCCCAATACCTGGGACCTCCGTGAACCCAACGGCTGCGGCTTCAGGATCGGGACAGCAGACGGCGTCGATGACGCCGGAGCTCATCAGCTCGGCCAGGCCGTGAATCGCCCGCGCCCGAGCAGCGATGATGCCGAGCGGCCCCAGGTGCTGCTCGATCGCCCCGTCGAGACCGAGGACCTCCTGGGCGGTGGGGGAGGTCATGGTCAGTCCGTTGATTCCGGTGTCCACCGGCGAGCCGAGGGCCTGGACGAATCGACCGGCCAGTGTCCTGGCCGCCTGGACCGTGACCTGCTGCCCCAGCACCGCCAGGACGGCGGTCTCGAAGGCGTCGAAGCAGCCCGGCACGCGGATGCCCGGAATGAACGGCCCGAGTGCGGACTCGTCCAGCGATGCGAGCGTCCGAGCCACCGTGTCGGGCTCGCAGTGGAGGTCGAACAGATTCTTGACCCCATCCAGCACCACCGGTAGTACGGGGAGCAGGGAAGCGGAGACGGTCACCGCCAGCCGGTTGTGCCCGGCGTCGTTGCTCACGACCACCCAGCCGGTGAGATCACGTCCCGAGAAGCGCAGACGAACCGTCCTGGCGTAACGATCGTCCTCGACCTTCTCGACGCCGGGAATCGCCCTATGCGCCAGGAACTCCAGCATGAGGTCCCAACGGTACGGGGGCCGGTACCCCAGCCTGAGCTGGACGGCGTCACCCTCGGTCCTGCTGAACCGTGCCTGGCTGCGCAGAGCGGTGGGCGTCAGCCGGTACCGGTGTCGGAACACCTCGTTGAAGCGGCGCAGGCTGCCAAAGCCCGCGGCATGGGCCACGTCCGTCACCGTCAGGCCCGTGTCGGTCAGGAGGCTCTTGGCCAGCAGGAGCCGGCAGGTCTGGCGGTACTCGACGGGGCGCACGTGGTAGGCGTGCTCGAAGACGCGGCGCAGATGGCGGTCGGAACAGGCCAGGTGACGAGCGATATCCGTGATGCTTCCATGGGCACCGCAGTTCCTCTCGATGTACCGTGCTGCGGCGCGAGCCAGCGATGCCGAGGGGTCCACGGATGCGCACCCGGGCGCCAGCTCGGGCCGGCACAGCAGGCATGGCCGGAAACCGGCCTGTTCGGCCTCGGCCGCCGTGGTGTAGAAGGAGCAGTTGGCCGCGAGCGGCTTGCGCGCCCGGCACACTGGACGGCAGTAGACGCCGGTCGTGACGACCCCGACGAAGAACCGCCCGTCGAAGCGGGCATCCCTGGCCAGCAGGGCCTCATACAGCGAGTCGTTGTCCAGATCCGGCATGGTCCTCCTCCGAAACGCTCCAAGCATGGCATCGCTGTGTCGAGGAGTCCGGCCGTTTTCGGACATCGATATCCCGTCCTGGACGTTTCTGTGCCATGGAATCGCGTGCACCGTCTCACCTCCGCCGTCGTCGCCATTGCTCCGGGGCTCCCTTAGGCTTGGCCACGGTGCGCACGGACGGTCCGATCGATCGCCGTCGTCGCGCAGAACCTCCGCTCACACCCTGACGAAAGGCGCACACGAGCAGTGGCTGAGTACATCTACCAGATGATCAAGGCGCGCAAGGCCCACGGTGACAAGGTCATCCTCGACGACGTCACGATGGCCTTCCTTCCAGGAGCCAAGATCGGCATGGTCGGTCCCAACGGCGCCGGCAAGTCCTCCATCCTCAAGATCATGGCAGGCATCGACCAGCCCTCCAATGGTGAGGCCCGCCTGACCCCCGGGTACAGCGTCGGCATCCTCCTTCAGGAGCCTCCGCTCAACGAGGACAAGACGGTGCTCGGCAACGTCGAGGAGGGCGTTGCCGAGATCAAGTCCAAGCTGGACCGCTACAACGAGATCAGTGCCGCCATGGCGGACCCGGACGCCGACTTCGATGCCCTCATGGCGGAGATGGGCACCCTTCAGGACGCCCTGGACGCCGCTAACGCCTGGGACCTCGACTCCCAGCTGGAGCAGGCTATGGACGCCTTGCGCTGCCCCCCGCCGGACGCCGAGGTCAAGAACCTCTCCGGCGGTGAGCGCCGCCGAGTGGCCCTGTGCAAGCTGCTCCTCGAGGCCCCGGACCTCCTCCTCCTGGACGAGCCCACCAACCATCTCGACGCCGAGTCCGTCCTGTGGCTCGAGCAGCACCTGGCCAGCTACCAGGGCGCCGTCATCGCCGTCACCCACGACCGCTACTTCCTCGACCACGTCGCCCAGTGGATCGCCGAGGTCGACCGCGGCCACCTCTACCCTTACGAGGGCAACTACTCCACCTACCTGGAGACCAAGGAGAAGCGCCTCGAGGTCCAGGGCAAGAAGGACGCCAAACTCGCCAAGCGCCTCAAGGAGGAGCTCGAGTGGGTGCGATCCTCCGCCAAGGGGCGCCAGGCCAAGTCCAAGGCACGTCTGGCCCGCTACGAGGAGATGGCCGCCGAGGCCGAGCGCACCCGCAAGCTCGACTTCGAGGAGATCCAGATCCCGCCGGGTCCCCGCCTGGGCAACCAGGTCCTGGAGGCCACCAACCTCAACAAGGGCTTCGACGGGCGCACTCTCATCGACGGGCTCTCCTTCACCCTGCCGCGCAACGGCATCGTCGGGGTCGTCGGCCCCAACGGCGTCGGAAAGTCCACCCTGTTCAAGACCATCGTGGGCCTGGAGCCGCTCGACGGCGGGGATCTCAAGATCGGTCAGACCGTCAAGCTCTCCTACGTCGACCAGTCCCGAGCCGGCATCGACCCCAAGAAGACCCTCTGGGAGGTCGTCTCCGACGGGCTGGACTACATTCAGGTGGGCAACGTGGAGATGCCTTCGCGCGCCTACGTCGCCTCCTTCGGTTTCAAGGGGGCTGACCAGCAAAAGCCTGCCGGCGTGCTCTCCGGCGGTGAGCGCAACCGCCTCAACCTGGCCCTGACCCTCAAGCAGGGCGGCAACCTCATTCTCCTTGACGAGCCCACCAACGATCTCGACGTTGAGACCCTGGGGTCGCTGGAGAACGCTCTGCTGGAGTTCCCCGGCTGCGCCGTGGTCATCACCCACGACCGCTGGTTCCTCGACCGTGTGGCCACCCACATCCTCGCCTGGGAGGGAACCGAGGAGAACCCGGCCAGCTGGTACTGGTTCGAGGGGAACTTCGCCTCCTACGAGGAGAACAAGGTTGAGCGCCTCGGACCCGAGGCGGCCCGTCCCCACCGGGTCACCTACCGGAAGCTGACCCGGGACTGACTCCTGAGTGAACGAGCTCCGGCTCGATTCGCCATCTCAGACAGAGACGCCATTCTTTCAGCCGACTGGCTGAGGGGATGGCGTCTCTGTTACGGACAATGAGGGCGCCGCGTCATGGTGCTGAAAACCGTCATCGCTGGAGACTCTGAGACCTGCACCAAGAGCGGTGATGCCTGTGTCGGAGCGGCTCAGTTCAGAAAATTGACTATGATAGTGCTTGGAGTAGGTGATCGTCAAGGGGGATTGACCGCTCTGGTGTGATTTACAAGGTGGCTTTTATGGTTTTTTCAGGCGGTAACCTTGTGTGGCTGGGTTGCCGTCTTGAGTACTCCGCCACTTTGAAAGGACAATTATCATGGGTGCAACAATGGCTCGCCGTATCGCAAGTGCCGGCTCACTTCTCGCACTCGCCGCCGGCGCTCTCCTGATTCCGACCTCGACAGCAAGTGCCGCTGAGAGAGACGGTGTCTGCGACGCCGGAGAGGTCTGCTTCTACTACAACACCGATGGGCATGGATCGATTGCCGACTTCAATGGGTCCATCCCCAACTATGGGGGAAGTCAACCCAACTGCTATGAGTTCAGGGGAGCTGGCAACGGGCAAGGAAAGTGCGTGAAGAACAACGCGGCCGCGGTCTGGAACAGGACGGGCACGCAAGTGGTTGTATACTACAACTCATACTTCTGGGGGGATAATGAGCTTATTCCCGATGGTAAGTTGGTCAACCTCAAGCCTGGCCTCAAGAACAATAACGCCTCCCACAAGATCTTCTGGTAAGTTGGTGATCCTCAAGCCTGGCCTCAAGAACAACTCCGCCTCCCGCAAGTTCTTCTATCCCTCGTGGTGATGAAGTGACTGAATGTCCCTCTTCTAGATCTGGTGAAGGGATGTTGGTGACAGTGGCGTCGGTCGGCTCCGGAAGGTGTCGGCTGACGCCACTGTCACGATAAACACCCCGATTGCGTCTCGCGCATCTTGCCCGGCGACATTGACTGTGCATAGGGTGTCGTACGTTGGAAGGTGCGTGATGAGCAGGAAGACGCCCATCTTCATTCCCGAAGGCGGTGTGATAGGCAGGCTCCCGTTCGACGGGCGGTGGCTGAGCGAGGTCAGTCCCACGCGCCGCGTCCCGAGCCACGGGACCGATCTTTTCGGCACCACTTACGCGCTCGACTTCATCGCCGTCGACGATGACGGTCGCACGGCGCCTGCGCGCAGCCTACGCACGGTCCTCACCACCGAACCGCCGGAGCTCTTCTACGCCTTCGGGCGCTCTCTGTACTCGCCCGTCGCAGGAACCGTGGTGTCTGTTCACGACGGCGAACCCGACCACGAGGCGCGCCGCTCGATCCTGACGCTCATCCCGTACGGGCTGAGCCAGCCCCGGCGGATTCGGCGGGGACTGACCGCGGTCCTTGGGAATCACGTCATCATCCAGGTTGCAGAAAGCCCTTATTACGTTGGACTCGTGCACCTTCAGCGAGGCTCTGTTCAGGTGTCGCCTGGTGAGCGGGTGTGCGCCGGCGATCAGATCGGCAGATGCGGCAACTCCGGGAACTCCACGCAGCCCCATCTCCACATTCAGGCGATGAACAGCCCTGATCCCTATGCCGCGAAGGGTGTGCCGCTCCGTTTCGACGAGTTCCGGCAACGCGGTCCAGAACAAGGTGCCCCGTGGTCGCTGTGCGAGCAGGCCTGCCCCGAGCAGGGCTCAGTCATCGCTCGACTTTGATGTGACGCCATAGAATGAATCTCAGATCTGGCGTGATGATCCGTCGCGGGGCTGCTGCGGCCCGATTGCGACGAGAAGTAGGGGATGAGCCTACGGTGCGATGCGCTGGTTCTGATCCGGGACGTGCTTTTCCGGCGAGGACTGCGTCTTCCTGCAAACCTCTGAGGTCCGGTGGCAGTCGCTTGTAGGAGAAGTACGTCCTGGATGGAAAACGCAGTCCCCAACCCGCACCATTCCGGTGTCCACACAGCGGACATGAACGCTGCGGCGACGTAGGGGGCCAAGTAGAACTCCCGAGATTCCGGGGTCGTCGTCCAACCGCATCTACTGTGGAGTCAGCCATGTCCGCTGTGTGGACACCGAGTCGCTGACGCGACGCGGGAGAAAAACAAAGGCATCAGTTTGGATCATTTAATGAGAGGAATTTTGCGACCGAGGCATGAACTTCTGATTTTCCGGCCCAGTATGCATGCCTGGCGTCCGGAATCATGAATACTTCCGCATTTGGGATTCGATTTCCAAGGATTGCTGCGTTGCCAGGATCGGAGATAGGGTCGTTCGTGCCGTGGAGGATCAAAGTGGGGGCCGTAATATTTTCTGGGGCTGGCCCGTCAGGGCGGTCTGAGGCCTTGCTGTGGATGCTCATTGCTTCTGGTGAATGAGGCGCGGGGAAGACGCTGGTGGCTTGTTGAGGATGTGCTGCGATCCAAGGATCCGGATAGAAGAGTGAAGCTAGTGCGCTTGGGTCGCCGGATGCTAGGGCCGCTGCTCCAGTGGTAGGGCGAGGTAGTCCGGTTCCGTCGCCAGCGCTGGTGCCCCCAATGGTGAGTGTAATAATGCGGTCTGCATGCTCCGCTCCGAGCCACTGAGCAATTCTTCCTCCCATTGAGTGTCCGTAAACGTGCGCCCTATCGATACCCGCGTGATCGAGGATGGTTACTACATCCTTTGCGAAATCTCTCGTCGACCATTCTGAGTTCAGCGGCGCTGTGTTCTGGCCGGTACCTCTGTGGTCAAGGAGTACGATGGTTCGATTGGTGAATTCGTTGAGAACGGAGTCCCATCCGTGGTGGTCGAGTCCCCTTCCTTGGATGAGCACTAATGGAGCTTTGGGTGATGATGTGTTTCTTATGGAGTACCAAAGGCTGCTGCCGTTTGACAGTGTCACAGAAGTCATGATTTGATCATATCATGAAAACTTAAAAGCTGTTCACTGGGGTGGCGGGGATGATGAGATTGCGCTCACGAGTGGGAGATTGTTTTTGCTGGCAGTGGCTCTTGTATGCGGTTCCGCTTGCATTCTTGTCTCGAATCGCCCCCTGAGTCTCACGTCCTCTCTCTGTCATTTTGACGCCTAGACTAACCCTATTCTCTCCTCTTGAGAAAGAATCTGAATAAATGCGTTTATGTCAGCCAGGCTGTGAGGCCGTGGACGATGGCCGCGATCGACGGGCCGATGATCATGGTCACCTCTCTGCGTCGGACGCCGATGCCGGCGTCGACGACCTGGACCACCATTGCAGCCATGAGGACCAGCCTCACGGTACTGATATCTGAAGCAGCGATAAAAGGTACGACTGCCGTCACCGCGCCGAGGGGAACCGCTCGAGCCGCATACATCTGAGCGAAGAACCTCTCGCCAGCGCTGACCTCTTGCGACTTACTCATGATCTGAGGTCGGAAGACAGCCAGCAGTGATGACACTGTACTAATTGTTGCGGCGATAGCGTTGAGAACCTGAAGTACGGCAATCGACACCGGAACCACCAGAGAGGAGAGTAAGGATGCAGAAGGCCTCAGCCGGGGATCGCGCTGCCGTCGTCGCCCTCGCCCATACGGATCCGCCAACGGCCTGAGCCGGCGTCGACCCCTGAGTCCGTGGGCATGCGCACCATGCCTTCCTGGGCGATGGTCGACACGAGCCCGCCGGATGAGTCGAAGACCTGGGCTCGCGCCATCCCGCGGCCACCCCGCGAGGAGGGGGAGTCCTGCACATAGAGCAGCCAGTCACCCATGTCCACGTTCCGGTGGAACCACTGGGCGTGGTCGAGGGTCGCCAGGCTCATGCCCTCGCTGCGCCAGGACAGCCCCTGGCTGCGCAGCACCGGCTCCAGCATCACTTGATCGCACACGTAGGCCAACAGCGCCCGATGCACGGTCTGGGAGGTCTGCTCCGGGATACGGCTGCGCGAGCGCATCCACAGGTGCTGGACGTCGCTGCGTTCCTTGGAGGGGCGCAGATAGAGGTTGCCCTCCACGTGCCTGAGGTCGAAGGCCGCCGTACGCCCCAGAAAGCGCGCCACCGGATGGTCGATGGTGCGGAAGATCTCCAGGGCGCTCGTCAGGTCCTCGGGACGCGGAACCGAGGGCGCTGCGACGTGAAGGTCGGCACCCTCCTGCTCCTCCTGGAAGGAGGTGAGCATCGTGAGGATCGGCGTCCCCTCCTGGGAGGCGGCGGTGCGTCTCTGGGAGAAGGATCGGCCGTCGTGCAACCGCTCGACGGCGAAGCTGATCGGCCTGTCCGGCTGACCGCCCCGCATGAAGAAGGCATGGACCGAGTGCGGCAGACGCTCCCCGTCGCCGTCGTCCTCGACCGTGGCAGCGGCGGCCAGCATCCCCTGGGCCACCACCTGGCCGCCATAGACCCGACCCGAGAGCTGCGGCAGGGATCCGCCGGTGAAGAGATCCTCCCCGTCTCCCGCCGCCAGGCCGAGGACCCGGGTCACTGAGCCGAGGGGCTCCTCCGTGGCGGCGGGGACGGGATAGGGGGTGGTCACAGACCGAGCTCCTCCAGGATCGGCAGCTGGGCGCGCACCTCGGAGCGGGCATCCTCGGCGGTGGCGGAGGCGACGGCGATCCTGGCCAGCTCCCGGCACTCGTCGAGAGTGACGGACTTCAGCACGGCGTCGACATCGGGCAGTGCGCGCGCCGTCATCGACAACGAGGCGACCCCCAGACCCACCAGCACGGCGGCCAGTGCCGGGTCCGCGGCGGCCTCACCGCACACGCCCACCGGGCGTCCCTTGGGGGAGGCACCCTCGCACGCCGTACCGATCAGGCGCAGCACGGCCGGCTGCCAGGCCGTGGAAAGGTCCGCCAGCGAGGACAGCAGGCGGTCGGCCGCCATGACGTACTGGGTGAGGTCGTTGGTGCCCACGGAGGCGAAGTCCGCGTGCTCGAAGAGCTTGTCCGCCATGAGCGCGGCGGAGGGCACCTCGATCATCATGCCGGCCGTCTTCAGGCCGTAGGACCGGGCCCTCTCGGTGAAGGCCCTGGCCTCGTCCGCTGTGGAGATCATCGGGGCCATGACCCAGACCTTGGCCTCTGTGGCGGCCTCGGCCTTGGCCAGTGCCTCGAGCTGGTGCTCCAGAACCTCGGGGTCGCGGCGCGTGGTGCGGTAGGCGCGTACGCCGAGTGCCGGGTTGGCCTCGGTGGCGTCGGTCAGGAACGGCAGTGGCTTGTCGGCTCCGGCGTCGAGTGTGCGCACCACGACCTTCTTGCCAGGGAAGGCCTCCAGGACCCCCTGGTAGGCCTCCACCTGGGCTTCTACCGTCGGCTCCTCGGGCTGGTCGAGGAAGCAGAACTCGGTGCGGAACAGGCCGATACCCATCGCCCCGGCCTCCGCGGCGCTACGGGCTCCGGCCGCGTCACCGACATTGGCCAGCAGCTGGACCTCGTGGCCGTCCTTGGTGGCTCCGTCGCCGTTGAAGACGCGCACGCGCGAGGCGATCTCGCGGGCCCGGCGCAGTGCGTCCTCGGACGGATTGATGGTGATTGTTCCCTTGGTCCCGTCTACCAGGACGATGTCACCCTCGCCCAGTGCATCGGTGACCTCCTCGCCGGTGCCCACGATCGCCGGCATGCCCAGGGCCCGCGCCAGGATGGCGGTGTGGGAGGTGGGCCCGCCCTCGGAGGTGATGAAGGCGATGACCTTCTCGGGATCCAGCAGCGCGGTGTCGGCCGGGGCAAGGTCGGTGGCCACGAGCACGAAGGGCTCGGGCAGGCGGGGGATGCCCGGCATGGGGGACTCGGTGAGGACCGCGACGATCCGGTCACGCACGTCCTGCACGTCACGGGTGCGCTCAGCCATGTATCCGCCCAGGGACTCCAGCATCGCTGCCAGCGTCCCCGCCGACTCCCAGACGGCTCGCTCGGGCACCAGGTGCTTCTCGCGCACCATGGCCTGCGCCGTCGAGGTCAGAGTGGGGTCGGCCGCCATCTGCGCGGTGGTCTCAAGAAGGGTGCGAGCCTCGGCCTTGGCCTCAGCGGCGGACAGCTCCAGGCCCTTCTTGACCTGCTGAGCCGCCAGAGCGATGCGCTCGCACTCCTTCTCGATGTCGCGGCTGGGCTCGAGGGTGGCGATCTCGGGCTCAGGAATAGGGGGCGCCATCCTAGCGACGGGGCCGGCCACAAGGCCAGGGCTCACACCGATGCCGGACAGGGTTGTGGAAGTGGTGTCGGACGCTGTCATGTGGTGCTCCTCATCGGAGACGAAAGGGGGATCATCGCTCATTGTGCCCTGACTACGGCCGAAATGAGACGTTTCCGCCAGGGGAATAACGATCTCCTCTGTGGCATCGTCAAGGCATCTGTCGCGTTCCCGCAAGGTTACGTGAGGGAACGTCGTTGAGCGAGGAGGGCCCTCCTGTGATAACACCTCTCGTCCCTCATCCTCCCCTGCAGCCTCCTCACCGTTCTGCTGCTGCACCGGCCGGGCTCCTTCGCCGCGAACGGCGTGGAGGTGGGATAAAGTGATCGTGACCACGAGGACCCCAGCTGCCCGACCGACCGCATGACAGACGGGAACTGCGTGAGGACGGGAACCCAGAAGGAGTAGCCATGAGCACTGCATCAGACATCGTCGCCGGTCTCGGCGGCCAGGAGAACATCACCGACCTTGAGCCTTGCATCACGCGTCTGCGCGTGGAGGTCGCCGACCAGGCGAAGGTCGATGAGGAGGCGCTGCGGGCGGCCGGTGCCTTCGGCGTGGTGCGTTCCGGACGCGTCGTCCAGGTTGTCGTCGGCCCGACGGCGGACACCCTCGCCTCAGAGATCGCATCCCTCTGACGCCGCCCCGCCCTCGGGCGCTCAGCAGGTCGCTCGGCCCCAGCACCCACGTGCTTGGGGCCGAGCCCTGCTTCTGGGCGACTGATCGACGATGACGGGGTGAGGTTCCGGGGTGTGGACGCCTGGCGGGAAAAGGGAGGAACAGAGCGGAGCGCTATCTCGCCGATCGTTTCACCGGCCTCCCAACCGACTGTGCGGTCCTGACCGCATGCCGCCGATGCTCACCATCCGTGTCGGCTCCGTCCCCGGGTATCAGCAGTAGAACAGTTGCAGCAAAACGTCAGCGGACACGGTGCGGCAGGGTGCACAACCGTCAGCCGCTAGGGCACACTTGGGCACTGCTAGCCCTCCTGGCGCCCGCGTCCCGCTCCGACCCACCATTCCCTCAGGGCCGACGGCGGAGCGCAGCGCCGCTTCACGGCGCACCACCGCACATCTGCTCACGCAAGGCTGACCCACGCACATGAACGAGTTCAACGACGACCAGCGACCTGCTTCTGAGAGCCTCAAGCACCTTGCTGAGGCGCATGGTGTCTCCACCGAGTACTGGGACTACCATGGCAACCTCGCCTCGCCCTCACGTGCCACCCTCAAGGCCGTGCTCACCGCGCTCGGCGTGAGCGCCCGCACCGATGAGGAGATCGAGCGCTCCCTGCGGGATGTCGAGGACGCTCCGTGGCGGCAGACGCTCGCCCCCACCGTTGTCACGCGCGGTGGCGTGGAGTCCACTGTGCCCGTCTACGTTCCCGACGGCGCCAGGGTGCGGGTGCGCGTCGAGCTCGAGGGCGGTGAGGTCCGTGAGCTCACGCAGACCGAGGACTGGACTGTTCCCCGAGAGGTCGACGGGATCAGGCGCGGCCGAGCCTCCTTCATCCTGGGGGCCGACCTGCCGCTGGGCTGGCACCGACTCATCGCCGAGGTCAGTCCTGGCTCCGACTCCACCGACCAGGAGGCGCTCCAGGGCGCGCACGCCGCCCCGCCGGCCAACGGCGAGGCCGAGACGGTGACAGTGACCTCCGCTCTGGCCGTCACCCCCAACCATCTCGATCTGCCCACGACCCTGGGGGAGCGCGGCTGGGGCGTCATGACCCAGCTGTACTCGATCCGCTCACGAGGCTCCTGGGGGACCGGCGACACCGACGACCTCACCGAACTCGCCTCCTTCCTGGGAGACCAGGGCGCAGACTTCCTGCTCATCAATCCGCTGCACGCCGCTGAGCCCGTGGCGCCGATGACTCCCTCGCCCTACCTGCCGGTGACGCGTCGCTTCGTCAACCCCCTCTACATCCGGCCTGAGAACATCCCCGAGGTGGCCCGACTGTCCGGCCCCAAGCGCTCGCTGGTGCAGTGGGCCTTCGAGGAGGTCAAGGACAGCGACCTGAGCACCGAGCCGATCGACCGTGACGTGGTGTGGAAGGCCAAGCGCGAGGCCCTCGAGGTCATCTTCGCCGCCGGCCGCTCCTACTCCCGTCAGCGCGACTTCGAACGGTTCCGCGCTGAGCAGGGCGAGGGGCTGGAGCGTTTCGCTTTGTGGAGCGCCTTGGTGGAGAAGCACGGCCCCCTGGAGACGTGGCCGGCTACCCTGCGCGAGGCGGACTCGGCCTATGTGGCCAATGAGGCGCACCAGCTGGCCGAGCGCATCGACTTCTTCGCCTGGCTGCAGTGGATCGTCGACGAGCAGCTGGCCCGCGCCCAGGCCGAGGCTTTGGCCTCGGGAATGGCCCTGGGCATCATGGACGATCTCGCCGTGGGCGTGCACTCGCAGGGCGCGGACGTGTGGTCCAACCCGGAGGCCTTCGCCTCCGGAGTCACGGTGGGCGCACCGCCGGACATGTACAACCAGCAGGGTCAGAACTGGTCCCAGCCGCCGTGGAACCCCGAGTACCTGGCACGCAGCGCCTATGCCCCTCTGCGTGACATGGTGAGGACGGTGCTGCGTCACGCCGGCGCTCTGCGCGTGGACCACGTCATCGGCCTGTTCCGACTGTGGTGGATCCCCGAGGGCATGGGCGCCGACCACGGCGCCTACGTGCGCTACGACCACGAGGCCATGCTCGGCGTCGTCCTCCTGGAGGCCTACCGGGCCGGCGCCGTCGTCATCGGCGAGGATCTGGGAACCGTGGAGCCCTGGGCCCGCGACTACCTGGCCAGTCGAGGTGTGCTGGGGACCAGTGTGCTGTGGTTCGAGAAGCAGCACGACGGCTGGCCCCTCCAGCCCCAGGACTACCGCCACCTGGCCCTGTCCACGGTCAACACCCACGACCTCCCCCCGACCGCCGGTTACCTCGCCGACGAGCACGTCGAGCTGCGCGAACGTCTCGGCCTGCTCACTGAACCCGTTGAGCAGGTGCGTACCGAGGCCCGTATCGAGCGTGACCGCATGACCGCCCGGCTGCGCGAGCACGGTCTGCTGGGGGACGCCCCCACCGAGCGTCAGGTGGTGGAGGCCCTGCACCGCTACGTGGTGCGCACTCCCTCGGTCCTGGTCGGCATCGCGCTGGTCGACGGCGTGGGGGAGCGTCGCGCCCAGAACCAGCCCGGGACTGACCAGGAGTACCCCAACTGGAGGATCCCCCTGGCTGACGGTGCGGGTGAGGTCGTCCTGGTCGACGACCTGCCCGAGAACGCCCGCCTGGGCAGCCTTCTGGAGGTCGTGCGTCAGGAGATGACGTCACAGGACTGAGCCGGTCGATGGCCGGCACCAGATCGATGATGCGTTGTGGTCCCCGCCGTCAGTCAGACGGCGGGGACCACAACGTGTCTGAAGGCGGAGTGGATGCCTTACGCCCAGGTCATAAGCGTGCCGCCGGCTGCAACCCTCTGGCCCGAACGGGGTGGCTTCAGCATGGAGTCATCGCCCTCCAGGGCGATGACAGGGACGATCGGGTTGAGACCCTGGGCCTCGATCTGAGCGGGGGACCAGGTGATGACGGGCTGGCCCGCCTCGACTGTCTGGCCCTCAGCGGCCAGGAGAGTGAAGCCGTTGCCTCCCAGGCTCACGGTGTCCAGGCCCAGGTGGACCAGGAAGCTGCGGCCGTCGTCATGGGTGATGACATAGGCATGGGGGTGGATCTTCGAGACGGTGCCGCTGATCGGTGCCAGGGCGCTGACGTTGTCTCCGGCAGCGCGGTCTGGGATGACTGCCACTCCCGGACCGACGATCCGGCCGGAGAAGACGGGATCGGGAACATCGTCGAGACCAACGACGACGCCGGTCACCGGGGACTGGACGGTCAGGCTCACCGCAGGTCCTCGATGTCCTCCGCGATCGTGTCGGCGTTGGGGCCGACGACGACCTGCACGATCTCACCGAGTTTGACCACCCCGTGTGCGCCCGCGACCTTGAGAGCGGGCTCGTCCACGAGCGAGCCGTCCTCGAGCTCGCAGCGCAGGCGGGTGATGCAGGGCTCGATCTCGACGATGTTGTCGAATCCTCCGAGGGCGTCGACGATGCTCTGTGCCTGGGACATGGGTTCCTCCTGGGTCTGCCCGGGTATCTGCCGGGCTCGGGTGGGTGGTGCCGGGATGCGTGGTCAGGGCATGGGGGAGACAGGATGTAGGAGAGAGGAGGCGCTGTCAGGTGCGGCCTCTTCGCCGGTACCGGACTATTGGTCCATACCAGTAGACCATGGTACAGGTCGTTCCGGGTGTGTCCAGCGCCAATCGGTAACTGTTTCTCAAGGCTGCGGGCGAGCTGGGCGGAAGGCCGGTTTGGGGGCGGCCACCGGGACCCAGAGGGTGTAGCGGTCGGCGCGGAACAGGGTGTGAGAGTAGTCGATGGCGCAGTGCTCGTGGAAGGTGCGTCGAGTGATATCCAGGGTGGGGGCGTTCTCCTGGACGGACAGCAGGGCGGCCTCCTGAGGTGTGGCCGCATGAGCCTCGATCATGTCCTCCCCCCATTGCGGTGTCAGGCCTGCCTGGGTCAGCTCGGCGTAGACCGAGAAGCTCGGGCTGGTGCGCAGCAGGTCGGGAAGGAGTGCAGCGGGGAGCCAGTTCTCCTCGATGGCCATCGGGATCGCGTTGGCGGTCAGCAGGCGGCGCAGGTGGTGGACCTCGGCCTCCGCCTCCAGCTCGAGCGCCTCCGCGACGGTCTCGTCAGCAGGAATGGTCTCGGCCTGCAGCATGACGACGCCGGGCTCCATCCCTCGACGTTGCATCTCCTGGGTGAAGGAGGTCAGTCGAACCTGGAGGTCGAGCTTCGGAGGTGACACGAATGTCCCTCTGCCCTGATGGCGTTCCAGGACCCCGTCGACGACGAGGGTGTCGATGGCCTGCCGCACGGTCATGCGGGAGACCTCGAACTGCTCGCACAGCTCGCGCTCGGAGGGGACCGGAGAGCCACTGGCGAGCCCGTTTCTGACGAGTTCGAGCAGGTGATTGCGCACGATGACGTACTTCGCCGGTCTCTTGCCTGGATTCTTGGGCATAGGGCTTCCCCTGGTTGACAATGGGTGGAGGCGGCCGGAGAAACGACCCGGTCGCGACCATTGTTTCCGCTCCGTCGCGTCGACGCATTACATTATGACCGAAGAGCGCACCGAGTGCTTGACATTGAAGGGTCTATCGGTTTTTCTGGTTGTACTGGTCCAGACGTGTTCGGCGTCGATCCGCCTGGACCGCCGCCGTCACAGTGACGAGCTCTGACGCAGCAGTGCTGCTGCTTGATCCTGAACTGGAGAACATCATGTCAGACAAGAAGAAGACGGGTGGTGCCTTCGCCCTTGCCCAGCGGCTAGGACGATCCCTGATGCTGCCCATCGCCACACTACCTGCGGCGGGGCTGCTGGTGCGCTTGGGGCAGGCGGACATGCTGGGGGCCGAGGGACTCGCCAGGAACCTGTCATGGATGCAGCCCGTCGCAGATATCTTCGCTGCGGCCGGCGGGGCGGTCTTCGACAACCTGCCCCTCATTTTCGCCGTCGGCGTCGCCGTGGGCTTCGCCAAGAAGGCCGACGGCTCCACCGGGGTGGCAGCCCTCTTCGGCTACCTCATCTTCCGTGCGGTCACCTGGATCATGTCTCCCATCGTCATGGGCAAGCCCGAGCCCCTGAACCAGGAGACCCTCGACTGCCTACACGGTTTCGATCCGGCCAAGGGAGAGATCACCCAGGTCGGTCCTTGGAACCAGGGCGTCACGATCTGCGACATCCCCACCCAGACGCCCATCAACTACGGGGTCCTGGGCGGCATCGTCATCGGCGTCGTTGCCGCCCTGCTCTGGCAGCGCTACTACCGCATCAAGCTGCCCGACTGGTTGGCCTTCTTCGGGGGACGCCGCTTCGTCCCGATCATCACTTCCGGTGCGGCACTCGTCATCGCTCTGGTCATGTCGGCTCTCTACCCGGCCTTCAACTGGCTCATCAACGAGCAGCTCGGTGGCTGGCTCATGGATGCCGGAAACTCCAAAGGCTTCGCCGGCGCCCTGGCGGTCTTCGTCTTCGGCACCGTCAACCGGCTGCTCATTCCCTTCGGCCTGCACCACCTGCTCAACTCCGTGCCCTGGTTCCAGCTCGGATCCTGTCAGACGGCGTCGGGGGGTACCGCCCACGGCGACATCACCTGCTTCTTCCAGGGCGTGGACGGCTCGAACTCGTGGACCGGAAGCTTCATGACCGGCTTCTTCCCGATCATGATGTTCGCCCTGCCCGCCGCCGCACTGGCCATCTGGCGCACGGCCAAGCCTGCCAAGCGCAAGGCGACCGGCGCCCTCATGATCTCAGTGGCACTAACCGCCTTCATCACCGGCATCACCGAGCCCCTCGAGTACGCCTTCGCCTACGTGGCCTTCCCGATCTACGCCATCCACGCGGTGCTGACCGGATCCTCCCTGGCGATCGCCAACCTTCTGGGTATCAAGGACGGCTTCGCCTTCTCCGCCGGAGGGATCGACTACCTGCTCAACTTCGGCAAGTCCTCCGAGCTCTCCGGAGGGGTGCTCCAGGGCCCGGTGATGATCGTCATCATGGGGCTGATCTACGCCGTCATCTACTACTTCCTCTTCCGGTTCCTCATCATCAGGTTCAACTTCAAGACCCCGGGCCGCGAGGACGACGACGCCGACTCCTTCGCGGCAGCACAAGCCGCTGCCGCCAAGTCCACGGGTAAGAAGTCCGAGGAGTCGCATCAGAGCTGACCGGCTCGTTCCCTTCGTCCTGCCTTGTGCGGTGGCCCGATGCGGCTACTGGTTGTCCGCACTCTCAGCGGCTTGGGCCCTGGCCACCCGCAGGGTGTCATCCAGGTTCTCTCGCACAATCCGTCGCAGCGCGGCCGGCGCCTCGGCATGGGACTCCAACCACCCCTTCAGGGCGGTGGCCGGGTCCGAGCCGTCCAGTCCCACCGTGCAGCAGGACCACAGCCCCGTCAGCAGGTTCTCCGCCATGTGGAAGGTGCGCGAGGACCACACGGAGTCAATGGCCTCCACGTACGAGCTCACGAAGGGCACCAGCAGCTCCGGCCGGCGCTCGACGCTGGTCAGACCGCGCAGCACGCGAACCTGGGTCTCATTGGGCATGGAGGCGTCGTCGACGAGCGCTCGCCATGTGGCCGCCTTCGCCTCGGGCGTCGGAACGGCGGCACGGGCCTCGGCGGCTCGCTCACGGCCCGTGGTCGTGCGGTCCTGAGCCTCCTCGGCGCGAATCTGCTCCTCACCGTAACGATCAGCTGCTACCAGAGCGGTCAGCAGGTCCCAACGCAGGTCCTGATCGACGTCGAGGCCGTCTAGCACCGCGGAGCCCTCCAGGAGACCGGTGACGACGTCGAGCTGCTCACCGGTGACGGCGTGAGCAGCCAGGGCCCGCACCAGCTGAAGCTGCTTGTCGCTACCGGCCTGAGCCGCCCGAACCAGTGTCAGCAGCTGGTCGGCCGTTTCCTGAGCAAGATCGTGACGAACAGCCGGGGGCAGGAAGCCGGACAGGCACGTGGCGACACGCCCCAGGAGCCCCTGGATGACCGAGGAGTGCTCCTCCACGCCCAGCGCTGGCAGCGCCGCCTTGAGGAAGCGGGAGGCGGCGAGCTCGCCGTCGCGCGTCATGTCCCAGGCCGATGCCAGGACGATCGAGCGTGGCAGGGACTCGGTGAAGGCGTCGATGTGGGCGAGCCCCTGAGCGAGAGAGTCCTCGTCGAGACGGATCTTGGCGTAGGTGAGGTCGTCGTCGTTGAGGACCAGGACATCGGCCCGCTTCGTGCCGACCAGCTCAGGGACAGGTGTCAGCTCACCGTCGACATCGAGCTCGATGCGGTCGGTGCGCTCCAGGCGAGTATCGGTGCCCTGACCGGTCAGGCTGTAGCAGCCGATCGCCACCCGGTGCGGGCGCAGGGAGGCCGGTGAGTCGGCCGGGATCTCCTGGCGGACGGCTGCCTGGGTGATGACGCCGTCGGCGTCGGTGGCGACCTGCATGCGCAGGGTCGTCACCCCCGCCTCCTGAAGCCACAGCCGGGTCCAGGTGCTCAGATCTCGGCCGGAGACCGTCTCCAGCTCTCTGAGCAGGTCGGCCAGCTCGGCATTGGCATAGGCGTGTGCTGCCAGATAGCGCTGGATACCGGCGAAAAAGTTGTCCCTGCCCACATAGCCCACGAGCGCGGCCAGGACGGAGGCTCCCTTGGCGTAGGTGATGCCGTCGAAGTTCACCTCGACGTCATGGAGGTCGTTGATCTCCGCGGCCACGGGGTGGGTGGAGCTGAGCTGGTCCTGGTTGTAGGCCCATCCCTTCTCCAGGGTCTGGAAGGTGGTCCATGCCTGGCTCCACCGGGTGATCTCGGCAGTGGCCAGGGTGGAGGCGAACTCGGCGAAGGATTCGTTGAGCCACAGGTCATTCCACCAGGTCATGGTCACCATGTCGCCGAACCACATGTGGGCCAGCTCGTGCAGGATGGTCACGGCCCGTCGCTCGACGCGAGCCTCAACGGGGCGGGACCGGAAGATGTAGTCGTCGCGGTGGGTGACGCAGCCGGCGTTCTCCATCGCCCCGGCGTTGAACTCGGGAACGAAGATCTGGTCGTACTTGGTGAAGGCGTAGTGGGTTGCGAACAGGTTCTCGTAGTAGGCGAAGCCACGCTTGGTCAGGTCCAGGATCTCCGCGGAGTCCATGTGCTCGGCCAGGCTCTTGCGGCAGTAGACGCCTAGAGGCACGGTGCGCCCGTCGCTCGCCACATACTCATCGATGGCTCCCACGTAGGGGCCGGCGACGATGGCCGTGACGTAGGAGCTCATCGGCTCTGTGGGTGCGAAGGCGAAGGTGTGGGTGTCATCCGAGCCGTCGGAGTCCTCAGTGGGAGTCGGCTCGGGCGTGGGGGAGTTGGACAGCACCGTCCAGTTCGACGGAGTGGTGACGGTGAAGGTGAAGGATGCCTTGAGGTCCGGCTGCTCGAAGACGGCGAAGACGCGCCGGGAGTCGGGTACCTCGAACTGGCTGTAGAGGTAGGTCTCGCCGTCGGCCGGGTCGGTGAAGCGGTGCAGTCCCTCCCCGGTGTGCATGTAGGCGCAGTCGGCGACGACGACCAGCTCGTTGTCGGCGGCCAGCTCCGTCAGGGTGATGCGGGAGTCCGCATAGATCTCAGCGGGGTCGAGGGCGCGCCCGTTGAGGGAGATGGAGTGGACGACGGGGGCGATCAGGTCGATGAAGGTGGAGGAGCCCGGCGTGGACGTGAACCGTACGGTCGTTGATGATCCGAAGACCGTCTCTCCGCGTGTGAGATCGAGGGTGACGTCGTAAGTCTGGGGGTGTACCGTCGCACTGCGATCGGCGGCCTCGAGACGAGTCAGGTTCTGACCGGGCATAAGAGGAACTCCTGTATGAGAGGGAAACGTGGCTCATGGGGCGCCGGGCGATTGTCTCATCTTCCTGTCTCAGGTGGCGCGCGCCCGGGGCGCACGACAACGTCGCCGGGGAGACAACACATCATGTGTCATCTCCCCGGCGACGGAGGCAGTTCCCGGCGATCCAGGAACGTGGAGGACTCGGCTCCTCGCTCAGGCCTTGTTGCGGCGACGCAGGAACAAGGCACCTCCACCGATGGCCATGAGGGCTGCGGCGATACCTCCGAAGATCAGGCCATTGGCACCGGTCTGAGCCAGTGGGCCTCTACCGCTGGTCCTTGTCTCCCCGGCGGCCCTTGTGTCGGAGGAAGACTCCTTCGCACCCGAGCTCACGCTCTTGTCACCCTCGGTCCGGTTGTTGGCCTGCTGGTCGGTTGCGGCCTTGTTGTCCTTGCCCTTACCCCCGTTGTTGTCGCGGTCGCCGTTGTCATGGTCGCCGTTGTCGCGGTCGCCGTTGGCCTGCTGCTCGGCCGCGGCCTTGTTGTCCTTGCCACCGGCCTGGTTGTTACCGCCGTTGTCGCGGTCGCCGTTGTCGCGGTCGCCGTTGGCCTGCTGCTCGGCCGCGGCCTTGTTGTCCTTGCCACCGGCCTGGTTGTTACCGCCGTTGTCGCGGTCGCCGTTGTCATGGTCGCCGTTGTCGCGGTCGCCGTTGGCCTGCTGCTCGGCCGCGGCCTTGTTGTCCTTGCCACCGGCCTGGTTGTTACCGCCGCCGTTGGCCTGGGTCTCTCCGCCACCGTTGTTGGCGCCGCTGTTGCGCTCGGTGTTCTCGGAGGAGTCACCGTTGGCCTTGTTGCCGCCGCCGTTGGCCTGGGTCTCCCCACCGCCGTTGTTCTCGGTGGCCCCGCCCTCGGTCGTGGCGCGCTCGGAGGCCTCCACGGTGAAGGTGTGGTTGGAAACCGTGGTCACGGTCTGGCTGGTGGCCGTCTCGCTGTGGTGGGAGCCGGTGAGAACCAGCAGGTACTCCCCGTTGGCCGCGTCGGTGGGCGCGGGCAGGTTGCCCTGGAGGTTGCCGTTGGCGTCGACCGTCAGCTCCCCGAGGGTGTAGTAGATGCTGGAGTCGTTCTTGTTCTTGATGAGAACGGTGACCTTCTCGCTGGCGTAGAAGCCCTGAGCGTTGAAGGTGAAGGTCTGACCCTGACCCTCCGTGCGGGCGGAGACCTCGTAGGAGCCGCTGATGCGCGTGTCGTCGAAGTAGATCTGAGTCTGCTGCTGAGTCGTCACCTGGGTCATCTCGGTCTTGCCGCCGTAAGTCATGCATCCGGCGCCGATGGTCCAGCCGTCGGTGGCGGTGGAGGTGGAGGTGCCGATGGACTTGATGAGCGTTGCCAGGTCGAGGTCGGCGGACCAGCTGCCGTCCGAGGCGGCCTCGGTCTTGACGACGTCGGAGGCGGTGCCGTCCGGGGAGTACAGCGCAATGCCGACGGCGGCCTGCTGCCCCGTGCACCCGGTTCCGGAGACCGTGAAGGACGTGTTCGTGCTGGCGGAGACGAAGGTCTTCTCCTGAGTGATCTTGAAGCTGCTGCCAGAGGTGGTCTCGCTGGAGCCGCTCGGGGTGGTCTTGGGGGAGCTGCTAGGGCTCGGGGTGCTCGGGCTGCTGGAGCTGCTCGGGCTGTTCCGGTTGGAGTCGTTGGCGAGGGCCGGGGAAGCGATGAGCGAGGCTCCGGTCATTGCAGCTACTGCGCTCGCTGCTGCCAGGGGACGTCCAAGACGCATGTGTCCTCCTAGGTCTACGGGAAACGTTGGTTGCCGGCGATCCGATTCTTCACCGACTCGTTATCTACCGTAACGAGGAATGGGGCCAAGGCGTAGGTATACGATGTGAGACCGAACACTTCCGCGGGTGTCCTCGCTCACGTGACAAAGACGGCGATTGGCGGAGAAGCCCCGAAAACGCTGAGATGTTGCGGAACTCTCGTCGTCTCTGCGACGAGGACCTCAGGAGTCTGCCGGGTGGCAGGTCTTGGGAGTATAGCCATACTTCGCCAGCAGATCGCGAGTCTCCTGGTTGGATGAGACGATGATGGAATCGTCACGAGGCCCCGTCGGAAGGTCGATGAGTGTGGCGGAATCGGTCTTTTTGGCCTTCGTCGCGCTGCGTCCCAGCGAGGCCAGGTCTCCGAGCCCGGTTCCAGAGTCCAGGGTGATGTTGCCGGCCACGGTGTGCGCCAGCTGGTGAAGTGAGAGAGGATTGCTGGCCTTCTGGCCGACGGCCGACAGGACCGCTCGCATCACCGTGGCAGTGGACTCGCTGCGACGTTGGGCACCGTCGGCCTCGTTCATGGCCACCCAGGCACCGTCACGCAGGATCTCCGGGTGCCGGGATCGGACGAGGGCCAGAGCATCGACTCCCGTGAGCCTGTGGTGACCGGCGGAGGTGAGGTTCAGGCCGGTATAGGCGTCTCGAACGGGCTCGGGGACATCCACCTCGATACCGCCCAGGGAGTCGATGATGTCGGCGAACTGCGCCATGTCGATGGTCAGCAGGTGGGTGGTGGGGATTCCTAGGCCGGTGCACAAGGCATTGACTGTGTTCTGCGGTCCGGGAACGTAGGTGGTGGCCAGACGGTCCAGCTCCATGCCCTTGCTGTTGATGGTGAGGTCTCGGGGCAGGTTGATGACCGTGAGTCCCGCCTTCGAGGGGCGCACCAGGGCGATGACGTCGGCGCGTGACCCCTCTACCTCCTGGGTGGTTCCGTAGCGGTTCTGGTCTCCCGGCACGGTGGCGCGTGAGTCGGTTCCCAGGATCAGCCAGGTCTCGCCCGCGGCCGATGATGACGTGGAGGGCATGGCGATGTCGACGTGTGCGGGGCGGTGAGCCAGGACGGCCACGTCCGCCCCTACGGCGAGGGCGACCGTCACCGCCGTGACGCCCAGGGCGACGGTGATTCTTTGACGCATCGACCAGTGCCTCGGGCCTCGACGGCGCTGCCGGGGGGCGTTATCGGTGGCATCTCCGGTGCTCTCGGGCGTGATGGGGACGTCTGCTCTGTGCTCGTCGCGGGAGGTGTAGTCCATGGTCGTGGTGTCATCCCCGGGGTGTTGTGGTGTCAGGCGTGGTCGTCTGTGCGCCGCGTGGTTCCCACGGATGGCACACAAGTTCGCCGGGGAGACGGCGCGTTGCGGCGCTGTCTCCCCGGCGGGAAGTGTTCCCAGTCATGCTGGGAGGGCGCTGTCAGGCCTTGCGGCGACGCAGGAACAGGGCGCCTCCGCCGATGGCCACGAGGGCCGCGGCGATGCCGCCGAAGAGCAGGCCGTTGGAACCGGTCTGGGCCAGCGGCTTGTTGGAGGAGTTGGACGCGGCCTGGGTGGCGCCGGTGCTGGCAGGAACGTTCACGCTGTTGCTGTTGTTAGCGGGAGCCGCCGGGGCGGTGGTGGCTCCGCCGTCGTCACCGCCGATGCCGTTGCCGGTGTCGTCAGCGAGCCTGAAGACGCCGCCCTCGACGACGATGACGCCGTGGCCCGTGCCGCCCTCGCCATAGCGGTTGCCCTCGAGGTTCAGTACGTACTGGCCGTCGGGCACGCCGGCGGGAGTGGGCAGCGAGCCCTGCAGCGCGCCGTTGGCGTCAGCGGGCAGCTTGCCGACGGGGTAGCTGGCGGAGGGGTCGTCCTTGCCGACGAGGGTGACGGTGACCTCCTCGTTGGGGGAGAAGCCGGTGCCCTTGATCTCGAGGGTCTGGGCGCCGTTCTCATCGGTGACGACCCGGTAGGTGCCCTCTACGTCGGTGTTGTCGAAGGCGATGACCTCCTGGGCCTGCTGGTCCTGCTGCTCACCGTAGACGAGGCAGGCTGCGCCGATGGACCAGCCGTCGGCCGAGCCGTCGGTCTTGGCCTCGACACCGGTCGACTGGACCAGCTCGGGAATGTTCAGGGTGGTGGTCCAGCTGCCATCCTCACCGGGGGTGGTCTTCACGATGGAGGACATGGTGCCGTCGGGAGCGAAGAGGGCGACGCCAACAGTCGCGTCCGTGCCGGTGCAACCGGTTCCGGCCACCGAGAAGGCGGTGTCCGAGGGGTTGACGATGTTGTGCTGGTCGTCGGCGAACTTGATGGCGCCGTCGGCCAGGGCCGGGGAGGCGGCAAGGGAGGCGCCGATGGCGGCTGCCATCACGCTCGCGGCGGCCAGGGGGCGTCCAAGACGCATGAGTACTCCTAGGTTAATGGGAATAGGTGGCAACCGGTGAGCCGGGGTGTCACCGCGTTGTTACCTACCTTAGCGTTCAATGGGGGAAGGGGCCAACGTTTTCCGTGAATGAGGTGTCTGCCTCAGTATTAACCGATCGTTATTCCTCTCGGCAGAGTGCGCGAAGGTGCTCGTTCCGCCTACCAGATCGAGACCCGTTTGCCGGGCTCCAGCCACAGGGCGTCGTCGGGACCGACCCCGAACGCCTCGTAGAAGGCGTCGACGTTGCGCACGATTCCGTTGCACCGGAACTCGGCCGGTGAGTGCGGGTCCACGGTCAGGAGCAGCTCGGCGTAGTCCGGGCGGTTCTTGGAGCGCCAGATCCGCGCCCAGGAGTAGAAGAAGCGCTGCAGGCCGGTGAGGCCGTCGATCACCGGTGCCTCCTCCACCGATTCGATGCCGGCGTCGGCCAGGGCCAGGGCGTAGGCCTTGAGCGCGATGCCCAGGCCGCCCAGGTCGCCGATGTTCTCCCCGATGGTCAGCGCGCCGTTGACGTGTGGGATATCCGCCTCCGCCGTGCCCGCGGTCTCGTGCTTGGTGATGACGGCCTCGGGCGTGTAGGCATCATACTGGCTGATGAGTGCGCGTGTGCGCTCGGTAAAGGCCTCACGGTCCTCCTGGGTCCACCAGTCGCTGACCTTCCCGGTGCCGTCGAAGGTGGAGCCCTGGTCGTCGAAGCCGTGACCGATCTCGTGGCCGATGACGGCGCCGATACCCGCGTAGTTCACGGCGTCGTCGGCCTGCGGGTCGAAGAAGGGCGGCTGGAGAATCGCAGCGGGAAAGACGATCTCGTTCATCGTGGGGTTGTAGTAGGCGTTGACCGTCTGCGGCGTCATGTGCCACTCGTCGCGGTCCACCGGCTTGGTCAGCTTGCGCAGGGAATAGGCCATGTCCGCCCGCTCCACGCTGTGCACCGAGGTCAGTACGTCTCCGGGCACGACCTCGACGGCGGAGTAGTCGCGCCAGCGCACCGGGTAGCCGATCTTGGGAGTGAACAGGGCCAGCTTCTCCAGGGCGCGCTCGCGCGTGGCCGGGCTCATCCACTCCAGCGAGGAGATGGACTGCCGGTAGGCCTCGATGAGCCGGCCGACCAGGGCCTCCATCGCCGACTTGTGCGACGGCGGGAAGTGCCGCGCCACGTAGAGCTCGCCCAGGGCCTCTCCCAGGCAGGACTCCACCAGGCCGACACCGCGCTTCCAGCGGGCCCGAAGCTCGTCGGTCCCCTGCAGCGTGCGGCCGTAGAAGTCGAAGTTCTCCTCCACGAAGGCGCGTGAGAGCAGAGTCGCCCGTCCGTGAACGACGTGCCAGGCGACCCAGGCCCTGAGGTCCTCCAGATCGGTGCCCTGCCAGATGCCGGCGGCGTGGGGCAGGTAGTCCGGCTGGGTGACGATGGCCTCGTCAAGGAATGTGGTCCGCTCGATCCCTGCGGCCTGGGCCGCAGCGAGAATCCCCTCGCGCCACTCCTGCCAGGGCAGGTCCGGCGCCGAGTCAACGATCGCCTGCCAGGACATCGGGTTGTTCATCTTCTCCACGTCACGGCAGGTGACACGGTCCCAGTGGCCCTTGGCCAGGTCGGTCTCCACGGCCATGACGCGCTCAGCGAGCCTCTCACCGGAGGCGGCGAAGGACTCCGTCAGGCCCGCCAGCTCAAGCATCCTGGCCACGTGCGCCACGTAGGCCTGGCGCAGCGGGGCCTGGGCCTCCTCACGGTAGTAGGACTCGTCGGGCAGTCCCAGACCCGACTGGCCGATCCAGCTCGTGTAGCGCTCCGGATCGTTGATATCGACCTCGACGTCCGCGCCGACAACGCCCATGAACCCGATCGGTGTCATCTCGCCCAGCACCCGGGCCAGCTCCTCCTTGGAGCCCGCGCTCAGTACCGGTGCCAGCTCGCCGGCCAGAGGGGCGGCCCCGAGCTCCTCCAGATGCTCCTCATCCATGAAGGCCGCGTAAAGAGCGCCGATACGGCCCCGGTTCGTGTCCAGGACCTCGGAGGCATCCTCAGGTGCCACGGAGGAGAAGACGTCGGCGAGTTCCTCGACGATCTGACGGCAGGCCATCTCAGCCTCATCACGCAGGGTGGTGAAGGCGCCGCTACCGGGGCGGTCCGCCGGGATCTCGGCCGTGGCGAGCCACCCGCCGTTGACGAAGCGGAACAGGTCGTCCTGGGGACGGATGGAGGGATCGCTCGTGGCCGTCTCCAGGACACCGGCGAGAACCGCACCGGCAGAGTCGGCCGCGGCGTCCAGCCGCTCGGAGGACCGTGATGATGAGTCGGAGGAAGGGTCGTCGGGCATCGGCGAGGCGTCAGTCATAACGGACACGCTAACCCGCCCCGGGCCTGCCAGGAGCATTGACGACGTTCATACGGTCCTGGTGCGCACTGCTGTTCGCGTGAGGCACAATCCTGCCTATGCGCATCCATATCGCCTCCGACCATGCCGGCTTCGAGCTCAAGAGCGCTGTGATCGAGCACCTGCGGGAGAAGGGCCACGACGTCATCGACCACGGAGCCCACTCCTACGACCCGGGTGACGACTACCCCGCGTTCTGCCTGGCCTGCGGAGAGGCCGTGGTGGCCGACGCCGGAAGCCTCGGCATCGTGCTCGGGGGAAGCGGTAACGGCGAGCAGATCGCCGCCAACAAGGTCGACGGGGTGCGCGCGGCCCTGGCCTGGTCGATCGAGACCGCCAGACTCGCCCGGCAGCACAACAACGCCAACGTCGTCGCCCTGGGTGGGCGCATGCACGATCTGGGCGGGGGGCTGGCCATTATTGACGCCTTCCTCGCCGAGCCCTTCAGCGGGGACGAGCGCCATGTTCGCCGCATCGCCCAGCTCGCGGATTACGAGATGCGCATCCACGATGGTGTCGCCCCTGCCGGAGGCCCCTCCGGCGCTCCTGCCATCACCCCCGCCGGGGCCTGAGCCGGAGCCGCCACATGCCGGAGGGCCACACCATCCACCGGCTCGCCGCCGCCCTCGACGAGCTCTACGGTGGGCAGAAACTGCACACCTCCTCCCCACAGGGGCGCTTCGCCGATGGCGCCAGCCGCCTGGACGGCCAGGTGCTCCTGGGCAGCCAGGCCCACGGCAAGCATCTCTTCCTGCCGTTCGGAGCGCGTGCCGACGTCCCTGTTGACGACGAGTCCGTTACCTGGCTGCGCATCCATCTGGGCCTCTACGGCTCGTGGACCTTCGACGGCGATCGCGAGTTCACAGCGCCCCATGCCATCGGTGCGCCCCGCAGGCGCGTCGGCGAGCGTGGTGAGCACGCCCTCAAGGGCGGGGGAGGATCTGCCCTGGCCGGGCTGAGCGGCGGGGCTGACGACGTCACCGACCGACGGGAAGGGCAGGAAGGGGACTCCTCCAGTCATGACGGTCCGAGTCCTAACGAGTGGGAGCCGCCCAAGCCGCGCGGTGCGGTGCGACTACGCCTCCTTGGCCGGCACGGTGTGGCCGACCTGACGGGGCCGGCCGCCTGCGAGCTGCTGGACGCAGAGGGGGTGGCCGCCGTGCGCCGTCGGCTCGGACCGGACCCGTTGCGCGCCGACGCCGACGCGGAGGTCTTCGTGGCCAAGGCCCGCTCGCGGCGCAAGAGCATCGGGGAGCTGCTCATGGACCAGTCCGTCATCTCCGGGGCTGGCAACATCTACCGGGCCGAGGCTCTCTTCCGGGTGGGAATCTCACCCTTCCGCGCCGGCAACCGCGTCAGCGAGGAGCGGTTGCGGGCTATCTGGGAGGACTTGCGCCCCCTCATGGAGTACGGTGTGGCCACTGGCTTCATCACCACCGTCGACCTCGACGACGTCCCCGACCCCCTGCCGCCGGATGACCCCGAGGCAGGACGGTGGTACGTCTACCACCGCACCGGTCGCCCATGCCTGCGCTGCGGGACCCCGGTGGCCGAGCGGGAGATGGCGGCCCGTCGTCTCTTCTGGTGCCCGACCTGCCAGGCCCGCTGAATCCGGTTGGAGTGCCACTGACGCTGCCCTGACCACACAGCGGACGTGGCCGGCTCCACCAACGATGCGGTTCGTGGCAACCGCAGGGTCCTGCGGTTCTTGCTCAACCTCGGACGCCGTCGCAGCGTTCATGCCCGCAGTATGGACACCGACCGCCACTAAGGTGGCGGCATGTCGAACACCTCGCCCGCCCTGCGCTCCTCGAGCTGGTCCTCCTCGACTGCTGGCCTGCTGACCCGGGACCACCACCTGACCGTTCCCCTGGACCGCAGCGGGCAGGGGGACGTAGCCCCGGACGGAACGGGCTCCATCACCCTCTACGCCCGAGAGATCTCGGTCGCTGGTGTGGACCCGCTCTCCCGGCCCCCACTCGTCTTCCTCCAAGGGGGACCGGGTTGTGAGGCGCCCCGTCCCAGTACCGACGCGGGCCTGGGGTGGATCGGTGCGGTCCTGGAGCACCACCGGCTCATCCTCCTCGACCAGCGCGGTACCGGAGCCTCCAGTCCGGTGGACCGGCCCGATGCCGCCGGCACCCCCGCGGCCACCGCCCGGCTGCTCACCCATCTGCGCGCCGACGAGATCGTTGAGGACTGCGAGGACCTGCGCCGTGCCCTGAGCCTGGAGCGCTGGAGCCTGCTGGGCCAGTCCTTCGGAGGATTCTGCGTCACCCGCTACCTGTCCGAGCACGCCGAGAACCTGGAGACCGTCTACATCACCGGTGGGCTGCCCGCCATCGGACACAGCATCGACGAGGTCTACGCCCTCAGCTACGAGGCGATGCGGGTCAAGAGCGAGGAGTACTACGCCCGCTATCCCCAGGACCGTGACCGAATGGCTCGCCTGTCCGAGCTGGCCGGCAGGGGCGAGCTGACGACGGCGAGCGGGGACGCTGTCGGCCCCGAGCGTCTGCGCTCACTGGGCGCCATGCTGGGGCGGGCAGGGGGAGCCGATGCGATCCACCACCTTCTGGAGCGCGATCCCGGTTCCTGGGTCTTCCGCCACGACCTGGGACAGTCCCTGACCTTCGGGGGCCGCTTCCCGCTCTACGCCGTCATCCACGAGTCCTGCTGGGCCGACGTCGGGACCACCGACTGGGCCGCCCAGCGTGTGCGTCCCTCGGCCTTCGACGACGACCCCACGCTGCTGACCGGCGAGCACGTGCGCCGCGAGGCCTTCCTGGAGGACGCCGGTCTGCGCCCCTGGCTGGAGGTGGCCGACCTGCTGGCCGCGCACGAGTGGCCGGCGCTCTACGACCCGGTCCACCTGAAGGCCACGACGACCCCCGGAGCGGCCGCCGTCTACGCCCGTGACGTGTTCGTACCGATGACCACCTCGTTGGAGACGGCCGCACTCATCCCCGGCCTGCGCACCTGGATCACCAGCGAGTACGAGCACGACGGCTCACGCGCCTCAGGCGGTAAGGTCTTCAACCGCTTGCGCGACCTGGCCGCCGGAGTTGCCGCGCGCTGACCTGCGGCGGGGTTGGCGGACGATCGACAAACTGATCAGATGTAGATGGTCGGGTCCATCATGAGCTCGGGGTCGGTGCGAGGGTCTCGGGCCCGGCTGGGCACGCCCACCGCGACATGCCCCGTCGGCAGGTTCTTCACCAGGACCGCGTTGGCTCCGACCTTGGCCCCGTCCTCGACGACAACCGGCCCCAGAACCTTGGCGCCGGCGCCGATCTGGACGTCGTTGCCGATCGTCGGATGACGCTTGCCGGGACTCATGGACACCCCGCCCAGGGTTACCCCGTGGAACATGAGGACGTCGTTGCCGACTTCGGCGGTCTCACCGATGACCACCCCCATGCCGTGGTCGATGAAGAATCGCTCACCGATGACGGCGGCCGGGTGGATCTCGATGCCGGTGAGGTTGCGGGCGGCCTGGGACAGGGCCCGCGCGGCGAACCGGTGCCCCTTGTGCCACAGCTTGTGGGCTGCCCGGTGGGCCCACAGCGCGTGGACACCCGGGTAGAGGAGCGCCACCTCCACGTTGGAGCGGGCGGCGGGATCGCGTCTGCGGGCCGTGGCCAGGTCCTCGCGGGCCAGGTCCAGCAGGGACCGGTGGGAGTTGTGCATGGTGTGCTCCTCTGACGGGGTGACGGTGCGGCCCGGATCGGTCTACAGAGCCGTCACCTCACCCGCTGCGCTGGTGACAACACCGACGGCGGCCTTCCTGTTCCCAGGAGTGCCGCCGTCGGAGCCGTCAGTCGAGGTAGTCCTTGTACAGAGGCGTGGTCAGGTAACGCTCTCCGGTGTCCGGCAGGACGGTGACGATGGTCTTGCCCTCGAACTCAGGACGCCTGGCCAGTTCGCTGGCGGCGGCCAGGGCCGCGCCCGAGGAGACGCCCACGAGCAGACCCTCCTCCGCTGCGGCGCGACGCGCGTAGGTGATGGCGGTCTCGGAGTCGATGTGGAGCAGCTCGTCCCAGATACCCTGGTCGAGGATGTCGGGAACAACGTTGGGACCCAGCCCCTGGATCTTGTGCGGAGCCGCTTTGCCCTCGCTCAGCAGCGGGGACTCGGTGGGCTCGACACCGTAGATCTTGACCCCGGGCTTCTCCTGGCGCAGCACCTGGCCCACGCCGGTCAGCGTGCCCCCGGTGCCGATCCCGGCCACGAAGACGTCGATGTCTCCGCCGGTCTGCTCCAGGATCTCCCGGGCCGTGGTCTCGCGGTGGACCTTGGGGTTGGCGGGATTGGAGAACTGGGAGGCCAGGATCGAGTTGGGCGTGGCCGCCTGGATCTCCTCGGCGCGCTTGACCGCGCCGGCCACGCCGCCCTCGGTGGTCAGCACCAGCTCGGCACCGAAGGCGCGCATGATGGCCCGCCGCTCCTTGGACATGGTCTCCGGCATGGTGATGATGACCTTGTAGCCCAGAGCCGCTCCCACCATGGCCAGGCCGACGCCGGTGTTCCCGGAGGTGGCCTCCACGATGGTGCCGCCGGGCTTGAGGGTGCCGGACTCCTCCGCGGCGCGCACGATGGACAAGGCGATGCGGTCCTTGACCGAGGAGGCGGGCTCGAAGGCCTCGACCTTGGCCAGAACGGTGGCGGGGGCGTCGTCGGTCACGCGGTTGATGCGGACCAGGGGCGTGTTGCCGACCAGGGCGGTTGCGTTAGGTGCGTAGGTCATAGTGGTGTCCTTCGGATTCATGGGTTGGGTGAGCCCTGTGGTTGCCGGACCGATGTCAGCGCGTGATGAGACGACGTCGTGTCCGCGAGAGCTCGTGAGAGCAAGAGGTGTGAGGACGGTCCGCGTCCGTCAAGGGCAGCCATGCGATGCAGGGTGGCTGAAACAGCAGGGGTGACCGCCTGCTCCGGGAGCGCCGGGCATGCGCGCAGCGGTACGCGCACTGATTCGTGGCCAGGCGCCCTACCGACACCGGCAGCAGCGACACAGGGGCATGACGGACATGGCGCGCATGACGGTTGCAGCCATCATGGGTCCTCCTGTCCTCAGGGCGCTGTCAGCGTGCGCCCGCCCGTGTCCGTTCTGCTCCGGCCGGTGCGCGGAGGCCCGGCCGATGCGGAAACCCTACCCCGTTCTGTGGGGTTTGCACCAAATCCGATGGTGACCGGGCGCGAGGTCCACGGGGTGAGCGTCGTCGGGTCAGGCTGACGACGGGCGGACCGGGACCTCGGTGAGGCGGCTTCCGGCTGGTTCGGGAACTGCCTCTCCCTGAGTGAGGGCGGCGAGGAGCCCATGAAGCCGGGTCGGGTCGGATGAGCCCGAGGACAGCATGAGGACCGCATGGGTCGGCCCCCAGATCGTCTCCTCCACCCGGACGGCGCCGCTGCCGGTACCCCCTCGAGAGCGCAGATCGGCTTCGAGCCTGCTGACCTGGGCCACCGGGATGCGCACGTCCCATAGGTGCCGGCGGGTCACCAGGACGCGTGATGCCCGGGCCAGAGCCTGAGCGGTGGCGTCGGAGTAGGCCCGCGCCAGGCCTCCCGTTCCCAGGAGCGTGCCGCCGAAGTAGCGGGTGACCACGACAGTCGTGTTGGCCAGACCGGTTCCCCGCAGCACGTCGAGCATGGGCTGGCCCGCCGTGCCGGAGGGCTCGCCGTCGTCGTTGGAGCGCTCGGTGGGGTGGGGGAGGGGCTCCAGCCCCTGGGTAAGGTCGGTGATGGTGAAGGCCGAGCAGTGGTGACGCGCATCGGGGTGGATGGAGCGCACCCGTGCGATGAAGTCGCGGGCCTCCTTCGTGGAGTCGGTGCGGCAGGCGCGCGCCAGGAAATGCGATCTCTTGATCTCCAGGTCGATCTCGGGCTGCTCGCCACAGGTCAGTGTGAGAAGTCCGGGGGATTCCTGCTCGTGAGACGGGTGGTCGGAAGACGTGCGCGGGGCGTGTGAGGCCATAGGGTGATCCTTGCACGGGCCGGTGCGGGATCGATGTCACATGTATTGAGATGGTCATGGACTGGAAGCGGTCACGCCAATGTCGTTATGGTGTCCCTCGGTCCAGTTTCAAGGGGTCATCTGATCCCTGTGGTTTATGAGAGAGGAGCGGGCCCATGGCAGTGCCGAAGCGGAAGATGTCCCGCAGCAACACCCGCAACCGCCGCTCACAGTGGAAGGCCAAGCTCACCGAGCTCAACACCATCCGCGTCCAGGGCCGCGAGATCTCCGTGCCCCGCCGTCTGGCACGGGCCTACAAGGAGGGCCTCATCGAGCAGTGAGGCTGCCGGTGGAGGGTGAGAACCCTTCATCCATGCGGGTGTAGCTCAATGGTAGAGCCTCTGCCTTCCAAGCAGATTGCGCGGGTTCGATTCCCGTCACCCGCTCTGTGAGCCGAAAGGGGCCGCCTCCTCGGCGGTCCCTTTCGCCACGTCACGGGCTGTGGCGCAGTTTGGTAGCGCACCTGCTTTGGGAGCAGGGGGCCGCGGGTTCAAATCCCGCCAGCCCGACTTATCGCCCTTGGGCGACGATGTGAAGCAGAACCTCGTCGGCCTCAGAAGAGCGCGGTGCAGCCGTGCTCCGTTCTACGCTGGTTGTGTGCCCTCGTACCGATCTATTCTCACGGTGACCGTTCTCAGACCGGGTCATGTTCCCCAGGACGTTGAGTCCGCCGCTCGCAATGCCGTGAGGCGCATGGCCGTTCTGGAGTCGTTCCAGATCGACGTCGTGCGGGGCCGGCCCCGGGTGACGGTCCGTTTCGCGGGCGCCGACGACGCCGAGGCCTGTGAGGTGCATGCAGAAGTCGTCAATGAGGTCGGAAAGGTGGCCCAGGTTGAGCGCGCCTGGCCGGTCCTGGTGCGCGCGGGCCGGAGCGTCCCTCTGGGGCCGAGCGAGTGATGGATCGCAACAGGCCTGACTGCTGGTGACCCTGTGTCCAGACTCATGTACCAGGTATGGGCTCATCATCGATCCCACTGCCTGTTTGCCCTAAGATGGCACGGATTGACGCCACAGACGAGCGTCCACCGAAGGCCTCCGAACGCTTCGGTGTGACTACAGAACTCAGACCTTGGGAGCGACCCCCGTGAAGACAACTGTCGAGAATCTTGACCCCAGCCGCATCAAGCTGACCGTCGAGGTCCCCTATGAGGAGCTCAAGCCCAGCCTCGATGCCGCCTACAAGGAGATCGGCTCCCAGATCCAGGTTCCCGGCTTCCGCCGCGGCCACGTCCCCAACCGGGTCATCGACCAGCGGGTCGGCCGTGGGGCCGTCATCCAGGAGGCTGTCAACAACAAGCTCTCTGACTTCTACCGGGACGCCATCACCGAGGCCGAGCGGGTCCCCATGCTCCAGCCCGAGGTCGACGTCGTCGAGCTGCCCAACGCCACCGGCGAGAATGGCGGCCAGCTCTCCTTCACCGCCGAGGTCACTGTCCGCCCCGTCATCGAGCTGCCTGACCTGAGCAAGACCGAGCTGACCGTCGACGCCGTCGAGGTCACCGACGAGGACGTCGACACCGAGTTGGACAACCTGCGCGCTCGCTTCGGCTCCCTGAAGTCCGTGGGTCGCAAGGCCAAGACCGGAGACTTCGTCACCATCGACCTCAAGGCCGTCATCGACGGCGAGGAGGTCGACTCCATCTCCGGCGTCTCCTACGAGATCGGCAAGGGCAACATGCTCAAGGGGCTGGACACCGCCCTGCGCGGCCTCAAGACCGACGAGTCCGCGACCTTCACCACCGAGCTGGCCGGCGGCGAGCACGCCGGTGAGGAGGCGGAGGTCACCGTGACCGCCACCGCCGTCAAGCAGCGTGAGCTGCCCAAGGTCGACGACGAGTTCGCTCAGCTCGCCTCCGAGTTCGACACCGTCGAGGAGCTACGTGAGGACCTCGTCAAGCAGGTCACCGAGCGCAAGACCGGTGAGCAGGCCGTCGCTGCCCGTGACGCCCTGCTCGAGCAGCTGCGCAGTGAGATCTCCTTCGATGTTCCCGAGGCCGTCGTCGAGGCCGAGATCGCCCAACACCTCCAGGCCGAGGGCAAGGAGGGCGACGAGGAGCACTCCAAGGAGATCCGGGACGATATCGTCACCGGCGTGCGTGACCAGATCATCCTCGACGTCCTAGCCGAGGACCTCAAGATCGGCGTGGCTCAGGACGAGCTCCTCGAGTTCCTCTTCCAGACCGCCCAGCAGTACGGCATGGAGCCCGCCCAGTTCCTCCAGGGTGCCCAGCAGGCCGGACAGATCCCCGCCTTCGTCTCCGAGGTCGCCCGCAACAAGTCTCTGGCCACGGCACTGCGGCAGGCCAAGGTCATCGACTCCAAGGGCGAGGCGGTGGACCTGTCGGCCTACATCGGCTCCGATGAGGATGACGCCGCTGCGGCTGCTGAGGCTGCTGCCGTGGCCGCCGCTGAGGCCACCGACGAGGGCGAAGCCGACTCCGCCGAGAGTGACGCCGACGCCGAGTGAGCGTGACCGCGAGCTGACCCAGTCCCGCTCACACGGGAGGGTCGTGTGACGTCGGTGGGGCCCACCTTCTCTTGGAAGGTGGGCCCCACCGACGTCACTGTGTCCAAGGTTCCTATGCACTCATGGCGCGTGCGCCCAGGAGTCAGCTGGCGGTCACCAGCTCCTTGCGCTTGGGGCGGATGACGCCGAAGTTGCGCTCGGGAATCGCCATCTTGAAGTAGTACGCCACTCCGATGGGCACCACGATGAGACTGACGAAGAGGCAGTAGAAGGGCTGGAAGATGAGCCACTTGTTTCCGTGGTCCCAGTGAAGCCACACGATGGCGGCGTAGTAGATGAACAGTGCGAGCAGAAGCGTCCATCCCGGAGAGACAACGGCCATCCACCTGAGGACGAACATACTGATCACCACGATGCCGCTGTACAGCCACAGGAAGGGGTGCTGGAAGACGAATCTGAAGTTGACGATGAAGAGCCTGAAGGAACCGCCGCTCCACGCGATCCGTTGGCGCCACCAGGAGTACAGGGTGTCGGGGGCATTGGTGTTGACGTGGGCGAGAATGTGGACGGCCTTGTATCCCAGGGCGTCCCCAATGATGCCGGACTCGATGTCATTGCCCTGGAAGAACAGTGAGTGACGGGCCATGATCTGGCGCATGACGTCAGTCTTGCCGATATGAAGGGCACCGCTGAGCAGCCAGGGCATGATTCTGCGGGCACGCATCGAGACGACGTACTCGTGGCGCTGCATCTGGACGATGAAGGGCCCCTTCTTCTGGGGCACGATGGTCACTGAGGCGAAGTCGGCCTTGTTGGCCACCAGCGCGCCGATGATCTGAGTCAGTGGCTCCTGGGCCGTGGTGTCGGCGTCGAGGCAGACGATGTGGGAGTTGAGCGGGGCGGCCAGCAGCGCGTCGCGCACGACGGTGTCCCGAGTGATGCCCGAGGTGCTCCGTTTGCGTCCCACCTTGCGCGGAACGTACTCGCTGCGGAAGATCCTGAATCCGTAGCGAATGGCGATGTCCTCGAGGTCGCGATAGAACTCCTCAGACTCGCCAGAGGTCGTGCACAGAACCACTCGGTCGCCGTAGGGGCGCAGGTAGTCCGCGTTCTGGAGATACTTGACATTGCCGTAGATCGGCACGAGGACGCTGAAGTCCTCCGAGATGATGCTCGAGTCCAGTTCCACCGCCTTGTACCACTTCGAGGTGATGCCGGCCCAGATGTCGATCCCGATCCAGAACAGGATTCCCACCAGAAGGGTAATGACGATCATGCGGTGGTCCTCTCTGGTGCATGGAGTTGTGTGGGCGTGCTGAACACTGGTAACCCCTTACTGGGTAGTGGTGTGGCAGGCGGAAGATGGTCGGGGAGGGGTTGTTGAAAGATGAAAGAGTGTGGTAAGGTGGCCGCGGCAAGAAATGAGGCTTGAGGTCGAAAGAGACAAGCAGGCGCTCTTGGGGCGGTTAAAATCGATGGTGCCACGCCCACTCCGCCTATGCCATGCAGTGGGGAGCGAGTCGTGCCAAGATCTCGGGCGCCCACAACCCAATCTATGGATGGTTTAGTTTTCCTACAAGGGTGGGTGAGATGGCTTACCAAGCCTGCACTTCGTCAGATTTGCGTGAGACGCGACACGGCGCGTGATCCTCGGGGTCGGTTGTGCTGAGGCGATGGCGTGGCGCGTCGCGCTGAGGCCGTGGAGTTTGCGGAAGTCACAGGATTCAGGGGTGGGGGCGCAGAGCACACGGAACGCTCTGCGCCCCCACCCCTGGCGCTGTTACTCCTCGCCCGCCGCGGGCGGGCTCGTCAATGGATTGCGGGCCCTACTTCGCCGCCGTTGTCGTGGCTTTGTCGACGTCGACCATGACCAGCTGCATGCGGCACGGTGTCACGGCCGTCAGGGCGTGACGGTCGTTGGGGGCCAGATAAATGACGTCCCCGGCGCCCATCCGCTCAGTGCGCTCGCCGATGGAGAAGTCCATCTCGCCCTCCAGGAGCGTGACGATCACGGCGCGAGGAGAGGCGTGCTCGGTGAGGACCTGACCGGCGTCGAAGGCGAAGATGACGGTGCGCAGGATGTCGTTGTTGACCACGACTCGTGAGGTGGTGGCCTCCTCGGAGATCGGGAGGGCGTCGTTGAGGCCGAGCCGAAACAGGGACTCGGTGGACGCGGTGCTGGACGAGGTGGACATGTGTGCTCCTTCGGTGTTGGTGATGAGTATTGGTAGTAAGAGTTGTAGAGGGTGCTGACGCTATGAGGGTTGAGACCTCCATGCCATGAGGCGACGGCGCAGCGGCCGCAGGACGCACAGCTCGAGCAGCAGTGTCAGCGCCGCCATGATGACGGACAGGGCGAAGACGTCGGCCGTCTCCAGATTGGTGCGGGCCTGCTGGACCTCTGCGCCAAGTCCTGTCGGGGTGCCTAGAAGCTCTGCCATGACCGTGACCCTCACGGACTGCCCGACGGCGACCGTCAGGGCAGACAGTACCGGTGGCGCGACCGCGGGCAGGAC
This sequence comes from Actinomyces sp. oral taxon 170 str. F0386, assembly GCF_000195595.1. GTDB lineage: Bacteria > Actinomycetota > Actinomycetes > Actinomycetales > Actinomycetaceae > Actinomyces. Next base: position 81,842 of record NZ_GL882540.1, read on the forward strand.
GATCCGACGGATTGTCCACGGGTGGGACTTGGAGAAGACCGTCGCCATCTCCAACAGATCGCCGTCGACATTGAGGACCGCGTCGCGCATGGAGGCCACGAGCAGCGGGAGCGTGACCAGGGTGACCACGAGGATGACGACCCCGGCTGTCGGTCCCAGCCAGATCATCCCGACGACGACGAGCACGATCGGCGGTACCGCCATAAGGACCTGCACCCAGGAGTCCAGCAGCTCGCGCAGCCAGGTCCAGGTACCCAGCGCCCAGCCCGTCGGGACGCCGATGAGGCAGGACAGCCCCAGGCCGATGACGGCTCTGGAGAGGGTGAGCCACAGTGTCCAGCCCAGGTCGCCGTCGTCGATCAGCCCCAGGAAGGCGTGCCAGGTTGTCTCCGGGCCGGGAAGCGCGTACTCGGGCTGGTTCAGAGCCGCCCAGTACCAGATGAGGACCGCCAGACCGATACCGGCCCACCACAGGAGGCGGGCGCGCCAGCGTGTGAGGGAGGACGGCCGTTTCAGGGTCACCTGGGGTCTTTCAGGTAGAAGTCGTCGGCCGGCATCTTGCCGCCGACGATGTCCGGGTTGATGGTGGACAGGCGAGTGTAGAAGTCGACGAGCTGGTCCTTGGCCTGGGCCGCGGGGACCAGGTTCAGCTGGAGGCGGGGGATCACCTCCGTGACAATCGGCGCGGGAACCTCGGTCTTCCGGGAGATGGCGTTGACGGTCTCCTCCGACGCCGTGTTGGTGGTCTCTATACAGGCCTCCACCTCGTTCAGCACCGCTCCGACTGCCTGAGGGTTGGAGTCGGTGATCTCCTGAGGCATGACCAGCCCAGCCATGGGGAACCTGGCCTCCCCGCCGGTCACCTCGGCCCATACCTGTTGAAGGTCGACCGTCCGCTCCAGGGACTTGCCCTGCTGCTTGGCCTTGGTCAGGCTGACGCTTGCGGGGTGCTCCGGCAGGACGGCGAACTCGGCATTGCCCGCCAGAAGGTTGGACAGTGCCTCCTGGCCGTCGGAGTAGCTCTGGATCGTCAGGTCCTTGCTCGTGTCCCAGCCCTTCTGGCCGAGCAGGTAGCGGAAGACGAGGTCGGGCATGTTGTTCGGCATGGGGACGGCGACCGTCTTGCCACGCATGGCCTCGAGGCCCTGTGTTGATGAGCCCTCGGGGCCGACGACGTAGAGCATGCCCCACACCTGCATCGCCACCAGGCGCAACGGGACACCCTTGTTGAACAGGTTCGCCGCCGCATATGAGGGGGTGGCGGCCAGGTCGGTCTGCTTCTGCATGAGCAGTGTCTTCATAGCATCGACGCTGGACCAGTTCTCCACCGCGGCCTTGCCGATCGTCGGGGACAGCTTGGCCTGCTGACCGAACAGCGTCATCGGCGCCATGTAGGCCAGGGTCGTGGGGACGTGGACGCGCAGGGTGTCGATATGCCCGCCCGTTCCGCTGGAGGATGCCCTGCCTGAGCGTGACGAGCAGGCTGACAGGATCGTCGGGCCCAGGAGGCCGAGGCCTGCCAGAGGCATGAGGGTGCGGCGCCTGATCGGCGCTGCCGGAGTGCGTGAGGTGCCTGCAGGCGAGTACGTGTGGTTGCCCATCGTGCTGCTCATGGTCCTTCTTCTTGGAGTGTGCGGGGAGTGGTGGTGGGGGGTGGGTGTGTGAGAGGAGCGGAGACGGGGCGGCCGTCAGCGGCACGGCTTCTAGGTGGAGAGCCTCCAGGTGCCCGGCGGGCCGTCGAGGTGGAGATGGAGGTGCGAGACCTCCTCGGCCTCATCCGGGTCGTGCGTGACCCAGACGGTGATGACGTCCTGGTCGGCGAGCAGGTCGATGAGGTCGGCTCGCAGCGCAGTGGCCAGCGGACGGTCCAGGGCGGAGAAGGGCTCGTCCACCAGGAGCAGGCTCGGGTCGGTCGACAGTGCCCGGGCGATGGCCACCCGCTGACGCATGCCGCCGGAGAGGCGGGCTGGTGGGAGGTGGCCGGCCGAGGCGAGTCCCACCCGCTCCAGCCACTGGAAGGCCGTCAGGTCCGGCGTTGGGCCGCCCACCACCAGGGAGATGTTGCGGTGGGCCGAGTACCAGGGCATGAGCCGCGGCTCCTGAAACACCTGGGACAGGCTCCCTGTGGGCCGCAGGACGGTGCCGGCGTCGGTGTCCGACAGCCCCGAGATCGCCCGTAGCAGTGTCGTCTTTCCGGCACCGGAGGCTCCGGTGACCGCGAGGGTCTGCCCGGGGCGGACCGTCACAGACAGGTCCTCCACGAGGGTCAGACCTCGCCGGACCATCGTCACCTGCTCGAGCCTGAGAACACCACGGTCGTCATCGCGATGCGTCGACCGGCCCGTGAGAGGCGACGCGTTTGCCACGGCGTCTGTCATGGATTCGGAGCCTCTCGGTCAGTGATGCCGCCGATGCCCCTGCATGCGGGAGGCTTCTGGGTCCTGGCGGGTGCCGCGCTCCCCAGGGGCGGCGTTGCTCGATGCGGGGGTGGGCTGTGTATTCAAGGGGCTCCCTATCCGTTCCTGCCGTTTCTTCGCTGATGTGAGGTGCCGAGGCGGTGAGCTCAAACCTCTGAAATAGATGACGACACCCTATCGTATTTGTTTGTTGTGACAAAACTGAATTTTGTGACTCACAGAGGTTTGTATGGGGACGCCGAGGGTCGTGCGCAGGGCGGTGGAGGCTGCGTGCCTCTGAGGTTCCTCCTCCAGTGAGCGCACCTGCGCCGTGGGCGAAAAGGGCGCCATGGCGGGCATAGCGGATGGGGTCGTCACGTTAGCGTTGGCGACACCGACCATGAGAGGACTGACGTGAGCGAGCTCTATACACCCGCTGCGGTCGCCCCGCCCCAGGCAGCCGACGCCAACGGTGCAGGCTTGGGGTTGACCGATTCCATCTACAACCGCCTCCTCAAGGAGCGCATCATCTGGCTCGGCTCCGAGGTGCGCGACGACAACGCCAACGCCATCTGCGCCCAGATGCTGCTGCTGGCCGCCGAGGACCCTGAGCGGGACATCTACCTCTACATCAACAGCCCCGGCGGCTCGGTGACCGCCGGCATGGCCATCTACGACACCATGCAGTACGTCCAGCCCGATGTCGCCACCGTGGCCACGGGTCTGGCCGCCTCCATGGGGCAGCACCTGCTGTCGGCCGGTGCCAAGGGCAAGCGCTACCTCACTCCGCACGCCCGGGTGCTCATGCACCAGCCCTCCGGCGGCGCGGGGGGCTCGGCCACGGACATCCGCATCAACGCCGATCTCATCATCAAGATGAAGCAGGAGCTCGCGGAGATCACGGCGGCCAACACCGGTCACACGGTGGAGGAGATCATCGCCGATTCCGACCGGGACCACTGGTTCTCGGCCCAGGAGGCCCTCGAGTACGGATTCGTCGACCACATCGTGCGCTCCAGTCGGGAGATCGGCAAGCAGAACGGAGACAACTGACATGTCCTCGACCCGTCCCTACTTCGAGGCCGTGGCCCGCCAGGCCGGCGCCATGCCGCAGGCCCGATACGTGCTGCCCCAGTTCGAGGAGCGTACCGCCTACGGCTTCAAGCGCCAGGATCCCTACGCCAAGCTCTTCGAGGACCGCATCGTCTTCATGGGCGTGCAGGTCGACGACGCCTCGGCCGACGACATCATGGCCCAGCTCCTGGTCCTGGAGTCCCAGGACCCCGACGGCCTCATCACCATGTACATCAACAGCCCCGGCGGCTCCTTCACGGCGCTGACGGCGATCTACGACACCATGCAGTACATCAAGCCGCAGGTGCAGACCGTCTGCTTGGGGCAGGCGGCCTCCGCTGCTGCGGTGCTGCTGGCCGCCGGCAGTGAGGGCAAGCGCCTGGCCCTGCCCAATGCGCGCGTCCTCATTCACCAACCCGCCATGGAGGGGATGCAGGGGCAGGCCAGTGACATCGAGATCGTCGCTGACGAGATCGATCGCATGCGCTCCTGGCTCGAGGACACCCTGGCCGCGCACACCGGTCAGGACCGCGAGAAGATCCACGCCGACCTTGAGCGGGACAAGATCCTCACGGCCGCGGCCGCCAAGGACTACGGGATCGTGGACCAGGTACTCACCTCCCGCAAGACCCCGGCCTCTCCGCACTCCTCCTGAGGCGTGCGTCGCTGCCTACGGCGCTCCCGCCGGCCCCGGTGGGAGCGCCGACCGTGCAGCCGGTGAAAATAAAACGCCCAAACGCTGGCAGCACGGTGCCCAACATGGCATATTGCGGACTGGACACGCCGCCATGTCCTCGGCGTACCTGCCGGCTCAGCCCGTAGGCTGACGCAGGGTCGCCCGGGCGCGGGGACCGATGACGAATCTGGAGGAAACTGTGGCACGTAACGCTGAGAGTGTGGATCTGCTCAAGTGCTCCTTCTGCGGCAAGAGCCAGAAGCAGGTCAAGAAGCTCATCGCCGGGCCCGGTGTCTACATCTGTGACGAGTGCATCGAGCTGTGCAACGAGATCGTTGACGAGGAGTTGGGCGAGTCCGGCGCCGGCGTCCCCCTCGAGCTGCCCAAGCCCCAGGAGATCTTCGACTTCCTCAACCAGTACGTCATCGGTCAGGAGTCCGCCAAGCGGGCCATGAGCGTGGCTGTCTACAACCACTACAAGCGCGTCCAGGTCAAGGAACGCTCCGTGGCCGAGGGCGACGGACTGGAGCTGGGCAAGTCCAACATCCTCCTGTTGGGACCCACCGGAACCGGCAAGACCCATCTGGCCCGCACCCTGGCCCGACTCCTCGATGTCCCCTTCGCCATTGTTGACGCCACCGCCCTGACCGAGGCCGGCTACGTGGGTGAGGACGTGGAGAACATCCTCCTCAAGCTCATCCAGGCCGCCGACGGTGACGTCAAGCGCGCAGAGAAGGGCATCATCTACATCGACGAGATCGACAAGATCGGTCGCAAGGCGGAGAACCCCTCCATCACCCGTGACGTCTCGGGCGAGGGCGTGCAGCAGGCGCTGCTCAAGATCATCGAGGGCACTACGGCCTCCGTCCCCCCGGGCGGTGGGCGCAAGCACCCCCACCAGGAGTTCCTGGAGATCGACACCACCAACATCCTCTTCATCGCCGCCGGTGCCTTCGCCGGTATCGAGGAGATCGTGCGTCAGCGCCAGCGCAAGGAGTCCGGCGCCCAGATGGTGGGCTTCGGGGCCCAGCTGGACGGCAGCACGAGTTCCAAGGACGTCTTCACCTCCCCGGTGCGTCCTGAGGACCTTCACAAGTTCGGCCTCATCCCGGAGTTCATCGGCCGCCTGCCCGTCATCGCCACCGTTCAGGACCTGGGCGTGCGCGAGCTCGTGCGCGTCATGACCGAGCCCAAGAACGCCCTGGTCTCCCAGTACCAGTATCTCTTCAGTCTCGACGGCGTCGAGCTCGAGCTGACCGACGCCGCCATCGAGGCGGTGGCCTCACTCGCTCTGGAGCGCAAGACCGGGGCCCGTGGACTGACCTCCATCGTCGAGGAGGTCCTGGGGCAGTCCATGTTCGAGGTCCCCTCCCTGCCCGAGGTCGGTCGCGTCGTTGTCGACGCCGATGCTGTCAGGGGTACCGGAAAGCCCCGCTACCAGGCGGGTACTGGCACGCTGCGCTCGACGGCCAAGGTGGGGGAGCGGAGCCGGACCGCATGAGCGAGGGGCGTGAGGGCGTCCCTGTGCAGCTGGCCGTCTATCGAGACACCATCGACAACCTCGACGCCGCCCTCGTCCACCTCCTGGCCGAGCGATTTCGCTGTACCCAGCAGGTTGGTCTGCTCAAGGCCAGCCTGGACCTGCCGCCGGCGGACCCCGAGCGCGAGCAGCAGCAGGTGGCGCGCCTGCGGGCGCTGGCCGAGGAATCCGGCCTCGACCCGGTCTTCGCCGAGAAGTTCTTCGCCTTCATCGTTGCCGAGGTCATCCAGCACCACGAAGAGATCCGTGACGGGCACGAGGCCGAGCGCGCCCGTCACGCGGGGTGATCGGAGCCGGTAAGCGCAGCGCCGGACGTCGAGCGTGCTCACTGCCAGTAGCAGTTTTTCCGTCTGGTCCTGGGAGGGGACGTTTGCGACCCGCCGGTGAGCGTCAGCCCTGAGACGGCGTGGTGGTGGCGCTGGGCACGAGCGGCGTACGCGTGTAGAGGGCCTCAATCTCGGCTGCGAAGCGTTTCTCGGCTTCGGCGCGGCGTACCTTGAGCGAGGGCGTGAGCAGGCCGTTGGCCACCGTGAAGTCCGTGGGTAGCACCTTGAAGGTGCGGATCGACTCGGCCCGCGAGACCGCCTCGTTAGTTCGGGCCACCGCCCGTTCCAGGGCTGCGCGCACTCGCGGGTCCTGGGCGGCGTCGACAACCGTCATCTCCTCCAGGCCGTGGGAGGACAGCCACAGCGGCAGCATCTCGGCGTCCAGGGTGACAAGCGCTCCGACGCAGGGGCGGTTCTCACCCACGACGAGTACCTGGCTGACCAGCGGATGACCCCGCAGCCGATCCTCCAGAGGCGCTGGGGCGACGTTCTTGCCGCCGGCGGTCACAATGAGCTCCTTCTTGCGCCCAGTGATGCGCAAGAACCCTTCCGCCCCCTCGAAGGAGCCGATATCGCCGGTGCGCAGCCAGCCCTCGGCGGTGAAGGCCTCGGCCGTCGCCTCGGGGTTGTTGTGGTACCCGGTGAAGGTGCCGATGCCCCGAACCAGGACCTCCCCGTCATCGCCCAGGCTGATCGCGCACCCGGGAATCGGCGTGCCGACGGTCCCGATCCGGGTGGCGCCGGGCAGGTTGACGGAGCACGGCCCCATCGTCTCGGTCAGGCCGTAGCCCTCGAGGACGGTGACCCCGGCGCCGCGGTAGAAGTGACCCAGACGCTCGCCCAGCGGCCCGCCGCCGGAGACCACGTGCGTCACCCGCCCGCCCAGCACGGAGCGCAGGGTGGAGAAGACGAGCCTGTCGAAGGCGGTGCGTTGGGCTCTGAGCCTGCGGGAGGGCCCCTCGGGGGTGTCCAGTGCCCGTGAGTAGGCGATCGCGGTCTTGGCGGCCATGCGGAAGACCTTCTGCCTGGCGCCGGTCGCCTTGGCGTCCGCGGCGTTGTAGATCTTCTCGAAGACGCGTGGTACCGCCAGGACCGCGGTAGGCCGGAAGGAACCCAGATCGTTCACGAGGTTTCGCACGTCGGGCACGTGGCCCAGCACACCCGAGCGCGAGCACACGATCGCGATCTCCACGAACCGGCCCAGCACGTGGGCCAGCGGCAGGAACAGCAGGAAGCGGACCTCCTCCCCGCCCAGGACCTCGGGCACGTGCGGGCAGACGTTGACGCACAGGTGCACCAGGTTGCCGTGGCTGAGCTCGACGCCCTTGGGGCGTCCCGTGGTGCCCGAGGTGTAGACGATCGTGGCCAGGGACTGCGCAGTCAGGGCGGCGGTGCGCCGGTCGAGCTCGCCGGCGTCCACCCCGCGGCCTGCCTCGATGAGTCCCAGGACGTCCTGACGCTCGATGCACAGGACCTGTAGATCCGCCAGCTCGGGCACCGTCGAGGTCAGTGCGCCGACCATCGCGGCCATGGCCTCGTTCTCCACGACGATGAGCCTCACCCCGGCGTCGGAAAGGATCCACTGAGCCTGCTCGGCTGAGGAGGTCTCATAGACGGGGACCACGACCAGTCCTGCCTCCCAGGCGGCGAAGTCCAGCAGCGTCCACTCATACGACGTGTGCGACATGATGCCGATGGTGTCGCCGGGCTCAAGACCCCGGGCCACCAACCCGGCGGCCACCTCGCGCACCTGGGTGCGGAAGGCACTGGCACTCATCTCGCGCCAGCGTCGCCCCAGCGGGGATGTGCGGGCGATGAGCCCGCCATCGGGGCTGCGACGAACGCGTTCTGCCAGCGCCCAGGGGGTCGTCATGCCGTCATGAATCGGGATCAGGAGGTCGGTGGCGTGCTCCCCGGACTGGGTGGGAGGGACGTCGTCGGCCGGTGGGGTGGGAACGTCGGTCATGGTGGCAAGTATGCCCGCCCGGGCACGCTGATGGCGGCTGCTTCCCGCCTACTCCTGCGGGCCCTTGCGTGTGGATGAGTAGATGTCCGCGATGACGTCGGCGTGCGCCTCCATGACCGGGCCGCGCTTGACCTTCAGTGAGGGTGTGAGTAGGCCGTTGGCCTCGGTGAAGTCCGTGGTCAGTACCCTGAAGGTGCGGATCGACTCGGCCCGCGAGA
>NZ_GL882540.1:90047-137005 GCF_000195595.1 Actinomyces sp. oral taxon 170 str. F0386
GAAGGTGCGGATCGACTCGGCCCGCGAGACGGCGCGGTTCGTGCGCGCCACGGCCCGGTCCAGGGCGGCGAGGACCTGTGGATGGGTGGAGGCCTCGACGACGTCCATGGCCGCCAGCCCGTGGTTGCGCAGCCACTGGGGGAGCATCTCCTTGTCCAGCGTGATGAGCGCGGAGATGAAGGGCTCCCCGTCCCCGACGACGAGCACCTGGCTGATGAGCGGGTGGCCGCGCAGCCGGTCCTCGAGCTGGGTGGGGGCGACGTTCTTGCCGCCGGCGGTGACGATGAGCTCCTTCTTGCGCCCAGTGATGCGCAGGTATCCGTCCTCGTCGAGGGCGCCGATGTCGCCGGTGCGGAACCAGCCGTCTGCCGTGAAGGAGTCAGCGGTGGCCTCGGGGTTGTTGTGGTATGTGGAGAACACACCCAGACCCCGCACCTGGATCTCGTCGTCCTCACCGATGCGGATCTCGTTGCCGCACACGGGCGGGCCGACGGTGCCGATCTTGTTGAGCCAGTCGGTGTTGACGCTGACCGGCCCGATCGTCTCGGTCAGGCCGTAACCCTCCAGGATGACCAGTCCCAGTCCGCGGTAGAAGTGGCCCAGACGCTGCCCCAGCGGTCCGCCGCCGGAGATGATGAAACGGGCATTGGGGCCCATGAGGGCCCGGATCCTGCGGAAGACCAGGCGATCGGCCACCGCATGGGCTTGCCGCAGGCGACGTGAGGGCCCATCGGAGGTGTCCAGGGCCCGGGAGTAGGCGATGGCGACCTTGGCCGCCCAGCGGAACAGCTTGAGCCTGGATCCGCCACCGGCCTTGGCATCGGCGGCGTTATAGATCTTCTCCAGAACGCGGGGGACGGCCAGGACGTAGGAGGGGGCGAAGGACTGCAGATCCGGCAGGAGCGTCTTGACATCGGGAGTGTGTCCCAGCACGCCCTCCCCGGCCAGGGACAGCAGCTGAAGACAGCGGGCGTAGACGTGGGCCAGCGGCAGGAACAGCAGAAGGCGCACGTTACCGCCCCACAGGACGCCCGGAAGGTAACGCACCCCGTGGTAGGGGATGCCGACGGCGTTACGGTGGGTGAGCCTGACGCCCTTGGGGCGGCCGGTCGTGCCGGAGGTGTAGATGATGGAGTAGACGTCGTCAACCTTGAGGGCGTTGGAACGCTGGTCCACCTGCGAGGGGCTGACGCCCGAGCCGGCCTGGACGATGGTGGTGACGGCGTCGGAGTCCAGGGCAAGGACCTCGACCGTGTGCCCGATGCCGGCGACGGCGCCGCGCACGAGCTCGGCCAGGGTGCCGCTCTCGGTGATGACCAGGCACACGTCGGAGTCGGAGACGATCCACTCGATCTGCTCGGCCGAGCTCGTCTCGTAGATGGGGACCGAGATCAGGCCCGCTCGGGCGATGGCCATGTCCAGCAGGAACCAGTCGTAGGAGGTGTGTGCCATGATGCCGACGGCGCTGCCCGCTTCCAGCCCCATGCCGATGAGGCCGGCAGCCACATGGGCCACCTCCTCACCGAAGGCGCGGGCCGAGACCTCCTGCCAGTCACCCGACACCGAGGACTTTCGCGCTACGAGCGGCTTGTCGCCGGTGCGGGCGATGCGATCGGCGAGCAGCCACGGAACCGACCAGTGGGCCTCGGGCTGGAAGGGGATCTCGGTGCCGGAGACCCCGCCGGTCATGTGGCCGGGGTAGCGCGGCGGCCGGGTGCTGGCATCGTGGGGCGAGAAGGGGCGAGAGCTCACAGGGTCATTGTGTCAGGCCACCGGGAAGGCGACGTTTCGTTGAGGCGAGAGAACGAGAGGGCGGCTGTGGAGGTTTTCACAGGCCGCTCGAGGCGGCCCTGCGGAGATCGCAGAGGAGTCACGGGGGAATCGCGCGGACCGGCGTCCGTGCTGGGGCGGGGCTCCTGTCGCAGGGACTGGAGAAAACGAATACGAAACGGTTTGACCGGCCGGTTACTGGTGTGTAACGTGAGTCTCATGCCCAAGTCGACGCGCGTCGACGATGTGGGTCCTTCCGGAACGGAGCCGGTTGGCTCCGAAGCAGTTTCAAGGAGGAAACACGCATGACTCCCCTACCCCGTCGTCAGTTCATCCAGGGCTCGGCCCTGGCGGCGGCGCTGGCCTCGATGGCGGCCTGCTCCACCTCCAGCGGGAACGACGACGGCCCCGTCACCTTTGAAGGCACCGGACCGATCACCTGGGTCCAGGGCAAGGACAACTCGGCCGGCAAGGTCCAGGCCAGGATCGATGAGTGGAACAAGGCCAACCCCGGCGAGGAGGTCAAGCTCATCGAGCTCTCCGCGGAGGCCGACCAGCAGCGCACGGCATTGGTCAATGCCGCCAGGATCAACTCCAACGCCTACGACGTCGTCTCCCTGGACAACGTCTGGGTCTCCGAGTTCGCCGCCAACCGGTGGGTGGTCGAGCTGCCCGAGGATGAGCTCAAGAACGACGATATCCTTGAGCCCGTCTGGCAGACAGGCATCTACAAGGACAAGCTCTTCGCCGTTCCGTTCCACACGGATGCCCCGGTGATGTTCTACCGCAAGGACTTCCTGAAACAGGCCGGCGTCGAGGTTCCGACGACGTGGGACGAGGTCAAGACCGCCATCGACGCGGTGCGGGCACTGCCCGGTCACGAGAGTATCGGCGGCTTCGGAGGGCAGTTCGCCAAGTACGAGGGGCTGACCTGCTGTGCCTCGGAATTCATCCACACCGCCGGCGGCGGCTTCTACGACGACAACAAGGTCATCCTCGACTCCAGCGAGTCGGCCACGGGGCTGGAGTGGCTCATCGACGGCTTCTCCCAGGGCTACATCCCCAAGGAGTCCCTGGAGTGGAAGGAGGAGGACGGCCGTAACGCCTTCGAGAAGGGCGACCTCCTCTTCTACCGCCAGTGGCCCTACCAGTACGCCAACAGCAAGGACGCCCTGGGGACGGAGAAGTTCGACGTCGCCGCCCTGCCGAGCATCGACGGCAAGGCCTTCCTTCCGACCCTGGGCGGACACAACTGCGCCATCACCAAGGCGTCGAAGAACAAGGCCACCGCTTTGAAGTTCGTCAAGTGGTGGATCAGCGAGGACTCCGAACGCTACCAACTGGAAACTCAGACACTCGCACCGATCCTCGGTTCCCTCTATGAGGATCCCGAGCTCCTCAAGGACTTCCCCTACCTGCCGATCCTCAAGAAGAGCCTTGAGAACGCCAAGAGCCGGCCCCAGGCCGTCTTCTACAGCGACGTCACCGCGAAGATCCAGGACAGCATCTACCCCGCGATCCAGCAGCCGGGAAGCCGGTCCTCTCAGGACGTCATCACCGCCCTGAGCAACGAGCTGAAGAAGCTGGAGGGGTAAGGCCTCCGGCACAACGGCTGCTGCCGTGGGCAGAGCCCTGAGACACACCGGTTATGCCAACAACGACAGTCACAAGGACGGTCAAAGGACACCCATGAGTACAACGACGCACTCCGAACAAGTCGTCAATCACCAGTCCAAGAGCTCCAAGGCACAGGCCCGTCTGGCCTGGTTGCTCATCTCACCGACGGTGCTGGTGCTGACCATCGTCATCCTCATCCCCATCGCCCAGTCCCTCTACCAGTCGCTCTACGGGCGGCCCCGGCTGGGGGACGATGGCTTCTTCTCCACCACCGAGCCCTTCGTGGGCCTGAAGAACTACACCGACATCTTCACCAGCGCCGGCGAGCGGTTCTGGGTCGCCTTCTACAACACGACCCTCTTCGGCGTGGTCACCGTGCTCCTGGAGACCGTCCTGGGCGTGGCCATGGCGCTCATCATGCACAAGGCGATGAAGGGGCGTGGCATTGTGCGCGCCTCCATCCTCGTGCCCTGGGCGATCCCCACGGCCGTCTCCGCCATCCTGTGGGGCTGGATCTTCAACCAGAACGGCGTCGCCAACGCCATCCTGGGTCAGCACGTGATGTGGGCCTCGGGGGACCTGAGCGCCAAGACGGCCATCATCATCGCCGACGTGTGGAAGACGGCCCCCTACATCGGGCTGCTCACCCTGGCCGGGCTCCAGCTCATCCCCGACGAGGTCTACGAGGCGGCCAAGATCGACGGGGCGAGCGCCTGGAAGCGCTTCACCTCCATCACCCTGCCGCTGGTCAAGCCCGCGCTCGTGGTGGCCGTGGTCTTCCGCGCCCTGGACGCCCTGCGCATGTTCGACCTGCCCTACATCCTCATCGGCCCCCGGAAGGGCAGCGTGGAGACCCTTTCCATGCTCGTTCAGGACGAGAGCTCCAACTCGCGCTTCGGCAGCGCCGCGGCCTACGCCCTCATCCTGTTCCTCTACGTCTTCGTCTTCGCCATCGCCTTCCTCAAGATCACCAACACCGACCTCAGCGGCAACGATGAGGCTCGACGCAAGCGCAACGAGCGCAAGCTGCCGGTCAGCGCCTTCTTCAAGCGCTCCGGCTCCTCCGCCCCGGTCTCCCAGACGGCTACTGAAAGGAGCCAGCAGGCATGAGCACCTCCACCGCCGTACCGGTCAACAAGACCAAGAGGGACTGGGGGAGCGTCTTCTCCACCGTCGGTATCGTCCTCATCGTCATCTACTGCCTGGCGCCCTTCTACTGGATGCTGGTCTCCTCCCTGCGTCCTGACAAGGAGATCTTCGAGAACAGCTGGTGGCCCCGGCACGTCTCCTTCGAGAACTACAAGGCGGTCTTCTCCTCGAAGAACGACTTCGCCAACGGCCTGATCAACTCCCTGGTCGTGTCGATCGTCGTGACGATCGTGGCGCTGGCCGTAGCGACCTTTACCGCTTACGCCCTGGCGCGCCTCGACTTCCGGGGCAAGGGTGTGCTGATGCTCCTCATCATCGCCACCTCGATGTTCCCGCTCGTGGCCATCATCGTGCCTCTGCTGAAGAACTTCGCCGCCTGGGGCTGGACGGACACCTACCAGGCAATGATCGTCCCGGATCTGTCCTTCTCACTGCCACTGGCCGTGTGGAACCTGACGAGCTTCTTCAGGCAGATGCCCCAGGAGCTGGAGCAGTCCGCCATGGTCGACGGTTGCACCCCCGGCCAGGCCTTCCGCAAGGTCATCCTGCCACTGGCCGCACCGGGAATCTTCACCACCGCCATCATCATCTTCATCGGCGCCTGGAACGAGTTCCTCGTGGCCGTCACGATGATCGTCAACCCCTCCATGCAGCCGGCCACAGTGCTGCTGTCGAAGTTCACCGGGGACTCCCAGTTCAACACGCCCTTCGGGTCCCAGATGGCCGCCGGCGTCATCATGACGCTGCCGCTGGTCCTCATGGTGCTCTTCTTCCAGCGTCGGATCGTGGCGGGTCTGGCCGCCGGTGGCCTCAAGCAGTAGCGCCGATGCGGCCACCCGGACCGCTATAGGGTTCGCGCGTCACCCGTATCCCTCTGCGGGGCGGCAGCACGGCGCCGCCGCCCCGCAGAGGACGTCTGGGCCTCTGCAGTCCGTTCCGTGACTGTCCTTCCTGCTACCTCTTCCTATCCGCCTCGCCGCAACGTCGCGGCCCGACCAGGACCCGCCCCATGACCTCAACCGACGACTCTCGCTCCCAGATTCTGACACGGCGGACTGACATCGATGCCTGGTGGCGCGATGCCGTCATCTACCAGATCTACCCCCGCTCCTTCGCCGACGCCAACGGTGACGGCATCGGCGATATCCAGGGGATCCGGGAGCACGTCGACCACCTGGTCGCGCTCGGTGTCGACGCCGTGTGGCTCTCGCCCTTCTACCCCTCGCCCCAGGTTGACGCCGGCTACGATGTGTCCGACTACTTCGACCTGGCTCCCGAGTACGGCTCCCTGGAGGACCTTGATGCCCTCATCGCCGACCTTCACGCCGTCGGCATCCGCATAGTCATCGACCTGGTCCCCAACCACTCCTCCGACCAGCACGAGTGGTTCCGGGCCGCCCTGGCCGCGGGTCCCGGTTCCCCCGAGCGGGACCGCTACATCTTCCGCCACAGCGATGACGGTGCCCCGAACAACTGGGGCTCGCTCTTCGGCGGACCGGCCTGGCAGCCGGTGGAGCCGCTCACCGGGCGCAACCAGGACCAGGGCTGGTACTACCTGCACCTCTTCGCCGCCGAGCAGCCCGACTTCAACTGGTCCAACGAGGACGTCCACGAGCACTTCCGTACCTTCCTGCGCTTCTGGGTGGAGCGCGGTATTGACGGGTTCCGCGTGGACGTCGCCCACGGACTGGTCAAGGCCGAGGGCCTGCCTGACGACGACCTCGGCCCGGACCGGTGGAACGTCATCGGCTCCGAGGACGGGGCCGGGCGTGAGAAGCTGCCCGATGTCGGCCCGGCCTTCAACCAGCCCGGAGTCCACGACGTCTACCGCGAGTGGCGCCGCGTCCTGGACGAGGTCGGCACGGACATCCTCATGGTCGCTGAGGCCTGGGTACCCACCGAGGCGGATGCCGCCCTGTACGTGCGTGCCGACGAGATGAGACAGGCCTTCAACTTCCCCTTCCTGGTCGCCGGGTGGGACGCCGTCGAGCTGCGCCGGGTCATCGACGTCTCCCTGGCCGAGTACGGGGCCGTCGGGGCTCCTGCCACCTGGGTGCTGTCCAACCACGACGTCGTGCGCCACGCCTCCCGTCTGTCCTACCCCGCCGATATGGACACCGATCCCGGGATCGGACCGAGGGACCCTCAGCCCGACGTCGAGCTCGGCCTGGCTCGGGCACGCGCCGCAACCCTGTTCATGCTGGGTCTGCCCGGTAGCGCCTACCTCTACCAGGGCGAGGAGCTGGGGCTGCCCGAGCACACCACCATGGAGGACGAGGCCCGCCAGGACCCCTTGTGGGAGCGCACCAACCACCTCGTGCCGGGGCGTGACGGTTGCCGCGTCCCCCTGCCCTGGACGCGGGACGGGGCCTCGCACGGCTACAACACCACCGGCCGCACCTGGCTGCCCCAGCCCGAGGGCTGGGGCCAGTACTCACCCGAGGCCCAGGAAGGGCGGGAGGGCTCCACCCTCACCCTGTACCGCCGGGCCATCGCCCTGCGCCGTGAGCGCCGGCTCGGCCGTGGGGCCGTAGAGTGGCTGGTGTCAGAACCCGGAGTCCTTGTCCTGCGCAACGGAATGACAGGCGTCGTCCTCAACACCACCGATCACTCGGTGACTCTCAAGGGCTCCGGCGGCCCGCTCCTCACCTCCTGGCACCCGGACGATCAGGGCGGGACGGGACTCGTCGTGCCGCCCAATGGAGCCTGCTGGCTGGAGCTACCTGCGGGAGGACTCGATGGCGGCGACCCGCGCTGACGTGGCCAGGGCGGCGGGGGTGTCGCCCTCGACCGTCACCTACGTTCTCTCCGGTCAGCGCTCGACGCGCTCGAGCACCCGCGAGCGGGTCATGCGGGCCGTGCGCGAGCTCGACTACCAGCCCAACATCGCTGCCCGCTCCCTGGCCTCGCCGGTGCTGCGCACCGTGGGGATCCTGTTCCGGCGTCAGCGCTCGACCATCGACGCCAACGACCTCGACTATGTCGACGGTGTGCGCCGGGCCCTGGAGCCCAGCGGGATCCAGGTCGTCATCCCGGCCATGAAGTCCTCCGCTCCGCTCATCGAGCTGCGCTCGCTCGTGCGCTCCGGTGCCCTAGGGGGCGTGGTCCTCATGGACGTGGCTGAGGATGACGAGCGTGAGGCGATGCTCCTAGATGAGAAGGTTCCCACCGTCCTGATCGGTGCTTCAGCCAGGAGCGGTGGGGCCCCGGGCGTTGATACCGACTTCGCCCAGATGGCGCGCGCAGCCGTGGATCACCTGGCCGGACTCGGGCACCGGTGCATCGTCGCACTCATGCGGGAGACCGCCCACGACTACTCCCATGCGCGCCAGGACCAGGCCCGTGAGCTTCTGCGTGCCGCGGACAACCTGGGCGTGGATGTCCTCGTGCGCCAGGTGCCGGAGCTGGCACTGGCCGGTGGCGACATCGTGGGAGCCGACGGCCTGGCGGGGGCGAGCACCGCCGTCGTCTCCAACAACCCGGCGGCCGTGGTGGGGCTCGTCTGTGCGGCACAGGCCCGTGGACTGTCCATTCCTGCGGACCTGTCCGTGCTCACCCTCGGGGTCAGGCAGGACAGCGGCCGTCAGGGGGCCTTCAGCGAGCTCAGCGTGGACCGCGAGGCGATGGGGGCTGCAGTGGGTTCTCTGCTGCTGGCCCGCCTCAGGGGAGAACCGGTTCCGGCCGAGCGCAGCACGCTCATGTCCGCAGTGCTGAGTGACCGTGGATCTACAGCGCGCTGCCGGAGTTGATGCGCAGACGCGAAGTCAGCCGGATGGTTGCACAATGTGCCAGACTCGGTGGTGAGCCGATGTCGGGAGAAGTGCGCTGAGAGGTGATGGGATGTCGCCGAACAGGACGCGGGTGGTCAGTGTTGTCGTCGGACTCCTGGCTGTGTCCGTAGTCTGTCTGACCGTACTCCCATGGCTGGTCCCCAGGATTCAGGAGGCGGTGCGGGACAAGCCCGACCCTGACCTCATTCTGTCAGCGATCAAGAAGCATCAGGCGGTGCTGGATGTTGAGTGGACTGACGCGGAGGCCTCCACGGGGGCATCGCCACCCACGCGCGCCGAGACGACCATCCGCGATCTGCGTGAGCGACTGGCTCAGGACGGCATCCCAGTGACCTCCGCGACGAGCGAAGTAAGGCGCATCAGGGCCACCTACCAGGATGACGGCAGCGTTCATTCGATAGCCGAGGTCTCCACATCAAAGACCTACGCAGATGGTTCCGGTACGACCAGCTTGGAGACGAACCGCCACGACCTCACCCTGACCGGGAACGACACCCGTGGGTACTCAGTGGTAGGCGACGAGATCGTTGATCCAGCACGTCCCAGTCCTCCCGATGACATCCGCCACCGAGCCGACCTGATGGCGCTGGGGGTGAGCATCGTGTTCGCCGCGATCGCCGTCGTCGCGGTGGCGCTGTCCCGGCGGAATCGAGCCCACCTGCCCCGTTGCCTCGCCTGGCTTCCCTTCGGTGGTGCCTTCGCACTGATGATCGGGCTCGCCTGGGGCTATACGGTCGGCAACGCCAGCATTCAGGACGACTACAGGGACGACACGCTGAGCTGCAACGGGGAGCGTCTCACTTCGCTCGACTCCCGGCTCACCCCCTTCTTCTCACGCGACTGCGTGACTCAGAGCCGAATCGACGTTCTTGCAGCCCTGCTGGCCGCCATTGCCTTCGTCCTCATCGAGTACCGGATCCTGCTGAGCCTTCGGGCGCGGACCGATCCCCTGAACCTGCCCGGTGCGCCCTAGAACAACGGACGGTGGCGCCCCACGCGGGGTACGCCACCGTCCGTCAGAAGGCCGGCTGCCAGCGGCTCACTTCTTCCTGGCCGGCTTGGCCGGGGCCTCACCGAGCTCGGCGGCGGTCACCGTCACCGGGGAGGCGCCGTCGGCCGACTCGGAGTCCGCCGTCTGGGCGGCCTGTTCCACGGTGAAGGGGCCGGTGACCTTGGCGGCCTCGGTCAGGTCCGCACGCACTGCCTCGATGGCCTCGGCGTACTCGGGCCGGTCGGCAGCAACGGCCAGCGCCACTGAGAGGATCGGCGTCTTCTGGCTCGTCTTGGCCTCCGACTTCACCTTGCGCAGCGCCGCTAGGGCGACTCCCGCGCGGGCCACTAGCTCGGCGTCGGCCCCGGCGGAGGCCTCCCGCAGACCACCGGACTGCGGCCAGGCGGCCCGGTGCACCGAGCCGGTGCGGTACCAGCTCCACACCTCCTCGGTCGCGAAGGGCAGGAAGGGGGCCAGCAGGCGCACGAAGGTGTCCACGGCGATCGCCAGCGTCGCCCGCGCCGAGCGGACGGCGGCGGCGTCGTGAGATCCGTCGAAGTCATTGGCCCGGTCCTTGACCAGCTCGATGTAGTCATCGCAGAAGGTCCAGAAGAAGGACTCGGTGACCTCCAGGGCCCGGGCGTGACCGAACTCCTCGAAGGCCGCCGTGGCGGCGTCGACGACGTCGGCCAGCGCGGCCAGGACCGCGCGGTCGATCGGCTCGCTCACCACCGAGGCGTCCAGGCAGGGGGCGGGGGCCGCGGCCACGGTGGCCTCGTCGGCGTCCCAGGGGATCCCCATGGACAGGGCGAACTTGGAGGCGTTGAGGACCTTGATGGCCAGGCGGCGGCCGATCTTGATCTGCGTCTCCTCGAAGGCCGCGTCCAGGCCCAGGCGGGCCGAGCTCGCCCAGTAGCGCACGGCGTCGGAGCCGTACTGCTCCAGCAGTCCCATGGGGGTGACGACATTGCCCTTCGACTTGGACATCTTCTTGTGGTCGGAGTCCAGGATCCAGCCCGACAGGCCTGCGTTCCTCCACGGCAGGGCCGCGAACTCCAGATCCGCGCGCACCACCGAGGTGAACAGCCAGGTGCGGATGATGTCCTGGCCCTGCGGACGCAGGTCCATCGGGTAGACCCGGCCGAAGAGGTCCTCATCGGTCAGCCAGCCCGAGGCCAGCTGGGGCGACAGGGAGGAGGTGGCCCAGGTGTCCATGATGTCGAGCTCGCCGACGAAGCCGCCGGGCCTACCGCGCTGGTCCTCGGTGTAGCCGGTCGGGGCGTCGGAGGAGGGGTCCACCGGCAGCTCGGACTCGTCCGGGGTCAGGATCGCGTCGTAGTCGACCTCGCCGTCGGCCCCGACCTTGTACCACAGCGGGAAGGGGACGCCGAAGAAGCGCTGGCGCGAGACCAGCCAGTCGTTGTTGAGGCCGCGCACCCAGTTCTCGTAGCGCACGCGCATGAAGTCGGGGTGGAACTCCAGCTGGCGGCCGCGCTCGAGCAGCTCGTCGCGCAGGTCGGCGCCGGAGGCCGGGTTCGTCCACTCCTTGCCGCCGTTGCGGATGTACCACTGGCGGGAGGTGACGATCTCCAGGGGTTTGTCGCCCTTCTCGAAGAAGTTCGTCTGACGCACCGTCTTGATGGGCTCACCGTGCATCTCACCAGTCTGCGCCAGCCGGGCCACGACGGCCTCACGGGCGGAGAATGCAGTCTTGCCGGCCATGGCCCCGTACGCCTCGCGGCCCGCCTCGGAGGTGATCCACTCGGGCGTCTCGGTCTCGATGCGGCCGTCCTTGCGCAGGATGGCGCGCAGCGGCAGCTGCAGGTCGCGCCACCAGTCGATGTCCGTGGTGTCGCCGAAGGTGCAGCACATGGCGATACCGGCACCCTTGTCCTTCTCCGCGGCCGGGTGCGGCAGGACCGGCACCTCGACGCCAAAGACGGGGGAGGCCACCGTAGTGCCGAACAACGGCTGGTAGCGCTCGTCGTCGGGGTGGGCCACGAGGGCCACGCAGGCGGGCAGCAGCTCGGGGCGGGTGGTCTCGATGCACACGTCGACGCCGTTCTCCACCGGAGCGCCGGCGGCCTCGGCCCTGGCGGCGGCCTCCTCATCCGCGATGTGGAAGGCCAGGCGGTGGTAGAAGCCGGGGTACTCGCGCGACTCCAGCTCGGCCTGGGCCACCGCCGTCTGGAAGGTGACGTCCCACAGGCCCGGCGCCGCCGCCTGGTAGGCCTCCCCGCGCTCCAGGTTGCGCAGGAAGGCGGTCTGGGCCACCTTGCGGGCCCGCTCACCGATGGTCTGGTAGGTGTGCGACCAGTCCACGCTCAGGCCCAGGCGGCGCCACAGGGCCTCGAACTGCTTCTCGTCCTCGACCGTGAGCCGCTCGCACAGCTCGACGAAGTTGCGACGCGAGACCGGCACCTGGTCGCGGGCTTTGATCGACTTGCCCTCGCCGCCGGCGTGCGGCGGGGTGAAGTCCGGGTCGTAGGGCAGGGAGGGGTCGCAGCGCACCCCGAAGTAGTTCTGGACGCGGCGCTCGGTGGGCAGGCCGTTGTCGTCCCAGCCCATGGGGTAGAACACCGCTTTGCCGCGCATACGCTGGAAGCGGGCCACCGTGTCGGTGTGGGTGTAGGAGAAGACGTGTCCCACGTGCAGGGAGCCGGAGACCGTCGGCGGCGGGGTGTCGATGGAGAAGACCTCCGCGCGCTCGGCGCTGCGGTCGAAGGCGTAGGTTCCCTCGGACTCCCAGCGCTCGCCCCAGGTGGTCTCCAGGCCGTCGGTCGACACCTTGGCCGGCACTCGCGGGCTGTGAGGCTCGGAGGGCAGCAGACGGCTGGACGATGACGGGGCAGCGGTGTGGCTCGGGGAGGTCTCAGACATGAGGCCGATTCTGTCACGGTGCGGCCGCAGGCCTCGACATGGCCCGGTGTGAGGTCGGCAGGCCTCGGAGGCACTCGGTCGCCCCCAAAGCGTCCATCCGGGTTACGAAACGCGCATAGATTGGTACGCTTGTACCAGTTGAGTCGAGGAGGACCAGGACTGCGTACCGGCGGTGGCCGCCGCACTGTACCCGCGCACGTGCGCGGTGCCCGGATCCGACTCGGCCGCCCACTTCGATTATGCCGGTCGAGTCTCGCCCGACCGGCACCAGGCCGGAATCAAGGAGGACGCCGTATGGATCAGGGGACGGTTGGGCGTAGCGAGTCGTCAGGGCCGGCGACATCGTCGGACGTGACCGACCGCCTGCGCGAGCTCAGTGAGCGCGCCGGCGTTCTCAGCCGCAAGAACACCCACCTGGCCAACGCCCTGAGGGCGGCGCGCCAGGAGCTGGCGGCTTTGCACGAGGACGTCAAGGCCCTTCAGCTCCCGCCCCTGGCGCACGCCACGGTCCTGGCCGTGGATGCCACCGCACGCACCGCCGATGTCTCCATCGCCGGGAGGCGCCACCGGGTGGGCGTGGGGCCCGCCGTCGTGTCCTCCTCCCTGCACCCGGGCGACGACGTCGTCCTCAACGAGCACCTCGTCATCACCGCCATCTGCCCCTCGCCGCGCTTCGGAGAGGTCGTCACCGTCAAGGAGACCTACGACGACGGCACCGTCCTGGTCCTGGCCCGCCACGACGAGGAGCAGGTCCTCAGCCTCTCGGCGACCCTGACCGACCACCGCCCTCGGGTCGGCGACGCCCTCGTGGCCGACCTGGCCGTGCGCATGGCGCTTCGTCCCGTGGTGCGCTCCGAGGTCGAGGAGCTCGTCCTGGAGGAGGTGCCCGACATCGGGTACGGCGACATCGGGGGACTGGGCGAGCAGATCGAGCTCATCTGTGACGCCGTCGAGCTGCCCTTCCTGCACCCCGACCTCTACCGCGAGCACCGGCTCACCCCGCCGCGCGGGGTGCTGCTCTACGGCCCGCCCGGCTGCGGCAAGACCCTCATCGCCAAGGCCGTCGCCGCCTCCCTGGGTGCCGGAGGGCGCGGCGAGGCCTACTTCCTCAACATCAAGGGGCCCCAGCTGCTGGACAAGTACGTGGGGGAGACCGAGCGGCGTATTCGCGTCATCTTCGCCCGCGCCCGGGAGAAGGCCGCCACCGGGGTGCCCGTCGTCGTCTTCTTCGACGAGATGGACTCCCTGTTCCGCACCCGCGGATCGGGGCGGTCCTCGGACGTGGAGACCACTGTGGTCCCGCAGATGCTCGCCGAGATCGACGGCGTCGACGAGCTCGACAACGTCGTGGTCATCGGCGCCACCAACCGCGAGGACATGATCGACCCGGCGATCCTGCGACCGGGTCGCCTGGACGTCAAGATCCGTATCGGCAGGCCGGACCGGGACGGCGCCGCCGAGATCCTGGCGACCTACCTGACGCCCGACCTCCCGATCAGCGAGGAGCTCCTGGCCGCCCACGGCGGCGCGCAGGGAGCGGCGGACGCTCTCATCGGCCAGGTGGTCGAGACCCTCTACACCCGCCGCCGCGCCACCGAGATGGTCGAGCTCACCCGCTCCGACGGGCAGGTCGAGATCCTCCACGTCGCCGACCTCGTCAGCGGCGCCATGCTCGCCAACATCGTCGACCGGGCCAAGAAGGCGGCCGTCAAGGACCTGGTCACCAGTGGGAGGCGCGGTCTGACCAGTGAGCACCTGCACCGCGCCGTCATCGAGGAGATCATGGAGAACGAGGGCCTGCCCGCCACCGTCCACCCCGACGACTGGGCCCGCGTCAGCGGGCGGCGCGGCGCACCGGTGACCTCCATGACCGTGCTCCAGCGCCCCCGGGAGGAGTGAGGACGGTGGCATCGACGAGCGCCCAGCGGACCCCCGGCCGCGAGATGACGGTCATGGGGATGGAGACCGAGTACGGCATCCTCGGTGCTGAGCCCGAGGACGTCGTGGCGGCCTGCCTGGAGACCGAGAGCGAGCAGGGGCGCTGCCCGGGCGTGCGCTGGGACTACTCGGGGGAGTACCCCCTGCGCGACGCCCGCGGCTTCGAGGTGGACCGCTCAGCGGTCGACCCATCCATGCTCACCGACATCCCTGGAGCCGCGTCCGCCGAGGGACCCGTCCCCGGGCGCCTACGCACCACCGTCGTCGCGCGGCTGACCGCCCAGGAGGAGGCCTGGCAGCGCGGCACCGCCACCTGCCTGTCCAGCGGTGGACGCCTCTACGTGGACCACGGCCACCCCGAGTACGCCACCCCCGAGTGCACCGGGCCCGCCCAGGCCACCCTGGCCGACCGGGCCGGGGACCTCCTGGTGGCCCGGGGAGCTGAGCTGCTGCGCCGTCGTGGGGTGGCGGCCCGCCTGTTCAAGAACAACGTCGACGGCAAAGGCGCCACCTACGGCACCCACGAGAACTACCTCGTGCCCCGCGCGATCGACTTCGACGACCTCGTTCAAGCCCTCGTGCCGCTGCTCGTCGTCCGCCCGCTCCTGGTGGGCTCCGGCCGGGTCGGCATTGGGGCCGTGGCCCGGGGTGCTGACTTCCAGATCAGTCAGAGGGCCGACTACCTGGAGAAGGTTGTGGGCCTGGGAACCACGGTGGACCGCCCCCTGGTCAACACCCGCGACGAGCCCCACGCCGACCCCGAGCGTTGGCGGCGCCTCCACCTGGTGCCCGGGGACGCCAATTGCTTCGACACGATGACCTGGCTCAAGCTCGGCATGACCTCCCTGGTACTCCAGGTCCTGGCCGACGGCGTCCCCGCCTCCTGGCGCCACCTGCGCCTGGCCGACCCCGTGACCCAGGCCCGGGAGGTCTCCCGCGACACCCGCCTTCGCGGCGCGCTCGAGCTCGCCGACGGTCGGCGCCTGAGTGCCCTGGAGATCCTGGAGCAGTACCTCGAGACGGTGCGCGGCCACCTGGGGGACCAGGGACGCGCGGCGCCGGCGCCGGTGGGCGACCCCCTGCGCCCGGACCTGTCGGCGCTGGCCGACGGCGCAGACACCGACGGAGCCGAGACCGGCGCGATCCTCGCTTTCTGGCAGGCCTCGCTGCGCGAGCTCCAGGCCCTGCGCGACGGTGGGAACGAGTCGGACGCCGCCGGCCACCTGGAGTGGGTCGCCAAGAAGCAGCTCCTGGACGCCACCGCACGCCGCCACCCCGGTGCGCGCGGGCGCGATGTCCTCCATGCCGTCGACCTGGCCTGGTCCGAGCTGTCCCCGGCCGGGCGAGGTCTGGCCGAGCGGGTGCCCGCCGGCGTCGACGCCTGCGGTGGGCTCGACGAGCAGATGGGGGAGGTGTCCCTTGCCGAGCCGCCCGCCACCACCCGGGCCTGGCTGCGCGGTAGGCTCGTGAACGCCTATCCCGGACAGGTGGTCGCCGCCGGCTGGCACTCCATGGTCCTGGAGACCGGTGAGAAGGACCAGCGCCGTCTGCCCCTGACCGACCCGTTGTCCTTCACCCGTGCCACCGCGTCACCGGCCGTCGAGGGCGCCGCCGACGTCGTCGAGGTCCTCACGCGCCTGACGGGCGAGCGCCTGGACCGCCTAGCGCCGACCACCGAAGCCGTGACCGTACCCGCCACCCCGTCAGGAGAATAGACATGAGTGAGTTCGCCCAGCCGTCCCGCAGCCGTCAGGACGACCCCGCCCCCGACGACGATCCGGGGCCGGCCCCCGCCGGACCTGCCCGGGGCCAGGGCCTGGAGTCGGTCCTGGACATGATCGACGACGTCCTGGCCGTCGACGCCCAGGAGTTCGTGCGCGGCTTCGTCCAGAAGGGCGGCCAGTGAGCGCCAGCGGTCCGGGCCCGCGCGTCACCGGCCTGGAGACCGAGTTCGGCGTCTTGTGCGCCCCCGCCGGGCCGCAGGCAGCCGCAAAGGGGGACCTGCCAGACGTGGAGCGGGCGGCGACGCTCATCTTCCGTCACCGACCCGCCGGATACCGCAGCACCAACCTGTTCCTGCCCAACGGTGGGCGCCTCTACCTCGACATCGGTGACCACCCCGAGTACGCCACCGCCGAGTGCGTGCGTGTGCGCGACCTCATCGCCCAGGACCAGGCCGGGCGCGCGATCCTGGCCGCCATGGCGCAGCGCGCCGCCGCGAGCCTCGCTCAACGGGGAACCCCGGCCCGGCTCCACCTCCTGGCCAATAACACCGACTCGGCCGGTCACACCTACGGCTGCCACGAGAGCTACTCCGTGCCCCGCCACCTGCTCGATGACGCGCCCGGGGCCCAGGGCGTCGACGGCGGGAGCGGTGAGGCCGTCATGGCGGTGCTCACCTCCTTCCTGGCCACCCGCCCCGTCCTGGTCGGCTCCGGGCGCCCTCTGGGGGCAGGTGCCGCCAACGGGAACATGGACGGCCCGGGCGCGGGGGACGAAGAGGCGGCCTGGGGCCTGTCTCCGCGCGCCCCGCACCTGAAGGCCCTGACCTCCGCCGACACGACCGGGCAGCGAGCACTGGTCAACACCCGCGACGAGCCCCACGCCGATGCCGCCCGCCTGCGCCGCCTGCACGTCACCTGCGCCGACACCACCATGGCTGAGCCGACGACGGGACTGCGCAGCGCCGTGACCCTCCTGCTCCTGGACGCGCTCCAGGCCGGCTGGGACTTCACCGACCTCTCCCTGGCCGACCCTTTGGCCACGCTGTCCGCACTGGGGGAGAGCCCCTGGGGAGACGTCCCGGCCGCCACCATCGACGGCCGTCGCCTGACCGCCGTCGACGTCCAGGAGGCCTTCCTGGAACGGCTCACCTCCTACCTGGACGACGCCGGTGTGCCCGACTTCCTCCGCGGCGCCGAGCACCTGCTGGAGGACCTGGCGCCCCGCGTCATCTCCGCGCTGCGCCACCACGACGCCGGTTCCATCGACACCGAGATCGACTGGGCGATTAAGCGCCACCTCATGCGCGCCCAGCGCGAGCGCCACCCCCGGCTGTCCGGCGAGGCGCTGGAGGCCCTGCGCTCGCGGGTGGATCTGGCCTACCACGACCTCAACGCCGAGACCGGACTCGCCCCGCGCCTGACCGCGCAAGGGGCCATGGCGCGCCTGTGCGAACCGGAGGAGATCGAGCGCGCTCACCACGCGCCCCCGATGACGCGCGCCGCCCTGCGCGGAGCCTTCGTGGCGGCCTGCCTGGAGGTGGGCGCCGACTTCTCGGTGACCTGGGAGAGCCTGCGCCTGGACTCGCCGCCCACCGCACCGGTCGACCTGTCCGACCCCCTGGCGACGGTTCATGAGGCCGCCGAGGCCCTGACCGAGCGGGTCAAGCACCTGCACCCCGAGGAGATGCACCGCATCGACCTCGTGGGACGCGGAGGCCTGGGAGCCCCGGGCTGAGTCTCCTCCGGGCCTCGCCCTCGGCATCCTTCGGCGTCAGCTCATCACCCGGTTTTCCGTTTTTCAACGGATAGTTCCCATAGCCTTGCTGCTGTTCCGTGCCTGTTCGGCCCTTGCGGGAAGCTCCGAGAAGGAGTAGAAACTTAGGTATGCCTCACCAAAGAAGATGAGGTGAGGGGAGGGTCTTGGAGTCATCGTCCTGGCTGGCGGCTTGTTCTCCGTGTCGGTTGCGTGATCGGGTCGAGAAGGTTCTCAGTATAAGTCAATAATGATAATGATTTGCAAAAACTGTGGTGTCGGAGTAGATGTACGGTCATCGCGCTGGCGCGCCTGATGCGGAGCGTCCTCGGTGCTCCGGCACGACGTCGGATTGTTCACCGTGACCTGTGAGAACACGCAAGGAGAAACCATGAGCACCACCAGCCGCTCGCCAGAGGCGACTGAGCAGGAAGGACCCGTCATTCGCACCTCGTCGCGCTCGGGCCTGGCCGACTCCGCCCTGGGAACCCGCAACCTCATGATGATCGCCGCTCTGGCCGTCGTCTCGATGATCCTCCTGGTGCCCCTGAACTATCTGGCTCCTGCGGCGGGAGCCTCCCGAGACGCAGTGCTCCTGGGCTGCGCGATCATGGGGCTGTGGCTCGTTCCCTTCCTGCTGCCCGCCACCGTCGTGCGCCGCCCCGGCGCCGTCATGATCGCGGCCCTTCTTATGGGGATCATGAGTGTCTTCACCACTCCGACCGGTCCCGCCGCCATCATCGGCACCCTCATCGGCGGAGTCTTCGTCGAAGTACCCCTCGCCCTCATGCTCTACCGGAAGTGGACCTGGTGGTCCTTCCTGATCTCGGCGGCGACCTTCGGGCTGCTCAACGGCATCATGTACGTCTCCGTCATGAGCGCCTCGGCGGGCATCGCCTCCGCGGGCACCGGCGTCATCATCGCCGTGGTCTCGGCGCTTGTCGGCGGCGGCATCACCATCGTCCTGACCCGGTTGCTCAACCGCGCCGGCGTCGGCATCGACCACCGCGTGACCGGCCGTGCCTGAGTCGGCACCCGCGGTACCCGCGGTGGAACGGCCTTCGAGCGAGCCGGCGGAACCGGTGCTGGTGAAGATCGAGGGCCTCAGCGTCCACTACCTCGGACGCGAGAACTGGGTCCTGGACTCCGTCGACCTGACCCATCTGAGCGGCCAGGTCACCGCTGTCATCGGCCCGTCGGGCTGTGGCAAGACCACGCTGGTGCGTGCGCTGTGCGGTCTCATCCCGCACTGCCTGCCCTCGGAGTACTCCGGTAGCCTGAACCTCGCCGGCACGGAGGTCGCCGACGCCTCTGTCCAATCCCTGGCTGAGACCGTCGCCTATGTCGGTCAGAGCCCCGATGCCGCGGTCGTCACCCGCGCCGTCCACGACGACGTCGCCTTCCCCCTGCAGAACCTGTGCCTGCCTCGGACCGAGATCACGGCACGGGTCGAGGGCGCCCTGCGTGCGGTGGGGCTGATCGAGCGCATCTGGGACGACCCCTGGGTGCTCTCAGGCGGACAGCGCCAACGGCTCTCGGTCGCCGTCGCTCTGGCCATGCGCCCACAGCTCCTCGTCCTCGATGAGCCGACCAGCACCATCGATGCCACTGGCCGTGAGGAGTTCTACGCACTCATCTCCTCGCTGACGGCCTCCGGGACGGCGGTCGTCGTCATCGACCACGACCTCGACCCGGTGCTGCCCGTCGTGGACCAGGTCCTGGCTCTCGATACCGTCGGAGGCGTCATCGCCGTCGGCTCGCCGCGCGAGGTCTTCACGGGGCACCGCAGCGAGCTGACCGGTGCCGGCGTGTGGATGCCTCGGGCGCTGCGTGACGTCGAGGATAGCCTCCCCGCGAGCTCTTCCGCACCTGACGTACCACTAACCTGCGCCGAAGCCGGAATCCATGTGCCGCGACTCGCCGATCTGTGCGCGGACGTCGAGGTGCGCTACCTGGAGAAGCAGACGCGGGACTCCGCTGAGAACTGGCAGCAGGTCGAAGCCATCGACACCCGTGACGCGCTCGCCGGCCGCGCCCGGTCGGAGCCCAGAACCAGTGTCGAGCTGATAGACCTCGAGGTGCCGGGGCGCTCTCCACACGTGTCGATGCGGCTGGGTGGCGGAGAGCTCGTGGGGCTGATCGGCCCCAACGGCGCGGGCAAGTCCTCGATCCTGTCCGCCCTGGCCGGCCTCGTTGGTTCCGTCGCGAGCAGGGCGGTCGTCGGTGGCCGGAGGGTGGGCAAGGGCCGGCACCTGGTCGGCTACGTCTTCCAGAACCCCGAGCACCAGTTCGTGGCCACCACTGTCGGGGCCGAGCTCGCCGTCGGAGGGACCTCACAGGCGAGGGTTGACCGGCTCCTTCAGCAGTTCCACCTCGTTGCCCATCGGGACTACCACCCCCTGACCCTCTCGGGAGGTCAGGCCCGCAGGCTCTCCGTGGCCACCATGGTCAGCGAGGAACGCGACGTCGTCGTCCTGGACGAGCCCACTTACGGGCAGGACTGGGACAACACCCGCGAGCTCATGGACTTCATCGACCAGCTGCGCGACCAGGGGCGTACGGTCATCATGGCCACCCACGACCTCGAGCTCGCCCTGGACCACTGCACCCACATCATCGCCCTGCCTCGGCCGACGGTGCGAACCAGAACGGGCCCGGACCCAACGCAAAGGGTCGCCGCGGCCGAGGACGCCGGTGAGACGGCCAGGACAGTCGACGTCGAGGCGGATGCCTCGCCTTCCGGATCGCCCTGCCTTCCCCCGGTCCCGCCCAGGCCCCAGCCGCGGCGAGGCCTGTTCTCCTCCCTCAACCCCCTCACCCCCTTCCTGGCGGTCCTGCCCGTCATGGTGATGGTCTTCGCCCTGCGCAACCACCATCTCAACCTGGGCGTCCTGCTGATCTCCTCGCTCCTCGTCGTCGCCGCGCGCGCCTCCCTGCGGCGCACTATCGCCTCGGTGGTCGCCCCTTGGACGGTCACTGCGCTCATGATCTGGATCTTCAGTAGCGGAAGCCACCACCAGGAGACTGCTGCGCGCCTCTACGACCTGGGTGACGCGGTGACAGGAGGTACCGGCATCGGTGCGCTTGTCGCACTCATCCTCGTCTCCGGCGTCTCCACCGACCCTGAGGCTCTCATCCGGACCCTGACCACCACCTTCCATGTGCCCTACCGTCTGGGGGCGGCGGGCACCGCGGCCATCGCCTTCATCACCCGCTTCCATGACGACTTCGTCCTCCTGCGCACCGCCAGGGCATTGCGTGGAATCGGACGGCGCTGGGGGCTGCTGGCCCCTGTGGTCCGCTGGGTCGGATCAATCCTGCCGCTGATGATCCTGGCCATCCAGCACGCCGAGCGCGTCGCCCTGTCCATGGACTCGCGCGCCTTCGGTGCCCACCGACGACGCACCGAGATGACCGACGAGCCCTGGAGAGCGCGCGACTGGGGAGTCGTCGTGCTCGCCTGGACGCTGGTGGCTATCGCCTGGCTCGCCGTTGCCTGACGGCGGCACCTCTGGACACGAGAGATGAATCCCTATTTTTACGGCATCGTGTAATCAAAGTAGCGGCGAGTTGCACACTCGACGGCTGTAGGCAAAGAGAGTTGGCTGTCGCGACCAAGAGTGCGCGTTAGCTCTTCTAGAGTCCAGTGATTGCAGCGAATATTGCAGTGTATCTGACAGCTGTGCGGATCGGCCTTGCGGGAGGAGTGGAGGTTCTCCGTGGTCCGGAGTACTCGATCCCTGCGTTCCCTAGTCGGGTTGGGGTGGCATTGACACGGAACATTAACTAAGGCAAAGTATACCTAACCAAAGAAACAGTATATTTTGCGGAGCGCGCCACCGGAGATGACGTCAGCGTCGTGCGCCTCCGTTGCTCGGTAACCGATCTGTGGGAGGCGTCTTGTCGCAAACTGCTAGCGGGCACCGCATCGGGGTCATCGGCTCCCGCGGTGCTGTTGGGCGGGTGCTGGTCGCGCTCCTGCGCAGTGCGGGGTACGAGGTGGTCTGTGGCAACCGGACCAGGAGAGGTTCCGACGAGGACTCCGTCGTCGTTGACGCTCATGAACCGAACAGCGTGCGGAGGTTCGCCCGTGGGTGCCGTGCCTTGGTGAACTGCGCTGGCCCGTCCTACCTCATCGCAGACAGGGTCGCCGCAGCCCTGCCGGCGAGTGTGGTCTATATCGATCCTTTCGGTGCCAACCTCTTTGATGGATATCGCGGGCAGGGCCTGAGAATCATCAACGCGGGCTGCACCCCTGGTCTCAGCGGGCTGCTGGTGCGCCATCTGGCTTCGCGATTGGACGTCTGCAGCGCGGTGACCGTCTGCAGCGGCGGGAGGGAGCAGGGCGGCGTCGCGGGATTCGCCGACGTCATTCTCAGTACGCGTGAAGGATACGGCTATCCCAACCAGATGGTGCTGGACGGCCGTCCCCGCCCCTACGCTGAGAGGGCGGAGGAGGCGGAAGATACTGATGCCTTCCCAGTGGACGATGACAGTGTTCGCTCTCCTTTTGTGACGGACGAGCTGCGCCGGGTGGCGATTGACTTCGGCGTCCCCGCCTTGACGGGAATCCTGGTGATTCCGGATCGAGACTCGTTGCACCTCCTTCTCAAGGCGATGACGTGCAGTCAGGAGGACGATACGGATGATCTCATCGGCGTGCTCTCTCAGATCGACGACGCCAAATCAAGGTTGGATGCGGGCAAGAAGAACTGGTTCGTCATCCAGGTGACAGCGCGCGGATATCTTCGAGGCAAGCTCTACCGGAGCACGATGACCGTCCGCTCTCGGGACAGCAGTGAGCTGACAGCGGCCTTTCTGGCGCAGTCGGTGGTTCGCGCGCTCGAAGCGGACGGCCTGGAGGGGGTCGTGTGGGGGTATGAGCTCATGAAAGCGGACCCGCTTCTGGATGCCTTGCGCCTCATGGGCGTCAGCGTTGAGGCGGAGGAGGCGACGACGGCTGTGGGTCCCAGTGCCCATGAGTCTGAGCTGATCGAATCCGGTTTCCTGTGATCAGTTTTCTTGACCGGACCGTGACTGGCTGTTCTATGGAATGAGTGGTTCTGGAAAGTGTGTTCTGAGGGCTTCAGGGGGAGTGAGGGATGAGTAGGCTGCGGGCAGTGGTGTGCGGCACCACCTTCGGGCGTCTCTATGCTGCGGGTATTCGTCTTCGCTCCTCTCGTTACGAGCTGGCCGGCATACTCTCGCGGGGCAGTGAGCAGTCTCGTCAGTTCTCGCAGGACCAGGGGGTGCCCCTGTGCACTGAGATCGATGACCTCCCTGAGCATGACATGGCGTTGGTCGTGGTCAGGTCCGGAGTCGTCGGAGGTGACGGGGCGCGCTTGGCTCAACGCTTCCTGTCGTCAGGCAAGCATGTGGCCATGGAGCATCCCATCGACAAGCGTGATGCGGTGGCGTGCTACCGCGAAGCGTCAATGGCCGGCTGCGGCTTTCTCGTCAACACCTTCTACCGCTACAGCTCCACGATCAGGACTTACCTGAGGATGGTGGAGGTCCTGCGCGCTCGTTTCGGGATCATCCAGGTCGAGGCGGAGTGTAGCATCCATTTTCTTTACTCCATGCTGGACATCATTGGGAGAATCGCTGACGGGTTCACCCCCTGGAGGGTCGAGGAGCAGGGGGCGCGTTCTGACGTCTTCACGTGCTTGTCCGCGTCGTTCAGGGGAATCCCTGTGTCTCTTCGTGTGGTCAACAAGATGGACCCGTTCAATCCGGACGACTTTGTGCATGTTGGCCACCGAGTCACCGTCTTCACGGCGGCAGGAAGCCTTGTGCTTCCTGAGACCGACGGAAAGATCGTGTGGCATCCCAATGTCTCGAGTCCTCGCGGTCCCGAAGGCGTCCTGGAGATTGATGCCGATGAACGGTTGAGCCTGACGGTTCTTCACGAGGAGCTGACTGTCGAGGCGGATGTCATGCGTCGATCACTGTTCGAGGTGGTATGGCCGAATGCGGTAGCGGAGTTCCTCGACGAGGCTCATCATCAGCTGACTCATCCCGAGGGCCGCGCCCGTGAGGCCGAGTACACACTGACTCTCTGCTCCGTGTGGGCAGAGGCCGGAAAGCTCCTGGGGCCCACACAGGAGCTGCGGTCGCACATGTCCGCCCATCCCCTCTCGTTGGCGCAGATCGTTGGTGAGGCGGCGGTTGATCTGACGTAGGAAGCAGATATGGCAGGTATGTCGTGTGCGGTGATTGAGGAGTCGGGAGAACTATTGTGAGTGTTGAGAATCTGATTGAGGGGCTCAGGCGTCGAGGTGTCGTCCTCTGGGACAACGGCAACAGGTTGGGCTACCGGTGTCCTCAGGGAGTCCTGACGCAGGAGGACATGGCGGCCATCAAAGAGCATAAGACGGAGATCCTGTCCTACCTGAAAACGGTCAACAGGATTGAGCATGACGCCGAGTCCCGGTACGAACCGTTCCCCATGACGGACATTCAGCGCGCCTACAACACCGGGCGGTACGTCGGATACGAGCTCGGGGGGACTGGGTGCCACAGCTATGTCGAACTGCGGGCACCCCGCCTGGACCGTGCACGTCTCGAGGCCGCCTGGCACGACCTGATCCGACGGCACGACCTGCTATCGGCGGTCGTCATGCCGCCGGACATGATCCGGGTCGTTCCCTTTGGGGAAGGACCTGTTCCGCCCGTTCTCAAGGAGCATGATCTGCGCGGGCACGACCCGCAGGTGCCGGACGAGGACTATCTCAGATGTCGCCGTGAGATGGAGGACAGGGCATACTCCCCAGGTGAGTGGCCGCTCCACGAGTTCCGCCTGCTCCAGTTCGACGACTACAGCATCATCCAGTTCTCCGTCGACATGACGATCGCCGACTTCGTCAGCGTTCAGGTGATGGTGGATGAGCTCATGGCTCTTTATGACGGAAAGCCGCTCGATCCTCTGCCCGAGACAACCTTCAGGGATATCGTCATCTCGCGCGCCTCCCGCCGCGGTTCCGCAGCCGGAAAAGCCGAGTACGACAGCTCCAGGCAGTACTGGCAGGACGCCGTCGGCTCTCTGCCGGGAAGGCCGTTCCTCCCGGTGGAGAACGGTGTTGGAGAGGTCGATGGGCCTGTTCGCTTCACCCGCCGTACTTGGACGTGCCCGCCGAGGTCATGGGCGTCGTTGGTGAGCTGGGCGAGGAAGCACGCGGTGACGCCGTCGAGCATTCTCCTGGCCGTTTACACCGATGTTCTTCGACGGTGGTCGAGCTCGCCGGACTTCTGCGTCAACGTGACGTCAATGAGCCGTGACAGCAGCATCACCGGGATCGAGCGCATCGTCGGAGACTTCACGGATGTCACCGTCCACGCCAGCCGTGCGCACCCCGGACCATTCATCGACCGAGTCAGGGCTACCCAGCAGCAGCTGGCCGAGGAGCTGTCTCACGCCGCCTTCCCCGGAACGGAGGTTCTGCGCGAGATGGGGAGGGCCAAGGGTGAGAGCATCGTGATCCCTGTGGTCTTCACCGGTGCCCTGGGAAGCAGCCCACGGCGCCAGGCCGACGGGACGCTTGAGCTCGTGTACGGCGTCAGCCGCACCCCGCAGGTGTGGATCGACTGCCAGGCCCTGGAGGACGACGGGACATGCCGTATCAACTGGGATGTGCGAGAGGGCACCATTCCGACATCGATCCTTCAGGACATGTGGGAGAGCTTCACGCAGGCGCTCGACCGACTGATTGATGACGAGTCCGTCTGGCAGTCCGACGACGTCGTTCGCCTCACGAGCCGGATGCAGGACGTGCGCGCCCGGATACGGCCGACGGATACCGAGCATCCCGCTACGACGCTGCACGCAGCATTCTGGGAGCAGGTCCGTAACCGTCCTGGCGACATCGCCCTGGTGCACGACGGTAGACGCTACTCGTACGGACAGGTGGCGGAGTACGTCCAGGCCCTGGAACCGCGGCTGTCCGACGTCGGCGTGGGGGACAGGGTCGCCATTGTCCTGAGGAGGAGCGTGTGGCAGGTGGCCGCGGTCCTCGCCGTCCTGTCGGCAGGAGCCGCCTACGTACCGATCGACCACGACCAGCCGGCCGCTCGTCGGGAACGGATGATGTCGGTCTGCCGCCCGCGGCTGGTCATCGCCGACGCAGGCTACCGCGCACCGAACGACCGGGTCGCGGTCATCGACGTCGAGGGTCTGTGCCCGAGCCCATGGACCGGACCGCTTCCTGCGCCCGTGCCGGTCGACTCACCCGCCTACATCATCTTCACCTCCGGCAGCACCGGCACCCCCAAGGGCGTTGTGATGACTCATGCCGCCGCCATGAACACGATCTCCGACGTCAACGAGCGTTTTGGCCGCTCACGGCCCAGGACGGTGCTCGGAGTGTCCCGGCTCTCCTTCGACCTGTCCGTCTACGACATCTTCGGGACCTTCGCGAGCGCAGGTGCGCTGGTCCTGCCGACGGAGACGGAGGCCAAGGACCCGAGCGCGTGGATCGACCTGATGCATGCCGCCGGCGTCGACACGTGGAACTCGGTGCCGGCCCTGTTCGAGATGCTCCTCCAGGAGCGTCAGGCCGAGAGTCTCCCTCCGGACCGCGATCTGGAGCTCGTCCTTCTCTCGGGTGATCTCATCCCCCGCACGCTGCCGGCACAGGCACGCCCCGCCTTTCCCCACGCCGAGCTCGTCAGCCTGGGAGGCGCCACCGAAGCGGGGATCTGGTCGATCTACCACGTGATGACCCACCACACCGGCAAGGAGAACATCCCCTACGGGGTGCCCCTGTCACGTCAGAGGGTGCAGGTGCTGGACGAGTTCCTCAATGAGTGCCCCGATGGTGTCACTGGCCTCATCCACATCTCCGGTGACAGCCTGGCCACGGAGTACTGCGGGGACCCGGAGACGACGGCGCAGAAGTTCTGCTTCTCCGCCAGGCAGAACCGTCGCCTCTACAACACCGGAGACATCGGCAGCTACCGCTCCGACGGCGTCATCGACTTCCACGGGCGGGCTGACAGCCAGGTCAAGATCAATGGCTACCGGGTTGAGACCGGGGAGATCGCATCCGTTCTGCACCGGCACGAGGCTGTGGGACAAGCGGCTGTCATCACCGAGGACGTCAACGGCACAAAGCGACTGAGGGCCTTTGTGACGCCGGCGGACAAGGGGATCTCCGCGGTCGACGCCGCTCCTGGCGGCTCGGAGACCCCGACGGCGCTGGCGGACAACCTCACGAGGCGGTGGTCCACGAGTGCCGCCGACGGCTTGGACGCCACGACCTACGCGGCATGGATGCGTGCCGGCAACGAGGCCTCACTGGCGGCGCTGCTGGAGGCCTTCACGTGTGCAGGACTCTTCGGTGAGCCGGGGACCTACTACCACGACGGCGACGACGGAGATATCGTCGCCCATCTCAAGCCCGCCCCTGAGTTCAGAAAGCTGGTGGACCGCTGGCTGGACATCCTCGTCTCCGAAGGAGTCCTGCTGCGTGACGACCGCGGTTTCAGTATCACGAGGGAGAGCCTTGACTACTACCGCGTCGAAGAGAGATGGAACCGGTTCGCACAGCTCGAGGACGAGATGCGCAACGGCCCTGAGCTGTTCGAGTACCAGCGTTATGCGGCGAGCACCCTGCTGAGGCAGATGCGCGGCGAGGTGAATCCGGTGGACCTCTTCTTCCCCGGAGGCAGGACGGACAACGCCCGCGCGATCTACGGGAGCAACCGTGTGAGCACTGCGATGAATGAGGCCGTGGCGGATGCCGTGGCCGGCATCGTTGAATCGCGCGGGGGCCGTACTGTCAGGATCCTCGAGGTCGGCGCCGGCGTGGGAGCGACGACGGACTACATACTGCCTCGTCTTCCCGACTCTGTTGCGGAGTACCGGTTCACTGATATCTCCACCTTCTTCCTGCGTCACGCCAAGGAGGAGTACGGCCAGTACGATTTCATGAGCTACGGGCTCCTCGACATCAACTCCGAGTGCGCCGGCCAGGATATTGAGGTGGGTGCGTACGACGTCATCGTCTGCGCCAACGTGCTGCACAACTCGGTGAACATCGATGAGGTCTTCACCAGATTGAACCAGCTGCGAAGCCACGACGGGGTCATCGTGCTGGTAGAGCCCGTGACCGAGCTGTATGCCGCTCTCATATCGATATCCATCAAGATGAGCCTGGTGGACTTCACGGACGTGCGCGGCGGCACTCACAAGGTGTTCATCACGGATGAGCAGTGGGAGGACGTGATCGCTCGGGCGGGCCTGGAGCGGATCGCCGAGTACCCCGCCGAAGGAGACCCTCTTCGCGAATGCGGTCAACGGCTGCTCGTGGTTGGGTCGAGTGCCGTTCGCCTGGAGGCTGAGGCCGACCTGCTGGCTTTCCTCGCCGAGAACCTTCCCGGATACATGGTGCCCGCCTCTGTCACGATCATGGATGCGTTGCCGTTGAGCGCGAACGGAAAAATCGACAGGAAGGCGCTGATCCGGGAGCGCTCCAACGTCCTCGCGGCCCCGGGCGCCTCAGCAGCATCGCCACTGAAGGGCGACCTCGAGGAAGAGATCGCGGCAGTGTGGAGTGACGTGCTCGATATTGAACGAATCGAGCGCGACGACGACTTCTACGCCTTGGGCGGGGACTCTCTCCTCATGGCCCAGACCGTCACGAGAATGCGTCGGGAAGTAACCGCCTTGAGCCGACTGACCTGGGACTTCATCATGCGCGAGATGCTGAGGCGCCCCACGGTGGCGGGGATCGCAGCGGCGACCAGCGCTGTTGCCGTGGCCGATGACGACCTGCCCGCGGATCCCTCCCAGGGCAAGCGCATGCACGTCTATGCGGCCCCTGAAGGCAGTAGGAGGTGCCGGGCGGTGTTTCATGCCGGAACCGGCCGCCTCAAGGACTACGAGCACCTCGTACCGGCACTTATGGACCAGGACCCCCAGATCGCTCACGTCGGGTTCACAGCCGCAGACGCGGATGAGTACCTGGACAGCCCTGTCGACTCGCTGATGACCGAGCGAGCACGTCTGTATGCCCAGGACCTCTTGGACCTGGACATGGACAGCTATGAGCTGGTCGGGTACTGCATCGGAGGCTTTCTCGCCATCGAGACGGCGAAGATCCTCACCGAGCTGGGCAGAACCGTCAGCAGAGTCGTTGTTATCAGCACGCACCTGTGCCCGCACCGCATCGCCAATGAGATGCTGTGCGAGCTGGCCTATGGATGCGTTCTCGAGGCGGATCCGGGCGACATCGGTGCTCCATTCAGTCTGGACCAGCTCAGTAGTGCTCTCAACCAGATTCTTGATGGCGTCAACCGTGATATCACGGATGAGGAGCTCTGCGCTCTTGACGGTCAGAACGCTTCTATGGGCGCATTCTTCACCGAGTTGTCGCGGTTGTCGCCGAGAAGCCGGAGGCGGCGAGTCTACAAGGCCATTGAGGGAATCGAGGCCGACTCAGACAGCGCGCACACGATGCTGGAGATCCTCTACGACGTCTTCAGGCACTCTCTGCGGGGAACGATCGGCTACGTTCCGGACGTCTATCTGGGCAAGGTTCTCGTCCTGCAGCCGGAGCACGGTGTCGAGGGCTTTTACCCCTCGTTCGGCGGAGACGTCGATTGGCCCGGCACTGTTCTGGGAGAGCTGGAGACGGCGACCGTGAGCGGCTCACACGCAACCTGCCTGCTCGAGGACCACTATCGCTCCATCCTTCGTCACTTCGACGAGAGGCGGTGACGGACCATGGCTCAGGTCGGACACGTCATCTACAAGGCTGATGACCTCGAACAGGCGGTCTCGCGCTTTCGCGATCAGGGTTTCGATGTCGAGTACGGAAAGGCGAAGAATCCCGGGAACGCCGTGATCTACTTCTCCACGGGCCCCTACCTCGAGATCATCTCCGGGGTCTTCATGCCCCGCTTTGTGCGCGCCTACCTCGCCATGCGCGGACGGGGCAGGCTTGTGGCCGCCTCGGATTCCGTCGCGGGGTCTCGGGAGGGGTACAGCAGGGTCGTCTTCGAGGTACCACAGCAGGAGTTCACGAGGCTGGCCCGTATCTACCGCGATCATGGTCTTAGAACCCTCTCGCCTCGCATCTCTCGGCGGGACCCGCACGGCCGGAAGCTGTCGTGCCGCTGCCTCGTTCCTGACGCCTGGCACGTGCCGATGTTCGTGACTCCCTTCGCCATTGACACGCACCGCAGCTCTCCCCATCCCAACGGCATGACCCGGATCGAGGGGATCGTCTATGAGGGGAGCGCAACCGCTGTGGACATCTGTCGCAGAGCCGGTGCCGAGGAGCTGCTCACCTACCGGCTCGGCGCCGGAGACATCTCAGTGAGGTTCGCGTGATGGGAGGGCGGATGAGACACGATCGGGTCCTCGCCGAGTACGAGTCACGCGGCTACCTCTCCAGGAGGACGCTTCACGAGGAGCTGCGCGAGGTGTGTCTGCGACAGCCGGGCTCACGGGCCGTTGTCGCTGCGGATGCCACGCTCACCTACGCCCAGCTCGATCGGGCCATCACCGGGTACGCACGGGACTTCCTGGCCAAGGGGCTCTCGAGAGGTGACCAGGTGCTGCTCCAGCTTCCCAACAGCGCCGCCTACGTGGTGACCTTGTTCGCACTCATGCGCATCGGCGTCGTGCCCACGCTGTTACTGCCGTCGCACCGTCGCAGCGAGGTGACCTCACTGGCCCACGAGCTTCATCCCGTGGCCTACATCGGTGGACGTGACCAGCTCGGTTTCGACTGCGTCGAGATGGTGGAGCAGCTGGATCCTGGGACCCTGGGGACCCGGTTCATATACGCCGACTCCGGGGCCGAACGCGACGGCGACGTACCTCGTCACCGTTTACCCGGCCTGCAGGTCGGCGAGGCCTCTGACTGTCTCAACGCCGTCGACGCCGCAGCCGCCTCGTTGGACCCGTCGCACCACCGCGACGTGGCACTCAACCTGCTCTCCGGCGGAACGACGAGCAACCCCAAGATCATCCCGCGAGTGCACGAGGCGTACGCCTACAACGCGCGGGCCGCTGCGCGACGCTGCGGTGTCGGCGCCCACAGCGTCTACATGGCGGTGCTCTCCACCTCACACGACTTTCCGCTGGCCAACCCCGGCATCCTGGGAACCCTTCTCCACGGTGGAACAGTCGTCATGTGCCACACCGCGGCCTTCGACGAGGCCTTCGCCGCGATCGAGGCCAACGCAGTGACCATGACGGCCATCGTCCCGGCGATCGCCGAGGTGTGGAACGAGGCGTGGGACTGGTACCCGGCCGACACCTCCTCTCTGCGACAGATCCTTGTGGGTGCGGCCAGGTTCGATGAGGCGCTGGGGCGGGAGATCATCTCCAAGACCGGGGTGACGATCCAACAGGGGTACGGGCTGGGCGAGGGGATCACGACCTTCACATCGCTCGATGACCCCCTGCCGGTGGCGCTGAACACGCAGGGGACACCGATCTCCTCCGGGGACGAGCTGCGAGTCGTCGACCCGCAGGGACAAGACCTCCCCGCGGGGACTCCTGGCGAGATCATCGAGAAGGGCCCCTACACCTTCCTCGGCTACCAGGGATCGCACGCCTCGGACGAGTGCTTCACCGAGGACGGCTTCTTCAGGACCGGTGACCGGGGGTACCTCGACGAGCAGGGCAACCTCGTGGTCTGCGGGCGTGTCGTCGAGCAGATCAACAGGCTGGGGGAGAACGTCTCGCCCCAGGAGATCGAGCAGCTGCTGGGGCAACTCGAGGAGATTCGGGAGGTCGCCGTCTTCGGTGTCCCGGATGCGGAGCTGGGGGAGAGGACGGTGGCGGCTGTCGTCACCGAGTCGTCAGAGCTCGATCGCCGAGCCGTCCTCGACATCTTCGTCAAGCGGGGGATCGCCCGCTACAAGGTGCCCGATGAGGTGGTCGTCGTCGAGGCGATTCCCCTGACCAACATCGGCAAGACCGACAAGAGATCGCTTCGAGCGCTGGTATCGGAGCGACATGCCGATCAGGCGGACTGAGGAAGGACAACGCGTGCTGACCAAAGACGAGATCCGTGAGCGGCTCCGCAGCTCTCTGTCCACGTTGATCGGTGACGGGGTTGCGCTGGAGGACGCGGACAACCTTCTTCAGCTGGGGCTGGAGTCCCTCCCCACTATGCGACTGCTCGCCGAGTGGATCAAACAGGGGTACCGCGTGTCCTTCGGCTCCTTCATGCGCAGTCCTACCATCGCCCAGTGGGCCGACATGTTGCACGAAGCCGCTCCCGGAGAGCCGGCCGACGACTCGGCTAATGACCAGGCTGACGTCCCTGATGGAGGCACTTCGGCGGATAGCAACCCTCGTCTCTCTGACGCTGCAGACTTCGAGCCCTTCGACCTCACAGACGTCCAGTACGCCTATTGGATCGGCCGCGGCCGGGAGCAGCAGCTGGGCGGTGTCGGTTGCCACGGGTACGTCGAGATCGAGGCTGGAGCTGTCGACGCATCACGGTTGGAGGCCAGCTGGAACGTCGTGCTGCGAGCACACCCCATGCTCAGGGCCTGCTACACCCGAGACGGTCAGCAGCGTGTGCTGCCCGAGCCACCGGATGCCAGCGTCGTCGTGCACGATCTGACCGACCTGGATGAGCAGGGACAACAGACGGCGCTCCTGGAGATGCGCGACTCACTGTCCCACCGGCTGCTGGACATTGAGAACGGCCAGGTGTGCTGCCTACAGGTCAGCCGCCTGGGTCAGGGCCGCGCCATCGTCCACTTCGATATCGACCTTCTCGTGTGCGACGTGCGCAGCTTCCAGATCATCCTGCGCGACCTGGCCCGCCACTACCTCACCGGACAGCCGCCCAGGGTGGACCCGTCCTGGAGCTTCGCGACCTATCTGAAGGAGAAAACGCGCCGGGACGCGGCGAACCGTGAGCAGGACAAGGAGTACTGGCGCTCGCGCCTCCCCGAGCTGGCCGGAGGCCCTCGGCTCCCTGTGCGTCAGGGGGCGGAGCTGACAACGATCCCACGTTTCACCCGCCGTTCGCACACCTTCAACCAGAAGTCCTGGCAGGACCTGCGGGCACTGTGCGAGGACCACGGGACGACCCCGGCCATGGTCCTGCTGACCGCGTACGCGCGCACCATCGCCCGCTGGAGCGAGGACAAGCGGTTCCTCATCAGCATCCCACTGTTCAACCGGGACTCCGATCCTGCGATCGAGGACGTCGTCGCCGACTTCACCACCCTCACCCTCACCCAGGTCGATCAGTCGCGTCACCGCCGTTTCGTCGATGACCTCCACGCCATCCAGGACTCCTTCTACGAGGACGTCTCCCACTCGGCGTACTCCGCGGTCAAGGTGCTGCGCGACCTGCGCTCCCAGCGGGGCGAGCAGGTCCTCGCCCCGGTGGTGTTCTCCTGCAACCTCGGCAGCCCCCTGGTGAACGAGGAGTTCGTCGAGGCACTCGGCGAGATCGGGTACATGATCTCGCAGACTCCTCAGGTGTGGATCGACCTGCAGGTCTTCAACACCATCGACGGGTTCACCCTCATCTGGGACGCCGTCGAGCAGATCTTCCCCACCGGACTCCTGGATGAGATGTTCGACTGCCTTGTCCGTGAGATCGAACGGGTCGTCTCCGGCGGGCTGGATCGCACCGACGTCGTCGAGAGCCGCGGCGTGGCTCAGCGCCGTCAAGCGCTCGCGGACCTGCCCCGGTGGCGGCTGCCCGACTCGACGCTCATCGACCGCTTCCTCGACACCGCGGCACGTCACCCGCAGGCCGCAGCCATCAGTACCGGCGACGGCCGGGTGATGACGTACCACGAGCTGGCCGCTTGCGCCCGAGCAGTGGCCCAGTCCCTGGTGGCAGCCGGAGCGGGCGTAGGAGATCTGGCGGCCGTGATACTTCCCCGGGGACCGGAGCAGATCGTCGCGGCACTCGGAGTCATGGTTGCCGGCATGGCCTACGTACCGATCAGTCAGAGTCAGCCTCAGCAACGGGTCACCGCCATCATCTCCTCTCCTCGACTGCGCTTCCTTCTGACTGACGACCCCTCGCCGGATCACTGGGCGCAAGCCGGCGTTGCCGCCATCTCCCTCGACGAGGCCCTTGCCGGTGACCAGGACGTCAGTCTTCCCGTCGTGGGGCCAGAGGATTCCGCCTACGTCATCTACACGTCGGGAACGACGGGGACGCCCAAGGGCGTGGAGATGAGCCACGGCGCCGTGTGGAACACGATCGAGGCGGTGAGCAGAAGAATCGGGCTGGGCCCCCAGGATGCGGTCCTGGGCGTCTCGGCCTTTGACTTCGACCTCTCGGTCTACGACGCCTTCGGCACCCTCTGCGCCGGGGGAACGCTGGTGACGATTCCCGAGTCGGCTCGTCGTGACGCCGACTACTGGCTCAGGGCGCTTCAGTCTCACCGCATCACCGTGTGGAACTCGGTTCCCGTGCTGTTCGAGATGCTTCTGACCAGCGCCGAGCAGGACCCGCTGGCGTTGGCGAGCCTGCGTCACGTCCTGCTGTCCGGCGACTGGATCGACGTGAGCCTGCCGTCACGGATGAGGATGCTCGCGCCACGCTGCCGTCTGCTCGCGATGGGAGGGGCCACCGAGGCCGCGATCTGGTCGAATGCCCTCGACGTCGATGAGGTTCCCGAGGAGTGGGTATCCATCCCCTACGGGCGCGCGCTGGATCGCCAGGCCTACCGCGTGGTCGACGCCACCGGACGGGACTGCCCGGACTACGTCGTCGGAGAACTATGGATCGGCGGGCTCGGTGTGGCCAAGGGATACGTTGACGACCCCCGACTCACACAGGACAAGTTCGTCATCCACGAAGGAAGCCGCTGGTACCGCACCGGCGACCTGGGACGGTTCTGGCACGACGGTACCCTGGAGTTCCTCGGCCGGTCCGACACTCAGATCAAGTTGCGCGGTCATCGCATCGAGCTCGGTG
Source organism: Actinomyces sp. oral taxon 170 str. F0386 (assembly GCF_000195595.1). Taxonomy (GTDB): domain Bacteria; phylum Actinomycetota; class Actinomycetes; order Actinomycetales; family Actinomycetaceae; genus Actinomyces. Next base: position 124,577 of record NZ_GL882540.1, read on the forward strand.
AGATCGAGGCCGCCTGTGAGGCGCTGCTCGCCGCGAAACGGGCCGTGTGCGTGCTGCACCCGGGGCAGAGCGCCCAGTCGCTGGTGGCATTCATCCAGCCGGAGACCGCCCCGGTCCCCGATCCCGTGCCGTCCGCGGCAGCGAGCCTGGAAGCCGCCGATGTGCTCGCTCCTCTCCTCACCGACGACGCGATGCTCGAGGCCATCGCGCACGACGAGGAGGTACAGGACGCATACGCCCGCCAGACCATGCGGCGGTGGATGCAGCACCTCGCAGATCACGATGCCGGTCGCAGCGCCGACGGCGCACCTGTCCGGCTCGATCGACTGTGGCGGCGGTGGGCGCAGTGGCTCGCCCAGGACACGGGGACGACTCCTGTGACGGCAGCGGAGCGAGTGGAGCTCGACGGCTTCATCGCCCCCTTCGGCAAGGCGTTCATCGACAACGAGGCGCCGATGAACGCGGCCGACCTCGTCCAGTCACCCGACTTCCTGCCCATCGAGGCGTTTGTCGCCGATCGGCCTCTGGGCCGGTTCACGCATCGTGCGATCCGAGCGCTCCTGGACGAGATCCACCGACAGCTCGGCAGCGGGCTGAGGGTGCTCGAGGTCGGTGCCAGACGGATGAACGAGACCGAGGAGTACCTCCGTATCACCCAGGCCTCCCAATACGTCGTCGCGGACTACTCCCGCTACTACCTGGACCAGGTGGAACGGCTCGCAGACGGACGGCTCGAGCAGATGCTGCTCACGCCCCGGGCTCAGGCCTCGGCCACCGAGAAGAGGACATTCGCCGACCAAGGGATCGACCTGGCGATCTGCAACCAGACGCTCCATCAGTCCGTCGACATCGACGCGACTCTTCGCAGAATCCGCAACCTGCTCAAGCCGCAGGGAACGCTGATCCTCCTCGAGCCGACGGCGTCGTCCCCACTGGCCGATATCAGCGCGGCATTCTTCAGTCCCGACTATCGAGACGCCCGCCGTCATACCGGAGACATGCTTCTCACCGCGGAGGAATGGGCCGAGGCGCTGAGACGCACGGGCTACACCCGGATCTCGCGTGCCAACCTGACGGACTCCCTGATCCTCATGATCGCCTCCAGGACCGGAGCGGAGACTCCCACCCTCCTGTCGCAGCAGCACTACGAAGAGGCCATCGAGCTGTTGTCGACGCGATTGCCCGACTACATGCTGCCCCACAGGATCATGCGCGTATCGGACTTTCCCGTGACGACCAACGGCAAGGTGGACCGTAAAGCGCTCGCGGCCCTGGTACCGCTGGAGCAGCCTGAAGACGGCCAGGGCACTCGCGCAGAGCCTGTGACGCAGACCGAGGCCAGGCTGATCGAGATCTGGAACGCTCTGCTGGGGACGGATGCGAGTCCAGACAGCGACTACTTCCGACTCGGTGGTGACTCGTTGATGGCCACCAGGCTCAGGCGGCAGATCGAGGAGTGCTTCGAGATCGAGTTCAGCCTGGAGGTCGTCTTCGAGGCTCCGGTACTCGCTGATATGGCGGCGCGAATCGAGGCCAGTGCGAGCCAGGTCCCCTTCAAGGCCGAGCTGCCACCGATGGAGCACGGTGAGGACCAGTACGCACCCTTCCCCCTGACCGATGTGCAGCAGTCCTACCTCATCGGGAGCTCAGGAGCCATCGAGCTGGGGGACGTATCGAGCCACTGCTACGTCGAGATGGACGTGCCCGTGCTCGATCTGGATCGGTTGGAGGACTCCTTCAACGCTCTCATCAGCCGTCACCCCATGCTCCGCGCCGTTGTCTGCGACGACGGTCTGACTCAGCGCTTCCTGCCAGAAGCGCCTCACTACACGATCGTCAACGTCCCGGACGACGAGACACCTGAGGACAGACGGATCGCCGAGGTGAGGCGGGAGATGTCGTGTCAAAGGTTCGATCCCCGCCGCTGGCCGTGCTTCGACGTGCGATACACGGCCTTCGGGGACCGCGGCGCACGGCTCTTCCTCAGCTTCGACAACACCTTCGTCGACGGTTGGAGCATGTTCCAGGTGTTCCGCGAGTGGAAGGAGCTGTATGAGGCAGGCCCCCTGTCCATCGACGCGGAGGCGACCGCCTACTCCTTCAAGGACTACGTGGAGGCCACAGTCCGTCTGAAGGCCGGCGACGCGTATCACCGGGACCTGCAGTACTGGGAGGATCGCCTGGGCCAGATCCACCCGGCGCCGCAGCTGCCCGTGTCGCCCGTCGACGCCTCCTCGGAGTTCGTGAGGCAGCAGGCGCGTATCGACGCCCCCGTCTGGGGCGCTGCCAAGGAGCGGATACGAGCCGAGGGCCTGACCGAGGCCGCCTTCCTGGCGGAGGTCTACGCGGAGGTACTGGCTGCCTACAGCGAGAACCCGAGGCTCAGCATCAACCTGACGCAGTTCGACCGGATCCGGTTCGCTCCCGAGGTCGACTCCATCGTGGGTGACTTCACGAGCCTGTCGATCCTGAGCGTGGACACTCACAGCGGCTCCTCCTTCAGTGAGCGCGCTCGTGCGCTTCAACGGCGGATGTGGAGCAACCTCGCTCACAGCCACGTCTCCGGAGTCGCGGTGGAGCGCATGCTCAACCGGCAGCGCAGGTCCCAGGTCACCATGCCGGTGGTGTTCACCTGCGGGCTGGGCGTCGTCGAGCAGGGCCCAGATACTGCTCATCCGTATCTGGGGAGTATCGACCATGGTCTGTCTCAGACACCTCAGGTGTGGATGGACCTGCAGGTGTACGACGACGCCGGAAGCCTTGTCCTCAACCTCGACTCCGTTGAAGGCATCTTCCCCGACGGGATGGTGGCCGAGATGTTCCAAGCACTCACTCAGGCCGTACGGCTACTGGCGACGACCTCAACCTTCTGCGATGAGACGCTCACGGTCTGCCCGAGGTTCAACACGGAGGTGATCGCCGAGCTCAACGCCACCGAGACATCGGATGTCGGAGCCTCGGACGCGAGAACCACCGAACCGACGCTGCTCGGACTGTTCCACGAGAGCCGTCACCGTTACGCCGAGCGGGCAGCGGTGATCGATCAGTCACGCGAGCTGACCTATGCCGAGCTGGATGCTGAGTCGAATCAATGGGCCCGGCTCATCGCCGCCCATGTGCTTGCACCGGGCAGCGTCGTGGCGATACTCATGGAGAAGTCGGCCTACCAGGTCAGTGCGGCTCTCGGCGTGCTCAAGGCGGGCTGCGCGTATCTGCCGCTCAATGCCACCCACCCTCAGCCCCGCAACAGCAGGATCATCACCGACGCCGGAGCCCGCATGATCCTGACCGACAGCCACGACCACGTGAGTGAGCCGATGATGCGGCAGTGCGTCGTCGTGTCAGCGCTGGACGTGCAGGACAGTACTGTCGTCGCAGCCGATGCTGTCCGTCCTACTCGTGCACCGGGTGAGCAGGAAGACGGTGATAGGTGGCAGAGGTCGGCGAGGGCCTCCGTGGAGCCTTCGCCGCATCTCGCGGGCTCCCGCGCGGATGAACCGGCTTACATCATCTACACCTCGGGGACCACTGGAAGACCCAAGGGAGTGGCGATCACCAACCGGTCCGCGGTCAACACCATCCGTGACGTCAACCGCCGACTCGGCGCCGGGCCCGACGACCGGATTCTGGCCCTGTCTCAGATGAACTTCGACCTGTCCGTCTATGACGTCTTCGGAATGCTCGCCTGTGGTGGGGCAGTGGTCATGCCCTCACCGGCTGCAGAGCTCGAGCCGTCGTACTGGTGGGATCTGGTGCGGTCGCACGGCGTCACGCTGTGGAACTCCGTACCCGCGCTCTTCTCGATGTATGCCGGCCATCTCAAGGACAAGGCACTTGTCGACGAAACCACTCGAGCGGTGCTCCTGAGCGGTGACTGGATCCCGGTCGACGTCGCGTTGCGCGTCGCCGAGAGCTTCAAGGACTGTCGAGCATATGGGCTGGGCGGGGCGACGGAGGCATCCATCTGGTCCAACTGGTACGAGATCAGCGCCGCGGACGCCGAACGAGCGAGCATACCGTACGGCCGGCCACTGGCGAATCAAAAGATGTACATCCTCGACTCGGCGCTGGAGCACCGTCCGAGTCTCGTCCCTGGAGATCTGTATATCGGAGGTCAAGGGCTGGCACTGGGTTATTGGAACGATCCTGAAAAAACAGCGGAGTCGTTCATCCACCATCCGAGATCGGGTGAACGGCTCTATCGCACGGGTGACCGGGCCATGTATGGTCACGATGGCAACATCGTGTTCCTCGGGCGGAGCGACACTCAGGTCAAGGTCGGGGGCTACCGGATCGAGCTGGGGGAGATCGAGTCCGTCGCCCTTGAGCTACCCGGTGTGCGCGACTGTGTCGCTACCGTTGCCGATGGCGTGATCCTTCTGCACGCAGTCGTCACCGACAAGTCTCAGGAGACGCAGATCAGAAAACACATGGCAGAGTTCCTGCCGGACTATATGCGTCCTCGTCGAGTTGTCCTGCGTGATGAACTTCCCCGTACCTGGAACGGAAAAATTGACAGGAGTGGTTTAGGCTCGGAGGCACTCGACCAGTATGCTGCTCCGACTGCCCCTCGCAATGAAAGAGAGAACCGGATTCACTCGATGTGGTCGAGGGTGCTGGATGTGGAGGATCTTGGCATCGACGATGACTTCTTCCGTCTTGGAGGAAACTCGCTCACCGCTGTTCGCCTTGTCAACTCGATCAAGCAAGAGATGTCAGTCGACGTCTCCATTCGAGATGTGTTCACGTTCCCGACGGTTCGTCGTCTCTATGAGTGCATTGACGCTCGTTTAGGGGGTGACGTCGATGAGGGAGAGATTTAAGTAGCGGGGCGAGATAGATAACAGAAAACCATCCGTAGTCGTAGACATGGAGGAATTATGAGTGAAAAGGCCGAAGGTCAGTCTCCGAGGCGCGAGAAACTGAATGTCACCGACTTCATGACGATTGGAATATTCTTCGTCATCATCACGCTCGTGGGGACGGTGGTTGCTTTCGTAGGTATTACTCCGGTGACCTTTGTGATGATCAGTCCTATCCAGGGGATCGTTCTTGGTATTCCGACCATGCTGTTCTACTCCAAGGTGAAAAAACCTGGAATGCTGCTCATTATGGCGGTGATTTCAGGAGCCTTCAGTCTTCTCATGGCCCTAGGTCCATATCACCTGATAATAGGATCCCTGCTGGCGCTGATCGCAGAAGGGATTCTGTGGTCCGGAAAATATGGGAGCGTCAGGGGTGCCGTCCTGGCTTACGCTGTTACGGCTCTGGCCACAACTGCCAACTATATTCCCCTCTTCTTCGCCACTCAGCGATACATTGCAGACAGTGATATAGCGGGTAAGTACGGTGAAGGAATGGCTAAGGGTATGACTGCGATCGGGGAGCATGGTCTTGTCCTGTTCGCCGCCATCGTTGGAGTGACGTTCGTGACGGCTCTGCTGGGCGGACTCCTGGGACAAAAGGTCTTCAACAAGCACTTCAAGCGTGCAGGGATCGTATGAGTGATCACATGGTTATCAGGCGGCGGGGGCGGCGTGCCGGTTCGCTGGCACTGGACCCACGCACCAAGATCCTCGTCATCATCGTTGTGTCATGGGTTGTCCTGTCGACGTCAGGAAATGAGTCCGGGACTGTTGCGGCCATCAGGTGGGCGCTTATATCACTGCCTTTTATTCTTCTTGTTTCGGCGCAACTCTACGGGGAAGCCATACGATATGCCGTGACATTCGCCGTTCTTTCCGTCTTGCCTTTGCTGGCGTGGCGGTTCGCGCCATCAGGAAATGTGGCGCTTGATGTCTTCCTCATGTGGCTCGGAGCATTTTCGCTCATTCTTCCCGGGGCGACATGCGGGGTCTATGCCTTGCGTACGACAACCGCCAGCGAGTTCCTTGTATCCATGCAGAAGATCCGTTGTCCTGACACCATTAACATCCCTACCGCCATTGTTTTTCGTTTCTTTCCGACTGTGGTGGAAGAGTATCGCGACATTAAGAGTGCGATGAGAATGCGCGGAATCGGAGGTCTTCGCCAGCCCCTAAGGATGCTGGAGTACAGGCTTGTTCCCCTGCTGGTGTCGGTGGTCAGTATCGGAAACGAGTTGTCAAAATCGGCAGTGACGCGCGCTCTGGGATCGAAGCGAAAAAGGACCAGCATCTGCGAAGTGAAATTCAAGGCTATTGACGGTGTGGCGATGCTATTGCTCATGGCCTGTCTCTGTGTCGTGCTCGCAGGAAAGGTCTGGTGACAGTATGCTCGAGCTTCGCAATGTGACGATGTCATACGAACATGATGGAACCTCCTCCCGGGTTCTCGACGACGTCAGCCTTCAGCTCCAGCAGGGCGAGGTCGTCCTGCTCTGCGGTGAGTCCGGCTGCGGCAAGACAAGTGTGCTGTCGCTCATCAACGGGGTGGCCCGATACTTCTTCCAGGCTCACGTCTCGGGTGACGTCCTCCTAGATGGTGAGGTCATCACGCATGATGAGGCCTATGACATCGCTCAGAGGATCGGGTCTGTGTTCCAGAACCCGAAGTCGCAGTTCTTCACGCTGGATGTGCAAAGCGAGCTCGCGTTCGGATGTGAGAATCTGGGGCTTGAGCCGGCAGAGATCGAGAAACGTCTTGTGGCAGTTGAGCGTGAGTTCAACATGAAGAACCTGGGGGAGCGCAGTCTCGTCCAGTTGTCCGGGGGAGAGAAGCAAAAGATAGCATGCGCCGCCGTTGCAGCGATGGAGCCACAAGTTCTTCTGCTGGATGAGCCATCATCCAACCTAGATGTTGGAGCAATTGAAGAGCTGCGGCGGACGGTTCAGAGGTGGAAAAAGCAAGGTAAGACCATTCTCATAGCCGAGCACCGGCTCTACTATCTTGCGGACGTGATCGATCGAGCGATCTATATGAAGGGAGGTCGCATCAGCTCTGAGCTCACAAGAGATGAGTTCTGCGCTCTTGGAGATGAGGATCTCCATCTGATGGGACTGAGGTCAACTCGCTCCGCTCCGGAGGCGAACGATGCGGGTAGGGACAACGATGCGGGTAGGGACGGAGAAGATGAGCTGGTCATGGAGTCCTTCAGCTTCCGCTATCCAGGCATGTCCAGGCCTGCGTTGAATATTGATCGTCTTGCCGTGCCCAAGGGGCGGGTTATCGGAATTGTGGGAAAGAATGGTGCAGGAAAGACGACCCTTGTCCGTTCTCTCGCCGGCCTGGAACACAGGGCGAAAGGTGTTCTGCGCTGCGGGGAGAAGGTCTATGACAAGCCGAAGAAGCTTCTAGGGCACTCCTACCTCGTCATGCAGGACGTCAACCATCAGCTTTTTGGTGAGAGCGTTGACAGTGATATCTTCATCGGTTCTAAAAGGCTTTCGCGTCATCGCGTCGGCGATATTACGGAGGTGCTCACCACATTAAATCTGATGGATAAGCGAGAACGGCACCCGATGTCGTTGTCCGGAGGCGAGCGACAACGTGTAGCTATTGCGAGCGCGTTGGTGTCCGGAAGGGATATTCTTGTCTTCGATGAGCCGACGAGCGGACTTGACTACAGACACATGGAGCGGGTTGCGAGGCAGTTGGAGGGTCTTGCGGATCAAGGAATAACGGTATTTGTTGTCACTCATGACGTCGAGCTCCTTGCGCAGTGCTGCGACTTCCTTCTGCTCATCGAAGAGGGGGGAGTCGGAATGGCGAGGCGTTGCGATACTGGTGTTCTGGGTGAAACGATGGAGCTGCTGAAGGAGTAGGTGGCAGGAAGCTGGACAGCCACATTAGCTGTTGTGATGAAGGGAGAGCGCTTATGACCGATCTACTCGAGACAGAGCATCAGGAAGCGGCACTGCGTGTGTGTGATCTCTGCAAGACCTTCGGAAGGGGAGACAATGCCACCAACGTTCTTAAAGGGCTGTCGTTCGAGGTGCCGAGAGGGCATGTCGTGTCGTTGCTCGGCGCCAACGGTGCGGGTAAGACGACTCTAGTGAACATCGCCTCTACCCTGATGCTTCCGACCTCGGGCGAGATCTGCGTATGTGGAACAGACGTCGTCGCCAACCCTTCGGAGGTGAGGCGCCGAATCTCTCTGACCGGCCAGTTCGCCGCCGTTGACGGTGAACTGAGCGGGCGGGAGAACCTTGTGTTCTTCGCTCGCCTGCACGGAATGAAGTCGGCTGACGCTCGTGACCGTGCCGACGAGCTCCTCCAGGCATTTCGGCTTGCGGACGCCGGAGGTCGGCGTGCTGGAACCTATTCCGGCGGAATGCGGCGGCGCCTCGACATTGCTGCCTCACTGATCGTTGAGCCATCTCTGCTTTTCCTCGATGAGCCCACGACCGGGCTGGATCCGCTCTCCCGTCATGAGCTGTGGGACGTGATTGACGAGCTGCGGGAGCGCGGCGTGTCGGTGCTTCTCACCACGCAGTACCTTGATGAGGCTGAGAGGTTGTCTGACGACATCGTGGTGCTGCGTGATGGTCGGGTGGTTGCTCAGGGCACCGCCGGTATGCTCCGTCGCCGTTTCGGGGCGCCGGCATGTCGCCTTGGTCTCGACGACGTCGACACCGCCCGGCATTGCGCGGAGAAGCTTCTTCCAGAGGTTCTCGACCGCCCCGCCGATGACTTTCAGGTTGATGCCTTAGAGGTCCTGTTCACCTCACATGACGGAATCCATGATCTCTATCGAGGCGCGGAGGGACTGACGGCCTCCGGTATCGATGTTGTCTCAGCCTCGCTCAGTCCGCCATCGCTTGATGAGGTCTTTCTAGGAACAGCGTTTGAACCTGTGGCGGAGGACTGAGATACATGGAACGTTCCTCACTACCGGAGGCGGACAAGCCGCCGAGCAACGTCACGGCACTGTGGGGGGCCACCTGGCGCAACTCGTTGCGTCTGGCACGGAACTCGGCTTCGCTGGTGTCCGCGCTGGTGATCCCAGGCATGTTCATGCTGGCATTCTGGGGCGTCTTTGGTCACGCTGCCGGACGCTCCGGCTTCGACTACGCCTTGTATCTCATGGCCGCCTCCATGCTTCAGGCAGTGATGTTCGCAGCCGGAGGCTCGGCGATGGCACTGGCGGTTGACGTGGAATCCGGTCTTCTGGGACGCATGCGCGCCATGCCTATTCACGCCATGGTGACGATTGGCGGACGCATGCTGACTGACCTGCTGCGGTCAGTCGCCTCGCTATGCGCTGTGATTATGCTGGGACTTCTGTGCGGAGCTCAACCGGCGAACTGGATGCGACTTGCAGGAGCATTTCTTGTGGCGTTGGTGATGGGTGAAGCGCTGGTACTGGTATTCCTGGGAACCTGCCTGCGCTCTCGGCACCCAGTTCAAACGGCCGGCTTGATTCAGGCGTTGGAGATGCCGCTGCTCATGCTCTCGACAGCATTCATCCCATTGAGTACTCTGCCTGACTGGCTGGAACCCGTAGTTGCTCATCTGCCTTTTTCTCCGATGATTGACACCAACCGTGCGCTGTTGACCGGGGCGCCTCTTGGCACCTCAGCATGGGAGACGGCTGCCTGGCTGACATCCGGGCTGGTCCTGGGCTCTTGGTGGGTATCACAAGAGTTTTGGAGGCGGAAATGACGGACGTTGAGATCCCGCGCATCAGGTGGCCACAGGCTGTTGAGGTGCACGCGAGTAGAATTCTCATCCGTTGGATGCGATCTTCTGCCGCGGTCTCCTATTCGGTCGGCGTTCCTATGGCGATGGTCATCATCATTAAGCTGATGTTCTCCGGAATGGTCGCTCAGTTCAGTGGAGCCCCAATGAATATGGTTGACGTCGCCATCATGGTTGCCGTGTCTCAGGCTTTCACTGGTGGACTGTTCGGGGCCGGAGCAATTGTCCAAGAACGTCATGAAGGGTTGCTGGACCGTCTGGCAACCTTCCCGGGCCCCCGTCACGCTGCGATCATAGGGCGCATCCTTGCGGAGTCGGTGCGTGCTTTCATGTCGATGCTGGTTGCACTGACGGTCGGATTCCTGTGCGGGGCGTCCTTCGGTGGAGTGATGCACGTCGGTGCGATACTTGTCGCACTGGCGGTCGTGGCCGTTTCAGCTGGTGCCTTCGGAGTCATGCTCGGCTACATGGTAGGGACGCCGCAGGGTGCCTTCAGTTTTACTCCCTTGATCATGGCATTCACTGTTTTCAATACGGCTATGATGCCGCGGGACATGTACGTGCCTGCTCTGCGTCCCGCTGTTGATGTTTCGCCGGTTACCGTGGTCTCACAACTTGTTGACACAATACTTTTTGATCAGATTTCAGTGAGTCATGTGGCAGTGTTCCTGTGCTGGTTCGGGGGGATTGCGGCCCTGAGCGTGCTCGTACTGATTCGCAGAGTGAAAGGTGCTCGACGATAGGGACGAGAAAGTAGAGGTCTGAGTGAGATGGAAAACGTGAGATCCTTTCCGTTCCTCGATAGCTCTCGGGGTGGAAGGATGATGTTCTGTTTCCACCATGCCGGCGGAAGCGCATCAGTCTATCGCGGGTGGGTGGCGCGTGATCCTCGTTTCGCTGTGGTCCCGGTTGAGCTCCCGGGGAAGGCAACCCGGATGAGTGAGCAGTGGGTTAGTGATTTCTCTCAGTTGGCGCAGAGCTTGGCGCAAGATATTCACCGCCTCGCGGGTGATGCGCATGTCGTGCTATACGGTCACAGTATGGGTGCAGCTCTTGCGTACCAGTGTGCGTGCTTTCTGCAAGACGGGTACCAGCGTGATCCTTCTGCTCTCATCGTGGCGGCGCGGCAGGCACCGGGGGAAACCGTTGAAGGTGAGTACCACAGCTCTATGGGGCTGGTTGCGCTACGCGAAGAGCTTGCCATGACAGGAGGGACACCGCCTGACATTCTTTCTGATGACGACATCATGGAGCTGCTGCTTCCCACGGTGCATAGAGATTATGTGCTGCACGAGTCCTTCTCCCATACGTCAACAGCTCTTTCTTGTCCCATACTTGCTGTCGCAGGTCGCGACGATCAAAGTGCCACTCCGGAAAGCATGCGTAAGTGGTCTCAGTTCACGATGTCATCCTTTCATCTTGAGGTGGTCCCCGGTGGGCACTTCTTTCCCCTGGAACAAGATGGTCGTTTTTTTGAGAAGCTGATGGATGATCTCGAACGGATCATCTCTGGCGCTGAGTGATCGTTTTTCGCCTCCCCCGTCTTCTCATGGCGCTCAGAGACGGTGTTGAGGATGGTGCTTGCGTGCAGAAAGTGAAGGAGAAGTGTGGGAGAGTTCGTCATTTCTCGGGGAAGAGAAGTCATGAGGTGGCGGTCTTATGACGGCAGCGCTGAGGCCCGATGGTGGGTGGCTGAGCCGGGTGATGCCGGAACACCTCTTGAGGCCTGGTTCTCCGATCCGGAGATCGATCGCATCCTACGATTGCGAAGGGAGAGTGATCGGTGCGTCCACTTCCTGGCTCACGGACTGGCTAAAGTGATGCTGTGTGAACATGCTGAAGGGCCGGATGATACTTCTTCTGCGGTCGTCAGTCATGATTTGTCTGGGAGACCTTCGAGTGGCTGCCGCATCGAGCTGAGCATCTCTCATTCTGTGGATAGTGCTGCCGCTGCAGTAGCACTCTCCGGAATGGTGGGGGTAGATATCGAACCTCTCACGAGGTCGACAGAAGTTATGTCCGTGCGAAACCTTTTGTGTAGTAGTGAAGAAGAAGATGTTTTTCGCGGCAAACAGCTTGGAGAGAATGATTTATTGCGGCTGTGGGTTGCTAAAGAGGCCTTGGTGAAGGTGGGAGTGGTGACCATCGATAGCTTCAGTCGCGTGGATCTCTCGGCATTGTTGCTGAAGGGTGAGTCGGGTTGTTTGAATGAGCAGGATGCGGGTCAGTGCTGGTGGGATACTTGCTATCGAGAATGTCGGCTGCTGGTTTGGCAGGATGATGAACATGTGGGGGCCGTCGCTTATCGGGGCCTGGATTGCAGGGGTCGGTGAGACGGCTGCGTTCAGGATGTTTTGAATCCTTGTCAGTGGCTGTCGTGGAGGGCTTGACTGCTGAGGTTTGAGGGGCAGTGCTGACGTGGGTAGCTCTTCACGATCTGACACCTAGGCATATCGACCGTGGAAAATCTCACTGAACACCCCGATCCTGCCGTGATTCTGCTATTTTTTGTACGTGCTTATTCGGCTGATTCGTCGGTGTCTGCGTCCGTATGTGGGGCTGTTGCTGTGTGTGTTGGTGCTTCAGTTTGCTCAGGTGATGGCGTCTTTGTACCTCCCCACTCTCAACGCCGACATCATCGATAAGGGTGTGGCCACCGGGGATGCCGGTTATATCTGGCGGATGGGTGTGTTTATGCTGGTGGTGAGTGTGGGTCAGGGTGTGTGTTCGGTGGCGGCGACGTATCTGGCGGCGCGGGCGGCGATGAGTATGGGTCGGGATCTGCGTGGGGAGGTCTTTGATCGGGTCAGC
>NZ_GL882541.1 GCF_000195595.1 Actinomyces sp. oral taxon 170 str. F0386
TGTACATACCTCTAGGTACAGAACGCAAGAAGCCTATGACAATATGTCAGGGATCTCCATACAACTGGCTATCACCACCAGCCATCACCTTGATGGTTGGCAGCACCTTGAGATTGTGCTACAGAGTCTCTGGGCTCCGCAGCCAAGGGGCGTCGGCGGGGCGCAGCTCGGCCCAGCCGCGAGCGCGGGCCTGAGCCGTGGCCAGGACTCCGAGCACGGTGGAGGGATTGTGCAGGCGTCCGTCCATGACGGCGTCGATAGCCTCATCCAGGCGCACCCAAGTGGGTACGAACTCGGCCTCCTCGGCCTCGCGCGGAATGCGCCGGTCCTCGGGCAGCAGGCTCAGGTCCTGGGCGAGGAAGATCCGGGCTCCTTCTGTGGTGAATCCGGGTGAGGCGTAGAACTCGGCCAGCGTGTTCCAGGTGGCCGCGGTGTAGTCGGTCTCCTCGGCGAGCTCGCGGGCGGCGGCCACGGCGGGCTGCTCCCCGGGGACGTCGAGCAGCCCAGCGGGAATCTCCCACAGCGATGCCCTTACTGGATGACGGTACTGGCGCACCATGAGGATCTCCGGGGCACCGTCGCCCTGGGAGGAGTCCTCACCCGCACGCAGGGCGACGACGGCGACGGCGTCGTGGTGGACGACGACCTGGCGGGCCACTGGCTCCTGGCCGGGCCCCAGGCGCACGTGATCGGCGTCGACGGCGAAGATCGGCCCGGACCAGACCCGCTCACTGGAGACCAGCTCCCGACCTGACTCGCGTACGTCGACGAGCCTGCTCGTGTCGCTCACGACGTCATCGTTCTTGGCGGCGCTGCTGTCCGTCCTGTCCACGCCCGGCTCCTTCACTCGTTGTCCGCGTCATCGCTGCGCGCATCGGCGTACTTGATGGTATCGCCGTTATCGCTGTTGGCACCGGTGAAGCGCTCGGCAGGCTCATCGCTTGGGACAACATGTTCCTCACTCCGGTGAGAGGCGTAGACCTCCCGACGATGATCCAGTCCTGCGCGCACAAGCGCGGTGAACAGCAGGTGGGCTCGGGTGGGGCGGGACCGGAACTCGGGATGGGCCTGGGTGGCGACGTAATAGGGGTGCTGGCTGCAGTCGAGCTCAACGAACTCAGTGAGGCGGCCGTCCGGGGAGGTACCGCTGATGTGCAGGCCCACCGAGGCCAGACGCTCCCGGTAGCCGTTGTTGACCTCGAAGCGGTGGCGGTGGCGCTCACTGACCTCATTGGTTCCATAGGCCTCGGCGACGATCGAACCTTCCGTCAGAACCGCTGGGTAGGAGCCCAGGCGCATAGTGCCTCCGAGGTCCCCGTCACCGTGGATGATCTGGCGCTGGGAGTCCATGGTGGCCACGACCGGATCAGGAGTGTCAGGCTCCATCTCAGTGGACGAGGCAGCACTCAGGCCCAGGAGACTGCGAGCGGCCTCGATGACCATGCACTGCAGCCCCAGGCACAACCCGAGGGTCGGGACGCGGTGCTCTCGGGCCCAACGCAGAGCGCCGACTTTGCCCTCGATCCCACGCACGCCGAAACCTCCTGGTACGACGATCGCGTCGACGCCGGCGAGGGCCCGCTGGGCTCCCTCAGGCGTCTCGCAGATATCGGAGGCCACCCAGCGGATGTCGACGCGGGCGTGGTTGGCGAGGCCGCCGTGACGGATCGCTTCGGAGACGGACAGGTAGGCGTCGTGCAGGTCGACGTACTTGCCTACGAGCGCCACCTCAAGGCGGTGCCTGGGGGCGTGGACGCGTTCGAGCAGGCTGTTCCACTCGGTCCAGTCGACGTCGCGGAAGGTCAGGCCCAGTCGCTGGACGAGATAGGCATCCAGACCCTCGCGGTGGAGGGTCGGAGGGACCTCATAGATGCTGGCGGCATCCTTGCACTCGACGACGGCGTCGCGGTCGACGTCGCACATGAGTGCCACTTTGCCCTTGATGCCCTCCGGAAGGGACCGGTCTGTGCGTAGGACGAGGGCGTCGGGCTGAATCCCGATGTTGCGCAGTGAGGCCACCGAGTGCTGGGTGGGCTTGGTTTTGAGTTCTCCAGCGGCGGGCAGGAAGGGGACGAGGGACACATGGACGAAGGCGACGTTGTCGCGCCCCAGATCGGCGCGCACCTGTCTGGCGGCCTCGAGGAAGGGCTGGGACTCGATGTCGCCGACGGTGCCACCGATCTCAGTGATGATGACGTCGGGGAGGTTGCCGTCGTCGTCGGGCTCGGCCTGAGCGCGCATGACTCGCTTGATCTCGTCGGTGATGTGCGGGATGACCTGGACGGTGTCGCCGAGGTACTCTCCGCGCCGCTCCTTTGCGATGACGGTGGAGTAGACCTGTCCGGTAGTGGCGTTGGCCTTGCCGGAGAGGTTCACGTCGAGGAATCGCTCGTAGTGCCCGATGTCGAGGTCGGTCTCGGAGCCGTCGTCAGTGATGAAGACCTCGCCGTGCTGGAAGGGGTTCATCGTGCCGGGGTCGACGTTGATGTAGGGGTCCAGCTTCTGCATGACAACGCTGATGCCGCGGGCCCGTAGGAGCCGCCCGAGGCTAGCAGCGGTCAGTCCCTTGCCGAGGGAGGAGACGACGCCGCCGGTGACGAAGACATGGCGCGGTACGGGGACCTGGGTGGGCTGAAGACGTGAGGCTGCGTTGATCACGGAGTTTCAAGGTAACAGGCCCGGCGAAACCTGCCCGACGCACCAGCGTCCCGCCCACGTCATCCGCGCTCAGTCCTGAGCCAGAACCGCCTGACGCAGCTGGGCGGCCAGGTCATCGTGGCCGGGCAGCTTTTGCGCGGCCTCGCGCGCGTTCTGCTGGGCCCGGGAGCGGGCCTCAGGGTCGGTCAGGAGCGTGGCGAGTGCATCGGCGATGGCGCGGGCTTCGGGGGCGACGAGGACGGCTCCTCCTCTGGCGGTGACGGCGGTGCCGCCGACGTCAGTGGCCACGATCGCGACGCCGGTGCGCAGAGCCTCCTGGATGGTGAGGGGCTGGCCCTCCCACAGGCTGGTCTGAACGACGACGTCGGCGGCCTCCATGAGACCGGTTGCGTCGGTGCGCCGGCCCAGGAGACTAACGGGAAGATGCTCGGCGGTAATGCGTTCAGCGGCCTTCTCCCGACCGGGGCCGTCTCCGGCCAGGGCCCAGGCGAAGGCGGGCAGACGACCGGCATCGACCTCGTAGGAGAGGATCGCGGCGGCGTCGAGCAGGAGAGGCAGGCCCTTCTGTGGGGCCAGGCGGGCAACGGTCAGGACACGGGCACTGTCCTGTGGCCAGGCACCCTCCGGTGCTTCAGGGGCCGGGGAGCTTGCATCGGAGGGGGGCTGCGCGGCCGGAGCGGGGATGACGGCGAGCTCGACGCGTGGGGCGCCGAGATCCTTCGCGCGCTCGGCCAGGTCGGGGCTGACGGCCAGGACGAGATCGGCGCGCGAGGCGATGAGCCCTTCGAGCCCCTCCCCTACCAGGCTGGTCAGGCGACCTCCGACAGTGAGGTTGTGGAGGGTGACAACCAGCCGGGTGCGACCACGCCGGCGTCGCCCCAGGGCGAGGGCGGCCAAAGCACCGGCGCGCAGGCCGTGGGCGTGGACGGCGTGGGCTCGGCGCCCCAGTCGTCGCAGCCTGGCCACGGCCAGGGTGTCGCCGATGCTGGGGCGGGGGCCGATCTCAAGCGCCTCGGCGCGGGCAGGAGCAACATCCAGCCCGTCCAGGACGGAGACGGGGGCCTCGACGATGACGTCATGACCGTCAGACGCCAGGATCCGGGCACAGTCGGCCAAGTGGGCGCGCACCCCTCCGGCGGCCGATCCGCTGACCTGGAGAATCCTCAGGCGCCCGGTGTCCTGGCTCTGTGAGGTACCGGCCTCGTTCGAGCCGCTGACGGCGCCGGCGCTCATGTGCTCTCCTTCCCGTTCGCGTCCTTCTTGTCTTCCTTCTCAGTGTCTTGCCCAGTGCTCGTTGCCGGTGGCTGGGTGCCGCGCACCGTCCGCAGGAGGCTGCGGTCGGCTAGGTGGATCGCCGCCAGGACGATACCGGCGGCTGCGGCGGCTCCCGCCACAGCGGTCAGAACTGCCAGGGTCAGGGAGGCGACATGGATGGTTGCCACCCGGACAACCAGGCCTGCGGCAAGGGCCACCGGAAGCCCGGCGGCGAGGGCCGTGAGGACCGGGCGCAGCACCCGGACTCCCATGATGCGGGCCAGGGCTGTCAGCAGGCCGACTCCCGCAACCGTCATCCCCACGGTGGTGCCTACTCCGAGTGCAACGAGGGTGGCTCTGCCGTCCCCGCCCGACGGCGCCATAAGGCGCACGCATGCGGCGGAGGCCAGTGCGACCGTCAGCCATCCCGCCGCAGTGGCGTGGGCGGCGGGCCGGGAGCGGTCGGCGGCGAAGAGGACCCGGGTGACCTGGTAGATAAGGGCGTACCCGATCAATCCTGGGGCCAGGACGGCCAGGGCCTGCCCCATCCCATCGACCTGTTTGAAGGAGAAGAAGCGCTCGGCGGCGTCGCTGGCGGCCAGGAGCATGGCCGTCCCGGCGACGGCGACGGCGGTGACCAGAGCGGTCGAGGTGGCGACGAGACTGGTGACGGCACTGTCCGCGCCGGCGGTGCCGGACGCGGCCCGCTGGTGGACGGCGGCCTCGAAGGCTGCAGTGAGGCGGGGGTAGAGGACGGTGGCCACCGGGACGGCCAGCACCGCGTAGGGAAGGACGTAGACGGCCTGCGTGTACTGGTAGACGGCCGCCGTGCCGGTCTGTCCGCCCCAGCGGGCCAGGGCCAGGACCGCCAGGACACTCAGCTGCTGAGCCAGAATCGTCCACACTCCGGCCCCGCCCAGGCGCAGCGCCCGCCGGGCCTGGGCGCCTCCCAGCATTAGGGTGGGGCGCAACCCCAGTCCCAGCCGGTGGACCGGCCACAGCAGCGGCAGGCTGAGTGCTGCCACTCCGAGGGTCGTTCCCCATCCGAGGATCTGCAGGGCGGGGCCGGAGGCCGCGTCGTCGCCGTCGGCCAGCGCCCCGTAGAGGCCGTAGGTCGCCATGACCACGAGGCTGGAGAGCATGGGGGTCAGGGCGGGCCAGGTGAAGCGGTTGTGGGCCTGGAGGACACCGGTGAGGACGACCGCCACCCCGTACATGGGCACCTGGAGGGCGAACATGCGCAGGAAGGACGCGACGAGCTCGTGCTGGAGAGCTGGGTCCACGCCCTGGGAGGTGGGGAAGAAGGCGGCGATCGGGGCGGCGAGGACGATGAGGATCAGGGACAGCGGGGTTAGGACGGCCAGGACCAGGCCGAGCAGCCCGGAGGCGGTAGCGGTGACCTCCTCGCGCCTGCCCGCGGCAATCGGGGCGGTCAGGAGGGGGACGACGGTGGCCGCCAAGACCCCGCCGACGACGACCTCGTAAAGGGTGTTCGGGAGCTGATTGGCGGTGGTGTAGGCGCCCGCCACCGTACCGGTGCCGACGGTGGCCGCCTGGACGAGCCAGCGCAGAAAGCCCAGGACGCGGGAGACGAGGGTCAGGCCAGCGACTGAGCCGGCTACCGAGAGCAGGCCGCCGCGACGTTGCTGAGCCGTCATCAGGGTCGGCGCCCCAGCCCGTCGAGCGCTGCCAGGACCGGCGTGTTGGCAATGACTCGGGAGAAGGAGACCTTTTCGCTGGCCAGGATGAGACCCACGCCGCTCACGGCGGCTCCGGCGCGCACAGCTCGGCCGGGGTGGCAGGCCAGGGCGGTTCCCAGCAGGGCGCCGACGGCGTTGGCCCCGGTGTCGCCCAGCATCGTGTTCTCCAGCAGGTCCTCGGGCAGGGCCATGAGGCTGACGCCCAGGGTGCCCGCGGCCAGCAGACGGGTGGGTTCGCCGTCGCGCCCGGGGGTGGTCAGCAACGGCGCACTCACGATGGAGGCAGTCTTGAGGGCTCTCCCTGGGCGCAGGTCGAGGAGGTTGAGCAGATTCGCCCAGGAGGCGATGACGACGGCGCTCGAGGCGGCGTCGACAGCTGTTGCCGCCAGGGGGCGCCCACCGACGCCCTCACTGCGGTGACGGGACAGCAGGACCCCGCCGATGAGGGCCCCCGAGCCGATGACGGCGATCTTGAGGGCTCCGGTGGTGACGCGTCCGTGAGCGAGAGCGCTCAGGTGGCCCTTGAGCCCCTTGGCGGGAGTGCCGCCGTCGTGGGCGCCGGCGTCGAGGTCGTCCACCAGGCCGGCGCACCCTCCGGCGGCCGCCGCGAGGGCGGCGGCGAGTCGCACCCGTGAGCCGCTGCGCAGGAGACGGCCGGTCTCGATGGCGGCCATGACGGACCCGGCGGCAGCTCCAGCTCCTCCGCGCAGGCTCACGGTGCGGCCGTGGAAGTTGGTGCGCTCGAGTCCTTGGGCGATGGGGGCCAGGGAGATGGACCAGGACAGGGTGACGCCCGCCGCCCTGATCCCCACCTGCGCCAGGCGTCGGGCGCAGGCGCATACTCGCGTGATCGTGCCAGCCATGGTCTTAGCCTAAGGCAGAGGGGCAGTCGATCGCCGTGACGGCGCCTCTCGACGAGGTCGAGCCTCTGAGCTGCTGGGGCCTCCGCGGCTACCGGGGCCACCCGCTACTTGGTCACCGGCGGCATGACGGCGTCGGCGCCCTTGTCGAATCCGTAGTGGCCGATGGTGCCGGCCTGGGTGGAGGCCAGGGCCAGAGGCGCGGAAACCGAGGCAGCGACCTGGCCGACGGAGTCGATGGTGGTGACCTTCGCGTCCTCGGAGCGGATGACGGCGACGACGTTGTCCTCGCCGTCGGCGGACCCGATGACGACTGTCGGCGCTCCTGATGCCGTACCGGCCAGGGACCTGGACCAGACCTTGGGGTCCTGACCCGGCGAGGCCTGGACCGTGGCGCCCTTACCCGAGGATGCCTGCGGACGGGGCCCCACGACAACAATCATCTCGGCCGGCGCAGTGGGCGTGGAGTCCACAGTGACGAACGGTGTGCCGGAGGTGTCGACGGTCAGCAGGTCCATGAGGGCGCGGGAGGAGTCGTCGTTGCCGGTGAGCGCCTTAGCGAGGCCCTCGCCCAGGATCCCGTTGGCGTCCTTGGAGCCGGCGCCGCCCAGGTGACCCTGGATCTGACCGGAGAAGGTGGAGCGGTAGCTCTCGCGGGACAGGTCCACCCAGGTGGTGGTCAGACTGACCCGACCGGTGACAGTGGCGCCGGCGGTCTTGAGCTGGGTGGCGACGGCATCGGCGTCCTCGGCCTTGGCCTCGGGCAGAAGCACCAGGGCGACGTTCTTGGATGCCAGGGTCCCAGGCAGGAGACTGCTGGCGGCCTGGGTGATGTAGGAGTCGCGCTCGTTGACGGCCGTCTCGGTCTGCTCAAGCTTGGTCTGGGTGGCGTTGCGGTCCTCGCGCAGGGCGGTGACCTGGTCGTTGAGCGCGGTCCCCAGCGAGTTCTGCAGGGGGCCGGCACCCAGCACGACACCGACGGCGAGGGCCAGGAACACGGAGATGAGCGATACCAGGTGATAGCGGAAGTCGATCATGGTTGAGACCTTGGAGATGACCGTGAGAGGGACTGCCTCTCGGATGGGCGGGAGTCGTTAGACGGTGGGTGAGTTCGGGGCCAGACCCACAAGTGAGCGGAAAAAGTTGACGATGTCGTCCCACACGGCGCCGGACAGTCCCAGGAAGGTCTGTCCGCCCGGGGTAGCCATGAGGGCGATGGCCAGGGCGAAGGTGCCTGACAGAGCCAGGAGCAGCAGCCACCAGCCCGAGATTCGGGTGCGGTAGAGCTGGGAGACGCCCTTGGCGTCGATGAGGCGGCCACCCACCTTGAGTCGGGTCAGGAAGGTCGAGGACATGCCTGCGCGTCCCTTGTCGAGGAACTCGAGCAGGGTGGCGTGCGTACCCAGGGCCACGATGATCTCGGCACCGGCCTCGTCGGCCATGAGCATGGCGATGTCCTCGCTGGTGCCGGTGGCGGCGAAGACGTGATGCTCGACCCCGAGCTCCTCGACGTGCGCCAGGCCGGGAGCCCGCCCGTCGCGGTAGGCGTGGACGACGATCTCGGCACCGCAGGTGAGCGCCTTGTCGGACACCGAGTCCATGTCTCCCACGATCATGGCCGGCTTGAAGCCGGACTCCAGGACGGCGTCGGCTCCGCCGTCGACACCGATGATGACGGGCTTGTACTCGCGGATGTAGGGCTTGAGCGCCTGGAGGTCCTCCTTGTAGGAGTAGCCGCGCACGACGACCAGGACGTGCTTGCCGCTCATATGCGTGGACAGCGTGGGCATGCCGACGCCGTTGAGGAGCAGGTCCCACTCGCCACGCATGTACTCCATGGTGTTGGCGGCGAAGGCCTCCAGCTGAACGGACAGCCCCTTCTGAGCCGTCTCCATGGCGTCAGCAACGGTCTCCTTGGTCTGAACCGAGCCCTCGGCGATGACCTGCTTCTTGCCGTCAACACGCACGGCGCCGTCCTCGACGGTGATGCGCTGGCCGTCGTGCAGGCGCATGATGTCGGGGCCCAGGTCGTCCACGAGCGGGATACCGGCGTCGAGGAGGATCTCCGGACCGAGGTTCGGGTAGCGTCCGGAGATCGATGCGGCGGCGTTGAGAACCGCAGAGGGACCGCACTCGACCAGCGCCTCAGCGGCCACCCGGTCGATGTCGGTATGGTCAATGACGGCGATCTCACCGGGATGAAGGCGCTTGGTGAGCCTCTTGGTGCGGGCGTCGACACGGACGACGCCGCTGGGCTGCTCGGAGACAGACGCAGACTTTCTGCGGAAGGGATTCCTCACGGCCCGGATTGTCCCACGACTGCTTCCTGGAGAAGCTCAGCGGCGTGCCGGACCGCGGCCTGGGAGTCCTCGTGCCCGGACAGCATCCGGGCCAGCTCGCGTTCTCTCTCCTGGCCTTCAACGACGAGGACCTGGGTACGAGTGCGTCCCGGACCGGACTTTCTCACACTTTGCCGGGACTCGTTCGAGACTCCCCGGGATGCCGAGGCGGGCCCGGAGGCAGAGAGCTCTGTGGGCTGCGGAGTCGGCGGCTCGGCTCCTGAGTCGCCGACGGTCTCCTTGCGCACCACGAGGTGGGTGTCGGCCCACGCGGCCACCTGCGCCAGGTGGGTGACCACAATGACTTGGTGGTGGCGCGCCAGACGCGCCAGACGCCGGCCGATCTCCCTGGCGGCGCGGCCTCCTACACCGGCATCGATCTCATCGAAGACGAGAGTGCGGGTGTGGGTGGAGGGACGCGCGGAGGCAGCGGCATCGGCGAGTACCACCTCCAGCGCCAGCATGATGCGGGACAGCTCCCCTCCCGAGGCTCCCTTGCCCAGGGGCAGAGCGGGGGCGCCGGGGTGGGAGACGAGCTCGAGGGCCACGTTCTCAACGCCGGTGGGGCCGGGCTCATCGAGCCGTTCCAGTGAGACGACGAGCCGGGCCCCCTTCATCTCCAGGCCCTCGAGCTCTGCGGTGACGGCCTGCTCCAGCTGCTCGGCGAGCAACCGTCTCGCACGGCTCAGCTCGTTGCCGACATCGGCCAGCGCCCCGTCAGCAGCCGCTAGGCGCTCGGCCAGGACGGTGGTGGTGTCCTGGGGGCCATCGAGCTCGGCCAGGCGTGCGGCGGCGCGCTCGCCCCAGGCCAGGAGGGCGTCGACGTCGGCGAGCTGCACCTGGGGCCCGCCGATCTCCCGGCAGGCTCGTGCCAGCTCGCCGCGGCGGTCCTGGACCTGAGCGAGGCGGGCGGGGTCGGCGCTGAGAGACGACAGATACCCACCCAGCTCTGCTGCGATGTCGGCGGCGTCGATGCCCAGGCGCTGGGTGCGCGCGGCCAGCTCAGCCAGGACTGGGTCGCGGTCGGACTCGGTGATAAGGCTGCGATGCGCGTGGGCGATCAGTGAGACGACATCGGGCTCCTGGCCGGTGGCGGACTCCTCGCCGCTCAGGGCGGTGCGGGCCACGGTGGCGGCCCTGCGCAGGTCCTCGGCGTGGTCGAGCCGTTCGGCCTCCGCCGTCAGGTCCCGGTCCTCGCCGTTGCGGGGGTCGATCTCCTCCAGAGCCTCGAGCCAGGTGCGCAGCTGCGCCACCTCAGTCGCCCGGGCCTGGGCGGAGGCCTGCCACTCCTGGAGCTCCTGGGCGACCTTCCGGCGTTCCTGGTAGGCCTGGGAGTAGCGGCGGCACAGTGCGGCGTGGTCGGGACCGCCCAGGGAATCCAGGGCGGCGCGCTGGGCCGCGGCCGAGCGCAGCCGCAGCTGGTCGGCCTGACCGTGGACGGAGACCAGCCTGCCGCCCACCTCACTGAGGACCGAGGCAGGAACTGAGCGTCCGCCCAGGTAGGCGCGCGAGCGACCGGAGAAGGGGACCGTGCGAGAGGCCAGCAGGAGGTCGTCATCAAGATCGCCTCCGGCCTCGATGGCTCGGGCCGCGGCACGCGAGTCGGGATCGACCAGGAAGGCGCCCTCGACCAGGCTGCGCTCGGCACCCGTGCGCACGATGGTGGTCTCGGCACGTTGTCCCAGCAGCAGCCCCAGGGAGGTGAGCACCATCGTCTTACCGGCGCCGGTCTCACCGGTCAACGCGGTCAGGCCGCGGCTGAGAGGGAGGTCAGCCTCCTCAATGACACCGAGGTCCTCGATGTGCAGGGACTCGATCACGCCGTCCCTCCCGAGGAGCTCTCATCGGCGGAGGCGGAGGCCCGCCAGCCCTCCACGGGTAGGTCGAACTTGCGCACCAGGCGGCTGGCGAAGGGGGCCTGGTTGAAGCGAGCCAGGCGCACCGGGCGCTGCGCCCGGCTGACCCGGATCCGGGCACCGACGGGTACGTCCAGACTGCGCCTGCCGTCGCACCAGATCTCGGCGCCTCCGAAACCTGCTCGTTGGACAACGACCTCCATGCACGACTCGGGTCCCAGGACCAGAGGGCGGGTGAACAGGGCGTGCGCGGCCACCGGCACCAGGAGAAGGGCCTCGACCTCGGGCCAGATGACGGGGCCGCCGCAGGAGAAGGCGTAGGCGGTCGAGCCTGTGGGCGTGGACATGATGAGGCCGTCGCAGCCGAAGGAGGAGACGGCCTGGCCGTCGACACCGATGGCGACCTCCAGCATGCGGGCGCGGTCCCGCTTCTCCAGGGCAGCCTCATTGAGGGCCCACTCGCGGGTGATGGTCCCATCCGGGGAGACGACCTCCACGTTCAAGGTGGTGCGGGTCTCGACCGTGAAGCGGCCTGCGACGAGGTCGGCAACAACCTGCTCGATACCGTCGGGGTCGGCCTCGGCCAGAAAGCCGACGTGCCCGGTGTTGATCCCCACCAGGGGGATGTCGCGTTCACGAGCGGCCTCGAAGGCTCGCAGGATCGTGCCGTCACCGCCGAGCACGAGAACGAGGTCGACGTGGTCGGTGCACTCCGGGCCGACGGGTTCGACACCGTGGGACCGCAGCGCCGCCGAGGCCCGGGCCACAGCGGTGGCCGTGGGAGCACTGGGCCGGGGGACGGGGACAGGCTTGTCGTTGAGGTCGCGCTGCAGCAGCATGACGCGCGAGATCCTCCGGCGGCGCGGCTCCGTTCCCACATGCTCCGAGGTCTGACGGCGGCCGGCTGACTCAGCCGGCCTCGTCGCAGCGCTGGTGTCTGAAGGGCTCGGCTTGTTCATGAGTGGGTCCTCGTTCTGCTTCGTCGGTAGGCGCTCGCGGCGGGGCCGGCGGCGACGGCGTCCTCGACCTGCGCGCGCAGCTCGTCACCACGCAGGTCCTCAGGGCTACCGGCACGGGAGGCGTGCATGTTCAGGAAGTACTCGACGTTACCGGCAGGGCCCGGCAACGGAGACGCAGTCACCGCATCGACTCCCACTCCCAGGCGTTGGGCCCGCTCGGCCACGGTCAGGACCGTCTCCACGTGAAGCTGCGGGTCACGTACCACTCCCCCGTGCCCGATCCGGTCCTTACCCACCTCGAACTGGGGCTTGACCATGAGCAGGAGGTCGGCGTCGTCTGCTGCGGCCCGCAGCAGAGGCTCGAGCACCAGGGTCAGGGAGATGAAGGACAGGTCGCCCACCACCAGGCCTGGGGCCGGAGCGACATCCTCAGGAGCCAGCGTACGGATATTGGTACGGTCCAAGGCGGTGACTCGGGAGTCTGCACGCAGGGACCAGGCCAGCTGCCCGTAGCCCACGTCGACGGCCACGACGTGCTCGGCGCCACGCCGCAGGAGCACGTCGGTGAAGCCCCCCGTGGAGGCACCCGCGTCCAGGCAGCGGCGGCCCTCGATGCGAGGGGCCAGGCCTCGCTCCTCCAGCGCATCCAGCGCACCGGCAAGCTTGTGGGCTCCGCGTGAGACGTAGTCGTCTGCGCACGGGGTGAGTATCTCGATGGCCTGAGCCGGGTTCACCTGACGGGCGGGCTTGGTGACCACGACGCCGTCAAGGGTGACGTGCCCGTCGGTAATGAGGGTCGCAGCGTGTGTGCGGGAGCGGGCGAGCCCACGGCGCACGAGCTCGGAGTCGATGCGGATGAGCCGGGCCATGTCAGCCTTCCGCCTCGTGCAGGACGGAGGCGAGCTCCTCATGGATGGCGGACAGGGCGGCGGCACGCTCCTCCAGAGGCATCTGCTCGATCTCGGCGAGCTCATCGGCGTAGTCGGTGAGACCACGGGAAGCCGTCAGAACGGCGTCGGCTCGCGGGGGCGCGGGCACCGGCGGCTTAGGAGCGGCCGGACTCGCAGGCCCCACCATCTCCGGCGCTTCGTCTCGCACCTCGGTTTCCGGCTCGTTGGGGCTCATTCCTGACTCACCTCGACATCGTTCACGTACGTACTGCTGCTGTGCCTCTTTCCCTGCTGCGGAGTGTTCCCGACCCCGGTCGGATTCTCAGGGCGCGACGACCTCGATCTGAGGAAGATCCAGCTCAGGTACCTCGCCCCGATCCTTCTGCGCGTCGGCCCAGTCCCAGGCGGCCGCGGCCAGTGCCCGGTAGGAGTCCAGGTCGATGCGCACAGGGCCGCCGTCCGGAGAGGTCACAGGTCCCTCTTCCCGGAGCTCGAGCCCGGAGCCGACGACGCGGGCACGACGGCTGCCGACCTGCCACCACTCCTGGCCGTCCTGCACGACTCGCACGGGCTCGGGATGGGGCTCGGTCAGGCCGCGCAGGTCGGTGTGGAGGAAGCTCGGGCGCTCGGTGGCCGGGGCGGTGATGACGTCGCGGGCGTCGGAGACGCCAGTGAGGACGTGAAGCCCGGGAATCCCTGCGGCCCGGGCGCCGACGTGGTCGGTGTTGAGACGGTCCCCAACGGCTAGCGGCCTGGTGCCGCCGGCGCGCTTGAGGGCTCGCGTGTAGATCCCGGGGAAGGGCTTGCCCCCTGCCAGGGGCTCCTTGCCCGAGGCGCTGACGACGGCGGCTACGAGGCTGCCGTTACCCAGGGCGAAGCCCCGCTCGGTCGGCAGCGTGGCGTCGAGGTTGGTGGCCACGTGAAGGGCACCAGCGTTGATGGCGTAGACGCCTTCGGACAGCAAGGCCCAGTCGACTGCCGGGTCCCATCCCTGGACGACGGCGACCGGCCGGTCCTGCGCACTGCCGGTGACATGGAAGCCCTCATCCAGGAGGGCCTGCCGGACGCCGTCGCCGCCGAGCACGAGGACCGTGGAACCGGGCTCGATATGCTCGGCGAGCATCGCAGCGGCGTCCATGGCGGCGCTGAAGATCTCCGATGCCTCTGCGGCGATGTCATTGGCCGCGAGCTTGTCCACAACCGTCTGAGGAGCCCGGGAGGCGTTGTTGGTGACGAAGGACAGGCGCATGCCAGCGGCACGAGCGGCGTTGACGTTGTCCGCGGCGTAGGGCACCCGGGCCTCACCGGCGAAGCAGACGCCGTCGAGGTCCAGCAGGGCGACGTCGTAGGCGGTGCACAGCGGCTGCTCACTCCCCAGCAGGACGGCAGGAGCGGTGGCGGGACTCTGATCGGGCTGGGTCATCGGGATTCCTCAAAGGCGTTATCAGTAGGCTCGATAGGCGTTGTGTCAGCCGGGTCATCTGAGGAGACGTCGGCGGCCTCCAACAACTCGGCCATCTCCGCCTCAACACGCTCGGCGAAGGACTGCGGCCACTCGGCGTCCTCGTCGTGGTCGACGACGGGTCCGTCACCAGGTTCAAGGTCTGAGGACTCATCCACAGAAGTCTCACCCGCCGGGGCGAAGGGCTCGGTGGCCCCAGGCCCACCGTCCGTCCCATGATCGGGATCCGCAGCGGACTCGACTTCGGAGCTCTTCGGGGACCCCTGATCCTGGACCTGTGAGTCGTGGTCCTCCTCGATGTCGAAGACCTCGATCTCGTCCTCCTCGGCCGGCTCGGGACCGATACGTTCACGGATGGCTTCAGCCTCCTGGCGGCGGCCGAGATCCTCAAGCCGGTCGGCGCGCACGGAGTGCAGGCGCCTGAGAGTGTCGCTGTCGGAGGGACGGGCCCGGATGGCGTCCTCAATGACGATGAGCCCGAGGTCGGTCTGGCCCATCTCGTGACGAAGGCTGGAGACGACCATGGCGAGCTCGGCGCGCTCGATCTCGTCGAGCTGACGCGGATCGGTTGCCTTGGCGGCCTGAAGCGCCTTGTCGACGTGCCCCAGTGCGCGCTCGCAGTCGACCTCAATGGCCCGGTGGAGATCGAGGCCGGATAGTCGTCTGGCGGCTCGGATCTCCCGAAGCGCCTCACTGTAGTGGCCGGCGAGGTAGGCGCATATGCCGGTCGTCTCCCGTACGACGGCGACGCGGCCAGCATGGGAGGCGGCGTAGCGTGCATGCTCATAAGCTGCCTGAGGATCGTCGTTAAGCAGCCGCTGGGCCATCACCAGGTGGCGAGCAACGTTCTCGGCATTCGCACGGCCCAGGGCGCGCAGCTCGTTCCTGGCGCCTCGCTCCAGATCTGCGGGCTCGACGTCGTCCGGGATGCTGGGTTCGGGAATGCGCTGACGCTGCGGCGGGCGACCTCGACGATCATCCCGCCTGTCCCGAGACGCCTTCCTCTCGGAGTGGTCGCTGAAGCGCCCCGGCCTCCTGCTGCCGCGGTCAGGCCGTCTGTCACCGGAGCCCCCATCACGACGCCGTTCACCGCGCGAGTCATCACGCACCCGGTACTCGTCGTGAGAGCCGCGTTCGTCATGAGTCGGGCGCTGGGAAAGCTTCTGCGCATTGAACGAACCGCCGTCTCGCCCGGAGCCGTAGCCACGGCGAGACCGGTCATCATCCTGTTCGAAGCGCTTGCGTCGACCGAAGCCATGACGTTCGCCTTCCCGACGACGCCGACCTGAGTCTCCGTGGTCCGAGTGGTGCCGACGGTCCTGATACGCCATGGTCCTTCTTTCGCTCCGGGACTGCCGCCAGTTCCCCCGCTGTCCTTGGTTGCCTGAGAGGAGCCTACCTGGACCACAGCCCAGTGGCGTAGCGAGACCCGGCAACACGAGTGTGGCGCACAGCGCTCGAGACCGCATGATTCAGTCCTCATGGCTTCGCAAATACATTTCCCGTTGCTCGAGGAATGCTGACGGAAAGAAGCGTCGGGCTCGTTCCCAGCTGTGGCTGGGAACGAGCC
>NZ_GL882542.1 GCF_000195595.1 Actinomyces sp. oral taxon 170 str. F0386
GCAGTGTCCGAAAAACACCCAGCAGCCCAGTCGCGGCCATCAAGCTGTTGTGGCTGGCGATCTGCAACATCGAGGACCGTCGCGCCGCCGAGAGAGCCAAGGAGACCGGCGCTCCCGCGAACAAGAGAAAGGCCAAGGGCCGCCTCGTCCAAGGACAGGTCACCAACAACTGGAAGCAGGCCCTCGCCCAGCTCGCCGCCGCCTACCCCGACCGCATCAACCCCTACCTCTGACAAACCCACTTACACAAAAACATTGACAGGCTCGGCTTCGGCATCGATGAGGTCCTGCAGACCCGCCCGCAGCAGGCGGCGGAAGACCTCTTCGTGCGCCAGGGAGGAGTCGTCGAGGAGTTCCTGCGGCAGACAAGGCAGACTGGCCCTGGGTCATCGTGGAGCCCTTCAGATGGTTGATCCCACGATGACCCGCCCCAGGCCTGTCAGCGTCCCGGCCGGGTCGCCGTGGGAACTGCCATCACCGTATGGAGCTCACCCCTACGGCTTCGGACACCTCCCAATCAACACCCAAACAAACGATCACGTTTCGTGACTGCCATAAATCACTTATCCGAACGCAACCACTCCGTAAAGGGTTTCATTGCTTCGTCGAGCGATGTGTAATAGACAAGACGCAACTGCCGATCAGAACCGAAAGTCATGGTGACATGGGAGAGAGTAACTTCACCCAACCGATCTAGGGTGAAAGTTCGTTTTCCATTACATTTTCCATCTATGTCCGGCTGTTTCCACCATGTTCGAAACGTACCGTTGATGCTCGAGAGATTCTCGGTGAGGCGAATGAGCTCCGCATCTTGAGGAGACTGAACGAAGTCTCTCTTGAAACTGGTCAGCAGACTGCGGGCTTGCTCCTCCCAAGGCGATAAGCGCGCCCGCAATCTCTCGTCAGCGAAAGTCATCCACAACATGTTGCGTGCACCCTGAGGTTGATCAGAGAATCCAAATAGCTTGTCTCCCGCGCTATTCCACGCAAGCACGTCCCACCTTGAGTTCAACACGAATGCCGGATTATCGGGAAGTCGAAACAGCATGTCACGAATAACCGCCGGTACCGTACAAGCGGCCTGAGACAACTCCTTCGGCGGGCGTTTCTGAGCGAGCATATACAGGTGCCTGCGCTCAGCTGAATCGAGTTTCAGTACTTTACATAGGTCATCGAGAAACTCGGATGACACACCGATATCGCGTCCCTGCTCCAGCCATGTGTACCATGTGATCCCGACGCCGGCCATTGCAGCAACCTCTTCACGACGCAATCCAGGTGTGCGACGCCGCCCAGAGGCTTGAAGACCTACCTCCTCAGGAGTGATCCGTGAGCGACGACTGCGGAGGAACTCAGCCAGTTCTGTTCTTGTCCTATCCAGTCGCCGACTTCTGGACTTCGCTGTCTTGCGATTCATCCCATCACCTCTAGTAACACCATAAGTGGACACGTTGTAACACTCTCGCTCCGCGGGTAGCGTCGACCTCATGACACCGCCAACCTCTGACAAGTGCACATGGTCGCATCACGATGCCGCTCACGTTCAGCCAGCCAAGGCTACTTGGGGGGGAGGGGGGCATGTGACGTATGGTGACCCCTCCCGTCCGCAACACGCAAGCGTTAGAGCGCAAGGAGTATGTACAGACTGGACTAAGCCGCTCAAGTCTATCGATGTGTGGAATTTCGCCGAGGATTGCGTTTGACATGGGACCTCCGACCGAACAATAACGATGCGCTGTCTCTAATTCGAATCTCTACTAGCATAACAACCTTCCGAAAGGGCCGATATGACAATTCTGCCGAACATCAGTTTTGGTCTCGGCTGCATGGGCATGTCCCAATGGTATGGGCCGACAGACGAGGTCGAATCGGTTGCCACAATCCAGGAAGCACTCGATTCGGGGAATCCCTATCTCGATAGCGCTGAGGCCTATGGGCCTTTCACCAACGAGATACTTATTGGTAAGGCTGTACGCAAGCGTCGTCATGATGCCTTTATTGCAACCAAGTTCGGGTTTCCCATGATCCAGCCAGATGGCAGCCATCTACCGGCGGACAGCTCGCCAGACCACATTCGACATGTAGTCGACGAAAGCTTGAGGCGCCTTCAGACCGATCACATCGATCTTTTATAAGGGACGTCAGGGATTGGCGCTGCCGTAGCAGAACGTCTCTCTGCTCGCTATGCTATAACTATAGCGAGTCGACGCCTGATGAAATACCCGCACTTTGATCAACTCGCTTTCGATGCTTCAGATCCGGGTTCCATCCGTGCGGCCCTCGGTGACAGCATTTTCGATCACGTCGTAGTTACAGCGGCAGACACGCCGACTGGCCCCCTCAAGGACCTCTCTGATATTTCAGTCCACCGAGCTATTCAAAACAAACTCGTCCTCAACTATATGGTACTTCGAGAGATCAGGGCGGTAAGGTCAGTCACGCTTACTAGCGGATACCTCTCTGCTAGACCTGGCAAGGCAACCGCCCTCCAGTCGGCCCTGAACTCAAGCATCGAGTCCCTCACGAGGGCTGCTGCAGTGGAACTCTCTCCTGTTCGAGTGAACTGTGTCTCTCCAGGAACTGTGAACAGTTCTATGTGGGACCGGCTACCGGAACATCAACGGCGCAAAGTCCTTGAAGATGCGGCAGCTCGTTCTCTTCTAGGCCGCGTGGCGGAAACTGGTGATATTGCTCGCGCATTCGAGTTCGCAATCGAGTGTTCTTATATGACCGGAGAAACTGTATTTGTTGATGGAGGCGCCCGATTCAGTTAACAGGCAACCGCTTCTGATGTCTCCGATGTCCATGTTTATAATGCAATACTCTGAGAGGAACATTCATGTCGGCAACGATTAATTTCGGACGTACTCTCCATATCGTCGGCGGCCTTCTTGGCGCATTCATCGTCTTCGTCGACAGCACTATCGTCAATGTTGCTCTTCCCTCGTTGTCTGTCGATTTTCATGCATCGACGGCAAGTCTTGAGTGGGTCATCAACGCTTATACTCTTGTATTTGCGGCATTTCTGCTATCTGCCGGTTCACTCGCAGACGTACTTGGGGCTCGGCGGATATTTCTTGTAGGCATTATTGTATTTTCTCTGGCCTCCGTTGCTTGTGCAACCTCATCGAGCATAAGTTATCTCAATGTCTCTCGACTAGTCCAGGGGCTAGGGGCTGCATTGGTGTTGCCAAGTTCGCTTACTATAATGACCACCGACGTAACGGATGAACGGTTGCGCCATAGACTCGTGGGTTTTTACGCTGCGGCGGGCGGGGTCGGTCTAGCTGTTGGGCCGCTCGCTGGAGGCCTGCTCATTCACGGATTCGGTTGGCCAAGTATTTTCTGGGTCAACGTAGGTGTTGGGCTAATTGCGTTTGCCGCGGGCCTCTGGCCTACACCTGTTTCCACTCGTTCTCAGAAGAAGATTGATTATTTTGGTCAGTTTTTCGCTACCCTCGCTATCGCAAGTTTGGTGTTCGCTTTAGTCGAGGCCCCTGAGCGAGGGTGGTCCGATTCGCTCGTAATCACGTCTTTGCCTTTATTCGTTGTGACATTGACGCTGTTTATTTTCGTTGAAAGATACGCGCACTCCCCGCTGCTGCCTTTGGGGCTCTATCGAAACGCCCAATTTTTTGGCGTAATCGGTCTGGGGTTCTTTTTCAACTTCATGTTCTATGGCGTATTGTTCGCGCTCAGTCTTTATTTTCAAAATGGACTTGGTTATAATGCGCTACTCGCGGGAATCTCTTTCCTGCCTTTTACTGGCCTCGTGACTGCCGGAAATCTTGTCGCGCCTCGGGTGGCCGAACGAACCCATCGACTGCATGTCCTTATATTTGGTGAGGCGTTGGTTGCGGTCTCATTGTTAATTGGTGCCCTTGCGGGCTATTGTGACTTAAGGCTGCTTTTATTTGCTGCGTTGCTTCCTGGTGGATTCGGGTCAGGTCTGCTAGTGCCAACAATGACATCTCAGACATTGGTTACTGTTCATATTGACAGTCACGGCTCGGCAACCGCGGGTTTTAATACTTTTAGGCAACTTGGCGGGGTGTTTGGCGTTTCCATTTTTGGCCCTCTTGTTGCTGGAGTCGCTGATGTTCGTGGCGGCTTTGTGGCTTCGCTATTTGTCGCTGCGGGAGCCATGGCCGTGTCGCTAATTGTTGCTGTTTGTACCCAACGACCGCAACGTATTTACTGCGATAAGCTCGTAGAGGAACAGGTGGGTGAGGGTGCTCCTGTAACCGGTACCGGGTCTGTTCGGTAAATGGCGTGCGGGGCCCGGCGGATTTCAGGGAGTGGTCCTTTCGAACCGTCCAGCGAAGGTGGTCGCGAACGCGTTCAGCGCGGGCGTACACCCGATCATCCAGCATGCCGGGAACCGCCGGTGGGGTCAGGCGAGCTCGTCACCAGATTAGAGGCACTTCAGTGCCACCTGCTCCCAACTGGTGCTGATCGCTTCCCGCAGGCCCTTGAGGTCATCGCAGACGGCGATGAGGACGTTCAGCACCACGGTTCTTCGGCTCAGAGAATACCTGCAACCGGAACGAGCCCTATTCGCCATCGCCGGCCCCAGATGCCGAGGACGTCTGTGCTGTCTCATGACTTCTGGGACGTTTCGGGGTGTGCTGGGGCTTGGGCAACCATGTCACGCCTGACTCATGACGGTTAGTGTGCCGGGGGTGGGGTGCTCAGGGCGGTGAGGATGTCGTTGGCGGTGTCGGTCAGACGTGGTGCGGCTGCGAGGTGGTGGCCGTTGAGGTTGATGGTGACGTCCTGCAGGCTGCGTAGCTCGCGCACGATCCTGGCGATGCTGATTCCGGTGGCCTCCTGGAGGTAGCGGGCGACGGCCAGGGAGGCCATGGCCACGGTCAGGTGGGCCTCGATGGCGTCATGGGTGTGGTGGAAGACGGGGCGGGCTCTCAGGTCGTGCTTGCTCATCTGCGAAGGACTGCTCGACGTGCCACAGCTCGTGGTAGGAGGAGACAACCTCGGCGGCGCCCATCAGGCGGGACGGGATGTTGGTGACGTAGCCCTTGAGGCCCACCAGGGACCGGGCTCTGGCGATGGAGGCCTCATCGAGGACCTGATCGCCTTGATGGACGGTGACAAAACGCGTGCCCTTAGGATGCTTCTCGCCGGCGATGACAGCCCGGGCGCGGTTGGTCTGAGCTGTGAGGGTCTGGTTGTCCCGGGCCGCGCGTTTCTTGGAGTAGACCCATACCGCTCTCCATGAGCCTGGATGGGTGTGCGGGTCCCACACCGGCTCGGCCTTGCGGCTCTTGTCCCGCTCGCTCTGCGAGCCCCGCTTGGGGGTGATGGTGTCGATGACCTGCCCGTCAGTGAAGGCGTCCCCGGCCCAGTGGAAGTAGGCCTCCAGGTCGCCTGGGGCGCGGACCTGGTGGGCCCCGATGATGAACCGCAGCCTCGCGTCGTCCAGGGCCGTCAGGTTGGTGGCCGAGAGCATGCCGGCGCCCGGCGACAATGACGAGCTCGGCGATGCCGTGGGCGGCCTGGAAGGCCTCCGCGATGGGGATGATCGTGGCGGTCTCAGCCTTGTTGCCCTCCCAGCACCCGATTCTCAGGGGGAAACCACGGCGGTCGACCAGCAGGCCGACGATGACCTGGGGGTCGACCCGCCTGTCCTTGGAGTAACCCACCCGCCTCAGATCATCCTCACGCTCGGCCTCGAAGTACAGGGTGGTCACGTCATACAGGCACAGGGCCAGACCCCCACTGGCGGTGACGTGCTCGAACAGAGCCCCAGACAGGCTCTCGCGGTAGCCCCGCTGCCCGCAGCGTCCCAGGGAGCGGAACAAGGTCCTGGTGCTGACCGGCTCCAGGCCCAGGTCACCCAGGACGCGGGGGACCTGGGCCTTGGACGACGGCTCGATCAGACGCGCCAGAACCATCTGCTCAAAGGCCCGATCCACCCCCAGTGGCGTTCCTCAGCCCCAGACGGGTGTAGACCCCGTGCAGAACGTCCCACAGCAGGCCCGAGCGCTTGGACTCCAACCGCGTCAGTGCCGACCGGGGCTGAGGCCGTGAGGAGTCCCGAAACCGCCGGTGGCGTGGGAGTCAGGTCCAGGGCCAGCTGGTCCGGGGCAATGCGGTGCCGGCCGATCTCCATCAGAGCAGCCAGCTCGGCCTCCATGTGGGCCGATCCCAGGTGCTCGATCACCTTGTCCCGGCGCCCTTCCTTGACCGCGATCTGCACCGCCGTCGCCCCTGAGGCTGTCTTGACCTTACGCAGAAACGGGCTCACCACCCCCACCCTACCGG
Organism: Actinomyces sp. oral taxon 170 str. F0386; assembly: GCF_000195595.1. GTDB lineage: Bacteria > Actinomycetota > Actinomycetes > Actinomycetales > Actinomycetaceae > Actinomyces. Next base: position 6,283 of record NZ_GL882542.1, read on the forward strand.
CCGCTTAGTGTGCCAGCACACCCCCAACACCACGCGACATCAACGAAAAACCCACCTCAAAACCCAGACCCCACCAAACTGTCACGAGTCAGGTGGAGTGCGTGGTGTTTCTCGGACAGGGGG
>NZ_GL882543.1 GCF_000195595.1 Actinomyces sp. oral taxon 170 str. F0386
CAGCGGGTCGCCGCTCGGCGAGCTGCCGCTGGCCTGACGGCCCTCGGCGACGGCGGCCTCGGCGTCGGCCACCAGGGGCGCCAGGGTCGCCGCCGGGACCGAGCCCTCCAGCCGCTTGGCGTCCACTAGGTCCGAGGAGATCGAGGCGATGGCCGCCTCCAGGTCCTTGGCCGCACTCTGGAGGCGCTCACGGGCTCCGGTGACCTGGGCGGCCAGCTCGCCGGCCTGCGCGATCGAGCCCTGGGCGATGCGCACCTGCTCCACCGCCGTCGCGTCCTGGGAGGCCTCGACGCTGGTACGGGCCTGGTCCAGGGCGGTGCGTCCGGCCGTCAGCAGGCGGCGGGCCTGCTCGGGGGCCTGGGCCACGCTCGTCAGGGAGGAGGCCGGGTAGGCGGCACTCAGGGTGACCAGGATCGTCTCGGCCATGACGATGGCCTGCTCGGTCTCGTCGGCCCGCTGGGTGGTCTCCGCGATCGACGTCGGCAGGTTCGCCTCAATGCCTCGCCGCTTGTTGAAGGCCTCCTCCTGGGCGCGGATCTCACCGACCGCCTCCGAGCAGTGCTGGAGGATCTCGGTGTACATCTGGCGCTGCTGCGGCTCGGTCTCGGGGATGTCGTCGTCGAGGATCTTGCGCAGCTCGAAGCACCGCGACAGGTGCTTGCGGGCGCTGTCCAGGGCGGCGGTGAAGGCGTCCGTGGCGGACAGCCCGAACTGCGCCTGGGCGTAGGACAGCTCCTCGGCGGCGGCGCGCACCGTGTCATCGGCCTGGACCAGGGCGCTGCCGGCCTGGGTGCGCAGCTGCTCCACCGTCATCGCGGCGGGCCCCGATGCCTGGTCCGCCGGTGCGCCGCCCGCGGCGGCCTGCTTCTTGCGCTTGCCGAACAGCATGTCGTCGTTCTCCTTGTTCTTCCTGCGCTTGTACACCGTCCAGGCGGCGGCCCCGCCGGCCGCCACCGCGCCCCCTCCAAGCAGGAGCGGAAGCGCCGAGGAGCCCGAGCCCCCCGAGCTGTTTGAACCGCCTGAGCCCGAGGACCCGGACATGTTCTCCGGGATCGCCGCGACGGCGTCGTCGTAGTTCCCCGCGCTCAGCTGCTTCTTGAGGGCGGAGTCGATCCGCTTGTAGTCCGACTCGGAGAACTTCGAGGAGTTGCTGTGCGCCTGCAGCTTGTAGCTCTTCGAGGCCGAGCCGTCAGCGGGGATGTTGATGACCAGGAGCATGTCGTCACGCCCCAGCTTCGTGTCCTTGAAGGTCTGCTCGGCGATCGCCGAGGCCTTGCGGCTGGAGTCGGAGACGGTCAGCACCCACAGGCCCACGCCGTGCTTGGAGGACATCGTGTCCACGGCCTGCTGGGCCTCGGTGGCGTCCAGGATCCCCGCCTTGTCGGTGACGTGCTTGGTCAAGGTGGTGCTCGACACCACCGGCAGGGCCCGGGGCGCGACCGCCGACACCGCGCCGGCGGAGGCGCCGGGGGCCAGGGGCGTGGTGCCCGCGGCCGTCGTCGACGCCGCAGCGCTCGCGGAGGCTCCCAGCAGCCCCAGGACGGCCGCCGTCGCGGCGCCGGAAGCGGCCATGTGACGCAAGGGATGGGGGTGCGGGGACTGTGGATGCTTCATCCGGGCCATAGTCCCCGCAGGGCGTCGGTGTGAGCAAGTCGTTTCGCCTCAGGCGGCACGTGTGCGCCTGTCACTGCTTGCGAGCAACCGAACCACCGGCAGAATGTCACCCATGACAGACACGCTCACGATCACCGTCATCGAGCCCGAGGAGCTCGCGCCCGTGGGGCGCCTGGGGGAGTGGCTCTTCGCCGAGGGGGCAGCGTTGCGCATGGTGCGTCCCTGGCGGGGCGACCCGATCCCGTCCCTGAGCGAGGTCGGCGACGGCCTCGTCGTGCTGGGCGGATCCATGAGCGCCCATGACGAGGCAGATCACCCCTGGCTGGCGGACCTGCGTGAGCTGCTGCGCGGCGTCGTCGCCGACGACGTCCCCGCCATCGCCATCTGCCTGGGCGCACAGGTGGCCGCCGAGGCCCTGGGCGGTACCACGGCCGTGCCGGCGCTGGGCAAGGACGAGGTCGGCGTCGTCGATCTGACCATCACGCCGGCCGGCGAGAGCGACCCGGTCTTCGGGCAGGTGGCCGCCGAGGCCGTCCGCGCCGCCCACCGCGCCGGGATCTCCACCTCCGACGGCACCCGTTTCCCCGTCATCGTCTCCCACCACGACGCCGTCACCCACCTGCCCGAGGCCGCCACCCTCCTGGCCTCATCCGACCGCTCCCCGGTGCATACATGGCGGGCCGGCCGGCTCCTGGCCTTCCAGCACCACCCCGAGTCCGACCCCGCGCGCGCCGCCTACTGGCGCACCCGCGACGCTCTGAACGAGCAGTCCGGCACCATGGACGCGGCCTCCCTCAAGGCCGCCCGTGACGCCCTGGAGGTGGCCGCCGGCCGGAGCGCCGCACCGGGCGCCGTCGGAACCCATGGGGCGACGCCCGCCGACCTGCCCGAGGCAGTCGCGAGCGCCGGGGCCGCCGTCCGCGAGGAGGCCGAGAGGGTCGACCCCGTCATCCAGGCCTTCGGCCGCACCCTGGCGCGGATACTCGTGCGCAACGTGCGCGCCCGCCGCCTGGTGCGCTGAGCCGGCATGCGCATGGCCGTCGGGTTCACTGAGGCCCGGCGGCCCCCGTGCGGGTCCGGCGCCAGCGGATGTACAGGACCAGGAAGGCGGCGAGCTGCATGCCGATCAGTCCTGTGTCGCCGACGATGAGCATGCCCATCCGGAGTGGGGACATGTCGCTGCCCACAAGGTTCATGTGCATGGGGACGAAGCAGGCGAGGAGCAGGGCGCTCGTACTGATGAGTACGAGGAACTGCTGACGCAGTGACAAGGGGGACTTGCCCCGGGTGGCGAGTGGGTGACCTTCATGTGGCATGGTTCAGACCTCCTCAGCGTCGATGATGGCGTAGGCGTATCCCTGCTCGGCCAGGAACCGCTGGCGGTGGGCCGCGTACTCCTGGTCGGCGGTGTCGCGGGCGACGACCGTGTAGAAGTGGGCCTGGCGGCCGTCCTCCTTGGGACGCACGATCCGGCCGAGCCGCTGGGCCTCCTCCTGACGTGAGCCGAAGGAGCCCGAGACCTGGACGGCCACGCTCGCCCCGGGCAGGTCGATGGAGAAGTTCGCGACCTTGGATACCACCAGTGTACGGATATCTCCCGAGCGGAAGGCGTCGTAGAGGCGCTGACGTTCGTGCACCGTCGTCGAGCCGGTGATGACGGGGGCGCCCAGGTGCTCGGCGATCTCGGTGAGCTGGTCCACGTACTGGCCGATGACCAGGGCCGACTCGCCCTCGTGACGGGCCAGGAGGGCGTCGATGATCGGCAGCTTGCGCGGTGAGGAGGCGGCCAGGCGGTAGCGCTCCTCGGGCTCGGCGGTCGCGTAGGCCATGCGCTCACCGGCGTCGAGGGTCAGGCGCACCTCGGTGCAGATCGCCGGGGCGATCCAGCCCTGGTTCTCCAGATCCTTCCAGGGGGCGTCGTAGCGCTTGGGGCCGATGAGGCTGAAGACCTCGTCCTCGCGACCGTCCTCGCGCACAAGGGTCGCGGTCAGGCCCAGGCGGCGGCGCGCCTGCAGGTCCGCGGTCATTCGGAAGATCGGTGCGGGCAGGAGGTGGACCTCGTCGTAGACGATGAGCCCCCAGTCGTGTGAGTCCAGCAGGTCCAGGTGCGGGTAGACGCCCTTCCGGCGGGTGGTCAGGACCTGGTAGGTGGCGATCGTGATGGGGCGGACCTCCTTGCGCGAGCCGGAGTACTCGCCGATCTCGTCCTCGGTCAGGGTGGTGAAGCGCATGAGCTCCTCCTTCCACTGGCGCGCCGAGACCGCGTTGGTGACCAGGATGAGCGTTGTCGTCGAGCTCCTGGCCATGGAGGCGGCGCCCACCAGGGTCTTGCCGGCCCCGCACGGCAGGACGACGACGCCGGATCCTCCCGCCCAGAAGCTCTCCACCGCCTCGGACTGGTAGGGGCGCAGCTGGAAGGTGCCGGGGGAGTCGGTCAGGGTGATGGGGTGGGCCTCGCCGTCGACGTAGCCGGCCAGGTCCTCGGCCGGCCAGCCCAGCTTGATGAGCACCTGCTTGAGGTGGCCCCGCTCGGAGGGGTGGACGACAACGTCGGCCTCCCCGAGCCGCTGACCCAGCAGGCCCTTGGTGCGCTTGGAACGCATGACCTCTTCCAGGACCGGCACGTCGGTGGCGTGCAGAACCAGGCCGTGGGCGGGATCGGTGAGGAGCTGGAGGCGGCCGTAGCGGCTCATCGTCTCGGCGATCTCGGTGAGCAGGGCGTGCGGCACCGGGAAGCGCGAGTAGGTGATGAGGGTGTGGACGACCGTCTCGGCGTCCAGGCCCGCCGCACGCGCGTTCCACAGGGCCAGCGGGGTGATCCGGTAGGTGTGGATGTGCTCGGGGGCACGCTCCAGCTCGGCGAAGGCAGCGATGGCGCGGCGGGCCTCGCCGGCTCCGGGGCGGGCGACCTCCAGGAGGACGGACTTGTCGGACTGGACGATGAGCGGGCCGTCGGGTGCCGACGACGCCGGTGACACAGAATCGCTGGGCGTAGCGGACATGGGCGGGAGTATCCCAAGCCGGGGCGCCGGGGCGCCGTGACGGACGAGACGTTCCTCTTCCAGCGGGAGGGGCGATCCGGCCGGCATCGTGCCCGCACGAGCGCACCTCACGGCCCGGATGCTGAGCTCCCGTAGCGGTGCGTGAGCCGTGGGGTGCGAACGCGAGCCCCGGACGCGGGTCGGGAGGCGCCATGAGGCGCCAGAAAGGGTGAAATCTGCGGGATCGTGTCCAAATCGGTGACAAAGGCGCGGGACGAGCTCCAGTTCACGAAGGAAAACCGCGTGATTCTGCGGTTCGTGTCGTTGGTCTCAGGGGTGCTCAGGTCCCTTTGTCACCGATTTGGACACCGGTGCCCTTCATCCCCGGTCCCCGCTCTGCCCGTGAGTGGGGCTGGGGCGTATTTTTGTGCGGATGAGCTCTTCCGCCTCCACCCAGGACCTCGCCGTGCACCTGACGGCGCTGCCGGACCGCGAGGTCGCCGCCCTGTTGGTGGCGCGTCCGGATCTGGCCGCGCCGCCGTCCTCCTCCTTCCTGGCTCTGGCGACCCGGGCCGGGGCGCAGGGCAGCGTCGAGCAGGCGCTGGCCGGGCTGGATGCGCCGATGCTGGCCGTGGCCGAGGCGGTGGTGGCACTGGGCGGTCCCATGGAGTCTGGGGAGACCGAAGGGGCCGGTGGCACTCAGACCGCCGAGGGCGATGGATCCGATGGAACCGTTCAGAGCAAAGGCGAACCGGCCGATCCGTCTGAGGCTGGTCTGGCCGGGCTGGTCGCCGCCCACCTGCCGCTGGAGGCCGAGCAGGTTACTGAGGCGCTGGATCACCTGGGTCGGCTGGCGCTCGTCATCGAGGGCCGCCCTGTGGCCGCACTCGAGACGGCCTTCGGGCCGCACCCCTTCGGCCTGGGGCCGTGGGCCGCCGAGCCCCTGAGCGCCGAGCAGCTGCCGCCCGCCCTGGAGGAGCTGAGCGAGGTCGTCGCTGGCGGTGGCGGCGAGCCGGTCATCCCGGCGACCTCCGTGGAGATGCTCCAGGCCCTCACCTGGGGGCCGCCCGCCGGCACGCTGCGCTCGGGCGGCACCGCTCCGGGGGCGGCCCCTCTCATCGAACGCGGCTGGCTGGAGCGCAGCAGCGACGCCCGGGGACGCACTCGCTTCATCCTGCCGCGCCAGGTGGCCCTCGCCCTGCGAGGCGGCCGCTTGACGCACGAGGCCCTGACCGCCCCCGAGGCCAGCGTGTTGGAGACGGTGGGCGGCGCCGTCGTCGCCTCCGAGTCCTCCTTCCACGCCGAGGAGACCGTTCGGCTCGTGGGCGCGCTCCTGGAGGAGTGGGGCCGTGAGGGCGGGACGATCCGCCGCACCGGGGGAGTGAGCGTGCGCGCTCTGGCCCGTACCGCCGACGCCCTCGACCTGGAGCCAGACGCGGCCGCCCGCATCATCGAGACCGCCGCGGGTGCCGGGCTCCTGGGACTCGATGACGACGGCGCCACCTGGGTGCCCTCCATCCTGTCCTCCGGCTGGCTCGCCGACAGCCTCCCCCAGCGCTGGGCGCCGCTCGCCCTGGCCTGGGCGGGTAGTGCCCGCACCCCCTGGCTGACGGGCACCCGCGACGACGACGGAACCCTGCGCGCCGTCCTCGGCCCGGACCTGGAGGCCGGGTGGGCGGTGCGACTGCGCGCTCGGGTGCTCGCGCTCCTGGGCGACCTCCCGCAGGGGGCGAGTGCGACCCCAGCCTTCGTACGGGCGGCCCTGACCTGGCAGAGCCCCCGGCGCACCGTCCCGGGTGGTGCGATCTCCGCGGTCCTGGCCGAGGCTGAGGCGCTCGGGATCACCGGCGGCGGGGCGCTCACCGAGGCTGGCAGGATCCTCTCCCGGCGGGCAGCGGCGAGCCTTGATGAGCAGGACGCCGGACGCGGTGGCGGTGTCGGTAGCGCCGAGAGGGGCGACGGTGACGCACACGCCGAAGTGCTGTCGGATGACGAGACCCTGGCGGCGCTGGAGGCGGCACTCGCCGCGGACCTACCGGCCGCCGTCGAGACGATCCTCGTCCAGTCCGACCTCACCGCCATCGTGCCGGGCCGGCCCGCACCCGAGCTGGCCGCGCTGCTGGAACGCACGAGCGTCGTCGAGTCGCGCGGCGGGGCGCTCACGGTGCGGTTCACGCCTGAGTCGGTGCGCGGCGCGCTCGACGTCGGATACCGGGCCGAGGAGATCACCCAGGCGATCGGCCGCTACAGTCCCACTCCCCTGCCGGACTCGCTGAGCGTGCTCATCCAGGACGCGGCCCGCCACCACGGGGCGGTGCGAGTGCGGGCCGTGTCCGCGCTGCTGCGGATCGGCGATGAGGCGACGGCCGCCGGGCTCCTGGCCGAACCGCGATTGAAGGACCTCGGCCTGGACGAGGTGGCGCCCGGGATCCTCGTGGCCACGGCGAGCGCCGGGCAGGTGCTGCGCGAGCTGCGCGCCACCGGGCTGGCGCCCGTGACCGAGGACGCGAGTGGACATATGGTGGTCGGGCCGGCCGCCGCGCAGCGGGGGCGTCGGGCGCCCGAGCCGTCACGCCCTGGCAGCGAGCACTCGGTCCGACGGCGCCGGCCTGGAA